>NZ_JBIYCY010000009.1:0-205169 GCF_044908235.1 Rhodococcus sp. 27YEA6 | reverse complement strand
TATTTTTTTTTCTTTTTTTTTGCTGTGTTTGGGTCTGTCCCCCCCCCCCCCCCCCCCCCCCCACCCCGGGGATGATCTGGATTCTCGGTATGCCTAGCGGAACAGGTTCGCGACGAACGGAATCGTGTCAGCCTGTGATTCGACCAAAGCGCCGCTGTGATCGGTGTTGTAGGTCTTGAACGTGACCGGTTCACCGTTGGCGACCAACGCTGCAACCAGCGAAAGTGCAGACGGTGCAGGGACATCCACGTCAAGCAGGCCCTGGCCGATGAAGATGGGGCGATCGTATCCACTGGTCGGTACACCCATGTAATCGTTCAGCAGACCCTGGAAGTTCGGGATCTGACTGAGCGGGCGGGAAAAGATGTCACCGAGGACCAGATCCTTGGAAGCCTCGTCCAGGTCTGCGGCGCAGAGCTTTTCGGCCGAGTCGACCTTTTCCCTTCCCAAGTCGTTCAGGTAGGAATTCAAGTCGATCTCGGGGTGCGCTTCCCGCAAGCCCGCGAGGATGTAGAGCGCGTACGACGTCAATCCGCCGCCGAGGGCGATGGGAGGGAAGCCCGGACCGGCAGGCAGGAGGGTCAACTCGATGTTGGCCGGCACTCCGGTACCCACCCCGCCGCGATAGTCGAGAGAATCCCCACCGTATTCAGTGGCGTAGCGCGCCGTCGTGATGGCCGCTCCGCCGCCCTGCGACTGTCCGACCACTGCCCACCGATTCGAGATGGTGGGGTCGATCACCCGAGCAGCCTTGACCGAGTCGACGACGCTGTGCGCCTCCACCTTTCCGTCGAGATACGGCATCAGCCCCGGTGTTCCCAAACCGACGTAGTCGGTGGCGACTACGGCGTAGCCCTCGGAGAGCCAACGCCCCAGGTAGGGGTAGTCGCGCTCGGGCAGGCCAGGACCGACCAGCGAAGGGGCACAGGAATCGTCGAGTCCCGTGGTGCCGTGCGCCCACGCAATGACGGGCCAACCACCTTCCGGTGCCGGACCGGCCGGGACGTAGTATGCGCCACTGCTCAGCGCAGGCCCGCCGTTGGAACCGATGGTCCAGTACGTGAATCGCTTGGCGTCGGCGGTACCCGGAATCCACAGATCTTTCGGTAGCGGCTCACTCGACACCACAGTGCCGGTGGCTTGCGACGCGCTCGGTGCCTGTGCGGACGCGATGGGCGCAGCAACGGCGGAGCCGATCGTTGCAGCACAGAGGGCTGCGATGGATATGCGGGCAAACGACTTCGACTGGAATTTCACGTCTGACGACTCCGGTTCGTGCGGTGGGCGACCTCGTTGGACGTTATCGTAGATTTTGTTTAACCGATCGGTCAAGCAAAATCTTGCAGCTTCGTGAAACGTATATGTCGAGATTCCGGCCCCAACTCCGACCTAGCATCGAACCGCACGAAAAAACAGTAGGAGGATGTGTCCATGGCACACGTACAGCGTTTCGACCACATCGGCATCACCGTCGCGGACCTCGAATCAGCGACGGCATTCTTCGTCGGTCTGGGTCTCGAGGTGGAGGGCACCGGATCCGTGGAGGGTGAGTTCGTGGAAACCGTCTGCGGTATCCCTGGAGCCAAGTGCGAAATCGCCATGCTGCGCCCGCCGGGCGAAGGATCACGGCTCGAGCTCTCGTCCTTCGTCACGCCCGAGCACGTACCCGGATCGCCTGCTCCGATGGCCAACGAGATCGGGATACGCAACGTGTCTTTCGAGGTGGGCGATCTCCAGGTTGCGGTCGACGCGGTGGCTGCGGACGGTTACGGACTCATCGGCGGGATCGGCGAGTACGAGAACAGCGTGCGCATGGCCTACGTCCGGGGGCCTGAAGGGATCATCGTGTCCCTGTTCGAGCAGATCGCCTGAAGCGTCACGGCATTCGGAGCGTCAGATCGCCTTCCAGGAGCTGGCCAGAGCGCCCATCGCAGCCGCGAATTCGGCGAACGCCGCGTCGATTCTGACGCGGTCACCGGTGGTCACCAGATCGAGCGTCAACCCGCGAATCTGCGCCAACACGATCGTCGCGTAGCGATCAGCGCGATCGGGTGGACATCCGTGCGCGAGCGCAGCTTCCGCCAAACCACCCAACCAGTCCCCCACCACATGGTCGAGAAACTCGCGATACCGCTCCGGATGCAACAACGCCTGTCCGTAGATCTCGAACATCAAGCGAAAGTTCGGCAACGATTCCGCTGATGTGCGCCCATTCCAGTAACTCGTCAACATCTCGACGATGTCGGTCCCGGAAGAGATGTCGAGAGAAGAACTGTCTCGCAGGGTGGCAACTACTTCAGTGAGCAGTTGTTCCTTCGAACCGAAATGATGGATGAGTGTCGCATGACTGATCCCCAGATCCTTGGCCAATGGCCGCATGGACAGTTCACCGACGCCGTTCGCCGTGACGTACGCGGTTACCTGCTCGAGCAATTCGGCACGGCGATGCTGGTAACGCAGTTTCCGGCCGTCGACCGGCGTGCTGTCCTCCACCTGCAGGAGCCTACGCAGTACCGGAAACACGGCAGAACCGGTTACACGGTGACGTGGTGGCGATCCGATCGACTGATCGTCACAGCGGCGACGACAACTCCGATCACCACGCCGATGAGAGTGTCCGCGACGCGAGCCACTGCCGCTTCGGTCCCGATCGGAGCACTGAAACCGATGAGGAGCAGTGCCATCGGGGTGACGGCCAGTGATGTCAGTGCATAGTTCTTGATCACGAGCAGCTCAGCAGCAGTCTGCAGAATCACGACCACGGCAACCGCTTGCCAGTAGCCGAGCGTCAATGCGATGAGAGCAGCAGCGACGACGGCGCCACCGACATTTCCCACCAACCGCTGAATCCCACGCTGGACGGTCTGCTTGTAGTTCAGCCCCTGCATCGCGGCGATGGCACCCATCGACGCCCAGAGCGGATGCTCCAACCCGGCTCCCGCCGCGAGCCAACCGGCCAGAGCCGACGCTGCCACGATGCGGAGAGCATTCATCCGCACCGGGCGCGAATACAGCCGATTCAATCCTTCGAGAAAATAGCCTTCGGGCGCGGCCAGGTTCTTTGCCGGTGCGAGATCGTGTTCGATCATGCTGGAACGCTTGAGCTTCCGAAGCTCCTTCTCGTGCCGAGCAATGTTGCGAATCAGGGTGGCGTCGCCGTGCAACTGCCACTCCTGAACTGCCGCTTCTGCTTCGTCGAGCACCGCCACCAGTTCGCGTCCGTGATCGACGGTCGACTTGATCCGGCCACTCGACGCAATAACCAAGCGGGCGTTGGCAATCGATCCGAGCGCCGGTTCCACTCCGTCTGCGCCGGACTGTTCGAGACGCCCCACCGCAGAAACTGCACGGGCAACTGCCAGGCGGGCAGGTCCCATCGGCAGTACGAGCGCTGGGAGCATCGCGGCCGCCCAACCGACCAGAACTCCGAGCGCACCGGCAGTGACCAACCGCGCCAAATCATCAACGCTGGAGGCATATCCGGCTGCACCGGTCGCCGCGAAGACGAGGATGACGGGCCCTGGTCCGGTGATCCGGAAGCCCGACATGAAGCAGTACGACGCACCCGCAAGCAAAGAGAGGATGCCGATCTGCAACCACATCGGAACGCCCGCGACACCCATGGCGCCGCCGAAGGCAATCGAAACCACCAGTGCAGCACCCACCATTGCCAGCTTGCCGGCCAACCGTGGATACGGCTCGTACCTGCCGAACGCGGCGCACAGCGCGCCCAAGGCCGCGAAGCCGGCCAATTCCCGATGCCCGAGCAGTCCGCCGACCACGAGGACTACGGCGGTGGCGAGCCCGACCCTGATCGCGGGGGCGATGGTCGCGTCGGCAGATCCGACGCGAAAAGCCGCTCGCCACGTCGCCCCGGAGACGGTATGTGCAATGGCTTCACTCGAATGAGTGAGACGGCTGGGCGTCCTGGCTGCGGTTTCGGTTCGGCTCACCCACCCAGCATACATTTATTTCACTAGTAAATTACTTGTGAAGTAATGTGAATTCTGTCGCTAAGATGGGGCCATGGGCGCGGCGAACAGATCCGAAGACGACTTCATCGACAAAGTCCGTCGCGAATGGAAGCGCGCCTACCCCGAGTTCGACACTGCTCCCGTCGAAGTGATGGGCCGGATCGCCCGCATCAACGCGCAGTCTCTTCACCAGCTCGACCGGGCGCTGGCGTCCAGCGGGGTCTCTCGAGCCGAATTCGACGTGATGAGCGCACTCGCTCGCAGTGACCGTCCCCTGCGGGCGAGCGAGGTCACCGCCGTCACGATGGTCAGCGGCGCCGCCACCACAAAACACGCAGACCGCCTGGCCAAGCTGGGCTTTGTCGAGCGTCAACGTTTCGAACACGACGGGCGGGTGGTTCTGCTTCAACTCACCGATGCCGGTCGCGCATTGGTCGAGGCAGAGTTTCCCCGACGCGTCGAGCGCGACCGTCAAGTACTCACCGGACTCGACGAGGACGAACGTGCCCAACTGACGGCACTGCTCAAACGCATCTCACTCAACATCGACTCGGGGATCTGGGACTGACCTACTTCGGCAGCGGTACGTTCTGCAAACGCACCTGACCGCGCGCCACCTCTTTGCCCGATTCCGGATCGGTGATGACCACCGACCACAACTGCTGAACCCGGCCCTGCTGTATCGGCACAGCCACGACGTCCACGCGCCCACCCGTACGCGCCCGCAGGAAATCCGTTCCGTTGTGCACTCCGACGGCAAATTCGCCACGGTCCGCCACTGCAGTGCTGGCCCCGATGCTCGCGGCGGACTCGACGGCGGTCGTGTAGACACCGCCGTGGACTACGCCCCACGGCGTGTGATGCTCCTCGGACAGATCGATGTGCCCGACAACCTTCGTGCCGGACACCTCGTCCAGTTGCAATCCGGCAGCGCTGACAAATCCGCTTGCTGCCTCGAGATTCAATTCCGTCATGACGACCCCTCATCTGCTCCGTTGGATTTCTCGACCTACCTTCCGCCCTCGAATACATGCCGTCAAGTGCTAAGTTGGAATTCCCAACTAACATTTCAACTAACAGGGGCCCAGAGATGACGGCGACAAAAGGACGCAACTGCTCCATCGCCAACGCCTTGGAGGTCGTCGGCGAGAAGTGGTCACTGTTGGTGCTCAGAGAAATCGCCCTCGGGCAACGACGGTTCGACGAGATCGCCGCGGGCACGGGTGCGAGCCGCGACATCCTCGCCGCGCGTCTACGCACCCTTGTCGACGCCGACGTCCTCACGAAGCGACGCTACGAAGACCATCCACCGCGCTACGAATACGTCGCCACCGAATCAGGGAAGGCGCTCTATCCCATTCTGATGGCGCTCATGGAATGGGGGGACGCCTTTGCGACGACGGGTCCGCCGCCAACCGTCGTCGAACACCGTTGCGGTGAGATCCTGCACGCCCAAGTTGTGTGCGCGCACTGCAAAGAGCCGCTGGCCGCCAAAGACGCGCATGTAGTCGAACTCTCGCCGCCTACTCGATAGCGTCAGCGTCCGGGCGGAAACCCGCCTGTTGCGATCGGACCCCAGGAGTCGACGGTGACGCGGATCAGGCTCTTACCCTGCTTGCGCATGGCTTCGCGGTACTCGTCCCAGTCGGGATGATCACCGGCGATGGATCGGTAGTAGTCGACCAACGGTTCCACCGAGTCCGGGAGGTCGATCAACTCCGCGGTCCCGTTCACCTGGACGTACGGGCCGTTCCACTCGTCGGAGTGGATACACAGAGACACCGCCGGGGTGCGGCGGACATTCGCGGCCTTGGCCCGTTCCGGGTACGTGGAGATGACGATCCGACCCTCGTCGTCGACCCCGCACGTCACAGGAGAGATCTGCAGCTCGCCGGATTTCTTCACCGTGACGAACGTGGCCCGATGGCGCGGCCTGATGAACTCGAGGAGTTCGGCAAACGACACACGATCTGCGCTGGCGATCTTGGACATGACCTCAGCCTAATTCGATTTACGAACTGACGCTCAGGGCATCTCGATGGTCTGAGCACGTGCGATTTCGTCGATTGCACGAATAATGTACGCGCTCTGAGCTTTCTTCACTCCGGTCGACAAACTCCCGATGACCAGAACCGCCGAACGCAGGTACGCGCCGTGCCCGATACGGAACGAATCGTCTTCCAGATCCGAAATCCCGAGCGCCCCGGTGTAGACCGCAGCGAGCGCCTGCACGTCCAGATCCGGCAGCCACACAATCGTGGACTTGGCGCAGGCGGTGAGCGCATCCTGCACGTCCTCGCTGGACAAGCCGTCCGGATGCGTGTCCTCGAGCAATTCGCGCACGATCGCCGCGTGAACCGAGCTGACCTGCTCGAAAGAGAGCCCGCGCAGTTCCTCGACAGCCACGAGTAGTCCGTCACGATTTGCCGCCCGCACCGCGGCGAGTGCGTCGGCCGTGGCATCGGCGATGTCACGGGCGACCTTCGGCCAATGCGTCGGCCAGCTCTGTTCTGGCGTCCGCTGTTCTGGCGTCATCGTGGTATCTCCTCGGTCCTCGTGTTCATGCGGAAGCCTTCCACATCCCACCGACAGGCCAGGCGATCCGTCAGCGCAGCCGCTCCAACAAGGACATTGCGTTGTGCGGCGCAAAGCCTTTCATGTCGTTGTCGAAGTAGACGTACACGTCGAGGCCCTCGTCCATCCAATCCCGAAAGCGCTTGGACCACTTGTCCAGAGCTTCGTCGGTGTACCCACTCGCATACAGTTCCTTGTCCCCGTGCATCCGCACATAGACAAAATCGGCAGTAGGAGTGGTGATGCGGGGATACCTGCCGGCTGTGTCTGCGACGACAAAACCGATGGAGTGCTCGCGCATCAGGTCCACGGCTTCGTCGGTCTCGAAGCTGGCGTGCCGCGCTTCCACCGCGTAACGAATCGGCACGTCCCTCTCGGTCTGGGCGAACACTCGGTCTTCGGTGAGTTTGTCGTCGTGCTGTGCTGCCAGATCGGCTGCAGCCTGAGTGGTACGGGGAAGACCGTCGAAGAAGTCGGCCAATCGCTGCGATTCGAACTGCAGCGTCGGAGGTAGTTGCCACAGAATCGGCCCGAGCTTGGGGCCGAGGGCGAGCGTTCCGGCGGCAAAGAAGTTGGCGAGTCCGTCACGGGCGTCGAGCAGCCGTTTCATGTGTGTGATGTACCGGCCGCCCTTGATCGCGAACACAAAATCTTCGGGAGTTTCGCTGCGCCATTTGGTGTAGCTTTCCGGCTTCTGCAGCGCGTAGAACGAGCCGTTGATCTCGATCGACGTCAATCTCTCTGCGGCATAAGACAATTCTTTGCGGTGAGCAAGACCTTTCGGATAGAAATCTCCGCGCCACGCGGGATACGTCCACCCGGAGATACCTACCCGAATATCTGCCATCGATTCAGACTAAGCGGCACTCGAGCGTTTTGGCACTCCGTGTTTCAAACTCCGGCGCTGAGCGCGACGGATACCGGTACGACGGTCAGGCACACCACCGCACCGACGAACAACGCGATCACGAGGCGACGGTCCCACTTTCCGCGTGCACCACTGGCAGCGAGCATGAAGATCACAAAACCTACACACACGGACACGATAGTCACGATCACCGGAGTTCCAACCATGCCGTGATTGTCCCCTACCCATTGCCACCGAGCGCCCTACGGGTACACGATCGAAGTACCCATCCCGAGCTAGGAGTGGAAATGCCGAAATACCTCTGGCAAGTGACGTACTCACCCTCCGGCGCCGCCGGTCTACAGCAGGAGGGAGGCACTGCGCGGCGCGACGCGATAACGCGAATGGTCGAAAGCATCGGTGGCACTGTCGAATCCTGCCACTTCGCACTGGGCGGTCACGACATGTTCGTGATCGGCAACCTGCCGGACGACGTCGCGGCAGCCGCATTGAGCATTCGCACGGCTGCGGCAGGTGCAGCACGCTCGGAGTCGATCACACTGCTCACGCCGGAGCAGATCGACGAGGCAGTCAAGCGACCGACCGACTACCGCGCGCCGGGCAAATGACGACGGAAGGAATAGATCCCGGCAGCAGCCGAGTTGCACCCGCTGTGACGGAGACTACGAAAACACCTGACCTGGGCACCTACGGAATCTGGCGAGGAGCGGCTGGTTTGCCGCCCGAGCTGGGAACTGCGATCGAGAAACTCGGTTTCGGCACCATCTGGATCGGCGGCTCCCCACGCGCCGATCTACGGATCGCCGAGAAACTTCTCGACGCGACCGAGCACATCACCGTGGCAACCGGAATCGTCAACATCTGGTCCTCACCTGCGGCTGAGGTGGCGGAGTCCTATCACCGACTCGAAGCCGCGCACCCGGGTCGATTCCTGCTCGGCGTAGGCGTCGGACATCCGGAGGCGACCGGCGACTACACCAAGCCGTACGCCTCACTCGTGTCGTACCTCGACGAACTCGACGCGGCCCAGGTCCCGGAATCGCGGCGCGTCCTCGCCGCACTGGGGCCGAAGGTGTTGAAACTGTCCGCCGCTCGCGCCGCCGGCGCGCATCCGTACCTGACCACCCCCGAACACACGGCCGAAGCTCGCGAAATCCTCGGCCCTTCGAAGATCCTGGCCCCCGAGCACAAGGTCGTCCTGGAAACCGATCCGGAGAAGGCCAGAGCAATCGGTCGCCCCGCCGTCGCCAACCCGTATCTGTATCTGCGCAACTACACGAGCAATCTCGAGCGCCTCGGTTTTGCGCCCGAAGAGTTGGCCAACGAGGGGAACGATCGCGTCATCGACGCCCTGGTTGCGCGGGGTACCGCGAAGTCCATCGCGGATCGACTTCGGGAGCATGTCGCGGCGGGTGCCGATCACGTTGCGATCCAAGCACTTCCCGCCGAAGGTGATCCGATCGCGACCTACGAAGCACTGGCCGCCGAACTCTTCGACTGACCGGGCAACCCTTGACTTGGATAAGTAGTGTCCGAGTATACTTGGACACTACTTATCCGAGTAAAGGAGAAAACATGAAGATCGTCATTTTCGGAAGCGGACTCATCGGAAGCCAGGTCGCCGCCAAGCTCGCTAACGCCGGGCACGACGTGAAGGCGCTCGGTCGCGGCGACGGGATCGACATCACCACCGGCGCAGGTATCGCCGAGGCAGTCGAGGGTGCCGACGTCGTCGTGGATCTGACCAATTCCCCGTCGTGGTCGGACGACGACGTCTTGGCCTTCTTCCGCGACGGAACCGGCCACATCCTCGCCGCGGAAGAGAAGGCAGGCGTCGGGCACCACGTCATCCTGTCCATCGTGGGTGCCGATCGACTGCCCGATTCCGGGTACATGCGAGCCAAGGTCGCCCAGGAAGACCTGGTCAAAGCGGGCCCGACCCCCTACACGATCGTCCGATCGACCCAATTCTTCGAGTTCGTCGCCGGAATCGCCGACGCGGGAACCACCGACGGCGCCGTCCACGCAACGCCGGGACATCTGCAACCCATCGCGTCTCGAGACGTCGTGTC
Source organism: Rhodococcus sp. 27YEA6 (assembly GCF_044908235.1). Classification (NCBI taxonomy): domain Bacteria; kingdom Bacillati; phylum Actinomycetota; class Actinomycetes; order Mycobacteriales; family Nocardiaceae; genus Rhodococcus; species Rhodococcus sp. 27YEA6. Next base: position 195,681 of record NZ_JBIYCY010000009.1, on the reverse strand, counting down.
CCACGTCGCCGAGGTAGTGACCGCCGCGCCGCGAAACGGCACGGTCGAGATTGCCGGACCCGAACCGCTGGGCATCGACGAACTGGTCCGGCGCTTGTTCCTCGTCACCGGCGACAAGCGTTCGGTGATCTCCGATCCCGAAGCCGGCTACTTCGGCGCGAAACTCGACAACTCGGCACTGACCCCGACACCCGGTGCAGATGCATGGATCGCGCCGACAACATACGACGCGTGGCTTGCCGAGAAGGCCTGACGTCGACAACTAGAGCGACGTCCGGCCCTCACCGCTTTCCGCGGCGTCGATAGAGTCCAATCATGAAGCTTTCCGGAGGCGTGGAGTGGTCACTCCACTGCTGCGTGGTTCTGAGCCAGTCCGAGGGGCCGGTACCCACAGCCAGACTCGCCGAACTTCACGGGGTGTCGAAGACATACCTGGCGAAGCATCTGCGAGCGCTCGCGCACGCCGGTCTGGTCAATCCGACCGAGGGCCGAGACGGCGGGTACGTTCTCACCCGGGCTCCCGAGAAGATCACCGTTCTCGACGTCGTACAGGCCGTTGACGGCACCGAACCTGCGTTCCGGTGCACGGAGATTCGACAGCAAGGAATCCTCGCCGCCCCACCGGAACAGTGCCGTTCCGCCTGCGGAATCGCCAAGGTCATGGCCGACGCCGAAAAAGCCTGGCGTGCATCGCTGTCGGGGGTCACTATTGCAGATCTTGCTGCAACCCTGGACCTTCCGGCACTCAGAAAGATCCTGACCACACCGATCACACCCTAGAGCAGCCCACACCCCACGAGACGGCAATCCATCGTTCAACTATCGGGTACCTTGTTCGGGGATCAAATCTTGACGAAGAATCTTCCGGGAATTTTCGCAAGATCTCGGAGGGGGTTTCATGGGAGTCAGTGGCGCTGCGGGGTTGGGGCAGAACATTCGTCAAACAACTGGACTGTTGAGTCGCTGGTGGTCTCTTGCGTACGACGGCGAATGGTTCCCGAGGTTCCTGGCTGCTCGATCGATGTTGGGGACAGCCAGGGTGGTCGTCACCTTTTGGTGCGCTGTGTTCGTGGCACTCGCCGTACTGGCTCAATTCGTGAAGGGTGGCGCAACCGAACTCCCTGAACGGCTCGCGGCGGGCGCAGCATGCCTGATCGCGCTCTACTGCATGATTCGCTGGTCACTCGGACGGTCTTGGCCGAGTCACCATCAATCCGTTCGTTTCGTTTCGCTCACCAATATCTGCTTGTCCTTGATACTTCTCGCCGGAATCCATTCGAGCTTCCTGGCATTGACCGGCACCGTTCTGTTCGTGGTCGTCGCGAACTATTCGTCGGTATTCCACAGCCCTCGAATAGTCACAGCACAGATCACCGGCGCGCTGTTCGTCGTTGCGCTACTGACAATTCGAGCTGTAACCGATCCGGATACCGACTCTTCGCTGTCGGTGTCCACTGGATTCGTCATCGGGTGTGTTATCGCTTCAGCTTCGATGACCGTGCATTTCCTCGTCCTGTATTTGACCGACGACGCACGACACTCTTGGCGCGATCCACTCACCGCTGCCCTGAATCGACGTGGGCTGCACAATGTCTGGCAACAGTTGTTCGGTGTCGGCGAACTCCAAGGACACGTAGTCCTTGCGGTGGTGATCGATGTCGATTCGTTCAAGAGCGTCAACGACAAACTGGGTCACGCGGAAGGCGATCGGATGCTGGTGACAGTCGGCCGGCGCCTGAACTCGGTGGTCGGAGAGGTCGGGCTGGTTGCGCGGACTGGCGGCGACGAGTTCGTGATTCTCATGCCCGTGGAGCCACGTCGCATCGAACAAACCGTGGTGGACATTCACAATTCGATATCGCGGCCCGCCGGCCGGCAGTCGATTTCCGTGAGCGTCGGAGCCAGCGTGTGGCTGTCCTCGACAATCCCGGACGCTTCGGGAACCATCGATCGGATTCTTGCCGACGCCGACAACGCGATGTATCGGGCGAAACGACGAGGTGGAGACCAGGTAGCTTGGGCAGTAACGCATCTGAGCTGAATCGACACGATTACCTGTCGATCGAATTCAGAGCGCCGCTTCGCTGTCGTTCGCCGGATCCAGCTGATCCTGGGTTGCCGCCCAACTCGCCAAGAGTTTGAGTGCGTCAGCCGTGGGCGTCCCCGGCGCCGCGGTGTAGACCAGCAGTGTCAGCCCGGGATTGGACGGCAGTTCCATCGCCTCGAAGTTCAGCTCCAGGTCGCCGACGACGGGGTGACGAACCTTCTTGAATCCCGTCCGATGAAAGCGCACATTGTGTTTCGCCCACCGGGTGCGGAATACCTCACTGCGAGTGGCAAGTTCACCGATGAGCTCGGTCAGCGCCCTGTCATGGGGATTGCGCCCCGCTTCCGAGCGGAGCATCGCGGCGATGTCGTCTGCCGCGCGCTCCCAATCCACGAAGAAGTCCTGCGATGCCGGGTCCAGGTACACGAACCGGGCGTTGTTCGCCGGCCTACGTGGATCGGCCAACACCGGCGAATACAACGCGCGCGCCATACGATTGGCCGCCAGCATGTCGTGCCTGGCATTACGTACCCACGCCGGCGCGTCGGTGATGGCGTCGAGTATCTGCTGAATCGCCGGGCTCACGCCCTTGGGGGCGGGCCGCTTTCTACTCGGTGCGCCTGCACTGGCGGCCTTCGCGAGGTCGTACAAATGGGCAGTTTCGGCTTCGTCGAGTTGCAGTGCTCGGGAAAGGCTTTCGAGCACCGAGTCCGACGCTCCCGCCAGATTTCCGCGTTCCATGCGCACGTAGTAGTCGATGCTCACACCGGCGAGCAGAGCGACTTCCTCACGGCGCAACCCCTTGACGCGACGGTTCCCGCCGTAGGCCGGCAGCCCTGCCTGCTCGGGTGTGATGCGAGCACGACGGGAGCTGAGGAATTCGCGGATCTCGGCTCGGTTGTCCATGCAGTTCACGTTACTCGAGCGGAGAAGACCGAGGGAGGTACTGCCGTTACCTGGAACAACAGACACTCCCGCGCCCGCGAGGCGCGGCGTTGACTGATTGCAGTCGACCGGTCCACGCCGAAACGTCGACTTCGAAGCACGCGACACCAGAAGCAAGAGGGGACACCATGCGAGCAACCATCATGTACGGCGCCGGAGACGTTCGAGTCGAGACCGTGCCCGATCCGGCACTGCAGCAGCCGACGGACGCGATCGTGCGGGTCGTCAGGGCGTGCGTTTGCGGCTCTGACCTGCACCCTTACCACAACATGCCGGCCACGCCCGGTGGTTCCCCGATGGGCCACGAATTTGTCGGAGTGGTCGAAGAGACCGGTCGCGAGGTGTCCACGTTGAAGAAGGGCGACTTCGTCATCGCCCCCTTCGCCTGGTCCGACGGGACGTGCGACTTCTGCCGCGAAGGCTTGCAGACGTCTTGCCGACACGGTGGATTCTGGGCCGGAAACGGGATCGGAGGCGGTCAGGCAGAGGCCATCCGAGTGCCGTTGGCAGACGGCACCCTGGTCAAGGCGCCGGTCGGTGAGGATTCCGAACTCCTACCGTCACTGCTCACACTCTCCGACGTCTTCGGCACCGGCTATCACGCGGCGGTCAAGGGTGGCGTCAACCAACGCACGACGGTCACGGTCATCGGCGATGGAGCCGTGGGGCTGATGGCAGTGCTCTCCGCCAAACGCCTCGGCGCCGAGCGCATCATCCTCATGGGGCGCCACAAGACCCGCACGGATCTCGGTCTCGAGTTCGGAGCCACCGACGTGGTTGCCGAACGTGGAGATGAGGGCATCGAGAAAGTCCGCGAACTGACCGGAGGCGACGGCACTCATGTCGTCCTCGAAGCGGTAGGTCACATGCCTGCCTACGAGCAGTCGCTCGGAGTTGTCCGACCGGGCGGCGTCATCAGCCGAGTCGGGGTACCCCAATACGAAGAAGCTCCAATCGGATTCGGGACACTCTTCGGACCCAACATCACACTCACCGGTGGACCGGCCCCGGTGCGCGCGTACATCGAAGAGCTGATGCCGGATGTGCTCGATGGAAAGATCGAGCCGGGCAAGGTCTTCGACCACACCGTCGGACTCGACGACGTAGCGGAAGGCTACCGAGCCATGGACTCCCGTGAATCGTTGAAGGTCCTCGTCCGCCCGTAGTCCACCACTTGCGAAAGTCCACCACTTGCGAAGAAGATGCGCGTGACCCACATTGCCACCCGTCCTGTTGCCGGTCGCATCAATCCCACCGCGATCCTGGCGATCATTCTGATCAGCTATTTCATGATCCTGCTCGACAATTCGATCATCTTCACCGGGCTACCCAGCATCCAAAGCAGCATGGGTTACTCGGCAACCGGGCTGTCCTGGGTCCAGGACGCCTACACCCTGGTGTTCGGCGGGCTTCTCCTGCTGGGTGCTCGTCTCGGGGACATCTTCGGCCGTCGTCGCGTATTCGTGGCCGGTCTCGCGATTTTCGCGATTGCGTCGTTTCTCGTCGGGGTCGCGCCGAACGGTTGGTGGCTCATCGCAGCGCGCGCTCTCCAAGGCGTCGGAGCAGCAGTGGTCGCCCCGGCGTCGCTGTCACTGCTGACCGCCAGTTTCCCGCCCGGCCCGGAGCGAACGCGCGCTGTTGCCTGGTACGGCGCTGCTGCGGGAATAGGCGCCAGCCTCGGACTCGTGATCGGCGGCGCCCTTGCCGACTGGGTGTCTTGGCGCGCAGGCTTTTTCATCAACGTTCCGATCGGTATCGCGATGATCGCTCTCGCTCCCCGGTTCATTCCGGAAACCGAGCCCAACTCCGGACGTTTCGATGTGGCCGGCGCTGTTCTCGCCACACTCGGGATGACCGCGCTCGTCTTCGGCACCGTCAACTCGGCCGAAGCGGGGTGGACCTCACCGATCACCGTTGCGACACTGGCGGCCGGGGCGATACTACTGACCTTGCTCTTCCTCAACGAAGCGAGAGCGGAGCAGCCGATCATGCCACTGAGGTTGTTCCGTAGCCGGGAGCGATCCGGGGCGTACGCCGCCCGAATGCTCTATCTGGGTGCCATGATCGGATTCTTCTACTTCACGACTCAGCTACTCCAAGGCGTCATGGGCTTCAGCGCGTTCCAAGCAGGCATCGCCTTCTTCCCGATGACGATCGTCAATTTTGCTGTGGCGATGCTTATTCCGCGACTGACACCGCGATTCGGAAATTCCGCAATTCTGTCGGTTGGCATTGCCGTCACCCTAGCCGGGATGGCGTGGCTCAGTCTGGTCCATCCCGGCAGCACGTACCTCACTGCGATAGCACTTCCGATGATCTTGATCGGCGCCGGACAGGGGTTGGCTTTCGCCCCACTGACTTCTGCCGGCATCTCCGGGGTACAGGCCGAAGATGCCGGTGCCGCATCAGGATTGGTCAACACTGCACATCAACTGGGCAGTGCTCTCGGACTCGGCATCCTCGTCGCAGTCTCCGCGGGCGCCGGATCCTCTGCCGACGACGCTACAACGGCACTCACCGATCACGTATCAACGGCTCTCACCGCAGGCACCGCCCTGCTCGCCGCTTGTCTCGTCATCGTCCTCGCACTGATCGTCCCGGCTACGAGAACGCGAAGTACCGCAAAGCAATTCGACCAGGAGAAAGGAAGCCGAGATGTCGCACTCGTGGACCGAGGCTGAACTGACCAAGATCGGCGACGCCGAGGAGTTGCAGGTCTCCTCGTACCGCCGAGACGGAACCGCAAGGCCGTACGTCACGATTTGGGTTGTCCGTACCGACAACCAACTGTACGTTCGCTCGGCCTACGGAACCGACAACCCGTGGTTCGTCCGAGCAACGGCAAGTGGAACGGGCCGAATCCGAGCAGGAGGAATCGAGCGGGACGTGGCGTTCGAGTCCGCCGCACCGGATGCCCACTCGTCGATCGACTCCGCCTATCACACCAAGTACGACCGCTACGGCCCGCAGATCGTCGGCTCCGTCACCGGCCGCGCCGCCGCACCCAACACCATTCGACTTGTTCCGCTGACGCAGAACTGAACCGCCCCTTTCGATTCCGAGGAGACCTCATGGAAATCTTGAAGCCCCAGCCCACCAGCAAAGCACCCAGCGACTGGTTCACCGGCGACGTCTGGTGGGACGTCATCTACGCCGGCCAGGAGCCGTCGAGGATGCGCGCCAACATGGTTCGCTTTGCACCGTGCGCGCGAACCGACTGGCACTCCCATGCAGTCGGACAGACCCTCCACATCGTCTCCGGTACCGCGCTGGTTCAAGCTCGCGGCGGCGAGATCGTCGAAGTCCACCCGGGTGAGACCGTCTACACCCCAGCGGGAGAGGAACACTGGCACGGCGCGGCACCCGACCGTTTCATGAGCCACCTCGCACTGTGGGAAGGACCCGGCGACGGAGGCACCGAAACTACATGGGGCGACAAAGTCACCGATGAGGAATACGGCGGTCCCCGCGCCAAACGTCGTTGAGACCGGACACCTCTCAGATACGGCGCATCACGGAAACAACTTTGCCCAGGATGACCGCGTGATCGCCGTCGATGACGCTGTATGCGGGATTGCGAGGCTCGAGGTACACGTGACCGTCGCGACGCCGGAGCACCTTCACCGTGGCCTCGCCGTCGATCATCGCGGCGACGATCTCACCGGAATGAGCTTCGTCCTGGCGGCGCACCACGACGACGTCACCGTCACAGATCGCTGCGTCGACCATCGACTCACCACGCACCCGAAGTCCGAACACCGTGCCGGAGCCGACGAGCTCACGAGGAAGCGCAAGCACCTCGTCGGCGTGCTCCTCCGCGAGGATCGGCGCGCCGGCCGCGATGTCACCGACGACCGGAACCGTCACCGTATTCGACGACGACTGTTCCTTCGCGCCTACGAGGAACGGCCGCACGTCCAACTGCCGAGCCATGGCCGCTCCTCGGCGGAGGAAGCCCTTCTCCTCGAGACTCTTGAGGTGCTTGGACACCGTCGACGTCGAGCGCAGACCAACCGCGTCTCCGATCTGCCGTGTGCTCGGCGTGCACCCGTTGGCAGCCACGAGATCCCGGATGGTCATCAGAATCTGCTGCTGGCGGAGCGGCAGGGAGGAGGCGTCGAGGCCACCGAACATGTCGAGATCGTCGTAATCGGTCACGATGAGAATCGTAGTGAGGGGTCCCGACATCCAGGCCAGGCAGCCGGAGTCTGCCAGAAACGGCACAGGCAGTTTGTTTCCCGAGCGGCGCATGGCACGCTGAGCTGATGGAGCCTCTCGAACCGATGCGCCCGGTCAGTGTTCCCGCCGACACCCATAAGTCGACGCCGATCTGGAAGTCGGCACCGGTCACTTTGGGAACGGTGGGTGTGTTTGCCTACGCATTGATGTCCGCGAGAACCGGCGTCGTCGAAGTTGCACTTGGCGCGGCGATCGCGATCGCCGGCGCCGCCCTCTACTGCATGTCAGTGATGCGCACGATCAGAGAAAACTCGTGCAGCCGCGTACCTCTGCTCGGAACCCCACCCGTCTCGCCCCGTGACGTCGACCTGCTCGCCGGGGCCGGGATGCCCTTGATCATGGGCGGATCGTTGCTGGCCATACGAGCAGCGGGATGGACCTGGCCATATCTCTATCTCGGACTGCTCGCCGTGATCATGGTCGCTACCTATGTTCTTCCCGTGGTGGTGCACAACCGACGATTACGGAAGCGAACTCACCGATCGCAAACCCCGTGACGCGGGTACGTCGACGCAACATCTCCAGCACATTCTCCGACGTCCCCACTGGTACGACCGGTCCATCCCCCGGTGGAGCCGACTATGCGCTGGCGACCTTGCTATCAGGCACGACAGCAATATCGACCTTGCTGAACTGCAGCACACCGTCTTCGATCTCGGCGTCGTGCATCAGCTTGCGGTCGCGGTAGTAATTGTTGACCACTTTCCACGCACCGCGGGCACCCTGACGCGGCATCTCTCCGTCGCCGCGCTGGATGTAGCCCGAGGTCAGGGCTCCGCCCATGAGAGATTCTTCGGCGAAGTCCTCAGGTTCGGCGTGAACCTCGAAAGTCGTGTAGTCGCGCTTACGCATGATCTTGAGTACGCGACACAGATAGGACGCGGCCAGGTCGGCCTTGAGCGTCCAGGATGCGTTGGTGTAGCCGAGGATCATCAGGAAGTTCGGGATGTCGGAGTAGAGCACGCTCTTGTAGGCGACCGTCTCGTTGAGCTTGACGGGCTCGCCGTCGATGCTCATGGTCGCCCCGCCCAGGATCTGTACGTTCAAGCCGGTCGCCGTGACGATGACGTCGGCCTCGATTTCGCGGCCCGACTCGGTCACGATGCCCTTCTCGGTGAACGTGGCGATACGGTCGGTGACGATGTCGGCCTTGCCACTCTTGAGCACCTTGAACAGGTCCCCGTTGGGAACCACGCACAGGCGCTGATCCCACGGGTTGTAGTTGGGGGTGAAGTGACGCAGGTCCACGTTCTTGCCGAGTTGCAAGCGGATCTGGGTGAGGAACAGCTTCTTCGCCAGCTTCGGATTGGTGCGTGAGAGCTGAAAGCTGGCGCGTTGCAGTGCGATATTGCGGGCTCGACCGATCTTGTAAGCGATCTGATCGGGAACGCGTGCAAGCTTGAGACCCTTGGCCACAGGGTCCTCGGACGGTAGCGCCTGGATCCACGTGGGCGAGCGCTGCAGCATGGTGACGTGACCGGCAGTGGGGGCCATCGACGGGATCAGCGTGATCGCGGTGGCACCGGAACCGATGACCACTACCTTCTTTCCGGTGTAATCGAGATCCTCCGGCCAGTGCTGCGGGTGCACGATCTGACCGCGGAAGTCGTCCTCACCGGGGAAGGCGGGGCGGTATCCCTTGTCGTAGTTGTAATAACCACAGGCGCCGACGAGGACGTTCGCGGTCCACGTCTCGGTCTCCCCCGTCGCCTCGACCAGGACGGTCACGGACCACTGAGCAGTCGCGCGATCGAAGTCCATTGCCACGACCTTGCGGCCGAAGTTGATGTGGTCGGTGACGCCGTATTCCTTGGCGGTTTCCTCGACGTAGTCACGGATACTGGCGCCGTCTGCGAGCACTTTGGTTCCGATCCACGGACGGAAACCGAATCCGAAGGTGAGCATGTCGGAATCCGAACGGATGCCGGGATACTTGAACAGGTCCCAGGTGCCACCGATGTTCTCGCGGCGTTCGAGGATCGCGTAAGTACTTCCGGTCTGCTCACGAATGAGGTGGCAAGCCGCGCCGATTCCGGACAAGCCAGCGCCGATGATCAGTACGTCGACATGCTGTGTCATGAGGAAACTCGTTTCGTCGGTCGTCGCGAAGCTACTTCTGGCGTCGGCAGTGACCGAGAACGATCGGCCGGTTCAGGCCGGGTTCCCTAAGGTCAGCGCCAATGAACAGGGTATGTGCAACTGACGGTAACAGTCAATATCTCGACCCGGCCGCGCACGGAACATTGAGGCGCGACGCACCGGCCTCGCGGAACTCGATCGAGACGCCTGAATGCCTCGAGCCACCGGAGAGTCGTTCACGTCGTCGACGGAACGCCCAATGACTCGTCTACGCGGGATACTCATCGCCCAAATATTCAGCGCCCTAGCATAATTCGAAGGTCCACGATCAGGTGTCGAACGCGCGAGTTTCCATGGGAGGACGGGCAACTGCGATATCGCCGTAACCTTCGTGCGCATCAGCGGAAAGGTCACTGCGATAGCTAACCTGCTGACGAAACCACGCTGAAAGCAACGGTTTTGGTTCCGCAGCGAAGAGAGCGGGCGGAGTGGACCTCCACCGGAGATGTAGTCGCTATGACACTCTCCAGCACAGTCACCGTGTACACCACTCATAGCGATCGAGAGTTCGCCAATGCAATCGCTGCCGGAATCAGCGCCAGGGCTTATTCCGAGCCACAAACCGCAGACATGAGCCTGTTAAGGCATCACACCAGCGATCACGGTAGAGCGCTCGTTCTCCTACCACTCGGGGGCGTCGATTGGCAGGTGAAGGAGCTCTCCGCGCTCGAGGGATCGGTCCTGGTCGGCGATCTCAGTAGCGGCAACTCCATGATTCGGGGGCTCGCAGCGGGCGCCCACGCCGTGCTCAACTCTCAACTGCCATTCACATCCCTGCTCGATGAGCTGCAGGCCGCGATCAACCCCAACTCCGCTCGGTCTGCACACGACAAGTCCTCGCTCGTACAACGCATCCGGTTGCGCACCGAAGAATTCGCACGAATCAGCAGTCTCACCGATCGCGAGTTCGAGATCGTGGGCCTTCTCTACGGAGGCTCGAATGTCGACTCGATTGCTCGAACCGCCCACATCGCACCGACCACGGTTCGCGCCCACATCCGAAGCATCCTGCAAAAACTGGGGGTGCATTCCCAGCTGGAGGCATGCGCGATGCTCCGCCGCTCTGGTCACGACGCACGCAGACACCCACTGGAACTTCGGATCGGACGCTTCTAGCAGGAAGTGCCCCAGACACACTCGCCGAGATGGGGTGCCGCCCCTGATCGAACTCGACCTTCGAAAAGATCGTCAATTTTGACGATTCGATGACGCGCCCGGACGTCGAATATTAGGTCCTACACGACACCGAAGACACGAGTGAACATCGAAAGGTGCATTCAATCAATGGAATACACACGCACAGTGCCGCGGCATCTCGTCCACAGACATGCTGTTGCCGAGGTTTTCTTGACGGACTACCGGATCGAATCGGACTCGGCGTACCAGGTTGCTGTGCAACTCCCGGTCTCGCACCGGATATTCGACGTATCGAGCGAGCAACACGATCCGCTCGGGGTGGCAGAAGCATTTCGACAGGCAGTGGTGCTTCTGTGCCACACCCGATACGAGATTCCACTGCACTACAAGTTCCTCATGGAAACGTTCAGCTTCGAGATGCTGGACGCGCTCGACGTGCAATCAGTCGCGGAGCCGTTGAGTTTCTCGATGACAGTGGACAACCTCACTCATCGCGACGGAGCGGTTTCGGGGGTCGAAGTATCGGGGATCCTCAGCGAGGGCAACCGGCACGTCGCCAGATGCAACGCTGTTGCGCGAGGAGTCAGCCCCGAGGGATACCGTCGAATTCGGCAAGGACGAGAAGACCACCGCCCGAGCCGACGCATCCTTCCTTCCGGAGCCGCGGTGGTCGGATCGGAGCGAGTCGGACGCCTAACCGATGGAGATGTGCTCATCAGCACTGATCCTGCTCGGCACGCGATGTTCTGCGCTCCCGATCCGCGCAACCACTCCCTTTTCGACCACCCCGTCGACCACATCCCAGGAATGATACTTTTCGAGGCCGCCCGACAAGCGCTCCGATTTCACATCGGCAACCCAGCAACAAAGATCGCCTCACTCTCGGCGGTCTTTCCGAGGTTCACTGAATGGGAAACGCCGTGCGAGGTGTCAACGATCCCCCTTGACGCGTCGGGCCATGTGCACCGAGTTCAGTTCACTCAAGAACTGGAAACCACCGCGGAACTCGAAATTACAGTTGCGGACCAATCATGAGAGGGAACGAACACGTTCTTCTCGTCGCGTCTACCACGTCAAGCGCTCGGTGGTTCCCACTCTCTCGGTGCAAGCGCCGCCAGTTGCATGACGTGCGCCAACTTGTCCTCGCGGACGATCGTTGGCAGCACCAGGTTCCACATCTGACTCAACCGCTCGTACAGATCGGTTCTGCCCGTCAGCATTTCCGAGAGAATCTGCACTCCGGTGAACGACCCCACCACAAATCGAGCCAACGCGTCGATATCGGTGCCCGGGACGATATCGCCGGCTTCGGCCGCTTGGGTTGCCACCTGCTTGATAGCCTCGATCCAATCGAGGTACGGCTGTTCGATGGGGCCTTGAATACTGCCGATCTCCATCGTCAACCGCATGCCACCTCGCGCGATGGGCTCGGTCACAAGCTGCCGAGCCATCTCCTGCGAAACGAGCACCAGGGTTTCGACCGCGATGTCGGAGTGCGCAGCAACCCGCCGGGTACCCTCCATCGCCATACCGTGCTGCGCTGCGATGACCGCGTGCGCAAGCTCCTCCTTGGACGCGAAATGAAAATACATCGCCCCCTTCGACACACCCCCGTGCTGCAAGATCGTGCCCAAACTGGCGGAGTACCCGAACTTCTCGAAGCTCTTCGCAGCACCCAAAATGACGGCCTGGCGCGTCAGGACAGCACGCTCCTGCATGATCTACCCAGCTCTCGTTGCCGACGGAATGAATCTCAACGATACGTCGAAAGAGCCCGCAGCAACGCTCTCGACACGGACACACCGTGACGACTCTGGTACTCGGGGCCACTGGTTTCATCGGCTCGGCAGTGATGAAACAGCTGGTTTCCCGCCACGGAAACGCTGCAATCGGTTTCGTTCGCACGGCCACCGCAGCCAAACAGTTCGGCCGTGAAGGAATCGCCACCGTGATCGGCGACATCAACGAAAGTGCTTCTCTACGAGTTGCAATGAGTCAGGCGTCGACCGTCATCTGTTGCGTGTCGTACGTGGGCGACGACGAACAACAGTGCGTTCACGTCAACCAACACGGCCTACAGAACGTTGCGTCGATGGCCGCCGCCGTCGGCGTCGAACGCTTGCTCTACGTCAGTACCGCGGCCGTGTACGGGCCGGGACCGTTTCGAGACTTGCCGGTCAACGGCGCACCTCTCAGCCCCTTCTCACCTGCCAGTCGCACGCGCGCTCTCGCCGAGAAGTTCGTGCGCGACGCCGGAGGCCTGGTCGTCCGGCCGCATCTCGTGTACGGACCCGGCGACAGATGGTTTCTTCCGACACTGACGCGAATTGTCTCTCGCCTCGACTCGATCATCGACGGCGGTAGCGCTGTCCTGTCGGTAGTCGACGTAGACCTACTCGCCCGATCCATCTACGAGTTGTCGATAGAACAGCAATTTCGCTACGGCTCAACACTTCACGTCAACGAGCCTGTCCCGCGGACAGTCATCGACCTTCTCGAGCAACATGCACGAGAGACCAACTGGACTCTGCCCCAGAACTCCATCCCCCGCGCCGACGCGGTGAAAGCTGCTGCCCAGCTGAGTCTCGACATGCACCAGATCGACATGATCAGCCTCGATCACTGGTTCCGGTCGAGACTGTACTGATGGCACACGGATCACTCTCGCCAAAATACCTGTCTCCCAACCTTTTCAGCCCTCTCTATTGTTCAGCCTCAGCAATCAATAGGACCTATTTCGCAGTCACTACAGGCGAACAGAGAGAGCTCTGATCGACGAAAACCACGGCTGTACAAAGACGGCGGTGATCGCGCCCGACACCGATTCTCTCGGGCAGATGGCGATCCACAGTTCCACTACCGGTGTCAGCTCCCGAAGTTCATGCCAGGGGTTGATGTGGGCGCACCAGCGCTGGGCAGTGAGACCACCCAGGATGCCTGTTGCACCGCGTATGTGGTGTACGGGAACATCGCCAGGTAGGGCTCGAGTCCTGGATAGTCCGATACCCACATACTCGTCGGTTCATCGACGCTGCCGCAGGATGCCAGGACGACGTAGGAGCCGTCCGGGATATCGTTTATCGTCTGAACTGTTGTGCCGGTGGGGATCACGCCGCTCTCGTAGATCGTCTGTCCCGGACCGATCGTCACTTCGATCGGTGGCAGCACTCCGCCGGGCGCGTTCGCGAGCGAGGTGCTGCATTGCAGAGTTCCACCCGAATTGTTTGTGATGGTGTTGCTCACGGTCGAGCCGGAAGCACTGTAAGCGAAGGTGACGTCGGCAGCTGTGGAAGCTGAGGCCAGCGAGGGAGCAGCCATTGCCAACGGAAGAGCTGCAGCACCGATAAGGGCCGCTCGTGTGATCGAATGCATCGAATCTCCATCTCGTTCAGCCTGAAACGTCGTCGGTTGATCTTGACATGAAACGAGACCAATTGGACGGATTCAACGAAGGTTGATGCCTTAACCAATGACCACAGTTGGTGACTATTTCAGAATGACCTGGGATGTCGATAAATTGAATGCCCGTTTCTTCTCCGAGCGCTGCCCACCGATCCTCCCATTCGCGAGGCCGAAATCAACCTGAAACTCAGGACATCCCGGTATCGCGCAGCGTGATGTTCAGCCGCCCGGATGGCAGACCTATGTCGGGACTTGCACTTCCCGCAATAACTTTCGGCACTCCGTGATATGCGAACCGAGACTCTCCACCGAAGACGAAGAGATCACCCGAATGGAGTTCGACATCGGTGTACGGCTTGTTCCGGTTCTCGGAATTCCCGAATCGAAAGACACAACTCTGCCCGACGCTCAGTGAGACGACGGGAGCGTCGCAGCGCTCGTCCTTGTCCTGGTGCATGCCCATCCGAGCGCCCTCGTCGTAGAAATTGATCAGCGCAGTGTCCGGCGTGTACCGCTCCCCCGCAGTCGGATCATCATAGGCAGCGGCAACTGCGGCCCGGCCGAGGTCGACGAGCCAGTCAGGCACCGCTGCGACAGGCGCACCGTTCACGTCGTCGGCGGTGCGCGTGTACTTGTACGGCTGCCAATGCCAACCGAGACAGACTGTTTGCACCGACATCTTGTGCCCACCAGGGACAACAGCGGAGCGCATCGGTACGGGTGCGGTCGCCCACCGTCGGCACTCGGCCACCAAGAAGCGTTGCTGTTCGACGCTGAGCCAATCCGGAACGAGGATCGCCCCCGGCGCCACTTCCAATCGTGGCCGAGGAATCAGAGCGTTCATGGTTTCCACGCTAATCGGTTTCGAAGCATTGACACCCTCGGCATGGGCTCGTATCGTAATCAACAGATTGGTTGATAAAGGAGATGGTTGACAAGTGATCGTGGATCCAGGGGCGGACGAGCGTCTCGACAAAGCGTTCATGGCGCTTGCCGACCCGGTACGACGGCGGATCATCGCCCGCCTGAGCACCGGCCCCCAAACGGTCAACGAGTTGGCCGAGCCGTTCGAGATCACGAAACAGGCCATCTCCAAACATATTCAGGTACTCGAAGCCGCGGGTTTGGTCACTCGCAGCCGCGAAGCCCAGAGGCGGCCGGTACATCTCAACGCCGCAACTCTCGAGGCTTTGACCGCCTGGATCGACCGCTATCGACTGATCCACGAACAACAGTTCCGCAAGCTCGATCACCTACTCAGCACCACACAGAAGGAGACTTAGCCATGGCTACCACCAATCCCGTCACCATCACGGCTCCTGAGGGCGTGCCGTACATCGACATCACCCGCGAATTCGACGCACCCGTCAGTGCCGTCTTCGCAGCTCATTCGAATCCCGATCTGGTCAAGCAGTGGCTCGGCCCCAACGGATACGAGATGGAGATCGACGAATACGAGTTCGTGAGCGGCGGTCGATACAAGTACGTCCATCGCAACCCCGAGGGCGAAGAGTTCCGGTTCAACGGTGTATTTCACGTCGTTCGCGAGAACGACTTTGCCATCCAGACCTTCGAATACGAGGGATTTCCCGACGTCGTCAGCATCGAATCGATCACGTTCGAGGATCTGGGCAACGGACGCACCCGCCTCTCCGGCCATTCCGTATATCCGAGCCTCGAAGCGCGAGACGGAATGATCGAGAGCAATATGGAGCTCGGCGTCACCGAAGGTTACGAACGCCTGGACAAGATCGTCGCGCAACTCTGACCACCTGTTTGCCCGAACCTCCTCAGCGAAAGGCAGTTTCATGGACTGGACCCTCGAAGTAGTCATCGTTCCCGTCAGTGACCTCGACCGCTCCATCGAGTTCTACCGTGACAAGGTCGGTTTCGATCTCGACCACCACACCGTCAACGAACACATGACGGTCGCCCAGCTCACTCCGCGTGGTTCGGGCTGCTCGATCGTCATCGGGAACCTGCCGTCGCAGACCGAGATGACCCCTGGTTCGTTGAAGGGATTGCAGTTGGTCGTGGCCGACGCTGCAGCGGCTCGCCAAGAGCTCATCGGCCGCGGCGTCGATGCCAGTGAGGTCACCGTCTTCGACGAGCGTGACGGGGGCACCTTCTTCGGATTCGCCGACCCGGACGGCAATACCTGGGCTGTCCAGCAGCTGAAGGTCCGCGGCGACAAGCCGCTCATTCCGAAGGAGTACCGCGACCGCTTCGGCGCGTAGCAACTGCCTTCCAGGCTGCGTAACCTTCGGGCATGCAGACGGCACAGGGGCGATAGCCGGCCGCAATCGCGGTCGGCTCGTCCGCGAAGAACACCCGACTGGCGACATACCCGCCACGCGCGATTGCCTGCGCGGCCCCTCGACAGTCGAGTCGCCCGTAGATCTTCGTTTTCCGGTGCCCGCCAAGCACACCGGGCGTCGAACTCTCGTAGGGTTTGTTGCGAGCGTCGCGGAGAATGTACGTCTTACTCGGCATCGTGAAGCACCAATCCCAATGTTCGACGCGTACCCGAGTGCACCACGCTGACACCATGTCGCACAGGGGCTCTCGACCACCCACGAGAACTCTGCACCGGTCGATCCCGCGTGGTGAAGATCAAAGCGTGACCTTGCCCGAGAACTGTCACCGTCCCTTTCGACTGGGCGCGCGGCCGCTGTTCCACGAGCAAGAACTCGCCGCCGACGTGGTCGATGCGAGGTCTGTCGAGCCCGATCACGACTTGCAAGGGAAACAGCAACTCTCCGTACAAGTCCCGATGCAATGCATTCCAGTCACCAGGTCCGTAGGACAGAAGGATCGGGGTAGGGCGATTCTGACCGGCGTCGTGACACTGATCGATCCATTCTTCGAAAGAATCCGGCCACGGTGCACCCTCGCCCAGCTTGAACGCCCACTCCCGCGCCACGGGCAGGAGGTGTCGGTAGAAGGCGGATCGCATAGCCGTGATCGGCTCCGGTACGGGATCACCGAAGTACCGGTACTCCCCTTGGCCGAAACGGTATCGAGCCATGTCGACGGTGCTCCGGAACCGGTCGACCTCCGAGTACCAGGAAGCAATTTCGCGACATTCCGACTCGTCGAGTATCGGCGTCGTCTGGGCACACCCACTGGAGTCGATTCCCTCGATCAGCGCAGGCCAATCGAGGGATTCAACACGAGCAGACAGAGCGGTGAAGAGGTCCATACGTCGTAGACGACGCGGCGGTCAGGAATGTGAGAATGCCAGCAGCTGGTCAGCCAGATCGTTGTACGTACGGGCGATCCCGGCATAACTGAGCACGGGTTCCGGATTCCAGGTCCCGATCTTCCCCGCCTTCACCGCGGGCAAGTTGGACCACGCAGGATTGGTTCCGAGCGTATCCAGTTGCAAACTGGACGGGCGATCGTCGAGGAAGATCATGTCGGCCGGATAGTGGTCCGCCATCTCCCAAGCCAGTTTCTCGACGTAGACCGACGATCCCGCGGCCGGATCGACGACGGCAAGGCCCAATCCCGCCAGATCTGCAAGGATCGGGAATCCCGAACGACTGACACGAATCGTGTCCGGATCTGCGGACGCGAACAAAACCTGTGAATTATTCAGCGAAGAAGCAACTTCGGAGATCCGTGCACGCGCAGCGTCGTATTCTTTTCGCTGAGCCTCCATATCCTGGTCCGCCCCGAGTTCCACGGCGAGTTCCACGATCTCTTGCACGGTTCGGTCGATGGTTCCTGCTGCCGTTTCCACGAACAGTACTGTCGACAAGCCTTTCACCGCATCCAAGTTCGCCTCGTCGAGTAGTGCCGAACCACGCAGCTGAGGGACTATGACGACGTCCGGCTCCAGCGAAGCGATCTTCTCGAGTTCCACTTGTCCCCAGAGCTGCCCGACCATGTCGGTCTTCGCGAAATCCAAATTGCCGGAGATGCTGGTGTCCGTTGATCCCGGCGATCGTGTCAGTGCCCCGAAAACTCCGACAGGCACCAGTCCGTAATCCCACAGAGCACCCGCGATACCGGTGTAGGTGACAAATGTCCTTGGTGGTGAATCCAATTCGATCAGATTGTCGCGATCATCGGTGAAGGACCAGCCTGCGTCGCCTTCGCCCCCGGCGTCTGCGTCCGAACGCGAGCAACCGGCCGCTGCCAGCGCAGCAGCCAATCCTGCTGCAGCGCCGAGGAACCTGCGGCGATTCCAGTCCATCTCGATACGCCGGTGCGGTCGTGGAGTGAACAGCGTGGTCATGTGTGTGCCCTTTCGGCGATTGGTTGAACTGTTTCAGGAGTTGACGAACGAGAAAAGAGAAGGATCGACACCAAACCCGTGAGCATTCCGACGCCGGCACAGAAGACCAACGGCCACAGCAAGGCGAACTCGTCCGGACCGACGAAGAGCGAGCCGCACAACGCAATTCCGACGGCAAGCCCGAATTGACGCGACGAGTTGGCTGTTGCCGAAGCCGTCCCGGCGCGCTCTGCCGGGGCGTCCGACATCGCGGCACCCGGCAGCACCGGCGACACCATCGCCGAACCGACACCGGTCAGAATCAGCCCGGCGATCAGTGCGGGCCAGACCGGCTCGGCGAGAACGTACAGCATGGCCACGCAACCGATTCCGCAAAGGATCGTCCCGAATCCGAGCGACAGTCGAAGGTCGACGCGCTGAAGCCGTGATCCACACAAGGCCGATACGAAGACAAAAGCGAGCGGTTGAATCGAGAGCACGAGTGCGGCCGCCGATGCCGACAGTTCCAGCCCGTTCTGCAGCCACAGTGAAAGGACTACGAGCGGGCCGTAGGCCGCGAGGTAGTACCCGAAAGCAGCGACGAGGACGCCGTCGAATTTCAGGGATCGGAACAATGCCGGATCGAGCATCGGACTGCTGCCTCGACGCTGCCAGCACACAAACGCCGTCAGCGCACCGATTGCGATCAGGAAGGCAAGAGCTGTCGACGACGAAGCCCACCCGATGTCGCCGCCCCACGTCACGCCGAGAACCGCGGCAACGGCAGCGAGGGTGAACAAAACGATTCCGGCCCAGTCGATGTTGTCGTCGCCGCGCTCACTGTCGGCGAAACAGAACACAGCCATTGCGAGCGCCACTGCGGTCACGGGGATTCCGAAATAGAAGACCGCACGCCAGTCGAAGAACTGCGTCAGCAGCCCTCCTGCAACGTTGCCGATTCCCGCCGCCAATCCAGCGACGGCACCCCACGCGGCAAAAGCCACGTGCCGATCGCGGCCCGAATAAGCGTCGCCAAGCAGAGGCAGGAGTGTCGCGAACATCGCCGCACCGGCAATTCCTTGCGCGCCGCGAGCAACGACCAGAACCGTGATGTCCGGAGCAATCGCGCACACGGCCGTTGCAACCAGGAACACGACCAGTCCACAGATGTAGAGGCGTTTGCGTCCCCACGCATCGCCGAGTGCGCCCATGCCCACCAGAAGCGCGGCAAGAGCCAGCGTGTAGGCGTCGACGACCCATGACATCGCGCCCGTACTGCCGTCCAAACCGACTGCGATGGCCGGCACCGCGATCGTTGTGATCGTGGCGTACGTCAGTAACAGGAAAGTTCCGATGCATGCGGCGATGAGCGGCAGCCATCGTCGTGCCGACATGGTCAACCTCCAGATAGGGCGGTAAGTGCGCCCTAACTATGAAGGTTCAAGTCAACTTGAAGTCAAGCGCCGCTTCGACACGAATGTCGAGCTGCTCGAGCAACCACGGGCACTGCATCGGACGCTCTTGCCGACACGTCAGGTGATGCTCGAGGATCAGCTTCGCTCGCGTAGCAGCGGCGATCTGTGCCTCGAGTGTCGACACTTGATCTGCGAGAACCGTCGAGAACTGGTCGGACGTGGTGTCGGTTTCGATGAAGGACCGCACCTGTTCCAAGGACATTCCCGTCTCGGTGTACATCCGGATCAATGCCAGCCGGCGCAGCTCACGCTGCCCGTACCAGCGTTTGCCGCCAGTTCGCGACCGCGCGGACAGCAGTCCTTCGTCCTCGTAATAACGCAAGGTCGACGCCGCAATTCCGAACGATTTTGCAACCTCGCCGATCGGGATCAAGTGCTCACGCATTCACCGATCGTAGGCTGAACGCGTAGGCGGTTCCGGCAGTTATGTGTGACTTGGCATACTGACTAACGGAAGGGGTCGCGTAAGTGATCTCACGGCAAAATGCTGGATGCGCTCGTTGAACGAGGGAGAGCTGTGCTGGATCCAACGCGACCTGTCGGGCCGTACTCGTCAGGAGTGCCCGCCACTGCCCTCGAAGTCCACATGCCGGACCTCGAACGCTTCGGCCTCGCCCAGTTGTGGCGTTCCGCGATCATCGCCGTCGTGTTGTCCACGTCGATCATGCTGGCACTGATCGTGTGGCCTTTCCGCAAGCGTGGCCGCACCTGGGCGGACGCTGCTTCCGACGGGATGGTCGACGGCTTCATCGCGCTGGGGCCCACCTTCGTCAAGCTCGGGCAACTGGTCGCGTCGTCGTCCGGCCTGTTCCCGGCCCCCGTCGCCAATGCATGCCTACGCTGCCTCGACGATGTTCCGTCATTTCCTGCCGAGCAGGCCAGAAGCGTCGTGCAGAAGGACCTCGGTTACTCCGTGGACGACCTGTTCGCGAAATTCGACGACGTACCTCTCGCGGCCGCATCGGTAGCGCAGGTACACGCGTGCGTTCTGCACGACGGCCGAGAGGCGGTCATCAAGATCCAGCGTCCGGACATCTATGCGCGGATGCTGATCGACCTGCGGGCGGCGTACTGGGGCGCGAACATCCTCGAGAAATTTGTCGAGTTCCTTCGAATTGCCAATGCCACCGCCATCATTCGCGATCTGCACAACGCCACGATGACGGAATTGAACAGCGCGGTCGAGGCCGACCGGCAAACCACTTTCCGGAACAACATCAGTGCGTTCGGCGACAACAAAGGAGTCACGACACCAGAGGTGTACTGGGACTACTGTGGTCCCCGCGTCATCTGTATGGAACGCATGCGCGGCGTTCCACTGGATCGGTTCGTCGCCGGTCCGGACGGCATCGACGAAGCCCGCATGCTGATCCGGCGCGGAGTGAAGGTCTGGCTCGAATCAGTCATCGTTCACGGTCCGTTCCACGGAGATGTCCACGCGGGAAATTTGTGGGTCCTCGACGACGGCCGGATAGCGATGCTCGACTTCGGCATCGTCGGCGTCCTTCCCGAGACCTGGAGATCCATCCTTTCCGACATGTTCCGAGCCACCCTCATCGACGGTGATTTCGCCCGTGTCGCCCGCGGAATTCGATCCTTGGGATATGCAACCGACTACGAGGTCGACGACGATCAGCTCGGTATGCAGGTCGCAACGGCCCTGGCCCCGATTCTCGGCCGTGACCTGGGTGAACTCAAGCTCAGTGAATTGATCATGGCACTGATTCAGTTGGGCAAGCAGTGGGGCGTTGCGAGTCCCGAGGAATTGGTTCTTTTCGGTAAACAACTCGGATACTTCGAACGATATGCGACGGCTTTGGCACCTGGTTGGGTGATCGGACAAGACCTTTATCTGTTCAAGAACGTTTTTCCAGAGGCAGTCGCCGAAAAGGTGCAGGAACTCGGCATCACCATGCCCGACGAATAAATTTGTCCCCTATTTCCTTATTCTGCATTTCGTCTGTCGGGGTTAGCCTGTAGTGACCCACTGGCCGAGGAGCAAATGTGCAGCCACTTTCTGTAGCCCTCCCGCAAGCGTCGACAGGTCCGAGGAATAACGGGCCGAGTGTCGGCACCACCCTCGGCGCCCTCATGCATTCCACGGACAAGTCCGTGATCGAGCTTCTGGAAAGCCCGGACGGACTCGATGTCGAAATCCGTTCGATCGCCCTCGTCGAGTCCTCCGATATCGACGGCACCGACAGCCGTGGTGCGATCTCCGACATCTACCTCCCCGTGGGGGTTCCCGAATCGACGTTGACGCAGTGGTTGCGAAAGTTCGAAGGCAGGCCGGCGAGGCGTCGTCCGAAGCTCTTGCTCGTCAAGAATGCGCGCGAGGCGACGACGCTTCTCACCGCCGCACGCAACATCGGAATCGCAGTGGCCGCGGTACATCCGCAGGCTAGTTCCGGACACGTCTATTCACTCGTACAACGACTTCTGACACAGAGCATGTACCGTTCGCGGGCCGTCTCAGGAGCTGTGGCCGGTGGCGATTCGGATCTGTTCGCGCTCTCGGAGACGATCGCCGAATTGACCGGCGGACTCGTGACGATCGACGACACGGCACTCCATGTCATCGCATATTCAGCTGCTCACGAAGGTGAAGACGAACTCCGTCAGCTCTCCATACTGGGCCGGGAGTGGCCGATCGAATACACCGAATGGATAGAGCGCAGAGGCGTGTTCGAGCATCTCAGGCGATCGGACGAGGTCATCAGTCTGCCCTCCGAGCCGAGCATCGGAGCCGCGCACAGGTTGGCTGTGAGCATCACCCGCCCGGACCTGTCAGCGCCGACGGGTTCTGTTGCACACCAACACAATCTCGGCAGCATCTGGGTGCAGCGCGCCTCTGAACCTCTTTCCGACGACGCCCAAGCGGTATTGCGGGGTGCAGCGGCAGTCGCCGCACGCATTCTCATGCGGACCTTGGACGCCTCCAGCCGCGAGAATGCCCAATTGCAAAGGCTGTTCGGCGTTCGCTCCGGCGGAGTCGACATGCACTCGCTGGCCGGCTCCTTCGGCATCAACACCGACGGACCGTCTGCGGTCATCGGATTTGCGACATCACTCGCGCCCGGATCGAATCTCGATCGAATCACCAACGCATTGCGCCTGCGCGCCAGCGCATTCCGCAGCGACGCGGTCACAACGATCATCGACAACCGGATCTACGTGCTGTTTCCTCAGGCCGAACACGAGGTCGCGATCAGCGACTGGGCTTACGACACCGTGCGAGTAGTCGAGGCCCGTGCGGGCATCAGCGTGCGCGCCGCCGTCGCGGTCCCGATCGCGCGATTGCACGGCGTACCCGAGGCGCGTCGAGAAGTGGACCGCGTGCTCGATACCACTGATGATCACGAAACCTCGAAGGTCACCACACTCGCGGCGTCACGCACCGCGGTGTTGCTGGGCGAGATACTCGACCTCGTTGCTGATCACGAGCGATTGCGAGACCCTCGTATCGACAGACTCGTCTCCTACGACGACAAGAACACCTCTGACATGCAGTTCACGCTCACGGCCTACCTGACAGCTTTCGGGGATGTGAAGAAGGCCGCCTCGTCTCTGAAAGTACATCCGAACACCCTGCGCTACCGCATTCGGCGCGCTGAACAGATCATGGGCATTTCGTTGGACGAGCCGGATACGCGACTGCTCACCGAACTGCAACTCGCCATCTTGGGACGCACCCCGGACGAGTCTGAAAGATACGAAACGTCCGATCAGTGAGATAGGCCTCGAGCCCGTCCTGAACTCTCGAGTAGACAACTGAGGAAGCCGAAGAACAACTCTTACCTCAGGAGATACCTTGCGCACTCGTGGAGCCGTCATTCGCCAAGCACCAGGCACATACGAGGTGGTCGATCTCGAACTCGATTCACCCCGCAGCGGCGAACTCACTGTCAAAATGGTCGCCTCAGGCCTGTGCCACTCGGACGATCACATCGCCAGCGGCGACCACGGAGTCGGCCGCTACCCCATCTGCGGCGGACACGAAGGCGCCGGAATCGTCGTCGAGGTCGGGCCGAACACGGAAGGATGGTCCGAGGGCGATCATGTCGTGTTCTCGTTCCTCGCCGCCTGCGGCCGTTGCCGTTGGTGTGCAAGCGGAATCCAGAACCTCTGCGACAACGGCGCCGCCATCATGACTGGCAGCAGACCCGGCGAAACCTCGAGTTACAGAATGTCTCTCGACGGTCAGCCCGTCGCACAAACCTGCGGCCTGTCCACCTTCAGTGAATACACCACGGTCAGCACTCTCTCGGCTGTGAAAGTCGACAAGCACCTGCCACTCGACGCTTTGTGTCTGCTCGGCTGCGGCGTCGGAACCGGTTGGGGCGCCGCGGTCAACTCCGCTCAGGTGTATCCCGGGCAGACGGTCATCGTCATGGGCGTCGGCGGAATCGGAATCAACGCGGTGCAGGGCGCCTCGCATGCCGGCGCCGCCCACGTGATCGCGGTGGACCCGGTTGCGTTCAAGCGCGACAGTGCATTGAAGTTGGGCGCCACCCATGCCGTGGCCACCATGGAGGAAGCCACCGACATAGCGCGCTCGTTCACCAACGGCCAGGGCGCGGATTCGGCCATCGTCACCGTCGGTGTCACCACCGGAGAACATGTCGCGCAGGCATTCTCGTCGATCCGCAAGGCAGGAACCTGCGTCGTCACCGGCCTCGGGAAGATGACGGACGTCGGAATTCCCGTGAGCCTGATGGAACTCACGCTGTACCAGAAGAGAATTCAGGGATCCCTGTTCGGTGCATCCAATCCCACCGCCGACATTCCCTGGATGATCGATCTCTACACCAGCGGCAAGCTCGAACTCGACGGACTGATCACCAACCGATACACCCTCGACCAGATCAACGACGGTTTCGCCGACATGCATGCCGGTCGCAACCTCCGTGGAATCATCGCCTTCTGAGCGAGTTCTCTCCGGACTTTCGATCGAGAGCAAGTCCGGAGAGATCCTCACTACAGCTTCACCAGGCGTTCATGGTGTCGAGGATTTGTCCTCTGGCCATCCACAATTCAGCAGACCAATACGGCCACGAGTGAATTCCGGCGGGCGGAAAGCTGTACGTCGCTGGGATTCCCAAGGATTTCAGGCGAATTTCGAATGCACGCGCGTGCACCCACGAGAGCGCCTCGAGCCCCATACCCGTCGCTGTGTGGAAGTAATCGATCGGCGCAGAGGGATGATCGTACGGTCCCGGGATGCCGTTGGACGACGAAATGTACATCGACAGTCCGCGAAGCGATTCCGCGTTGACGAACGGGTCGTTGCGAAGCCATCCGGATGACCACGGCGGGCCCCACATCGAATCGACGTTGTACCGGCCGGCGTCGAACATGGCTACGCGGATCGCTTCACGCATACCCGGACCCGAGATATTGATGTAGCCGGACAGCGAGCCGGCGAACTTGAACTGATCCCGATGATGCCCCGCCAGGTTCAACGCGGCACTGCCGCCCATCGACAACCCGATGATCGCATTGTTGGTTGGTGAAACGCCATACCCTGCAAGGAAGTCCGGAAGCTCGCGGGTGAGGAACGTTTCCCACCTGTACGTTATCGGCTGAGCGTTGAAATTGGACGGCGCGTACCAATCCGTGTAGAAACTCGACTCACCGCCGACCGGCATCACCAACGTGATGTTGTCATTGCGGTACTGATCGAGTGCGTTCGTTTCGAAACTCCAAGCATTTCTGTCGTTTTGCGCGCGAAGACCGTCGAGCAGGTACAACGCGGCGTTGCCACCGCGCGCGGCCCACTGCACCTGAACCTTGATGTTTCCCATCGAAGACGGGACCCACAACTCGTCGTACCCACCCCATGGCGCCGAGCGCGCCGGAGTAGCACTCGCGGCGGTCGGACCGAACATACCGCCGAGCAGGAAAATCGACAACAACGCCGCTACGAGCACCCGCACCCGCCGTGTATTGCGTTCGGGCAACGTGAATCTGATTCTCTGCAAGGTTGTGTCTTTCCCCGAAACTGCGCATCAAGAAACTCGCTTCGGTAAGTGCATCGTCGGTTCCACTGTCGACGTGTTTGTCCCTTTCCGGGGGCTCCGGTGTTACAAAGTCGAGGTCATCGCAACAATCGGACATCTGTCGTGCCGAGCGAATCCAGGTGGCGAAAAGCACAATTCACGAAGCACGCTGAATGCGCTCACTCAGCCGAGTGACGAAGCGATCGCATCACGACCTGCGGCAGCACACGCTTGGTCCTGCATTCCGTCTGGAGCGCCACCGACACCGATACCGGCGATCGACCCGGCTCCAGCCTTCAATGTGACTCCACCTGCAAGGAAGAGAGTGCCGGGAAGGTCGGCGATGGTTGATCCTTCGCCTTTGGTACGCTGCGAGAGGTCACTGGTGTCGGCTCCGAAAGCTGCAGAGGTGTATGCCTTCTCGCGTGAGGCTTCCACCGTGTGCTGGGCTGCGTTGTCGCCGCGCACCATGGCGATGACATTTCCCGCGCGGTCTACGACGGAGACGGTGACGAAGCCGAGACCGTCGGCGCGGCATTTCGCCAGGGCCGCACCAGCAGCCTTCACTGCTGCGTCGGCACTGAGTCGATTCTGAGTGACAATCGCCGAATCACCGGTCGCGGCAGGCTGCTGCGTGGCAGTAATCGACGTCGTGCTCGATGCGTTCGCCACCGGTGTGTCGGTGGTCGAGCATGCGGCGCTGGCAAGGATTGCGACAACCGGAACGGCGACAGCGAGCGTACGGGGAAGTCGTGTGTAAATGCGGTGGTTCATGTCGGGCACACTTTCAATCGAATGGTTCGAAACCGTCCACTACAGCGTCGCGTCCGGGGGCGGGTGCGCACATCGGGCGCTCGGGTGACGAACCGTGCCCCCTACGGCTACCCGGATATCATCCGAATGGTTGATACGACGGCCTGGTGCCCTCCGTAACATTCGAGGGATGAGTAACGGAGCCATGAACGCCGACGCCGAACGCGGCCTACGCGGCCCGTTGGCGTATGCGATCCACGCGTCGTTCTTCGTACTGCTGTCTACATCGGGAGTTCGGTACGTCACAGTCCACGGGACCAGCGGTCGGTTCGGGGTTGTACTCGTCCTGGCCGTGGTCCTCGCCCTGCTCTACGCCGTCATGGCCACGGTGTCCTCGCGAGATGTCGTTCGCCAACGGCTGTGGATGTGGCCGGTACTGAGCGCATGGGCAGCGCTGGTCTGGCTTGCCCCGAGTTTCGCGTGGTGTGCGTTTCCCGTTCTCTTCCTCTGCATTCGTCTGTATCCGAGCAAGATCGCCTACCCCCTCGTCGGGATCCTGGGCGTCCTCGCCGGTATCGCGTTCTACCGGGTCACCGGTCGTGCCGAATTGGTGACACTTCTCGG
This sequence comes from Rhodococcus sp. 27YEA6, assembly GCF_044908235.1. Taxonomy (NCBI): domain Bacteria; kingdom Bacillati; phylum Actinomycetota; class Actinomycetes; order Mycobacteriales; family Nocardiaceae; genus Rhodococcus; species Rhodococcus sp. 27YEA6. The sequence continues at coordinate 168,699 of NZ_JBIYCY010000009.1, read as the reverse complement.
GCCGCTGTGCACCGCGGCACTGGTCGCGGCCGCGTACGGGCAGATGGAACGAGATGCCCGAGAACGCCTTCGGCTTCTGCGTCAGGTAGCAGAAGCGCAATCTGCATTGGCAGATACCGAACGCGCTGCCGGCGTTGCCGCTGAGCGAGAGCGCCTCGCGCGCGAAATCCACGACACCGTTACCCAGGGACTGGCGAGCGCCCTTCTACGGCTCGAGGCAGCCGAACAAACGTGGAATACAACGGGTTCGCCGTCTCGAGCCGATGTCGATGCCGCAGCAGAGAACATCCGAACGAGCTTGATGCAGAGTCGCGACCTCGTCCACGATCTGGCGCCGACCAAGGGCGGTACGGGCGACTTCGACGCCTTGGTCGTGGCCGCCGCCCGCCAGTTCGTCCCGGCCGTTCGGATCCGCACCGTCGGTGAAGCCGTCATCTTGCCCTCGGACGTAGCTCATGCCGTCGTGCGAGTGGTCTCAAGCGCGTCCTCCAACATCGCCCGCCACGCTCGCGCCAAAACGGCGGGCGTGACGATCACGTATCTCGACCACTCCGTCTCCGTAGACATCTTCGACGACGGCGTCGGCTTCGATCCGGGAAAGCTCGCCGACCATTCTCGGTACGGTGGATACGGCCTGCGTGCGATGCGAAGCCGCGTCGCACAGCTCGGCGGATCGTTCACCGTGGAAAGTGCACCGGGAGACGGCACCGTCGTCGCGGCCCAGTTCCCTCTCGAACGGAGGATCCGGTGACCACCACCATTCGCGTGTTCCTCGTCGACGATCATCTGGTCGTGCGAGCCGGGCTGAGAGCGCTGCTGAACACTCAGCCGGACGTCGAAGTAGTAGGCGAAGCATCGTCCGGCGAGGAGGCGGCCACGGCGATACCGCCGGCCTCACCGGATCTGGTGATGATGGATCTGGACATGGGCACCGGCATGCACGGTGCAGAAGCGATCAAACGCCTGCGAAGCGACGGTGTCGATGTTCCCGTACTGGTTTTCACGACGTATGACACCGACGCCGACGTCGTGCGGGCCGTGGACGCCGGTGCCATCGGTTACCTACTCAAGGACTCGACTCCTGACGAGATCTTCGGCGCGGTGCGCGGCGCGCTCGCCGGGCGCAGCGTCCTCTCCCCCGCCGTGGCCTCTCGTCTTGTCCAGCAGATGCAGCGCCCGCAGGAAGCGCTCACCGCCCGTGAGTCCGAACTGCTCAGCCTGCTCGCCGAGGGGATGACCAACCGCGAGCTGGGTAAAGCACTCTTCATCAGCGAAGCGACGGTGAAAACACACCTCGGGCACATCTACGCCAAACTCGGTGTCGATAACCGCTCTGCCGCAGTGTCCGTCGCGCTACGTCGCGACGGAATACGCTGACCTCGGTGGCGGCCGAACAGCTCAGCCGCCCATCGCCTTACGCACTCCGTCGATCAGTTCGAGGAATTCAGCCTTGGGAGCAAAGTCGACATACTCCGAGTCGTCGATCGCTCCGGGAACGTGACCGGGTGCCCAGTAGAACACGTCGCCGGCATCGTAGGTTTGCCGACCTGCTTCGGAATCTGTGTAGATCCTTCCTTTCAAGACGTATCCGTAGTGCGGACATTGACAGCGCCCGCCTTCCAATTGTGCGAACGGTTCGGCGAAGTCTGCACCAGCAGGAATTTTGACGAAGTTGACGATCATGTCGCCTTCTTCTCGCATCCGCAATTCGAATTCGCCGTCCTGCAACACGATGGGAAGTTCGTGAGCCGAGATGGTGTGCATAGGAGTACCTTTCGGCTTCAGAAGGGGAAGGTCTGCGCTGCTGGCCGGCTGGTTCGCCACTTCCAGGTGGTGAATTCGTCCCAACTGCTTTGAGTTCCGAATCTCGCGCCGTTTCCGGAGGCACCCGTGCCACCGAATGGTGCATAGGCATCGTTGTTCAAAGTCTGATCGTTGATGTGCACGATGCCGGTACGCAGTCGGTCCGCGATCCGCTCGCCGCGTTCAACCGATCCTGTTTGAATGGCGGCAACCAGACCGTATTCGCTGTCATTGGCCGACCTGACTGCCTCGTCTTCGTCCTTGACGATCACGACGGGCGCCACGGGCCCGAAGATTTCTTCACGGAACGCGGGCATGTCCGAGGTGACTCCGGCCAGGACGGTCGGCTGATAGAAGAGCCCTTCGTATGTTCCACCGGCGCGGATTTCGGCGCCGGCCGCCTTGGTGCCCTGGACGATTCGATCGACGTTCGCAATCTGCCGCGCGTTGATGAGCGGTCCGAGAGCGACGTCGCCTGTATTGGGATCCCCGACCGGCAGGACCGCTGCGCGCTTGGCCAGCAGATCCAGGTACTGATCGGCGATCGATTCCAACACGATGTGGCGGCCTGCGGTCATGCAGACCTGCCCCTGATGCAGGAACGAACCCCACGCGCCCGCCGAGCTCGCGGCATCCAGGTCTGCGTCGTCGAGGACGATCAGCGCATTGTTCCCACCCAGTTCCAGCGAGACACGCTTGAGCGTGCGACCGGCAGTTGCCCCGACCTGACGGCCGACGGCGGTCGAACCCGTGAAGGACACCATCGCGATGCTCGGGCTCTCGCACAATGCCTGACCAGGTGCCGCGTCACCGGCGAGCACATGCAGGAGGCCTTCGGGAAGACCTGCGGACGTGAACAATTCCGCGATGACCGCACCCCCGCTGATCGCGGTTTGAACATCCGGCTTGAGAACGACGCCATTTCCGAGTGCCAAGGCGGGGGCGACAGCGCGCATGGCGAGGAGAAGCGGGAAATTCCACGGGCTGATCACGCCGACCACACCCAGGGGCACCCGGCGACCGATGCTCGTGCGCCCCTCCTGGCTGGCGGGCAGGAGGTGCCCGAACGGCTGTGTCGGCAGTGCCGAGGCTTCCCACAGTTCGGAGATGACAAGATCAACTTCGAATGCGGCTTTCCCTGGTACGGAACCACCTTCACGGATCAGCCAGCGCTCCACCTCGGCTCGCTCGGCTTCCAAAATCTGCGCTGCCTTACGGATCACCGAAGCGCGAGCCTGCCCGATCGTCGCCGCCCACGCCGGCTGCGCGGCCGACGCGATGTGTGCCGCTCGATCGATATCCGCAGCAGTCGCCGTGCCGATCACACCGAGCACCTCGCCGGTAGCCGGTTCGAGCGACTCGACGGTGTCACCGCCTCCGTCGATCCATTGGCCGTCGAAAATCTTTCCGTGCCATTGCTGATGAGCGAGCAGATTCGTCATGCGTTCCTCGATTCGTAGCTTTCGCTGCGGTCCTCGCTGTTCGTGGACCTGAGCTCTTCGTGAGCCTGAAAAAGCGATCTGAAACACACTCTGCCCCGGTATTCGGGCTCCCAGTTGTCGTGATCGGACACGTTTGTTGTTCGGATGCGACAGATCAGTGACGTTCGCGGGCGTTCGGATCAGGCGAGTTACGTACTTCCGACGGCGCCGCACCGAATTCCGCTTTGAACGCACGCGAAAACGCTGGTGCGTCATGGAAACACCATCGTGCGGCCAGGATGGAGATCGAATGACCCCGCAGTGAGACGTCGGTGAGATCGCGGCGTACGCGGATCAACCGTTCGCGGCGAATCAGCGCACTGAGGGTCAGATCCCCGTCACCGAAGTGACGCTGAACGGTTCGCGGCGACAGGTGCAACGCACCGGCGATCGACGCGACCGAGAGGTCTGGTGAGTCGAGATTCCGAAGCGCATATCGCAAGATCTCCTCTCGCGTCGAACGTCCGGGTGTCGCGGGCGCAGATCCTTGCATCAGAACTGCCGAAGCGAGATTGACTCCAGCATCTCCGAGAAGCCCGGCTGCGCTGCCGTCGACCTGGGATGCAACAGCGCCCGAGATGAAATTTTCCAGCAATGCACCGGACCCACGCCGACCGTCGTGGGTGCGCTCGAGCGCGCAATTCAGTTCTCGCTCGGTCAGACTCACCGCACTGCACGGTAGGGTCATGACGGTGCACGACCAGTGACCGTCGAAACGCAGCGCGTACGAATGCTCGACGTCGTAGAGAATCATCGCGCCGGGCGGGGCCGTCAACTCGCGGTCCGATTGGCGCAGTATCGCGCTCCCGGTTCGGACCGTGCAGATCTTGAGCAGATCACTACCGTGTCGCTTCGCTGCGCGTGCGCTCCGCCGGAGTATCTGCGGCGAACCGGAGATGTCGAAAGCGCCTACGTCCCCGAGACTTACGCCGCTGACCGTACCGACAGGCGCGGCATCGACGGAACTCTCGGGGCACAGGCCACCGAAGGTCTCCGACATCTCGCAGTGCCACTGCTGCACAGATTCCGGCAGGCTCGGAGGCGTGGCAGACACGGCAGACATGGCGGGCTACTTGATCGAAGATCCGTGCTGCGTCAACGGCATGACCTCGATGGTCATGTACGGGAACAGGGGCAGGTTCCAGAGAATCTCATGGAGTTCGTCAGCCGACTCGACATCGAAGATGCTGATGTTGCTGAACTGTCCCACAATTCGCCACAGATGTACCCACTTTCCCTGTCGCTGAAGGTCTTGCGAGTACGCCTTCTCCGTTGCGACGGTATCGGCGCGTATTTCCGGATCCAGGTCGCGCGGAATATCGACGTCCATCCGAACGTGAAAGAGTGCCATGTTCTTCTATCCTCTAGTTCCTGGTCCAGGTCTTGACGGCGTCCATGTTCAGTTCGACTCCCAGGCCAGGTCCGGCGGGGAGGTGCAACTGACCCTCGGAATACTTCAGGGGTTCCTGAAGCAACTCTTCGCTGAAGAGCAGTGGGCCGAAAAGCTCTGTTCCGAAGTTGATTCCGGGCTCGGCGCACGCGAAGTGCAACGAAGCGGCGGTGCCGATCGGGCCTTCGATGGACGTCGCACCGTGGCACGCGATACCTGCGGCCTTGGCAATCGCGACGATGTCGCGGCTGCGCTGGAGGCCACCACATTTGGTGGTCTTGAGGGCGATGACATCGGCGGCGCTCCGGCGGGCGATTTCCAGAGCGTCGTGTGGGGTCTGCACACTCTCGTCGGCCATGATCGGAATCGGTAGAAGCCTACTGAGTTCGGCGAGGACCTCGATTTGGTCTGCCGGAGTGGGTTGCTCGATCAGTTCGACTCCACCCTCGGCGAGTTGCGGCAAGTACCGCAGGGCAGTGAAGCGATCCCACCGTGCGTTGACGTCGACACGGACTCCGGCGTGGCCGTCCAGCGCCTGCGCGATGCTGACGATGCGCGCGACGTCGACCACCGGATCGAGTGCTCCCATTTTCAGTTTGAAGCTGAAATTGAGCCGGGATTCGAGCTTTTCGTGAGCTTCTTCGATGATCTCGTCCGCCGGCGCAGCACCCAGTGCCCACGTGACGTCGACACTCTCGCGGAAAGCCCCGCCGAGGAGCGTGTACACGGGGACTCCCAGGCTACGCGCCCAGGCGTCGTGCAACGCCACGTCGACGGCGGCCTTCGCGAATCGTGCATTGGCAACAACTTTTTCGATGTCGGCCATGATCGCGGTGATGTGATCCACGCGCCTGCCGACCACCACGGGAGCGATGTACTTCTCGATGATGACCTGCATCGTCTCCACCGATTCGCCACCCCACCACGGCCCGCCCGGAACGACTCCTTCGCCGTATCCGATCACCCCGTCGGAGGTGCGAATCGCGACCAGCAACAACGGCTGCGCCGTCATCGACGTGGTGGCGAACTTGTGGGGGCGAACCAGCGGAACGTCGAGGATGGTCGTCTCGATGGAGACGATCGACAGGTCTGTCATCAAATCACTTTCTTCAGAGCAGTTGTGGATCAGGCCGGATCGAGCACGAAGTCGTATGTGACCCGGTTGGTTCCGTCGGCACCTGGCTTCGGATCGAGAATCAGTTCGGGCTTCGTCGCCGTTGCCACGTCGTTCTCGATCCACTCTCCATCCTTGAAATAGAGCTGGGTGGTGATGGTGCGCTTACCGGGAGCCTTCACCATGAGGTGCAGGTGAGCCGGACGCCACGGGTGCCAGCCGGCCTTCTCGATGAACCAGCCGGTGGGGCCGTCGGTCGGGATCTGGTACGGCGCAGGCTGAATCGTGGTGATCTCGAAGCGTCCCTCGTCGTCGGCGACGATCGTTCCGCGGAGGTTGCCGTCGGGGATGTGCGGCGCGAAATGGGAGTAGTAGCCTTCGTCGTCCGCGTGCCAGAGTTCGACGGTTGCACCGCCCAACCCCTTGCCGTCGAGATCGCGAACCTGGCCCTCGAAGACCAGCTTCGATCCAACCTCGTTGTCACGCATCGGAAGTTCACACTTGGCAGGCAACGTCTTGGCATCGGCAACGTAGTACGGGCCCTCGATGCTTCCCTTGGTGCCGTGCTGACCGCGGTACGCGACCTCCTCGACGTTGTGCTCGAGGAAGACGTCCAGCCACAGGGGCCACTCGCCGAACTGGCCGATGTCGATGAGCCACTGCTTGAGGACGCGGTACTCGGGGTAGGTGATGCCGTGCTTGTCGATGACGCCTGCGAGTGCCTCGAGCACGTCCTTGGCGATGGCCGAGACGCGTTCGGGCGGGGTGTCCGCGCTGACTCGTTCCTGGAGGAACTTGTCGGTGGCGGCAGTACCCGAACCTACTGCGGTGGGGCTCTCGGAAGTGGTCATGTGGTCCTCCTCGGGGCCGTATGTGGCTGTTACCGGGTGGGTGCCGTACTGCTGGGCTGCGTCGGCTCCCCAAGTTTGGGTTGTACGCTCTGCGTACATCTGTTACGCTGTGCGTACGCTTGTACTGTGCGCCCAGTCACAAGGTTTGTCAACCTTCGAAGGCGCCGATCGGGCATACCCGCAGATGAAAGGCCATTCCGTGAGCGAGAACGATCGCGATTACATCCAGAGCATCGAGCGTGGATTTGCTGTGCTGACGGCCTTCGACGAGAAGAACCCCAACCCGTCGCTCGCCGATCTTGCCGCCGAAACGGGTCTCTCCCGCCCCGCGGTCCGGCGCATCCTCCTCACGCTGCAGAAGCTCGGATACGTCACCGGCAACAACAGTCGGTGGTCGCTCACCCCACGCGTTCTGAGCATCGGGCAGCACTTCTCGGCATCACATGCCTTGACGGAGGCGGCGCTCCCTCGTCTGTTGGAGATCGCAGAACACACCCACGAGTCGGCGTCGCTCGGGGTGCTCGACGGTGTCGACGTGGTCTACGCCGCGCGTGTACCCGTCCGGCGGATCATGAGCATCAACGTCAGCGTCGGCACCCGAGTGCCTGCATATGCCACCTCCATGGGTCGAGCCCTGCTAGCTTGGGCGCCAACCGAAATCGTCGACAACGTCATCGCGAACTCCACGTTCGACGCCCTCACACCCACCACGATCACCGACGAAGGCGCATTCCATACCGCCCTCCGGGTGGTGCGCGAGCAGGGATACGCGCTCACATCGGAGGAACTGGAAGACGGCCTGATTTCCCTCGCTGCTCCCGTCCGCGACGCCGGTGGAAGCGTCGTCGGAGTGACAGCGTGTTCGACCTCGGCCGGACGAACATCCCCGGAAGCTTTCCGCGCCGACGTCGCGCCTTTCCTCGTCGAAAAGGCGAATCAACTCAGCGCGGACATGGGGTACCGAAGCTAGCGCCTCAACACCTCGGAAGGCAGCAATCCGTACTTACGCCGAAAGGACGACGCGAACCGTCCGGTGTGCGTGAAACCCCATCTCACAGCGACATCGGTGACCGTCGTCGAGTCGTCGGCATCCACCAGATCTGCATGGACCCGCTCGAGACGGATGTCGAGCAGGCATTCCGACGGACTCCGGCCCACGTACTGCCGAAATCCCTCCTGCAATCTCCGTACGCTGACGCCCGCCACCTCCGCCATCTCGGCTGCGGTCCACACGCGGGCCGGGTCGTCGTGCATCTCGTCGAGCACCCGCTTGACGATGCGTGGCCTGGCGTGTCGCACCGCGTCCTCGCTTTCGGGCATTGCGGCAAGGACGAATGCCGTGACCACGGCGCCGGAGAGCTGACCTGCCACCAGTTCGTTGTGCAGCACGCCGACCGGGCCGAGTATCTGATCCGACAGTGAGCGAACAAATTTCAGCCATCTGGCTCCGTCGTCGCCCCGAAGATCCACCTGATCAGGCAAGTGCATTCCGGGTCGACCGAGAACCTTTTCCATCTCACGGTCGAGGTACTGACGGTCCATCCGGACTCCGACGATCTCGCAGTCCGCACTCCACCGCGTAATTCTTGTCGTGATGTCGGGTGGACATACCGTCGCAACACCCTGCGTCGAGAGCACGTGCGAGCCCGCGAACACCGACTCGAGCTCGCCCGAGAGCGGGATGTTCACCCCATAGGCACCGGGATGATCGGATTCGACGGCGACGTCTGCTCCCCACCGAATATGAGCGATCCTCAGCGGTCCCAACTCGGTGGTGCACACCCCGACTCCACTGGCCGCATGCGGAGACAACGGCGTCAGCGTGTGCGGAAAGTAGGCGTCCGAAACCGCATGACACGCCTCGTCCCAGTCGCGGGGAGCTGTACCGATCATGGAGTCGACCATCGTCCTTCTTCACCTTCCAAACCCGTGACCAGCCACATTGCCGAGCAAGGGCGCTGAACATCATTGAACACTGTGTCCCCGGTCACTTCCAAGAGAAAACGGGTACGGGCCGCGATCGGGTGCGCAATCCGGATAGCCACCGCGCTGTACGGATCGACCGAAGCCTGCGCCCGCCGTACGTTCGTCTTCACTCCCGGCGCGAGTCGCCCACTACTTCCCTCCCGCACTTCGCGGCACTCTCACTCAACCGCCATCCGACAAGGAGGTCCGGTCATGGAACAAAATCAGCTTCGAGGACTCTTCGGTCAATTCGCGAGCGGCGTCACCGTCATCACCTGTACCAATGCCGACGGTCAACCACACGGAGCCACGGTCACCGCATTCACGGCCATTTCCCTGGAACCACGGCTGTGCCAGATCACGATGACTCGCAAGTCCAAGGCGTGCGGCTACCTCGGCAACGCGCCGTTTGCGGTCAACATCCTTGCCTCCGACCAAGTGGACGCGGCCATGCATTTTGCCGGCCGACCGCAGCGCACCGAACCGAGGTGGATCGACGGACCGACCGCTCCCCTGCTCGACGGCGCCGCAGCAACCATCTCGTGCGTCCCGTGGAGGGAGTACGACGGCGGTGACCACATCATCTTCATCGGCGAGATCGTCGACGCTCAGTCGAGTGGCAAGGATCCGCTTCTGTTCTACCGAAGCACTTTTCACGATCTAGGCGCTACCTCGTCGACCACAGTCTGGAACGGAAGTCAGGACGACCCCCACAGCGGCTGGTTCGACGCCACCACTTCGTTCACCCCGATTCATCTTCAGCCCGCACCCCAAACGATCTGAAAGGCTTTGCCATGACGACCACCGAAATTCCTCCCACCGGCGTCGATCCCGCAGATTCCGGAGCGCCACAGGTCAATCCGGCCGCCGATTGCGAAGCCAACCGCACGAAGAACTTCGCCACCCGACCGATGACCGGTGACGAGTACATCTCGAGCCTGCAGGACGGTCGCGAGATCTGGCTTCACGGTGATCGCGTCAAGGACGTCACGACACACCCCGCGTTCCGGAATCCGATCCGCATGACCGCGAGGCTGTACGACGCTCTGCATACGGGCGAGCACGTGGACGCCTTGACCGTTCCGACGGACACGGGCAACGGCGGTGTCACCATGCCGTTCTTCCGCACTCCGACGTCGTCGGCCGATCTGCTCAAGGAACGCGATGCCATAGCGACGTGGGCTCGTATGACCTACGGCTGGATGGGCCGTTCCCCCGACTACAAGGCGAGTTTCCTGGGCACCCTCCACGCCAACAAGGAGTTGTACGCACCGTTCCAGGACAACGCCGAACGCTGGTACCGCGAATCGCAGGAGAAAGTTCTGTACTGGAACCACGCGATCATCAATCCCCCGGTGGATCGCCAACTTCCACCGGACGAGGTCGGTGACGTCTTCATGAAGGTGGAGAAGGAAACCGACGCAGGTTTGATCGTCAGCGGCGCCAAAGTGGTCGCCACCGGATCGGCGATCACGAACTACAACTTCATCGCTCACTACGGTCTGCCGATCAAGAAGAAGCAGTTCGCCCTGATCTGCACGGTACCGATGGACGCGCCGGGTGTGAAGCTGATCTGCCGCACCTCGTACACCGAACATGCTGCGGTGATGGGCAGTCCGTTCGATTATCCGCTGTCGAGTCGCATGGACGAGAACGACACCATCTTCGTCTTCGACAAGGTGTTGGTTCCGTGGGAAAACGTCTTCATGTACGGCGACGTCGACCGGATCAACGCATTCTTCCCTCAATCAGGCTTCCTGCCGCGCTTCACCTTTCAGGGCTGCACTCGCCTGGCCGTCAAGCTCGACTTCATCGCCGGACTGTTGATGAAGGCACTCGAAGCCACCGGCGCCGGCGGCTTCCGCGGAGTCCAGACCCGTGTCGGTGAGGTGATCGGGTGGCGAAACCTCTTCTGGTCGTTGACCGAATCGATGGCACGCGATCCCGAACAGTGGGTCGGCGATTCGGTGATCCCGAAGCTCGAGTACGGCCTCACCTATCGAATGTTCATGATCCAGGGGTACCCGCGGATCAAGGAGATCATCGAACAGGACGTCGCGTCGGGCTTGATCTACCTGCCTTCGAGTTCACTCGACTTCAAGAGCCCGGACGTGCGTCCGTACCTCGACAAGTACGTTCGCGGTTCCGACGGCATCACCGCCGTCGACCGCGTGAAAGTCATGAAGGCGCTGTGGGATTCGATCGGGACCGAGTTCGGCGGCCGACACGAACTCTACGAGCGCAACTACTCCGGCAATCACGAGAACGTCAAAGCCGAACTGCTGTTCGCAGCCCAGAATCGTGGACACGCAAGTTCCATGAAGGGACTGGCCGAGCAGTGCTTGAGTGAATACGACCTCGACGGCTGGACGGTCCCTGACCTCATCGGCAACGACGACGTCTCGTTCTTCAAGAACCGGTAATCCCCTCGGCAGGTAGGGCGGACTCGCGATGTCGAGTCCGCCCTGCTCGTCGTCTTCAGCAGGCATGGCCCATCAGCAGAATTCGACGAACACTGCACCCTTGGTCAGGACTAGGCAATTGCCTAGTGTGACCCGAGACACACGATGTCAAGGTGAATTCAGTACCGGACGCAGCCCCGTCCGGAAAGCGGGTCCCACCGATTTGGTCCGACAGCCCTCGGCTTTCTCGGTAGGCGCCCACTCTTATCTGGAGGACACCCATGACGGATATGTTGGATGCTGCCCGCGGCACCGACCAGTTCGCGAACATCCGCGCCGTCCTCGACGACGCGCTCGTCGAGGACCCGGAGACCGGCCGCTACCAGGTGCGGCGCAGCGTCTTCACGGACGAGCAACTGTTCGAACTCGAGATGACGCACATCTTCGAAGGCAATTGGATCTACCTCGCGCACGAGAGCCAGATCCCGAACGTCGGCGACTACTTCACCACCTACATGGGCCGTCAGCCCATTGTGATCACCCGCAACAAGGACGGCGAATTGGGTGCGCTGATCAACGCATGCAGCCACCGCGGTGCGATGCTCTGTCGCCGTAAGACCGACAACCGAACCACCTTCACCTGCCCGTTCCACGGCTGGACCTTCAACAACAGCGGAAAACTCCTCAAGGCCAAGGACGCTCGCACCGGTGGCTATCCGGAGCAGTTCAACAAAGACGGCTCACACGACCTGACCAGGGTGGCGCGGTTCGAGAACTATCGCGGCTTCCTCTTCGGCAGCCTCAACCCCGACGTGCTGCCACTCGAAGAGCACCTCGGTGACACCACGAAGGTCATCGACATGATCGTCGATCAGTCACCTGACGGACTCGAAGTTCTGCGCGGTGCATCCACCTACACCTACGACGGCAACTGGAAGTTGCAGACCGAGAACGGTGCCGACGGCTACCACGTGTCTTCGACGCACTGGAACTACGCCGCTACCACCGCTCGCCGCACCGCCGGTGAATCGTCCAACGAGACCAAAGCCATGGACGCCGGCACCTGGGGGAAGCAGGGCGGTGGATACTTCTCCTACGACTACGGCCACCTCCTGCTCTGGATGTGGTGGGGCAATCCCGAGGACCGACCCCTGTTCGAACGCAAAGCAGAACTGGAGGCTCAGTTCGGTTCCAAGAAGGCCGAATTCATGGTCGGTGCGTCGAGAAACCTCTGCCTGTATCCGAACGTCTACCTCATGGATCAGTTCAGCAGCCAGATCCGGCACTTCCGTCCGATCTCCGTGGACCAGACCGAAGTCACCATCTACTGCATCGCGCCCAAGGGAGAGAGCGCCGAAGCGCGCAGCAACCGCATCCGTCAGTACGAGGACTTCTTCAATGCCAGCGGTATGGCCACCCCGGACGATCTCGAAGAGTTCCGTTCCTGCCAGAAGACCTACCAGGCAGCCGGCGCCCCGTGGAACGACCTCAGCCGTGGCGTCACACACCAGATTCCCGGTCCGAACGACGTCGCGAAGGATCTCGGCATGAATCGTGTGCTCTCGAGCGGAGCCAAGACCGAGGACGAAGGCTTGTATCCCATTCAGCACGGGTACTGGCGCGACGCCATGCTTGCGGCCGTAGATGCCGAGCAAGCCGCTTCCAACCGGACCATCTGAGGACCATCATCATGACTGTCACCACCACCAATGCCGTCGCCCTCGAAACAGTGCAGCAGTTTCTCTACCGTGAGGCTCGCTATCTGGACGATCGCGAGTTCGAGAAGTGGATCGAGTGCTACCACCCCGATTCCGAGTACTGGATGCCCGCATGGGCGGACGACGGCGAGCTGACCACGGACCCGGCCGCAGAGATCTCCCTGATCTACTACCCGAATCGCGGCGGTATCGAGGACCGCGTGTTCCGAATCAGGACTGACCGTTCCAGCGCGACAAGCCTTCCCGAGCCCCGCACCGGTCACAACATCACCAACGTGGAAGTGATCGAAGAACGCGGCTTCGTCGTCGACGTCCGCTTCAATTGGTTCACGCTGTACTTCCGCTACAACACAGTCGATACCTACTTCGGCACCTCGCACTACACGATCGACTTCGCGGGCGAGCAGCCGTTGATCATGAAGAAGAAGGTAGTCCTCAAGAACGACTACATCCATCACGTGGTCGACATCTACCACTTCTGACACGACTTCCCTTCGAATCGAGCTGTTTCCCATGAGCATTCAAGCTGCGCCGACCTTTCAAGTAGCCCTGAGTTTCGAAGACGGCATAACCCGCTTCGTCGAATGCAACACCGACGAGACCGTCGCGGACGCGTCGTACCGCGCACGAATCAACATTCCGCTCGACTGCCGCGACGGAGCTTGCGGCACCTGCAAATCACTCTGTGAGTCAGGTACTTTCGACGCCGGCGACTACATCGAGGAGGCCCTGACGGACGACGAGGCCGAGCAGGGATACTGCCTTCCGTGCCAGATGGTGCCGGAATCTGATCTCGTGCTGCAGATTCCCACCACGTCGGCGGTCGCCAAGACCACTGCCGGTTCGTACACGTCCACCATCACCGAGATCATTCGCCATTCGGATTCCACGGTGGGTTTCACCGTCGCAGTCGACAACCGCGCAGATCTGGTCTTCCTCCCCGGTCAGTACGTGAACATCCTCGTTCCCGGAACCGAAGCGACGCGGTCGTACTCGTTCAGCTCCGGCCCTGAGGTCGAGTCGGCGTCGTTCCTGGTCAAGATCACCCCGGGTGGTCTGATGTCCGAGTATCTCAGTCAGCGTGCGCAGGTAGGCGACACTCTCGAATTGACCGGACCGATGGGTAGCTTCTTCCTCCGGTCAGGTCAACGGAGAGCCCTACTGCTTGCCGGTGGAACCGGCTTGGCCCCGCTGCTCTCCATACTGGAGAAGATGCGTACCGAAAGCTCCACTCGGCCCGTCCATCTGGTCTACGGCGTCAGCTCCGACACCGATCTCGTCGAACTCGACAAACTGCACGACTACGCGAAGTCTCTACCCCAGTTCACCTTCGACTACTGCGTATCCGATCCCGACAGCACAGCACCGAACAAGGGCTATGTCACGGGCTTGATCGAGCCCGATCACCTCGACGACGGCAACGTAGACGTCTACCTGTGCGGCCCGCCGCCGATGGTCGAAGCCGTACGTCTGCACTTCAAGGACGTATCGATCACACCCACGAACTTCTACTTCGAAAAGTTCAACAATGCGGCAGCACCGGCTGATTCACCGGCAGCCTCGGCCGAAGAATCAGCTGCCGGCACGTACGAGATCGGTGAAGAACATCTGCCGGTCACGGAGTCGGACGCACAGTTCGACGCTCGGATGGCCCTCGAACTCGGAGCAATGGAACTCACGATCGGCCGCCTCACTCCGGCACAGTTGACGGAGTACCGCATTCTGGCGGAGAACTCGGCTGCTTCCATCGACCGCGATCACTTCACGGACGCAGCGGCATTCACCGAAACCAATGCCCTGTTCCACGACTTCCTCTTCCGCTGCACCGGAAACGAAGTGCTGCTGCAGGCATACCACCGTCTCGAGGTCACACAACTGATGAACCGAGTGCTCCGCACCGCCGATTGGGTGGACGAACATGTCGCGGAGGATCACTCACGTATCGTGAGTGCATTCGAGCAGAATGATCGCGCCGCGGCCCGTGATCTGATCGTCCAGCACAGCGAACACGCCAAGTCGACGATGCACCGCGCCATCACTGACGCTCGGGAAAGTGTGGCGTCGTGAGCACGAGATTCTTCGCCGGCCGGTTCGACGACCGGGTCGTGGTCGTCACCGGAGCGGCTCAGGGGATCGGGCGCAGCGTTGCCGAAAGAGTTTCCGCAGAAGGTGGTTCCGTCGCGCTTGTGGATCGAGCTGAACTGGTTCACGACATCGCGACACCGCTGGAGCGTTCCCATTCGGTGACCGCGGACCTCGAGACGTTCGAAGGTGCCCAGAATGCAATAGATTCCGCATTGGAGCGCTTCGGACGCATCGACGTCCTGATCAACAACGTCGGTGGGACCATCTGGGCCAAACCCTACGAGCACTACACGCCGCAGCAGATACAAGCCGAGGTCACACGATCACTGTTCCCCACGCTCTGGACGTGTCGCGCCGCACTGCCCCATCTGATCGAGCAGGCGAGCGGCACCATCGTCAACGTCTCCTCGGTCGCCACCCGCAGTGTCAACCGTGTTCCTTACGCGGCGGCCAAGGGCGGGGTCAGCGCGATCACCGCTGCACTGGCGATGGAAGTCGCGCAGTACGGAATACGCGTCGTGGCAACCGCTCCCGGCGGAACCGAGGCGCCACCACGCGTCGTGGCACGCGGGCCGGGTGCCGAGACCGACGAGGAGAAGGCCTGGTACCAGCAGATCGTCGACCAGACCGTCGACTCGTCGCTACTCAAGCGTTACGGCACCCTGGACGAACAGGCTGCTGCTATCACTTTCCTTGCCTCCGAAGAGGCTTCGTATGTCACCGGAACGGTTCTGCCCGTCGCCGGTGGCGACCTCGGCTGAATCCAGCCTCCCCCGATTCCTGATCTCTCGAACGGAGATTCGCCATGTCCTCGATCGAACGTGGTTCCTGGGCCAGTGCCCGCCATCGCTCGTCAGTGTTGTGGGTGGTCACCATCGCCGCCATTGCCATTCTGTTCGACGGATACGACCTGGTCGTGTACGGCACGATCCTGCCCGTACTCATGGACGACCCCAGCCATATCGGCACCTTGACCGCATCTCAGGCCGGCGCGTTGGGTTCGTATGCACTCGTCGGAGTGATGGTCGGCGCACTGACGTGTGGAGCTATCGGCGATCACTTCGGTCGCCGAAAGATGATGCTGGTCAACATCATCTGGTTCTCGGTCGGAATGGCACTGGCAGCGTTCGCCACCAGCATCACCACCTTCGGTCTGCTGCGGTTCTTCACCGGCATCGGAGTCGGTGGGCTTGTCGCCACCGCCGGAGCCATGATTGCCGAGTTCGCGCCGCCGGGACGCCGCAATCTGTTCAACGCCATCGTCTACAGCGGTGTCCCGGCCGGTGGCGTCATGGCTTCCGTCCTGGCGATCGTTCTCCGTGATTCCATCGGATGGCGCGGACTGTTCCTCATCGGCGCCCTGCCATTGGTGTTCCTGTTCCCACTCGCCTGGTTCAAACTGCCCGAGTCTCCCGCGTGGCTGATTGCTCGCGGACGTGTCGAGGAAGCTCGCGCCATTTCCTCGAAAACCGGAATTCCATTGCCTGCCGGTACAGATCGACCCAACGACGCCGTAGCCGAGAAGGTCGGCTTCCGAGCGTTGGCGAGCAGACAATATGTTTGGGGCACCGCGCTTCTCGGCCTCATGAGCTTCGCCGGCCTCCTCCTGACCTACGGACTGAACACCTGGCTGCCCAAGATCATGGAAAACGCGGGATACAACGCGAAGGGTTCGCTCTCGTTCCTGTTGGTACTCAACGGCGGTGCCATCATCGGTGGACTTCTCGCCTCCAAGATCGCGGACGTCACCGGTCCGCAGCGGGTTGTCGCAACCACCTTCGGCCTGGCCGCACTCGCCCTGCTCCTGTTCACATTCGGGTTCCCGCTTCCCGTACTCCTCGCCTCCGTTGCCATCGCGGGTGTCGGAACCATCGGTACTCAGGTTCTGATCTACGGATTCGTGTCCAACTACTATTCGACGGCCGCTCGGGCCGCAGGTGTCGCGTGGTGCGCCGGATTCGGACGTCTGGGCGGGATATTCGGGCCACTGATCGGCGGAAGTTTGATCAGCGCCGGAATCAGTTCCGAATCGGCGTTCTACGTCTTCGCCGGCATCGCGGTGCTGGGCGCCATCGTCACCTTCTTCGTGCCGAAGCGAGCACCCGACCTGGGTGCCACTGCACTTCGATCCGATGGAGACCGTGCCGAAAAGGAAACCCGTGGTGAGCCCGGCGTTACGGTAGTCGGGTGACACTTCGCGACCTGTTGCTCGGCCGAGAACGCGAGCTCGCCGTTCTCGGCCGAGCCTTGGCCGCGGCAGAGACAGGAGTGCCGACTCTCGTGCTGGTCGAGGGCGATGCCGGTAGCGGTAAGTCCACTCTCGTCGACCGGTTCGCCGAAATCTCTTCCGCTCATACGCTCCGCCGCGCTCGTGGGCTGGAGTGGGAATCGAACACTGCCTTCGGAGTGATCGAACAACTACTCGAACGTCCGGTTTCCAACTCGGACCCGGTCGCCGTTGCACACGAGATCGTCGACGCAGCGGAGCAACTGACCCTGATCGTCGTCGACGATGCCCATCACAGCGATGTCAGCTCGCTTCAGGCAATCACCTCTGCCCTCCATCGAGGCCGAACGGCACCACTGCTCTTCGTCCTCGTCGCCGAGGAAACGCCGTTCCTGCGCGAGGATGTCAGGCAGATTCTCGACCTGCACTGGTCGACGCGTTTGCACATCAGCCCGATCGACGCACCCGTCATCATCGACATCGCCCGGATGCGAAGCGGAATCGATCTCAGTTCCGGCGTCGCGCTTGCCCTTCAGGACTTCACCGCGGGCAACACACTCGACATCGTCTCGCTTCTCGACGAGCTGCCACCTACCTATTGGACCCAGTGGCACCGAACTTTGCCCGTCCCTCGCCATCGTGCAGTGTCGATCGCCGCCGCCCTCGCTACGTGTTCGGCGGGAGCACGAACGTTGATCGAAGCTGCAGCAGTTGTCGGGCGCAGCACTACGTTGTCGCATCTTGCTCAGCTAGCCGAAATCGACGACGTGGTCGGCGCCTTGGACAGCGCCTTCGCCAGCGGCCTCCTTTCTGTCCACGAGCAGCACGGCAGCACCGAGGTGTCACTGAACAGCACGATGGTCACGGCCGCAGTGCGCGGGGCGTTGGGACCCGCGCACTTGCATCTGCTGCACACACGCGCAGCCGAGATCGCTTGGGGAGAAGGTGAACGGCTTTTCCACCTTGCCGCTGCCAGCACCACCCATGACGAGGACCTCGCCGCCGAACTCGTTGCGTACGCATCACTACGAGCATCCGACGGCGCGTGGTCGGAAGTCGCCGACGCCATGGTCACGGCAAGCCGTCTCACCACGGCCCGAACCGAACACGAGGACCGACTGCTCCGCGGAGTCGACGCGCTGACCGGATCGGGTGACATCCCCCGCGCCATGGTCTTCGTGCCGGAGATCGAGAGTATTTCGCGCGGGCCTCTCCGCGACGCCGTCCTCGGCTACCTCGCCATCCATAGAGGGCGACCGACCGAGGCCGCCGATCTTCTGACCAGAGCGTGGGACAGCTGCAGCGTGGATCGTGAGCCAGGCATCGCTGCGATGATCGCCCAACGAATGGTCCTGCATTCTCTGGCTCGGCTCGATGGCACGGCGCTCGTCGAGTGGGTTGACCGTGCAGTCGAATTGGTGGGCCCTTCCGATCCCGCAGCAGTGGAGTCCGAAGCGATCAAGGGTCTCGGGCTCGGTGCTACCGGAAGAACCGAGAATGCGCTCGCGGCATACGCCGAACTCTCCGATCGTGTCCGCCCCGGAGCCCAAGCACAGCGCTTCCAGATGGGACGCGGATGGCTCGAGCTTGCGTTGGACCACCCGGAGTCCGCCAGACGCGACCTCGAAAGTGCGGTGTCCACAGAGTTTTCCAGTGGTTCGGCAAGAATCTCACTGTGGGCACAGGCCTGGCTCGCCCGCACTCAATTCGCTCTCGGCGCCTGGGACGAAGCGCTCTCGACCGTCGAGGGCGCCGGTGCCGAGGTGGATCGGTTCGAGATCGAGATCATCCGGCCGTTGGTCCACTGGTCGGGAGCACAGATTCACGCTCTGCGCGGCAACTGGGAACTGGCCCGTGACCATGTGCGACGTGCGTACGCCGGCATTCATGCCTACGAAATCATGTATGTTCCTGCACTTCTCGCCAGGGCCCAGGTTGCCGAGGCCGCCGCCGACTACGCCGAAGTTCTGGTGGCGCTGGCTCCGCTCACCTCGAGCAAGGCGCAACAATGGCTCGACGAGCCGGGCTTCTGGCCGTGGGTCGATCTCTACGCCAATGCATTGGTCATGGTCGGGCGAGCTGATGATGCCGACGCCTTTCTGCAACCACACGAGCAGACCGCACGACGTCGGGAGCACCGCTCAGCTGCGGCACGTCTCGGCTACGTTCGCGGCCGGATCCACGGCGCACGGGGCGAACTCGACTCGGCAAGAGAAAGTTTCGATGCTGCACTACTCGGCATCGAGACGCTGCCGCTCCCCTACGACCGAGCCCGAATCAATTTTGCCTACGGCCAAACTCTCCGCCGGGCCGGGAAACGCGCGGAGGCCGACGTCGTCCTCCGCGCCGCCCGCGAGCTGTATCACTCGTTGGGCGCCGCTACTTACGTCGAGCGCTGCGAGCGCGAACTCCGCGCGGGCGGGTTGAACCTCTCGCGGACGGAGAAGGGAATCACCGACCTGACCCCGCAAGAACGAGCCGTCGCAGACCTTGTCGCAGCGGGCAAGTCCAACAAGGAAGCTGCCGGCGAATTGTTCCTCTCCGTCAAGACCATTCAATATCACCTCACGCGCGCGTACGCGAAACTCGGACTGCGATCACGGAGCGAACTCGCGGCTTTGTTCCGCGACCGAGGGCTTTCGGATCCGCATCAGGAGAACTGAGAACATGCCGGACACTACGACGACTGCGCCCGTTCGCGTCGTCACCGAGCCACTCCCCCAACCGCTCTACGGCCCGAAGCGGGTCTTGCGCGACTTCGGCGGAACGTCCATTGCCAACGGAATCATCGGCATCGTCTTCTCGGCCACCGGGCCGGTGGCGGTCATTCTCGCTGCGGGGTTGGCGGGTGGACTGAGTCAAGCTCAATTGGCCTCTTGGCTTTTCGGTGCCTTCTTCGTCAACGGAATTCTCACCATCACGGCTTCCTGGCTGTACCGGCAGCCGCTGGCCTTCTTCTGGACGATTCCCGGAACCGTTGTCGTCGGAGCGTCGTTGGAGCATCTGCCGTGGGAGCAAGTGCTCGGAGCGTTCTTCGCGACCGGCGCCCTGATCTTGCTGTTGGGATTGACAGGGTGGGTCACACCGATCATGGCCGCATTACCCTTGCCCATCGTAATGGCAATGGTGGCAGGCGTTTTCCTTCATTTCGGAACGGATTTGGTCGAAGCGCCCGCCCACGACGCGGTGATCGCCCTGCCGATGATCGCCACCTTTGTCGCTCTGAGCGTGTTCGCCAAGCTGGGAAGATTCGTTCCGCCCGTTCTCGGCGCGTTGATCGTCGGCGTGGTCGTGATACTCGCGGCCGGAAGATTCAACTCCACCGGCGACGCGCACGAGTGGCTGGCGCATCCGATGCTGACCACGCCAACCTGGTCTTGGCAGGCGATGATCGAACTGGTTGTACCGCTGGCGATCACAGTCGTCGTCGTGCAGAACGGCCAAGGAATCGCAGTCCTCCGCGCAGCGGGTCATCAACCGCCGATCGGGGCAGCAACGGTTGCCTGCGGTGTGTTCTCTCTCGTGAACGCGGCGGTGGGTTGTATCTCGACGTGCCTTACCGGGCCGACGAACGCATTGCTCACGGCGTCGGGAGAGCGGACACGCCAATACACCGCCGGAATCTTCTGCGGCTTACTCGCCGTCGTCTTCGGACTGTTCGCCCCGACTTTCGTCGCGATGATGTTGGGAACTCCGACGGCATTCATCGTCACTCTGGGTGGTCTGGCCATGCTCAAGGCCTTACAGGGAGCCTTCGTGACCGCATTCGGCGGGAAATTCACCTTCGGCGCTTTGATCGCGTTCCTCGTGACGATCTCCGACATCGAGCTACTCAATATCGGAGCCGCTTTCTGGGGACTCGTCTTCGGGGTCATCGCCTCGCGCATGCTCGAGCGAGCCGACTACACCTGACATGCGAATATTCGCATACTCGACTTTGACAATCATTTACATTAAGCAGTAGATCTATACCCATGCACCTCAACACCCGCATGTCGCGGCGCCTCACCCTTGCCACATCAGTAGGCCTCTCACTCGCCCTCGTTACGGGTTGCTCGTCCGACAACAAGGACTCCGCCCAGTCCGAAACCACGACCACGACGTCGGCCGCACCAACCGAACAGGCCTCGGCAACACCACGTCTCGCCGTGTCGTACGACGGCGGCGTCCTGGTGCTGGATGCAACTTCCCTCGACGTGGTCGGCGAGACCGAGATCGACGGCTTCACCCGACTCAACCCGGCCGGCGACGGTCGCCACGTCATGATCTCTGCCGGCGAAGCATTCAAGGTGCTCGACACCGGCACGTGGTCTTCGGCTCACGGTGATCATTCTCATTACTACACAGCCGATCCCGCGATGTCCGAGGTCGAGTTCGCAGCCAACGAACCCGGACACGTTGTACGCCATGCCGGAAAAACCGTTCTCTTCAACGACGGCTCGGGACTGGTCGAGATCTTCGATCCGGCGCAGTTGGCAAAACGCCAACCCCGCGTCGAGACGTACACCACGCCAGAACCCCATCACGGCGTTGCGGTCGCACTTGCCGATGGCAGCCTGTTGACGACCATCGGAAATTCTGAGTCCCGCAACGGCATTGCCATCCTCGATGCCGACCGCCGGGAAATCCTGCGCAACGAACAGTGCCCCGGTGTCCACGGCGAAGCAGTCGCTGCCGGCGAAGCCATCGTGCTGGGCTGCCAGGACGGGTTGCTCGTGTACAAGAACGGAGCGATCACCAAGGTCCAGAGTCCGGATGCATACGGCCGCATCGGAAATCAGGCGGGCTCGGAGGAGTCGGACATCGTGCTGGGTGATTACAAGACCGACAAGGACGCCGAACTCGAACGTCCGCAACGGGTCTCGCTGACCAACACGACGACGTCCGAACTCAAGCTCGTCGACCTCGGCACCAGCTACACCTTCCGCTCACTCGGCCGCGGACCACACGGAGAGGCACTGGTGCTCGGCACCGACGGCGCCATCCACGTCATCGACCCGAACACCGGCGTCGTCACCAAGAAGATCGCCGTCATAGACGCATGGACCGAGCCCACCAAATGGCAAGAGCCCAGGCCCGCGCTCTTCGTAGAAGACCACACCGCTTACGTCACCGACCCCGCGTCGAAGAAGCTGATCGCAGTCGACCTCGAGGACGGCAGCATCCTGACCGAGACCACTCTCGATCACGCCCCCAACGAATTGACCGGTGTCACCGGCTGATTCAGATCCTCACCTCAGGCCCCCATCTCACACCGAGATGAGGGCCTGAGCCGTTCTCGTGCTTCGCCTACTGACCAGGGAATCTCATACCCAGGCAATCCTCGAGGTGCTACGACGCGCGCATAAGAGAATCGAAAGCCGTTGTCGCCAGCTCTGCTGGAGCTGAGCGATGAGCAGGACCACGATTGACCGCGGCACAAGTCAGCATGGAATAACTCCGTGTGGAGGTTC
This sequence comes from Rhodococcus sp. 27YEA6, assembly GCF_044908235.1. NCBI lineage: Bacteria > Bacillati > Actinomycetota > Actinomycetes > Mycobacteriales > Nocardiaceae > Rhodococcus > Rhodococcus sp. 27YEA6. The sequence continues at coordinate 146,210 of NZ_JBIYCY010000009.1, read as the reverse complement.
GTTGGAGATGGTGTCGGTGTTCGATTCTTTGCCCCGGGTACCACCCCAGAATTGCCACTTCGAGTGGCCACTTGCCGAGAGGCGCAAGACGGGCACCGACGCGCTGGAGCCGCTGGACACCTTTCGGTGCCAGCGGCTTCGTCGTCTGAATGATCAGGCCGGGTTTTCGCCGGCAGCGACGTCGAGGATCCACGTCACCCCGAACGCATCGGTGAGCATGCCGAAACCGGGGCTCCACGCCGCGGCGGCAAGACCCTCGATGATCGATGCACCAGCAGAGAGTTTGGCCCAGTAGTTCTGCACCTCTTCGAGGGTTTCACCGCGAACCGAGACGAAGAACGGTTGGTCAGTGATCGTGGTGCCGTTCTCGCGGTGTGTCGAGCCTGCGTTGCCGACCGAGCCGCCCGACTGTCCAGGGATGTCGTATGCCATCACACAGAAGCCGTCCTCTGTCTCCACCTGGCCGAACACGACGTTCTCAGCGCCGGGCACCTCCTTGGGCATCCCGAAGTCGCCGTAGGTTGCGATCGTGACCTGGCCACCGAAGACGGACTGGTAGAACTCCAGAGCCTCGCGGGCGTCTCCGCGGAAGTTGAGGTGGGTCGTTGTCTTGATGCTCATGTCTGCTCCTGGTACGAACGTCGCTCGGGTTTTCCCTGACAACGTCGACTCTCACAGCCGTATAGGACTGTTTTCGTCCTAGACTCGTCGTAGTCTCACCGCATGGCGACCACCACTCGACTCTTGAATCTGCTGTCCCTCTTGCAGACGAGACGCGACTGGCCGGGCGCTCTACTCGCCGAGCGGCTCGACATCAGCCATCGCACTGTCCGCCGCGACATCGACCGGCTCAGGGAGATGGGTTACCGCATTGCGGCGACCATGGGCCCGGACGGCGGATACCGACTCGACGCCGGCAGCGAGCTGCCACCCCTGCTGTTCGACGACGATCAGGTCATCGCACTGGCAGTTGCGCTGCAGGCGGCGACGCTGACCGGCGTCGGTATCGAAGAGGATGCGGTTCGAGCGTTGACCACTGTGCGGCAAGTGATGCCTTCGCGTCTGCGCCATCGCCTCGACGCGCTCAGTTTCACCACGATTTCGGCCGGTTCCGGCGACGCAGACTCCGTGTCCCCAGAGGTGCTCGTAGCGATTTCCGCTGCAGTCCGCGCTCGCGAGGTGTTCCGCTTCGATTACTCGAACGACCACTCAACCGACAACAGCGAAATAACACCGCCGCGCCGAGTGGAGCCGCATCATCTGGTGACCTCCAAGCGTCGCTGGTATCTCGTCGCGTGGGATCTCGCGCGAGACGACTGGCGAATCTTCCGCGCCGATCGCATCACCCCACGCACCCCGAACGGTCCCCGGTTCACGCCGAAGGAAATCCCCGGCGGCGACGTCAGCGAATACGTGTCCGCGCGCTTCAAAGGATCGGAACATATCAACAAATGGCCGTGCCACGGCAAGGTCGTTCTCCATCGACCAGCCAGTTATGTTCTTCCCTTTGTCGGGGAAGGCATCGTCGAAGATCTTGGCCCCGAGCAGTGCAGTCTCGAAGCCGGATCATGGTCTTGGACGGCGCTGGCAGCCTCCTTCAACCGATTCGACACCGACATCGATGTCGTCGGCCCGGCAGAACTTACCCACGCTTTCGCGCAACTCGCCGCCCGCAACGCCGCGACTGCTGAGAGTTAGTCAGTCGTCTCGAATGAGATCCAGGTCTCCAACGCAACCGTGCGCCCGCGGGTTCGTGATAGCTTTCAAGTCCTCAGAGGACCTGAGGACTTGAAGACCTGAACGAAGGGATGCCCAAGGAGATGAAGAAGGGGCAAGTTGCATTTCTCACCGGCACACACGTCGTGAACGATCTGTACCAGGGGGCTGTGCCTGCGCTGTTGCCGTTCATGATGCTCGAACGCGGATATTCCTATTCCGCGGTCGCCGGAATCACGCTCGCCGCGACCGGACTATCCAGTGTCGTGCAACCTGCATTCGGCATGCTGGTCGATCGAAAGAGCCGAAACTGGCTGGTACCCACAGGTTTTGTGACGGCCGCAGCAGGCATTGTCGTGGCAGCGATGAGCACCACCTACATCGTCACTTGGCTGGCAATTGCCGTGGCCGGCATCGGCATCGCCGCATACCATCCTCCCGCCACAAATTTGGCACGCGCGGCTGGAGGTCATTCACAGAAAGCCATGAGCGTGTTCTCCGTGGGCGGTACGTTGGGCGCCTCGCTGGCGCCACCGTTTGTCACGCTCGTGGTTGGCTCACTCGGTTTGTCCGGCGGCTATCTACTCGCAGTTCCTGCAGCGGTGGCGGCTATTTGGTGGATGGTCGCCCAGTCGCGATCGGCCAACACGGGTGCGGCCGAGTCAGCCCAGTCGTTGAGTGCGCAACTGGCAGCGAACGGTCCCGTGTCAGACGATTGGCGCTCGTTCACACGACTCGTGCTGGTAACGGTCTGTTGGTCAATTCCGTACGTGACCACACTGTCGTTGGTCTCACCGTTCGTGCTCAACGCACTGAACGGATCGTCCTCGAGCGCTGCAATCGTGTTGTCCTCCTTCACATTGGCAGGAGCGGCCGGAACGCTACTGGGAGGAGTCCTCGCGGACCGTCGTGGTCGACGCGCATCCATCCGACTCGGCTACCTGCTTGCGGTACCTTCACTGGCACTGCTCGCTGCCGCCCCGCACGTCGCAGTTGCCGAATTGGGAATCGTCTGTCTCGGATTTGCTATGTTCCTGCCCTTCGCGCCACAGGTGACATTGGCGCAGGACTACCTACCGAATCGCCCCGGCACAGCAAGTGGGGTGACGCTCGGACTCGCGATGTCCGTGGGGGGCATCGCATCTCCGCTGTTCGGCTACCTGGCAGATCACTTCGGACCGCGCATGGCGATCGGGGCGACAACTGCAGTGCTGTTCGTCGGCGCCGTCATCGCATTCACCTTGCGCGATCGACGACTCGACCCGGAAGACGAGACGGAGCGCGAACTGGACGTCATCGCCCTTCGATAAACCGAAAGACGGCCCCGTAGTCTGAAGATTCATCGGAGGACATGAAGTATTACTCGGTGAGCCGCTCCATTGCGGTTCACCGAGTCAGTCAGGAGCAGTCACATGGCAGTGCGCCAGATCAAGCAGCAGTCGCTGGTACAGAAAGCCGCGGACGAACTTGCGCGCCTCATCGGCGACGGCGAGTGGCCGGTCGGGACCAAAATCCCGAACGAACAGGATCTGAGCACACTCCTCGGAGTCGGGCGTTCGACCGGCAGAGAGGCCGTTCGCGCACTGATCGCGTCGGGCCAGCTCTACTCGCATCAAGGGTCCGGCACCTACGTCATGTCCTCGACACCGGTCACAGAACTCGAGCGAGAACTCAAACGCTCGGACCGCCGCGAAGTCTACGAAGTACGCAGACTCCTGGAAGTGGAAGCGGGCCGCCTGGCTGCCATGCGCCGAACTTCGGCCGACGTCGATCTGTTACACGCAGCACTCGAAGCCCGTGAAAATGCCTCGACACCAACAGAATTTGTCGACGCTGACATGGAACTACATCGCGCCGTGGTGAATGCTGCGCACAACAGCGTGTTGTCGATGGTGTTCGATTCATTCATCGAAACGCTCCGCAACTCGGCCCTGGACGTGATCACCGACGTCGCGGCGCGAGACCCCGAATCGATCGACGACGAAGCCGCTGCCCACCGAGATCTAGTGGAAGCCATCGTCGCGGGTGATGCCGACGCTGCCAGCGCGGCAACGCGCAGGAACATGGACGGGCTCGACTGACCCTCTCTATCGTTGTCAGGCATGACGTCCACATCGCTCCCTCCACGGGGTCTCCGGATCGGTCTGTCCGCCATCGCGTGGCTAAACCTGCTCTCTGCGCTCGTAGGAATGGCGGGCCTGACGATCGGCGGCGGGATGGGCCTGCCTCCTGAGTGGATCGAGGGAACCGTCTTCCCTTCATATTTCTGGCCCGGAATCCTCCTCGGCGTTGTCGTCGGAGGCATCCAGGCCGCCGCGCTCTTCGCCCAGCACAACAGGTTCCGTCTGACGTGGGGCCTGCACGCCGCCGCCGGCCTGACGATGATGACCTGGATCTTCGTCGAGATAGCCATGATCCTGGCCTGGTCGCCGCTGCAGGGCATCTTCTTCACCACCGGACTCGTCCAGACAACCCTCGCCGTCCTTGCACTCGGCGCCTGGCCCCGCCCCTTCCTTCAACGAACCGACAGCCATCACGGTCAGTGACGAATTATATTGGGATAGAAGGTCACTAGGACCGACCTCGATGCTCTCCATCACCCAATCCAGCTCGACCCACGACCAACAACTGAAATCTGTTCAGCCGATGAGGTCTTTCGAGAAGTTCAGCGAGTCGAAAGACCTGTTCGCTACAAGTTCCAATTGCCTCTGTGTTGCACCGTCTCGGGCGCGCTGAGACATGCCTTGGATGACTACGCCGATGAACTCGGCAAGGTCCTCGGGATCGGAGTCAGCGGGCAAGAGTCCGTTGGCGATATCGGCTGCGATCCTCTGCGACAGCAATACCACGTTGGCATTTCGCATGTCGCGCAATCGGTTTGCTATGTGACTGTTGGCGTCGGTCACGCTGACCGCCGCGCTGATGATCAGACAACCACCCGGACAAGACTCGTCGGTGTAATGGGACGCCGCGTCGTTCAAGAGGCGGCGAATCAATTCGGATGCCTCGCGCTCTTCGGCGAACGCCCGGTCCATGAAGTCGCCGCGAGTCGCGTTGTAGTGATCGACGGCGGCAAAGAACACTCCTTCCTTGCCGCCGAAAGCGCTGTAGAGACTCGGTGGATTGATCTGCATCGCAGCAGTCAACATGGCAACGGATGTCCCCTCGTAGCCGTGCTCCCAGAAGGCATACATCGCCTTGTCCAAGGCCGCGTCTACGTCGAACTTCCGCCCTTGTCCCGGCACCCCGGCCATGCAACCTCCCAATTCCGCAGCATCTACCGATCCAAATGTGATCTATTCTACTCTTGTAGCGATCACTATGCGAATGTCCTACTGTTCTCCTCGAAAGTTCATTTCGTTCACTGAAGTACCGCCGTACTGCTGACACAGCTCGCGAACGCTCTTTCACACCGTCTAGGGGGATCGACATGCGTAGTGCCGCTTCATTCAAACTGGGTCTCAGCCACAGCGCGGCCACCGATTCGACATGGAAGGTCGAAGCGGTCAAACAGGTCGAGTATCACGTGATCGCCGCACGAAATCTGTTCGCCAAGGACAGCACTCGACTACTCGACGGGTGCAGCGCAGCGTCGCTACACCGCGGAGACCGACGCTTGATCATCATCGACGCGAACGTCGACCGAATTCACGGGGATCGAATTCGAGGCTACTTCGAACACCACGGAATACGAGCATCCTTCGTACCGATGCGAGCCGACGAGACGGTCAAAGAGTGGGGTTCTGCGGTGCGGGTGGTCGACGCGATGAACGGGTTCGGCATCGACCGACGCAGGGAGCCGGTAATCGCGATCGGCGGGGGTGTTCTACTCGACATCGTCGGTTTCGCCGCGAGCGTCTACCGCCGCGGAACGCCGTACATCCGGGTCCCCACCACACTGATCGGCCTCGTCGACGCCGGGGTCGGCGTCAAGACCGGAGTCAACTACGGCATGGGCAAGAATCGACTAGGGACGTATGCACCGGCCCTGGCAACTTTTGTCGACCGAGCATTCCTGCGTACCCTCGACAACCGACACTTGTCCAACGGCCTTGCCGAGATACTCAAGATGGCCTTGATCAAATCCCTCGACCTCTTCGAACTGCTGGAAATCTTCGGGGAACGATTGATCGATGACAGGTTTCAGGGCTCTTCCGACAAACTCGACACAGCAGCAACACAAGTCATCGCCGAGTCGATCCACCTGATGCTCGAGGAACTGCAGCCCAATCTGTGGGAATCCTGCCTCGAACGCTGCGTCGACTACGGCCACACATTCTCGCCCACGCTCGAGATGGAAGCACTACCGGAACTTCTGCACGGTGAAGCCGTAGCTGTCGACATGGCATTGACGTCTGCACTGGGTTATTTGCGGGGAAGTGTCAGTGAAGCTGAACTTGATCGCGTCCTGACTGTAATGAGGCGCCTCGGCCTTCCCACCTGGAACGACGTCTTGTCCACACCGGGCGTCCTCGGCGCCGCATTGGCCGACACAGTGCGTCATCGGGACGGGCGGCAACGGCTGCCTTTGCCGGTCGGGATCGGTGGGCACCACTTCGTCAATGATGTCACGATCGACGGAATCAACTCTGCCTCCGCCCTTTTGAACAGGAAGAGCGACGAGCTACGCGTCCGTGAGACGTCGGTGACGAAGGTCGCGTCATGAGGTGGGGCGGCCTCTACATCGAAGGCTTCGGCTCATACCTACCGGACAGGCGGGAACAAGCCTCCGACATGGTGACCGAAGGACGGTTCGATCCCGTCGAACATCAGAAGACCGGACAGACTTCGGTTGCAGTGTCGGACCCTGATATCGGCGAATCCGCGCCGGAGATGGCAGTTTTCGCAGGCAGAGCTGCGTTGGCCGACAGCGGAATCAGCAGCAACGAAATCGACCTACTCGTGCATGCAGTGGTTCTGCACAACGGCCTGGAGGCGTGGAACTGCGGCGCCTACATTCAGAACGAACTTGGCATCGACGACTGCCTGCCGATCGAGATCCGAACAGCCTGCGCCGGAGCAATCGTCGGAATCGAACTGATCGGCCGCTGGTTCGACGGACACGGCAAAGGCCTGGTAACTGCATCCGACGCTTGGCGTCTCCCCTTGTTCGACCGGTGGAATTCCGACAGCGGTCTCGCCTACGGAGACGGCGCGGCCGCTGCTGTCATCGGCCCGGATCCGGGTCCCTTTCGTATTCTTTCGACTTCCGTAGTCACTGATGCACACCTCGAGCAGATGCACCGCGGGCACGAGCGCACAAGCATGCCTGTCTACGGCACCGCCGACCCGATCGATCTCCGAGCACGGGTGGGGGGCTTCACCGAGACTCACTCCATCGACGAGTTCTGGTCACGCAACGCGGCCGCCCTGTCTCGGTGCGCTGAAACAGCTTTGGGTGATGCCGCCACTCATCACGGTGACATCGCCACCTGGATCGTACCGAATTTCGGCAACGTCCTACTTCGCAAACAATGTTTCGAACCGCTGAAGATCCGCGCCGAGCAGACCTTGGTCGAACTCGGCAGAACCATCGGCCACACCGGTGCTGCCGACCCACTACTGGGCCTCGACCTGCTCCGCCGCAGCAAGGCCCTGCACCCCGGAGACCGGATCATGCTCACCGGCATCGGCGTCGGGTTCACATGGGGATGCGCAGTCGTCGAATACACCGGATACGAGAAGGGATAGGCCATGGTGGTCGAAACTCCGCACGAATTGACGACAACGGCTCGCTCTACCAACGCGAATGCCGCAATAATCTGGATGCTCCTGGCAGTGTTCGGCGTCGGCACTGTCGAATACCTTGTGGCCGGCGTACTTCCGGACATCTCCACCGACCTCGGGGTCAGCACCTCCACAGCAGGACTGCTCGTCACCATCTATGCCGTCACAGTGGTCATCGGTGGCCCTCTACTGACGATCGCTACCACCAGGGTGCCGCGGACACCTCTCATCGCGGCTCTGATGGCTCTCTTCGTCATCGGCAACATTGGAACTGCGCTGGCACCGAACTTCGCAACCATGGTGATATTTCGGATCATCACTGCTCTGCCACACGCGACGTTCTTCGCTTTGTGCCTGGTGCTGGCGACGTCGTTGGTGGCGCCTGAATTCCAAGGGCGTGTGATCGCCCGCGTCACCCTCGGACTGAACCTGGCGACGGTCCTCGGCGTCCCCTTGGGAACTCTCATCGGTACACAACTGGGTTGGCGCTGGTCTTTTGCGATCATCGCCGTTTTCCAACTGCTGGTCACCGCTGCGCTGATCGCCTCGACGTGCAACGCCGCTCCCTCGCACCAGACCGGGAACGTCAGCTCAGAGCTACGGGTGTTCACCCGTGGCCCAGTTCTGTGGGCGATCGGGCTGACCGCTCTCAGTCAGGCAGCGCTTTTCGTGGTGTTCACCTACATCTCGCCGTATCTCACCGAGCATGCCGGCATCTCGGTGTCGACGGTGACGGTGGTGTTGTTCGTATTCGGCGTCGGGTCTGTTGTCGGCAATCAACTCGGTGGTTACTACGCGGACAAGGACCTGGACAAAACGCTGTACATCGCGTTGACCGCGCTCGCGTTGGCACTTCTCGCTCTCTTCGTCTTCGGCGGAACGTCTTGGTTTGCCTTCGCCTGGATGTTCGTGCTCGGTGCTACCGGTTTTTCCATTATTCCGCCGCTCGCCTCGAAACTCATCGGTGCCGCAAGCGAAGCCCCGCACCTTGCTGCCACGGTCAACATTGCAGGATTCCAACTGGCGAATGCTGCCGGCGCGTGGATCGGCTCGATCGCTCTGTCCGGCGGCAACAGTGTTGCAGTCCTGCCTGCTATCGGGGCAGTCCTCGCGGCGGGCGCAGTACTGCTGCTGTTCGTCAGTCGGCGCACTGCTCGGAGCGTGACGTGAAAGCCATGAGAGCTGCGATGATCGACGCTCCCCGTTCCGTGTCGATCGTGACGATCGACCGTCCCAACTGCGGGCCTGACGATGTCGTCGTCAAGGTTGCCTATGTCGGTCTGTGCGGTACGGATCTGGAGTTGTTGCACGGCACGTCGTCATACCTCACTGATGGCCTTACGTCGTTTCCGCATCACTTCGGGCACGAATGGGTGGGCACCGTAGAGCAGACCGGCCCGAATATTCACGATCTGTCGGCGGGTGACGTAGTCACCGGGAGCACGATGATTTTCTGCCAGGCGTGTTCGGCCTGCGGGGCCGGACGACGCAACCAATGCTCCGATCTGCGTGAGGTCGGGCTATACGAACATCCTGGTGCCGCAGCCGAATTCCTCCGCATGCCGCGGCGCACGGTCGTTTCACTCGGTCGCGTCACAGTCGAACCGGAGCACGTTCTCATCGAGCCGCTCGTAACGGTGCTCGAGGCGCTCGACGCTGCTTCGGTGTCGCCGGGTGATCGGGTTCTCGTCGTCGGCGCGGGCACGATCGGCAGCTTGTCCATCGCCATGCTGAGTCGATACCCGATCACCGTCGAGGTTCTCGAACCCCGGTCGATCGAACACCTCGACTCCGGCACCGTCACACACAGTTTCACCGATGCCACACACCTGACCGGGCAGTACGACGTGGTCGTGGAGGCGTCTGGCGGCGCCGGTGCGCTGGGTACCGCCGTAGGCGTTCTCCGTCCGGGAGGCAAGTGCATCCTCGTAGGCGTCGCGGCGCACACGGAATCGATCGATCCCGGAGCGGTTGCGCTGGCCGGCATTTCGATCATCGGAGTACGTCACGGGGTAGATCACTACCGCCGAGCCGCGGAACTGTTCCCGCTGATTCGCCCGGCATTGACCGCATTGATCGACAGTGTGGTTCCTCTGACCGAAGCACAGTCCGCGTTCGATCGTCTCGAAGGCCACAGGACACGGCCGAAGGTGGTGATCTCTGTTGAGTGAGCTCGAATACACAGTAATAACCGGAGCGAGTAGTGGTATCGGCCGGGCAATCGCGCTCGCGCTTGCGAAAGAGGGTCACAACCTCGTCCTCGGATACGGCAATGGTCTCGATCGCATCGCACGGTTGGTGAGCGAAATAAATGCGCAGTTCCGCATCGACGTCGTTCCCCTGCAACTGGACCTGCGCAATGCCGAATCGACAGTCGACGCCGTTCTGCGATGCACAGATGAACTGGGTGAGATCCACTGCCTGGTAAACAATGCCGGGATCAACGATCGATCACCCGCAGATGCACTCGCCATCGATCGAATGCGCGAGGTCATGGCCGTCAATTCGATCACCCCACTTGCGTTGGCCTCGTCGGTGGGGCGCCGGATGATCGCGCGAGGTATCGCAGGATCGATCGTCAACATCACATCGATCCATGACACGGTCCCCATCACCGGCGGTGCAATCTACTGCGCCAGCAAGGCCGCATTGGCGGCGTCGAGTCGTGTCCTCGCCCTCGAATTCGCGCCCCACGGAGTGCGCGTCAATTCCGTCGCACCGGGAGAAACCGCCACCGCGATGAACGGCATCGATGACGAATCCTCGTATGCGGACATCGATCGCCCCGCTATCCCGTTGGGGCGTCCGGCCGGTGTGCACGAGGTCGCAGCAGCCGCGGCGTTCCTCGCCGGGTCCGGTTCGAGCTATCTCACGGGGACCACCGTTACCGTCGACGGCGGACTGGTTCTGACTGCAGCCGAAGCGAATGCCCGCTACGCCGTCGATCATTCTCCAACGCAAGGTCTCATGAAAGGAATCGCATGAAAGCCATCGCAATCGAAGCCACCGGCGACCCAAGCGTTCTCACTCTCACCGAGGTTGACGAGCCGACATCCGGCCCCGGAGACGTCACTGTTTCCGTTGCAGCCGCTGCCGTCAACCCTGTCGATCTGAAGACCCGTTCGGGGTTCTTGCCCATCGAGTTGCACTTCCCAGCGGTATTGGGATGGGACGTCTCCGGAACTGTTATCGCAGTCGGATCCGCGGTAACACGCTTCACGCCAGGAGACCGCGTCATCGGAATGATCGCGCAACCGGCACACCGCTACGGAACCTATGCCGAACGCGTCACCGCCGACCAGTCCTTGTTCGCACCCGCTCCGTCGAACGTCACCCTCGAGCACGCTGCTGCGATCCCACTCGCGGCGCTCACCGCTGTGCAATGCCTCGAGAAACTCGACCTTGCATCAGAATCCACGGTGTTGGTGACCGGTGCTGCCGGCGCGGTGGGCCGAATAGCGTCGGCGCTGCTGATCTCGCGGGGACACCGCGTCGAAGCCCTCGCTCGCGAGAGCGACACTGACGAACTCTTGGCCCTCAGCCTCAGCAGGGTCATAGCGAGTCCCGTCGACCTGCCGCAGAAGGAGTACGACGCCATCGTCGACACGGCGGGTGTTGCCGAATCCGTCGACAGTGTGCGAGACGACGGCGCCTTCATCTCCATCGACGACAACGAGCAACCCGCACCGCAACGTGGAATCACACCGGCGAAAAGCTATGTCGACGAGGACGGCTCGGGCCTCGAATCATTCGCCGAACTGGTATCGACCGGTTCGGTCACCGTCCCTGTCGCCCGAACATTCCGGTTCGACGAAGCACCCCGAGCCCACGCTCTGCTGGCCGCGGGCGGAACCCGAGGAAAGGTACTGCTGATCCCATGACCGTGACCGCGAATGTCGAAAATGCCTTGTCCACAGTCGGTGTCACCGTTCCCGATGCGGACGCCGCCGCCAACTTCTTCGCTTCACTCCTGGGTGCGAACCGCGTCGTAAGATCCCCCGGACGTGCCTCCGTACCGATCGGATTGTCGGGGGTCGTGGATTTCGTATCAGCGGATTGGCCCCATCAACCCCCGCCGCGGTTGGTCGACATCGGCACCAACCATCTGTGCTTCACTGTCGGCGATATCGAACTCGCTGTGAGCTACCTTGATTCGCGAAGCGACGTGACAGTCCTCGGCGACGTGATCGAGGTACCCGAGGGTCCGATTGCGGGCAACAAGTGGGTGTACTTCCGGTCGCCGTGGGGCGATCTCTTCGAACTTCAGCAGTGGCCCGAGGAGCCGGGATACTTCCACGAGACCCAGGCCCGACTCCACCACAGACGAGAGGACATCGCGTCGGCCCTTCTCCCGACCTGCCGCGGTTTGGATCACACGGGCTACAGCGTCCCGGACCTCGACGCCGCGATAGCGCGTCTGGTGACCGCCCATTCGGGAACCGAGGTGCTCCGCACCGACATCGCAGCGGATCGCGGGTTCATGACGGCACAGTTCGATCTCGACGTCGAAGGAACGTCCCGGATGGCGATGGTATCCGTCGGCGACTTGAACATCGAGTTGTTCGAGCACCACATCGGCCGGCAGGAGGCCCCTCGCCCTTTGACCGCCAACGGGGGAAACTTCCTGACGTTCCGCTACGGGGGCGCCGCACGACTGATTCCGAGTTCGCTGTGAAGTACGGAATCAATCTCCCCAACTTCGGGCCGCAGATCGACCCCGAGGGGATTCTCGCGTGGGCCCGGACAGCGGAAGCTGCCGGATTCGACAATGTCCTGCTCTCGGATCACGTGGTGTTGACCGACGACGCGAATCGCCGCTCTCCCGCTCCGTTTTACGAGTGCCTGGCCACGCTGTCCTGGCTCGCAGCGGGTACCGAGTCGATTCGCCTGGGCAGCGGCGTGCTGATCGGCAGTCACCGACACCCGGCCCACCTCGCCCATGCGACCGCGACGATTGATCGACTCAGCGGCGGACGGTTGATCGTGGGCATCGGGGTCGGCTGGACTGCACAGGCTTTCGACGTCCTCGGCGTTCCGTTCACACGTCGAGGCCGACTGACGGATACCACTCTCGAAACCCTGATCGCAGCGTGGACGTCGGAGACATACGACGCACCGGGCTCGGCCGGAACACATCGCGTGCACAACGGACCTCTACCGCTGCAGCAACCACACCCTCCGTTGTGGATCGGCGGCAACGGACCCGCTGCGATCGACCGAACCAACAGATTAGGCACTGCATGGCACCCATTGCACCCTACCCGGGGCCTATGCATCGCTGGAGTCGCTTCACTCGCCCCCGGGCGTGAGTTCGTCCCCCGCATCTACTTTCTCCCCACCGAAAAATCTGTCGAATCACCAGACCGTCCACTCGGGTACGGAACCATCAACCAGATACGTGCCGACATCGATTTTCTGTCTGAGATCGGTGCACAGACGATTGTGCTCGATACCGATCCTGGCGACCAGCGACTGCGCCGCTCAACCGACCACGATCTCGATCTGATTCGCATTGCCGGCGAAAGTTTGGGAATGAGTCGGGTGGCCGTCTTATGACTCTGCGGCCCAGCTCGATTCGACAATCCATTTCGACCTCGGCGCTGCTGTTCGACATGGACGGAACCCTCGTCGATTCGCAGGCGTCGATCGAGGCCGTCTGGTTCGAATTCGCGGACCGGCACGGCGTTGATCGGGCGGTGGTAGCGCAGGCACTTCCAGGCCGCATCGCTTCCGACATCATCGTTCGGGTTCTCGGTAATCGAGCAAACGTCGAATCCGAACTGAACTGGATCAGGCAAAGCGAAGAGCAGAACTCGCATCCAGTTCGCGCCATCGCCGGCGCCAAGGACTTTCTGGCGTCTGTGCCCCCGGAGCGGTGGGCGATTGTCACGTCGGCCCCTCGATCGATGATGGTGCGAAGGCTCACTGAAGCCGGCCTCCCGCTTCCACACGCGTCGGTATGCGCTGAGGACGTGCGCGTCGGCAAGCCAGATCCCGAGGGCTTTCTTGCAGCGGCGGCGCGCTTGAAGGTTCCCGCCGCCTCCTCCACCGTATTCGAAGACTCCTCGGCCGGCATGGCTGCTGCGGCCGATTCCGGCGCATCATGCGTTGCAATCGGAGCCGAGCCCGGACGAAACCTTTTGAGAGTGAATAACTTTACTTCACTACGACTCTCCCGAGAGAGATCGGAGCTCGTAATCGACGTGGTACCGGAAATATGACGGATACCGTATCGGTCGATCTGGGAGGTACGTGGCTACGCATCCGCAGCGGTGAGCGAACCGAACGGCTGCCATCGCCCAGCGTGCTCCGACAACCGTCTGCCACTCCCGATCAACTCCTGCGCGAGCTGATCGAGACACTGGATCGATATCTACCGCCGGGTGCCGCAGTGAACATGGCGTGCGGGGCCGCGCTCGACGAACAGAAGGGCGTCGCCTATGGATCCGGCCCATTGTGGGGCGGCGCTCCTGCCGGTGAGATTCCGTTGCTGCGTCTCCTCGAATCCCACCGCCCGGACGTTCGATGGACACTCGTGAACGACGTGACGGCAGGGTTGGCGTCGTTCGCTCGTGGATTTACACGTCCCACCGATCGGCGCATCGCCTACCTCACCATCAGCAGCGGGATCGCACTGCGGATAGCTGATGCAAAAGAGGGAGTGATTCCCGTGGACGCATTGGGGTTGCAAGGGGAGGTCGGCCACCTTCGTGCAGTGACGTCGGGGCCGGATACGGTGCGACAGTTACCCTGCGCATGTGGAGGCGTCGGACATGTCGCGGCGATCTCGTCCGGCTCGGCGTTGACTGCTGTCGCCTCGGCTCTCGAATTGCCCTATGACAGAGATTCGTTCGGTCCAGCACTCGAGTCAGGCGCCCCTGGTGCATCACTTCTGTTGCGCGTGGTCGTCGAGCCGATCGCCGAGCTGGTCAGAACGATGATCGCCCTCGATCCACGACTGGATCGCATCGGGATCGGTGGCGGGCTCGCCGAAGGTCTGTCCGAGATGTACGAGAGGGAACTGTGTTCCCAACTCGCCTCGGTGCGATCGTACGCGGACACGTCACTGACTCCCGAGAGAATCCGTAAGACGATATACCTGTGCCGTCCTCACGATATCGACACCCTGTCCGGTGCCGACGATATTGCCGCCGGTCGCCTCCGCGTAAGCAAGCTGTGAAAGAGGATTCATGACAACGCAACTCACCCATCGCGCAATCGTGAGAAGGGGCAGTCGGTCGAGCGTCGAAAAGCGGCCGACTCCAACTCCCGGGCCCGGCGAACTTCTCGTCGCCCCCGAGAAAGTCAGCCTGTGCGGGACTGACATTCAGATTGTGCGCGGAGACAGGGACGACCCCTCGCCCATTGTCGGCCACGAAGGCGCTACCCGCGTCGTCGAAGTGGGCGACGGCGTCACCGACTTCGAGGTAGGTGATCGAGTCGTGGTCAACCCGACGCATCCGCATGATTCATCGTTTCTTCTCGGCCACAACGTCGAGGGGTTGTTTCAACAACGCGTCATCATCGGCGTGCCCGCGGTCAGTGGAGGGTTGGTCACGCCGTTGCCACTGGAACTTTCCAGCGCACGCGCTACTCTCGTCGAACCGTACGCCGTCGTCAGGTATGCGCTCTCCTGCCTCTCACGCGAGTCACCGGAGACGCTGCTCATTTTCGGCGACGGTCTCATCGGAAATCTGGCTGCGGCCCTCGCACCCTCCGTTCTCTTCCCAACCGTCCGAGTAGTAATGGTCCACCGCACCGAACTCGGCATGGAGTGGACGACGAATCACTTTCCATCCGTGGTCAACTCGCTCGCTACCGAGAACTGGGTACGCAAAACCACAGGCTCGGTCGCTGTGCTGGTCGCGACTCACCGCGCCGGCACAGTAACGTCGATCGACACCGCTCTGGAACGCCTCGGCGATCGAGTTGTCGCCATGCATCCGATTGGTGGAGTGCCGGCCAAGGCCACGTCCGATTTGTTACCCGGGGTGGACATCGCCGGGGTGCGACAAGCCAACACGGGCGGACCGACACCACCCGCGATCACCACGTTCACCAGGGGCGCTCTGCGCGTTGCCTTGACTGGCAACAGAGGAGTCACGAACGACCAACTCGCCTCCGCTGCAGCTGCATTGGCGAGCGTCGACGACACGATCGACACGCTACTCACACACCAACTCGGCATCGATGAGGGCACCGCATTGATGAACGTGATCTGCGAGAAACGGACCCGAGAGGTGGACGGCGAGTTGGTGATTCGATTGGTGGTGAATCTTGCGGGCCATTGAAGGTATTTGATCCGACGAACTCGGGGAACAACCAGCCAAGACCTCCCGCCCAAGATCCTTCACGAACTCGCATTGCTAGTGTTGAGGACGTGTTTGCACAGGGACCCAACGCGCTGACGGTAGAAGGCCAGTCGACGCTTCAACACATAGATTTCACTGTTTTGGATTCTTTTCGATTTCCCGACCGGCAGGGCTTCCCCGATTCATATCGCGCATTCATCAGGCACGCAGGTTGGGCGCGGACCTTCGGACTCTGGCTCATCTATCCGCCCGTCCTTCCCGGATTTGCCGACGGCTGGCAAGGGCGCGCCCGCAACCTCACCGCCCATCTTCATTCGGTCTACAGAGAAGGACAGGATGACGAGTTCGATTGGATGATCGAACCCGACGGCGATTGGTCACTCCCCGACTCGCTGCAGGTTTTCGGATGGAGCGAAAACGGTGACGCCCTCCTGTGGGACACAGCATCACGCGACACCGACGGAGAGTTTCCGGTTTGGGAATCACGCTCGTTCAACTCTCTCCACCGCCTCGGCGGGAGCATCCACGAAGCACTACCGTCCATTCGCACCCGGGCTATGGGCCTGTTCGGACCTCGCACCTCCGACATCGAGCCACTCCAGCCCACCCAACTCTGACGCGCGACCCAAATTATCGATAGGCCGCGGACACAGCCACGAATACGAAACCTACGACGACGACCAGGGACAGATAGCCGAGAACGAGTCCGGCCACTGCCAATCCGCGCCCACTTTCGCCGGAACGGCGAATCTGGTTCAACGACACATACCCCACTGGAATAGCAAGAACTCCACCGAAGATTCCAAGTACAAGTGCGACGATGGCCAAGGCATTCGTGCCGCCGACCACCCCAGGGAGCGGCGCCGCCACCTGCCTGACAGGCCCGAACGTCGAACGAAGGCTCCTCCCTAACAGCAGCGCCGCGGCCATATACAGCAACAGCCCCGCCACAGATCCGGCTATCCAGGCTCCACGAAACGCCGGCCCGTCGACGTCGAGGATCCTCCCCGCCGCCCTCACACCGGATCCTGCTGCACCGACCGCGATACTCAAATTCACTGCGCCAGGAATAACGGCAAGCATGGCAATGGCACCGACACCAAGCGACAATGCCGGGCCACCGCGTCGCCGCCACGCCAACGAACTCATCAGCGCTGCAAACAAAGTCACAGCGGTGCCCAGAAGCCCAGTCACAAATCCGACAACGACTCCCGTCTCGAAGTCCCCACCTAGATGACGAGCAACCCACTGTGCCCAGGCCCGCGCGAATGGCGGCCCGAGCGTCAGAGAGACAACGACCGTTGCAACCGCAGCGCACGCCACGACACTGATGACCCGCAGAATCCACCCCAGATAACCGGAATGCGAATTATTCTGCGCAACAGTAGTTTCCGAATCGATCACCAGGATTCCTTCATTCAGAGTGTGAGAACAGAACGGCTCTAGCTGTCACTCCACACAGAACCGTGGCCGGACCGGCTCACTCATCTGATCAAGTTCTGGCGCCTGTGTCTGTAGTTCGTTCGCACGACCAAACCGGCGATAGCAACGATTACATATTTGTGTTAGCGTTGTTTCCATGGGTTCGAGAGCAAAGATTCTGGCCGCGGCAACCGAGCTGCTCAACACCTCCCCCAACGGCGACATATCCACCCGCGCCGTGTGCGAGATGGCCGGCGTCGGCGCCCCCGCGCTCTACCGTCAGTTCGGCGACAAGGACGGACTGCTCGCAGCCGTCGTCGAGGCGGGCTTCTTCGAATACCTCGGAGGTAAACGCGCTGCGACACCTTCCGATGACCCCGTTGCCGATCTACGGGCCGGCTGGGATGCGCACACCGCCTTCGCGCTCGCGCATCCCGCTCACTACCGCTTGATGCACTCACCTTCCGCCCAGAGCGCCGACACCGCCCTGCAGGCTCAGGCGCTACTTCGATCCGTTCTCGAACGATGCGCTGCGGCAGGTGTTCTGACCGTATCGGTCGACGTGGCTACGCAGATGGTGATGTCCGCCAATGCGGGCGTCGCTCTGATGCTCGTCGTCAGGCCGGAACAGTACCCCGATCCGACGCTGTCACAGCGAGTTCGCGACGGAATCTTCGCGTCCATCATCGACGAATCCGGCGCCCACCCGGAAACCTCACTCAACAGAGTTGCATCTACTCTCGACGCCCAACTGGCCGCCGCAGATTCAACTTCTCTCTCCGCCAACGAAGTCGGCCTACTACGAGAGTGGCTTCGCAAGCTGTCCGATGCAACCGAAACCAGTTCAGGAGTTACATCATGACTGACACCACCACCCGCGTCGCCATCGTCACCGGAGCTTCCGGCGGCATCGGGCGAGCGACTGCCGAGAAGCTCGCCGCCGACGGAATGGCTGTCGCCGTGCACTATTCAGGAAACATTCAACGCGCCCGGGAAACAGCTGACGCCATCGTCGCTGCGGGCGGTCGCGCCATAGCGGTGCATGCGGACGTCGCCGACGAAGGTGAAGTCGCCGCACTGTTCGATACGGTCGAGGAGGAGTTCGGGGGCATCGACGTCGTCGTTCACGCAGCCGGAATCATGATCCTCTCCACCGTCGCAGAACTGAACTTCGACGATTTCGATCGGATGCATCGGACCAACGTCCGAGGGACCTTCGTGGTCGACCAGCAGGCAGCCAGACGTGTCCGGCGCGGTGGTGCGATCATCAATTTCTCCACCTCCGTGAAGAAGCTGGCATTTCCGACTTATGCCGCGTACGCCGCCACCAAAGGTGCTGTCGACGCGATCACTCTGGTTCTCGCGAAAGAGCTACGGGGACGCGATATCACGGTCAACGCCGTAGCCCCAGGCCCCACGGCCACCGATCTGTTCCTTGACGGGAAAGACGAAGCTACAGTGGAGAACCTGTCCAAGCTGGCTCCCCTGGAACGCCTCGGCACACCGGCGGACATCGCGGAGGCTGTCGCGTTTCTCGCCGGCCCAGCTCGTTGGGTCAATGGCCAGGTCATCTACGTCAACGGCGGAGTGATCTAGCGACACTGTCCTCTAAGGACCACACCTTGGCAATTCCGACAAAACAGTCAAACCAGTCGACTTTGGTTGTAATGTGCAAACAATGGATAACCAGGATCGAGGGTCCGCCCGGACGTCACGACGACAGTTCATCAGCGTTGCAGGGCTGGCGGCAACCGCGGTCATAACCCTCGCGACCTCCTCGACCGCCGGCGCCGCCGGCCCCACGGCACCCAATCCAGGTTCGCGGGTCGGCGATCCTGCTGAAGCCCAAGCGGTGCAACGCGTCGCAGAGACACTGCTGAACAGCGGCGTTCCCGGCCTTGCCTTCGCTATCGTCAAACCGGATGAGAAGAACCGCAAGGCGAGTGTCACCACTACGTACCACTACGGCCAGGCCGACGTCGAAAACGGCGTGAGAGTCACTCCACGAACGCAATTCGAGATCGCCTCGGAGACCAAGACCTTCACCGCTGCACTACTGGCGAAACTGATCGCTCGGGGAGAAGTCGGATTGGACGACCTGGCGAGCAAGTATTCGGATGGCAACCCGCTGCCGAAAGGCATCGGCGGCGAGGAGATCACGCTTCGCCAACTGGTCACCCACCGTTCCGGCCTGAGCGACGACCCGCCCAATCTTTCGGCGGGGTGTGCCGATCCCACACGATCGTGCACGGACGAGAAGGCGAAGTACACCAGAAATATGCTCTGGAAAGGACTCCAAGACGCCGGCGCCTTGGAGTTCGCCCCCGGTAGCCACTGGCTGTACTCGGACTTCGGGTTCGGACTGCTCGGCACATTCATGGCCGACAAAATCATTCCGGGACAAGAGAAGCCACCATTCGCGGCGGCAGTCGCCCGCGAAATCACCGACCCGCTCGGGATGATGGGTACCGTGATCGAGACCAAAGCAACCGACCTTGCCGTTCCGTACCACCTCGACGGCACACGAGCGCCTCTGTGGAACAACACGGGTGCGATCGCAGGAGGGGGTGGGCTGGTCAGCACCGCCGAGGACATGTCGATTTGGGCTGCAACAACTCTCGGCTACGGAAACAACCCGCTCAAACCAGTCCTGACCTCGATGCTCGAGCAGATCGACACGCAAGCTCCGGAGAATCCTGCATTCGGAATGGGAATGGCGTGGCAGCTCCAACCCCCGACGCCCAACTTCCCACAACGGTTCGCCAAGAAAAACGGAGACAGCTCGGGATCCAACTGCATCACCCTGCTGGTTCCCGACAGCGGCTGGTCGATCACGATTCTGGCGAACGGTGGAAATGCGGCGATGATCGACCCTGCAGCCGTGAACCTGATGCATGATCTGGTTCCGAGACGACCCATATTCGGTAGCTCGACGGGAAGTTCGTCGGGCAGCGACGTCGGCTTCCAGACCGGGTCATTCGGATAGGCCCACTTGCCTACAGGCGCTACATCTTCGTCGAGCGCGCCATCACGAAGCAGTAGAGCCCGTAGGTGATGATGCCCAATCCGGCAAGGATCAGCAGCGCCACTCCGTACGGCTGCGCGCCCAGCGTCTTGAACGCTCCGTCGAGTCCGGAGGACTTGCCGGGTTCGGAACTGTTGACCGCAAGAAGAACCAGAATGCCGACTGCAGCGATGGCCAAGCCCTTGGCGACGTACCCGACGGTTCCGAGTCGGCGCACGAAGTTGCTGGGTGTGCCTTTCAGATCATCGAGGAAGTTCTGGCTCGCGCCCTTGTACACGTGGTACACACCAACGGCGATGATCGCGATCCCGCCGATCACCAATGCGATAGTTCCAAGCGTGTTCTCCATCAAACGCGCCGTGATCCCCGCACTCTGACCGCTGCTGGACTTCCCGCTACCGCGGGCGAATCCGAATGCAGTGAAAGCAAAACCGAAATAGACGAGCGAAATGCCCAGAGCCTTTGCGCGGTTGAAGAACTCTTTCTTCTTGTCGTCAGAGGACGGCGACGACGAGCTTCCCAACGCAGCTTCGGCCAATCTCCACAACGCCATGGCAAGGAAGGCCACGACGCCGACCCACAGAGCGAAGACACCCCCTGGCTTTCCTGCCAACTCGGCCATCGCACCCGATTGGTCCGCAGACCCGGATCCACCGAGAGCAAGGCGGATCGCGATATATCCGATCAGCAGATGAACCACACCGCTGACGACGAATCCGGCACGGGCAAAGCGCTCGAAGACATTGTTCTGTGCGACGTCAGCCGCCGTGGACGCGACGCTCTTCTGGTCGTGCGGTGACGATTCTTTATTCATCATGATCGTCGAACCATATACGGGCAGACGCTTCCCTCGAACGCCTGCATCAAGTGTTTCGAGATCAAGGGTTTCGAGGGTTCTGATCCGGCGTCGACCGCGGTTCTTCGGGGTTGGGAACCTTGGGGTCAATCGCGTCTGCATGATCTCGTTGCTGGTTCAGTTCGTCGCGAGAACTCGTCGCCTCTTTCCGATGCTGCGCTGCATGATGTTGCAGCGCAGACGCTTCCGCCGCTTTGGCGTCGGCCTCTGCCTGCACCATGCGCGCTTTGGCTGCTGTCTCTTCTGCCCGCGCCTCGCGCTCGCCTACTTGCAGTGACTTGTCTGCGACGTCTTCGCGGATCTGTTCTGCCTCGATGTGACGACGCTCGTCACGCCTGTTTCGCGCCACCCACAGGAGTGCGGCCACGATCGCTATCACCACGACCACGGCAACAATTATCCAGATAATGCTGCTGGTACTCATACTGCGAGAGGTACCCACCTGCGACTTTCTCACACGCAGGCAAACAAATACGCTGAAATTACAGGTCGGTCGGATGTGTGTTGGCTCCGCATAAAACCACGCACAGTTCACCGTCGGACGGCGGCGACACCGTTCCGTTCAGAACCGGAGCCAATGCTGCCGCGGTTCCCAACTCCACCAGAATCCGGAACTCCCGCCACATGAATGCCCGCGCCTGTCGGATCGAATCATCTTCGACCACAACACTGTCTACCGAACTCTCATGCAGTGTCTCCCAGGCGATGGCACCAATTCGTGTAGCCCCCAACGAGTCTCCGGCGATACTGTTCACTTCGATATCCACCGGACGCCCCGCATCGAGCGAGGTGTGCAAGGTGGCAGCTCCGGTCGGCTCGACGGCTACCACGTGATCTTCGGGACGAGCCGCCGCGACGATTCCAGAGACCAACCCGCCGCCGCCGACTGCAACGCAATACGTGATCGGTCCGGATGCGTCGTCTTCGAGCTCGAGAGCGATGGTGCCGGCCCCACTGACGATGTCGGGCAGGTCGTAGGCATGCAGTTCGAGCGCACCGCTGGTGCGTGCGATGTCCGCCGCAGCGGCAGCAGCGAGTGCATACCGGTCGCCTACCTTGTGAACGGTTGCACCCAACTCTCCGAGAGCCTTCACCTTGGCATCAGGCGCTGTCTCCGGTACCACCACTGTGCAGGTGAGTCCTCGTCGCCGCGCTGCCCACGCGGCCCCGATTGCAGCGTTGCCGCCAGACGCGATCACCACGCCGGCATCGGGCATGGTGCCGTCGGCGACCGCTCGTTCCACTGCATTGAGACTGCCGCGCACTTTGAAGGAACCGCCGTGCTGGAGGTACTCGAGCTTGAACAGAACCGGTACCTCACCCTGTGGCGTCGGTAGCGCAGTGCGAAAGATCGGAGTACGCCGCGCCAGTCCTGCGATACGAGTCCGCGCAGCTTCGACGTCCGAGCGCTCGATTGCCACTGGACCTGCATTGTTGTCGGCGGTGAGAGTCATGTACCAACCCTACGGTTCGCAACTTCGACCCGAAGCAGTCGGCCCATCGTCATCATGATGTCTGTTTTTCACCAAGGAATGCCCGCAACTGACCGAGACAATGCAGCTCGGGGTGAATAAATTTACTACTACAAGCACAACGACGACATCAAGGAAAGGCACACCCCATGTCGAAGATCGCAGTATTCGGTGGAAACGGTTTTGCAGGAAGCGCAATCGCGAAAGAAGCCGCTTCACGCGGCCACGAGGTAACCGTCGTCGCTCGCAGCGCGCAGTCCGGAACCGACACGAATGTCGTGCAGGGTTCTGTTCACGACAACACGATCGTGGAGCAGATCACGGCAGACAACGACGTCGTTGTCGTTGCCATCCCCGCTCGCGAGATCGACGGCAAGCGCCTGCTCGACGCCGTCACTCCCCTCGCAGATGCCGCCGCACGCAACGGTGCTCGCATTGCCGTAGTCGGTGGCGCCGGCAGCCTGTTGGTCTCCGAGGGTGGGCCACGCGTCGTCGACACCCCCGACTTCCCGGACGCATACAAGGGTGAGGCACTCGCTCACGCCGACGTCCTCGATGCGCTCCGCGCGACCGACAGCAATGTCGACTGGTTCTACGTGAGCCCGGCCGCAGCGTTCGGTGCCCATGCCGGCGTCGCCCCGAAGGGATCGTTCCAGTTGGGTGGCGACATTCTCCTGACGGACGCCGAGGGCAACTCCGCCATCGCGGGCGAAGACTACGCCCACGCTTTTGTCGACGAGATCGAGACTCCGGCCCACCGTCGCCAGCGTTTCACCGTCGCACACTGAATATGAGCAACCTTCGTAGGCGCGCAGCCTGGATGACTGTTCCCGCTGCCGCCGCACTCCTGCTCACCGCGTGCTCCAACGACGCGGAATCCGCAACGCCCAGCAGTTCTACGACGTCCACGAGCGTTGTTGCCGAAAAGGGCGATCAACTCGAATCCAACAAGACCGTCGTCACGGATTTCTACGAACTGGCGTTCAACGGCCGTCAGGTTCAGCAAGCCGCCGACCGATACCTTGGCGACGTCTACATCCAACACAACCCCACCGCCGCCGATGGGGCAGCTGGATTTGTCAGCGGCATAGGCGGTTACGTCGAGGCCACACCCGGATTGCATGCCGAGATCACTCGCGTTTTCGCCGAGGGCGATCTGGTTGCCCTCCAGTCCCACACCACGTCTGCACCCGGCGACCGCGGCCAGGCCGTGTTCGACATCTTCCGCGTCGACAACGGCAAGATCGTCGAACACTGGGATGCCATTCAAGACGTGCCGGAAACGTCCGCGAATCCGAACACGATGTTCGACGGACCCACCTCGTCGCCGTCCAACTCGTCAGAAGTCTTGGAGCGCAACACGGCCAACGCGTTGACGTTCCTGCAGCTCGCCTTCAACGAAGGCAAAGCCGCCGAGGCTGCCGACCAGTTGGTCGGTCCGACCTACACGCAGCACAACCCCTCGTTCGCTGACGGCAAGGACGCATTTGTCACCGCACTGGCCGGGATCGAACCCGTTACCGAAGACAAGGCCACCAAGTTTCCACGGACGGTAGCCGAGGGCGACTTCGTCTTTGTTCAGACCTTCGCTTCGTCCGGTGAGGGAACGGCCGGCAGCGGCTCGATGGACATCTTCCGATTCGACGAGAACGGCAAAATCGTCGAGCATTGGGACGCCGTCCAGGACTACCCGTCGACGACTGCAAGCGGCAACACCGTGTGGGACGACGGTCGCTGAGACGGCAACTCCGAACAGTTCAGAGAGGGATGCGGATCAGCCGACGTTGATTCGTTCTGTGTCGCCGTCGTAGTAGTCCAACAATCTCTGATCCATCACCCGGCGCCACAGCGGTGGAATCCACGCGATCACGATCATCACTGCGTAGCCGGCCGGAAGTTGCGGCGCTTCGGCCGCGCTACGCAGACTTTGGTACCGCAGCTTCGGGTTGGCGTGGTGATCGCTGTGCCGCTGCAGTTGGTAGAGAAACAGATTGCTCACGACGTGATCGCTGTTCCAACTGTCAGCGGGGCTGCAGCGAACGTACGAGCCGTCGGCACGCTTGCCACGCAGCAGGCCGTAATGCTCGAGGTAGTTCGCGGCTTCGAGGAAGGTGAATCCGGCAACTGCCTGCAGCAGGAGCCAGGGCGCGACCTCCCAACCGAAGATACCGACCAGCGTCGCGAAGAGGACAACACTCATCGCCCAAGCGTTGAGAATATTGTTCTCGAAGCTCCAGGTTCGTTTGCCTTTCCTCTGGAGTCGAGCGCTCTCGATGCGCCATGCCGAACGCAGCCCGCCGAACACACTTCGTGGCAAGAACCTCCAGAAGCTCTCACCGAACCGTGAGCTGGCCGGGTCCTGCGGAGTAGCTACACGCACATGGTGGCCGAAATTGTGTTCCACGTAGAAGTGCCCGTAGAGAGATTGCGCAAGCGCCACTTTCGCGAGCCACTGTTCGATCTTCTCGCTCTTGTGGCCGAGCTCGTGGGCCGCGTTGATACCGACGCCGGCGACGACGCCCACCGTGAACGACATCGCGATCTTCTCCGCGATTCCCATCGGAGCGTTGATCCAGCACCAGCAGGCGAAGACCAGACCGGCGTATTGCAAGGGGAGGAACGCGTAAGTGCACCAGCGGTAGTAGCGGTCCTTCTGCAGTCGTGGGATCGCATCGTCCGGCGGACTTTCGCCGTCTTCACCGGCCAGCACGTCGATGATCGGGATGACGATGACCAGTAGCCACGCGCCGGTCGCCCAGAACAATCCGAGACGAAGGTTGTCGACGAGAATCCAGGAGAGGAACGGGCTGAGTGGAATCAGCAATCCGAGCGGCCACAGGTACCTCTTGCGGTCGCGCCAGCGCGGATTTTCGCCGGACGGCGAGTCGGTGTTCTGGACAGCGTTCGATTCGGTACGCCGTGCGTCGGAAGTCGCTGTCATTCGCCGATCTCGCCTTTCGTCCCCTCGAACGATTCGCCCCACGCACCGTTCACGCTCAGCAAACCAGAACTAATGTCCGGACGGGTATGGTCCCGAAATCCAGAGCGCCCTGCTCGAAAGACGGCACGAGCGCTTGTACTCACCAAAAACTCCCCCGCACATCACTGCTCACCCCGACAGTAGATACGGACAAAATACCCCACGGATCTGCGGGGATGGCGACCACCTCCGCACGTCGCCGAGGATCGATGATCCCTGCCAAGGCAAGGTCGAACCGCGTCGCCCTCGTCGAAGTAACGGTAACCGGCAGTGACAGAAATCATAAGCAGAGGACAGGATTTCCGCTCGTAGTGGCGACCAAAAAGACTGCGCGCCCTCAACTGGTCAGTTGCGGGCACGCAGTGGAAAGGTGAGCAAGCGTCAGAGCGTTGCAAACACCTTCGTTTTCACTTCGTTCAGCCAACCGTTCGCGGTCACGAAGTCTGTAACGCTCGACTGCAATCCGAAGACGTGCCCGGCCTGCGCCGCCGGCAGCCTCGTGAAGAGGTTGTCGTCGAGGACCGCCTGAACCGCCGCACTGGTCGACCCGTCCGCGTTCAGCGGATACAGCACGACCGTCACGCCGTTCAGGATGTCGGCCAACTGCTCCATCGGATAGGACGCGTATCCGGCATCGGTGTAATTGGTCGGAACACCGGGCCCGTACGCCAATCCGAGTTCGTTGACCACCAAATTGCCGATCGCACCGGTGGGCTGCTGAACCGAGAAAGCGCCGGGCGCGTCTCCGAGTGAAATGTGAATCCACTTGTTGGTCGCGATCACGTCGGCGTACTCGCCACGGACACGTTCGAGATTCTCTTCGTAAGCAGTCCGCGTCGACTCGAGCACGTCGGTCTTGCCAATTGCCTCAGCAAGCTCGGTGGTGATCTTCTTCCAGTCGCCTCGGCTCTCTCCCTTGACGATGACGGTGGGTGCAATGCCGGACAGACGGTCGAACGCCGCTTGGTCCACCTCGTCGGCGTCGCCGACAATGATGTCGGGATCCGCCGCAGCGATCGCTTCGAAGTTCATTTCCCCGAAAGGCCCGATGGTCGGGAGCCCGTCGACGAAGGCCTGCTGCTCCGGCGTGAATTCACTGATCCACTTGCCGTAGTCCTGCACAGCAGCCGGTTTCACTCCGAGGGACATGAGCTGCCAAGGAGTGTCGTACGACGCGGCGACGACGCGCTCAGGTGAAACCGGAACCTCGATGTCCCCGTACGCCGACGCGACGGTCCGGACGTCCGTCTGCTCGGAGTCGGCCGACGACGAGGAACAGCCGGTCACCACCATCGCACCTACGACGGCAACCGCCGCCGCTGCAATGACTCTGGAACCGAAAGAAAATGATCGAATTGCGCGCACGCAGAACTCCTACAGGGTGATTGTTTAGCCAACCCTAAGTTCATTCTGCGGCACGGCACAAGTCCGATCGAGATGCTTTGAGTCGCTGTTCGGACTAGTCCTGTAGCCAATCGGTCATTGGCGCGCGCGGATGATCGATCAGGCTTGCAAACTCCCCCGGTGTCACGCCCATCGTTCGACGAAAAGCCGCACCGAACGCGCTTTCGGAACGAAAACCCGTCTTCCGCGCCACAAACGAGATGCTTCGACCGAGTGCCAGAAGTTGCATCGCGTGATGAGCCCGCAATCGCATACGCCATTCCGAGAAGGTCAATCCGGTCTCGGCCGGAAACCTTCGTGTGAGAGTCCTCGTACTGACCTTCGCGTCGGTGGCCCACTCCTCGACCGATCGGGTGTCGGCCGGGCTGGCGACCAACTGATCTGCGATCTGCCGAAGCCACGGCGTCGTCGGCAGCGGTACATCGAAAATCAGTCGCGGAACAGGTTCGACGAGGTCGATGGCAAACGCCTCGGCTCGTCGACGAGCCGCGTCGGTCAGGTCGTCTCGGGTGAGGTGATCGAGTACTTGTTCGAGCAGCGGAGGGGTGGACAAGGCCACCACACGATCCAACCCGGTCACATCGGATGCCACCAACCACGTGCACGACAATTCTGTGCCGCTGCGCGCTGTCACCTCGTGGGGAACAAAGGACGGGATCCACAGACTGACTCCGCTCGGCACCGTGTACACAGTCTCCGGAGTACGGACCTCGAGAACACCGTCGATCGCCCACAGCAATTCGTGATCGCTGTGGCGGTGCATCTCCCAGGTGTAGTCGGAATCGACGGCCAGCCGATTGGTCGCCAACCGCAAGTACCCGTCGGCACTGACGCGCAGCGGTCGCACTACGCGTTGCCACTCGGACAGTTCGTCGAGCGGACTGCTGAGCGGGTAGTCGATCTGCTCGCTCACCGCAGCGTCGACAGTTCGGGATGTCCGAACAGGCCAGGCAACCCACCGGTGTGCAGGAAGACCGTTTTTGATCCCGCCGTGATGGCTTTGTCCTTCACGAGTTGGATCAATCCCGCAAAGGCTCGGCCGGTGTACGTCGGGTCGAGGAAGATGCCCTCAGTACGAGCCAAACATCGGATCGCGCCGGCTGATGCTTCCGTGAGCGTCGAATATCCTTGTCCAACTTGGTTTCGCAGGATCTGAAGATCTGCGGCTCGCACGGTCGGACCAGGCATCTCGTCCAACAACCCAGCGACAGTCGACACCGGGTCGGCAACAGCCCCGACGTCGACGCCCACAACTCTGTCGACGCCCAGATGCGCGACAAGGCCTGCCATCGTTCCACCCGATCCGAGTGCAACCACGACGCGATCGACGCCGGCGAGTTGCTGTTCGATCTCGCGTGCGCAGTCCACGTATCCCTGCGCAGCCACCGCGCTGGTACCACCGAAGGGAATGACAAAAGGTACACCGCCCGAGTCCGCGACGGCCTGCACCGCGGCGTCGAGCGCGGATGCCGTGTCCCCACCGGCCCAGACGATCTCAGCGCCCGCGAGTGCATCCAGAACGAGATTTCCCTGCGCGGATTCCGACTCGGCACCACCGAGCACCAGCACACAACGCAATCCCAAACGGGCTGCTGCCGACGCAGTCAAGCGAGCGTGATTGCTTTGCGGTGCACCGGTAGTGATCAGAGTCGTCGCGCCGACGGCCAAAGCCTGAGCGCAGGTGTACTGCAGCTTTCGGATCTTGTTGCCGCCGCCGCCCAGGCCGGTGACGTCGTCACGTTTGATCCACAGATCTTCCGGCCCCAATCCGAGTGCCTGCGCGCAACGCGCCAGAGGTTCGACGGGCGTCGGCCAACTGCCCAAGCTGATCGGCGGAACGGCGGAACTCAACATTTGACGAGTCTAGTTCGACCGTGCACCTACAGGCTGGGCTCGCATACAGTCGGGACATGGGAACTTTCACGACGACCACACGTGATGTACCGCTGACCGTCAGCCGACCGGATTCGCCGAGTGAACCGAGACATGCGGTAGTAGTTCTCCAAGAAGCGTGGGGCGTGAACCAACACATCGAGAGCATCCTCGAACGCCTCGCCGATGCCGGCTACCTTGCCGTCGCCCCGCATCTCTACCACCGCTGCGCACAGACCTCCTTCACCGACTTCCCGTCCGCGAAGGATGCGCTCATGGCACTCGACAGCACAAGCATCGGCCACGACGTACGTGCCGCCGTCGACTACAGCCGATCCGAGGGAGCAGACAACGTCGGCTCCCTCGGATTCTGCATGGGCGGCACCGCATCCCTGTGGTGTGCCGCCGTACCCCTCGTCGATTCCGCTGTCACGTACTACGGTGGCGGCGTTGCAGAAGCCCGATGGGATGGGATTGCCGCAGGCACCGAACTTGCAGCGCAACTGCAGGTCCCGTGGCTCGGTCACTACGGCGACCTCGATCCGAGTATCCCGCCGGAGAGCGTCGAGCAATTGCGCGCAACCGCGTCCGATCTCGCCCGGGTGTACCGCTATGCCGACGCCGGCCACGCGTTCAACAACGACACTTCGACCAGCCACTACGCCCCGGATTCTGCTGCTCTCGCCTGGGCCCGCACTGTGGAGTTCTTCGCCGAAACCCTGTGATTGCCAGCGCGAGTCAGGGAACCCGCTTGACCACCGTGCCGGTGATCTCGTCCTGAATCTGTTCAGCCGTTACCGCTCGACTCTGCGCCCGACGTGATCGGGTGAAGTAGTAGATGCCGATCACGGCAAGAACAAACGGCACCCCGAACACCAAGGTCATCTTGAAATCCTCGACCCACAATGTCGTGACGAGGATCGCGACCATGAGGACACCACCCAGTATCGTCCCCACCGGGAAGAACGGAATCGTGAACGAGAGGGTTCGTCCTTCGCTTGCCATCCGCTTGCGAAAGAACCAGTGCGTCACGAAGATCAGCAGCCACGTCGCCATCGCCCCGAACATCGACAGCGAGATCATCAAGGTGAATGCCTGCTCGGGAAAGAGCACGTAGACGATGGTTGCGACGGCGATACCCGACGTCGACAGCAGCAAGGCATTGACCGGTGAGCCGTTGGCCCTGACCTTGCCGAGAATGGCCGGCGCGTCACCAGCACGGGAGAGCGAGAACATCATTCGCGAAGACACGTACAGCTGACTGTTCATCGCGGACAGCGCGGCGATGATCACCACGAAGTTCAGCACACTGTCTGCGCCCGGAATCTTCACAACCTGCATCACCGTGACGAAGGGACTTCCGCCGCTCAAGATCTTGTCCATCGGAGCGATTGCCAGAATCAGGGCAAGCGTTGCGATGTAGAAGACGAACAGTCGGACGATCGTCACACGGAACGCCTTCTTCACCGCCACCGCGGGGTTTTCCGCCTCACCGGCTGCAATGGCGATCATCTCGATGCTCAAGTAGCTGAAGATCGATACGATCACGGCAAACCACATGCCGGACAAACCATTCGGGAAGAATCCGCCACCGGCCGTGTAGTTGTGAAATCCGTAGTCCGGGTTCCCGCTACCGAACACTACGTACGCTGCCATCACGATGAACGCCACGATCGCGAAGACCTTGATCGTCGAGAACCAGTACTCCATCGTTCCGAAGGCCTTGACGTTGAACATGTTCACGCCGATCAGCACTCCGGAGAACAACACGATCCACAGCCATGACGGTACGTCGGCGAACCAGAACTGCATATATTCACCGATTGCGGTGACCTCGGTACCGACCGCGAGGACGATGCACGACCAGTAGAGATAGCGAACGAGGAAGCCGATCAACGGTCCGACGTAGAACTCTGCGTACGCACCGAACGAACCTGATGTCGCATGTGCAACAGTCATTTCGGCGAGGGCACCCATCAGCAGGAGGGCGATCAACCCGCCGATCGCGTAACTGATGATGACGCTCGGGCCGGCAAATCCGATGGCGAACTTACTGCCGAGGAAGAGTCCGGTGCCGATCGCACCGCCGAGCGCGATCATGCTCATCTGCTTGGGGCCGAGTTCGCGTTTGAGACCTGATTCTCGCTGCTGAATGTTTTTGAAATCACTCATGAAAGCTCCTTGCGAAAGGCGGTACCTCCCGGTCCGCGGAAACTTGGAAGAATCAGGTGACTGCGTCGCGCTCGCGGAATTCGGGGCGATCCCAGGACTTGTTCTCGAGGATGTCTCGCAACACGTCGACGGCGTTCCACACGTCGGCGTATCCGAGATAGAGCGGAGTGATACCGAACCTCAGCACTCCTGGTTCGCGGTAGTCGCCGATGACGCCCCGCGCGATGAGAGCCTTCATGATGGAATAGCCCTCGGGATGAACAAAACTCACGTGCGATCCACGACTCTCGTGTTCGCGCGGCGTGATCAACTGCAAACCGTAATCAGCGCAACGCTCCTCGACGAGGCTGATGAAGAGATCGGCCAGCGCGAGCGACTTGCTGCGGATGTCGGCCATGTCAGCTTTGAGCATGACGTCGAGACCACACTCGACGAGTGACAACGACGTGATGGGTTGAGTACCACTCAGAAACCGTCGTATTCCTGCGCCGGGTTCGTAGGCCGACTCCATCGCAAATGGTCGCGCGTGCCCCCACCACCCGGACAGCGGCTGGATTCCGGTGTTCTGATGGCGACGGTTGACCCAGATGAATGCAGGTGAACCCGGACCGCCATTGAGGTACTTGTACGTACACCCGACCGCGAAGTCGGCGTCGGCACCGCTCAGATCGACAGTGACGGCGCCGGCCGAGTGTGCGAGATCCCAGATCATGAGGGCGCCACGTTCCTGCACTGCTGCAGTGACCTCCGTCATCGCATACAGGTTTCCGGTGCGGTAGTTGACGTGCGACAACATCACTACGGCGGTGTCCGGTCCTACTGCTTCGGTGAGGTCGCCCGGTTGGTCGATCAGGCGTAGTTCGTATCCCTGATCGAGCAGCGAGATGATGCCCTCCGCAATGTAGAGGTCAGTGGGGAAATTGTCGCGCTCGGAGACGATCACCTTCCGGCTGGGATCCTGAGCAGCCGCGATGGACAGCGCAGAGGCCAATGCCTTGAACAGGTTGATCGACGTCGAATCCGTCACTACCACTTCGCCTTCACCTGCTCCCAGTAACGGGGCAAGTTTGTCACCGAGGCGGACCGGGAGGTCGAACCATCCAGCCTCGTTCCAACTGCGAACCAAGCCGTTGCCCCACTCGTCGCCGATCACTCTCGCGGCGCATTCCTGCGCGGCAATGGGACGCGCGCCGAGCGAGTTTCCGTCGAAGTAGAGAACGCCCTCCGGAATCGCGAACTCGCGGCGGAACTCCCTCAGGGGATCCACTGCGTCGGCCTTGACGCAGTCTTCCAACGAAAGTGTGGTTGTCGATGTCATGACGATTCTTCTCCTGCATGTGTCGGCGTTGAGGGTGATGAAGGCAGAGTCCGGAGCACGGCCCGTACCGGGCTGGCATCGAGGTCGAGGAACTTCAGCGGCAGTGCGATCAACTCGTAGTAGCCTTCGTCGACGTCGTCGAGGCAAAGTCCTTCGAGGATCGCGACGCTACGATCGCTTGCCGCGTGGTGCCCGTCCATGGTCTTGCTGTCCATCGGATCGAACGAGGCGCCGTCGATTCCGATCAGAACTCCACCGCGGTCGGCGAACCAGTGGGTCAGCTCCGGAGATACACCGGCGAAGTCGTTGTCCCACTCGCGCGGGTACTTCGGGTACGTCCTCAGAATCAGCCGCTGCGGCAGATGTCCGCCGAGTCGCTCCACCGTCTCTTCGACGGGCCTGATGCAGGCGGCACCGTCGACCCCCGTCATGTCGACCACCAGTGCTTCGCCGAGATAGGGCTCGAGGGGAACGGAACCAATGGTCGCGCCGTCGATGCGAGTGTGCGCCGGCGCATCGGCGTGAGCACCGATATGCGGAGTGGTGGTGATTCGGTTGATGGTGACGGCGTCACTGCCGCCGAGGTCGGACGTGACAGCGCGGGTGAAGGCGGTATCGCCTGGCCACACGGGCGTCGATTCGGAGATCGGCGGGCTGATGTCGATCAACCGCGCCCTCCAGTCGCCCGTGTGTCCGTCGCCCGCGTGTCGGCCGATCCTCGGAAGCATCCAGACCCCTTCGTCGCAACAGTCGACTGTGTAGATCTCGACCGTTTGATAATTCGATGTGTTTGGCAAAAGCTAGGATCATCGACGGGCGCGGTCAATAGATGCTGAATATTTTCGCGACGGCAGGGAGAAATCGGATGATAAATGCGATCGAACGGGCAGCTGCCGCAGCTCGGCCGAATCATGTTCGGCTCGACGACGTCGATACGGCGATTCTCCGCGAACTCGTCCGGGATGCACGCATCCCCAACAACGCACTCGCCGAGAAGGTCGGGATAGCGCCGTCGACCGCTCTGGCGCGGATGCGCGCTCTACGCGAATCGGGCGTCATCAAGGGGTTTCACGCAGACATAGACCTCGAGCTACTCGGCCTCGAGATCTCGGCGATGGTGTCGATTCTGATTCACTCCCACGCCAGAAGTCGGATGACGGAAATTGCCGAGCACCTGAGCGGATTGGATTCCGTTCAGCGAGTGTTCCTGATGAGTGGGGACCGTGATCTCCTGGTGCACGTGTCGTGTGAATCCCCCACTCGGCTTCGCGATTTCGTCAGCGCGCACCTCAACGATCCGGCCATCGCCAATACCCAGACCAACCTGATCTTCAGCGAACTGAGTCAAGGCGGCTGAACTGCAGCTGTCGCCAAGGCGTCTTCGGGTGCTTCCGAGATCGACACCTCGATTCGAACTTCCCCCACTAGAGTCGAACGGCATGTTGCCACTCGGGTTGTCCATGCTCTGGGAGTCGGTGGAGTCGGAAGCCGCTCTGAAGCAGCGATTCGGATTCAACAGCTTCGGCGCAGCCACCCATTGGGTCTCGGCGGTACTCGAGCAGACTTGGGGATTGACGGCCCTCGAGTGCTCGCGAATGGCGATCAGTGACCAGAACGCGATTGTGTGGGTTGCGAGCGACCGAGGTGGGCTGGTGGTGAAGTGGTCGCGCGCCACAGAGCGCTTCGCGAACCTGGAGGCGTCGACGCGACTGCTGAGCGCACTCGCCG
Source organism: Rhodococcus sp. 27YEA6 (assembly GCF_044908235.1). Taxonomy (NCBI): domain Bacteria; kingdom Bacillati; phylum Actinomycetota; class Actinomycetes; order Mycobacteriales; family Nocardiaceae; genus Rhodococcus; species Rhodococcus sp. 27YEA6. Next base: position 112,206 of record NZ_JBIYCY010000009.1, on the reverse strand, counting down.
GGCAGGGTGCGCCCGTTCCGTCGCCAATCACTTCCCTGAACGGATTGGACCGGGAAACACTGCTGGACCGGGAAACACTGGAAGGGCCTTCGTGCGCAGTGTCGTTCACCGTACTGCCGGAGTTGGCGGGAGATTGGTTGGACGTGCAGGACCGCGTGGCGGTCCGTTCGGCAGGAGCATGTCTGGCAGAAATACATCGAACGCTCGGCGCCACCCATGTCGACGGATCGGTTTTCTCGTCGCGCAGCACCGGGTTGAAGGAGCGCATCGGTGGTTGGCTCGAGAATTTCGACCGCGGGTTCGCGCCTGAGGCAACGCGTAGGTTCGTGGGCCTCCTGGCGCGTGCGTCCGAGCTCGATGACCAAACTCAACTGGTACACAACGACTTCCGTGCAGCCAACATCTTGACTCGAAACTCTCGGACCACCGGAGTACTCGACTTCGACGACGTGGTGATCGACCACCGGGTGAGCGACCTGGCCAAGGCAAGCGTCTATCTGGGCACCCTGTTCACCGATTGGCGACCGACACCGATCGCGGTACGGCAGAGCCTGCGCGCCGGCTACGAATCCGTCCGTCCCCTCAGCCGATCCGAGACAGAATGGTTCGAGATCCTCGAACTGTGGCACGGCCTGATGGCAATCCCGGGTGAGAACGACACCGCCGGTTGGGCATCAGCGTTGTGACAAAAGTGGGGACGCCGGTACCGGCGTCCCCACTTCGCTTCTGACCACATCAGGATCCGGCGCGGATCCATTCTTCGAGATGCGGCGCCTCGGTACCGATCGTCGTGCCGTCGCCGTGACCGGTGTGAACCTTGGTCTCGGCGGGGAGCGCGAACAGCTTGTCGCGAATGGACCCGATGATGGTCGGGAAGTCTGAGTACGACCGCCCCGTTGCGCCGGGTCCACCGGAGAACAAGGTGTCGCCGCTGAACAGTTCCCCCGCCTCGGGCAGGTAGAGGCAGGTCGACCCCGGGGAATGGCCCGGTGTGTGGATGGCCAGAATGTCCGTACCCGCCACAGCAATACGCTGATCATCTTCCAAGCTCAGATGCTTCACCCCGGGGTGAGTCATCTCCCAGAGGACATCGTCGGCCGGGTTCAGGTAGATCGGAGCGTCGAGTTTCTCGGCCAGCTCCGGCGCAACGGTGACGTGGTCGTTGTGGCCGTGGGTGCAGACGATTCCGATCACCTTGCGTCCACCGACAGCGTCGATGATCGGCTGCGCGGTGTGAGCTGCGTCGACGATCACCACTTCGTTGTCGTCACCGATCAGCCAGATGTTGTTGTCGACGTCCCATGTTCCGCCGTCGAGGCTGAACGTGCCCGAGGTGACGACGCGATCGACTCGCAATGTCACAGGACCACCACCGAACGGAGAACCTCGCCGCGGTGCATCGTCTCGAATGCCTTCTCGACCTCGTCGAGCTTGATGCGCTCGCTGACGAACTTCTCGAGCGGCAGACGCCCCTGCTGGTACAGGTCGACCAGAACGGGGAAGTCACGCTCGGGCAGGCAATCGCCGTACCACGACGACTTGAGGGCTCCGCCGCGCGAGAAGAAGTCCACCAGCGGCATTTCCAGCTTCATGTCCGGCGTCGGAACTCCCACCAGCACTACGGTTCCCGCGAGGTCGCGGGCGTAGAACGCCTGCTTCCAGGTCTCGGGACGGCCGACTGCGTCGACAACCACGTCGGCGCCGAAACCTCCGGTCAGCTCCTGAACTGCTTCGACGACGTCGTCGACCTCGGTCGCATTGATCGTGTGCGTGGCACCAAGTTCCGTGGCCCACTCCAGCTTTCGTGGATCCCGGTCGATGGCGATGATGGTATTGGCACCGGCCAGGCGTGAACCCATGATCGCTGCGTCGCCGACGCCGCCACACCCGATCACAGCCACCGAATCACCGCGTCCGACGTTGCCGGTGTTCATCGCGGCACCCATGCCGGCCATGACGCCGCAACCGAGCAGTCCGACGACAGCCGGATCGGCCGAGGCGTCGACCTTGGTGCACTGGCCTTCGTGAACGAGCGTCTTGTCTGCGAATGCGCCGATGCCGAGTGCCGGCGTCAGTTCGGTGCCGTCTTCGAGCGTCATCTTCTGCTCGGCGTTGAACGTGTCGAAGCAGTACTGCGGGCGGCCACGCTTACACGCACGACACTGCCCGCATACTGCACGCCAGTTGAGCACGACGAAGTCGCCCACCTCGACGTGAGTGACACCGGGGCCGACGCTCTCGACGATGCCCGACGCCTCGTGCCCGAGCAGGAACGGGTACTCGTCGTTGATTCCGCCGTCGCGGTAGGTCAGGTCGGTGTGGCACACACCGCACGCTGCAATGGCGACCACTACCTCGTTGGCGCCGGGATCGGGGATCGTGATGGGGACGATTTCGACGGGGGCACCCTTGGATCGGGCGATGACGCCGCGTACCTGCTGTGGCATGGCTTTGCTCCTGGCTTCGTGCGATTGAGGACGTGTCGTCACATGGCGCCGTGTTTTCACATTGCGATATGTGCACTCGTTGAAAGGTTAGCCCGAAGTAGGTGCCCGCAACCCTGGTCGAACTGACTGACCGACCTGGCCGAAAGGACTAGGGTGCAGGCTTCACGCCGGCCTCGGCGCCCGCGGCGGCCGCCGCACCCCGACTCTCGACGCCCAATTTCCGCAGGACCCCGGCAACATGAAACTTGACTGTGCTCTCACTGACGCCGAGTCGCTCCGAGATTGCCTTGTTGCGCCGTCCGGCCACCAGATGCTCGAGTACCTCGAACTCCCGCGGAGCCAGTTCCGTCAGGACGTCGCGGTTCGGTAGGGCGACGGGCGCGTCGAGCGGGATGGTTGCGCTGATCCGGTTCCCCCACCCGGGCGTCGACTCGGATTCGACGGTTCCACCCAAAGTCTCTACCCTCGAACGTAATTGGCGTTCCACGTCGATCACGTCGGCTTCACCACCACCGTCGTCGCGGATGTCGATCGAGAGCGAAGCCGCGTCGAGGGTCCAGGCCACCCGGATTCGCGAGAGCGTCTGCTGATCCGACAAGGCCAAGACCGCGCCGCGGACGACCGCGCGGGCGCCGTGCGCCACTTCACCGGGTAACCCACGCCCGTCGACGGGTGGCTCCACCAACTCCAACGCGATTTCCCGATGCTTGAGCAGCGAACGCAATTCCCCACGCATCCGCGCAAAAGCGGTGGTGGTCGACTCTTCGGCCAACTCGCGGTGCACGTCGACGGCCGAACGCAGGCCGATCAGAGCCGAGGCCGCAGTCTCCCTGGCCGAGGTTCGCGCACGTGTGTCGTCGAGATCCGCCGAGCGCAGCGTCGCCAGCATCGTCTCGAGGGTGGCCGCATGCACCTCCGTCATCTCTGCCACGGTGCGTGCACGCTCGGACGACGCTGCCCGCGACTCGGCGAGATATGCCGGGCTCGCGTTCCGGACCTGGAGCTGAATTCCGGTTGAAGTCACTGCGAACAGTGCCTGGATCAATTCGAGGGATGCTGTCTTCACCGGTACGGGGTGCGGTGTCAAAACGAGAAGCGTATCGGTTCGATCAAGCATCGCAAGCACTTCACGATCCCGGCCGGCGATAGCGCATTTTCCCCGAAATATCTGTCCGACAGTGAGATCCGTACGGATACGGTCGAGTTCGGCGATGGTCACACTATCGACGACGGCTGGATCCCCAGCGACCTTGCGCGGCCTACCGGTGCATTCACGGGTGAAGATCACCAGGGAAGTGTGCGGCGCCATGTCCGCGATCAACGTCGAAAATCGTCGGCCGATTTCGGGAAGTGGTCCCACCAACACGTCTCGAAGGGCGGTGATCAGTAGCGCATTGTCGGTGGTGCTCACCGTTCAACGATAACCATCCGGTTCACTGGTGCAGCGTGGTCTTCATGAGCATCACGTTGTAGTCGGACCACGTGGTGGCGAGAAAGTAGAGGTCCTGCCCCTGCGACCAGGGGTGCATGTACGCGCCGTAGAGTCCCGGAACCGCGTCGGTGCCGATCACGACGTCCGGTGCGCTCCACGGGCCGGTCAGGTCCGAGGCCGTCCGCAGCACCAGCGCTCCCCACTCGTTGGAGTACATCGCGACGAACTTTCCGAGATAGTTGTTGTACTGCACCGACAGTTCGCTGACATCCCCGTCGAGAACTACTGCAGCGGCAGCAGGATTGTTGGGGACCCATGCCTTTCCGTCCCAGTATTCGTACGCCGCGACGTCCGCGATGGAGGCTTCCTTGACTCGCGAGAGACGCCCCTCGCCAAAGCGTCCGGCGGGGGTGCCGAAGTTGTAGACGTAACCACCGTCTTTGACGAAGGACCCCATCTGGAAGTTGTCGTTACCTGTCAACGGCAGATTGGGCCGGGACGAGGCCGGTTCGATCTGCCAGGTCTCACCGTTGTCGTGCGAGGACGCGATCTGCGAGAAGTTGGTGACCCACTCGCCCGACCCTCCCCACGAACGTATCGACATGTAGTTGACGTACTGAACGCCGCCCACGGAGATACCCGTCGTCGGAATGCTGCTGGTTTCGACGCCGGTGACTTTCAGACTTCCGATGATCTCGCGCGAGTGATTCGGTCGGTCGGTCGGTGAGGAGTCGATGTTCATGCCGTCGGACAGATTTCCGTCCGAGCTACGGAACAGGACGTTGCTGCGCCAGTCGCCGACCACCCCGGAGCACAGAGGGTCAGATCCGATACCGACGGTGTCACCGAAAGCTGTCAGGACCTGACCTGCGCCGTTGTCCCACATGATGCCCAGATCCGTGCCGAGAACGTTGAACCGCTCGACGGTTTGGTTGGGGCTCAGCGCGCCCGTGATGTACTCGACCGCCGAGGTGCGGCCTTGCAATTCCGGCAGTTTGCCATCCGTGCCGTTGAGCCAGGGAATCGGATTGGTCGGCCCACCTGATTGATCCAAGCTCCCGGTGACATTGCAATCCCACGGGGATGCATTGGCCTGGGTCGCCCCCAAGACCGCGGTCGACGCGAGTACACACGTCACTGCTGCTGTCGATATCTTCCGCATCCGGCGCATCGCTCCCCTTTCGCGGGGGAGATCCGGACTCTACGAGGTGTGTTGCTCGACCGGATCGGTTCATCCACCCACGAGAACACAAGGTAACAGGTAAATCGGTCAATCAGGACAAAACGGGCTTATTCGGTGGAGATGGATTTCAACCATTTCTCCATCACGGCTGCGGCAATCTCGAGCCCCTGCGACTCGGCTGCACTCAACTGCTGCATGAAGATGCGCGGACCGTCCGCTCCCAGCGAAGCATGCAGCGAATCGCGGTACTCGGCCAGTTCCATCCACTCGCGCGCCACCGCGGAGGACGCTTCGAGGTGAAACTGAACGGCGTAACTCTGCTTGTATCGGAAGAGTTGATTCGGATACTTGGCTGAACCAGCGAGCCGCACCGCGCCGTTCGGAATGTCGAAGGTATCCGAATGCCATTGCATTGCAGGAAATGTGGAGGGCAGATCTCCCCACACGGGATCTTGCCGGCCCTCGACAGTCAAGGTGATCTCCTCAACTCCGACTTCAGGCACAGCGCCCGTGTAGACGCGAGCACCCAGCGCCGCGGCGAGCAACTGCGAACCCAGACACACTCCCCACACCGGGACGTCGCTCTCGACCAGATCGCGAATGTATTCGATCTCGGATGCCAACCACTCGACCTCGCCCTGATCGCCGACGCCCATCGGCCCGCCCATCACGATCACGGCGTCGAACCGTCGATGTGCCGGAAGCGGGTCGGTGCCCAGAAGAACAGTCTGCACGTCTCCGTAGCTCTCCAGGACAGGCGAATACGCCGCTGGGGGTTCACACTGCGCGTGTCGTAGTTCCAGAAAATGCATGTAGGCAATTCCTCTCGAATCCGGTGCCGAAAGCCTATGGTTCTATTCGACATAAGGCACATCGACGGCGTCGGATGTGCTCTGCGCTCGAATCTCCGCTTTCATCGCCCCTTTACCGACAAGGAACGTCTGTGCGCGCACCACACCACTTTTCGACATCGATTCGCCCGCCCTCAACTGCCGTTCGCATCGGACTCAGCGCATTCGCCTTGGCGTCACTTGCCGCGTGCTCAGGAACAAGCACCGACAGCGAGGCCGAATCAACATCCACCGCGACCACCACTGCAACCTCGACAACTCAACCCACGACGACTCAGGCTCCATTGACCACCTCGGTGATCGGTACGACGAATTCTCCACTGGCCACGACCCCAGTCGCCGCGGAAGTGACGCCCGCTGCAGCTCCCGCGGTCATGCCCAACGTCGTGTGCATGAATCTTCAAGACGCACAGGACACCATTCAGTCGGCCGGAGTCTTCTTCTCCAGAAGTGCTGACGCAACCGGCGCGGGTCGACGCCAACTGGTCGATTCCAACTGGATTGTCGTCGATCAGACACCCTCTGCCGGAAGTCCTTTCGGGGAAATCGAAGCCGTGCTCTCGGCCGTGAAGATCGGCGAACCGAACCCCTGCTGATCGGCTGAGTTCTCGAACTTCGCAATTCCGGGAACACTGCGCCTTACTTGACAACTACCTCCGACCTCCTTCACTGTAGTCAACATTACGAGTATCCAATATATTGGATGCGAAAGGTTGGATTGCAGCATGAAGGTGCCACGAATACGGCAGAGCGCCAGCTCTCCGGCGTCCATGAGCGACCCCGTCATCGGAATACTCGGAGGCATGGGGCCCGCCGCTACTGCCGACTTCTACTCCAAACTCGTTGCGCTGACACCAGGTTCGACGGATCAGGAGCACCCCAAAGTTGTCATCTGGGCCGATCCCACCGTTCCCGACCGGACATTGGCACTCACCGAGAACGGCCCTGACCCCACTCCGTGGCTGATCCGCGGTGCGCGCGTTCTCCGAGAGTCGGGCGCGACGACGCTCGCCATCCCATGCAATACCGCCCACGCCTTCCTGCCCGCCATCTCGTCCCAACTGGGACTTCCCGTCGTCCACATGATCGACGAAGTCGCTCGGCACATCCGGACGCTCTCACCCGCCGTCACATCCGTCGGACTATTGGCCACCACGGGGACGGTCCGCACCGGGTTGTATCAACAATGGCTGTCGGAACACTCGATTGACGTCCTGGTGCCCGGACCTGCGATCCAGGACGAACTGGTGATGCCGGCGATCCGAGCAATCAAGAGCGGCAACGTCGGAGACGAGACCACCGACAAGCTCGTCAGGGCCGCTGATCTTCTCGTCGAATCGGGCGCGCAGGTCGTCGTGGCCGGATGCACCGAGATTCCGCTCGGACTGCCCGCCGACGCCACAACCTGTCAGATCATCGATCCGGCAACAATTCTCGCCCGCGCTCTGCTCCGGCGGGTTGCAGATGCCCGGAGACACCCTTCGATGGTCGTTTCGGGCTGACCTGCAGCAGGGAGGCTGCAGAGTACGATATCCAGTATGTTGCGTGGCGGTAAACCGGTTGAGCGAGCACGAATGAGCGACATCGCTCTCGAACGCATTCGCGAAGCGATCGTCACCGGTGAACTGGCGCCGGGCTCGAAGATCAAGGACAGCGAACTCGCCGAGTACCTGGGACTGAGCAGAACTCCGGTCCGCGAAGCGCTCGCAAGGCTGGTCGACACCGGACTCGTGGAAGCGAAACCCGGTGCGTACACGCGCATCACCACCCTCGACCGCGGCGACGTCGAGGCAACACTCGCAGTCATCGAAGCTCTCGACCAACTGGCCGTCGTCACCGCTGTACCGAATCTCACCGACGAGATGATCGGGGCGATGCGTTCGGCCAACAAGGACTTCGCTGCCGCCGTCAAGCGAAACGACATAGGCCGAGCCCTGACCGCTGACGATCGCCTACACAGCGTCATCATCGATGCTGCGGCGAATCCGCTGTTGAAGAAGCTGATTCATCAGGTTCACCCACAAATTCACCGCATCTACTACCGCAAGTTCTCGAGCCTCCTCGGGAGCCAGGACTCCGTCGATCATCACAACCGACTGATCAAGCTGTGCGCAGACCACGATGCCGAGGCGGCAGCGACGCTGTCAGCCGAACATCGACGCCATCTCGGCGGGCTGATCGGCGAACTTTTCGACGCCGACGAGTTCGCGCTCTCGGACTGACCGAGTCCGGGTACAAGCTTCGGCGCTTGCCTATATTGGTCATTGCCGATATAAATGACTGGTGCATGCATTCGACGTTCTCGGAGACCCAGTGCGGCGACGAATCATGGAACTCCTGTCCGGCGGCGAGCGCTCGGCGGGTCAGATCGCCGAAGTCGTGGCAGCGGAGTTCGGAATCTCGCAACCGACCGCGTCCGGACACCTGCGAGTACTCCGAGAAAACGGATTCGCCACCGTCCGCAGCGAAGGCACCAGGCGTCTCTATGCCGTCGAGCCCGCGCCATTGCAAGAAGTGGACCAATGGCTCGACGGATTCCGGCAGTTCTGGAGCGGCCCTCTCGACGCATTGGCCACAGAACTCGCACGCGGGAAACGACGCGACTCGAAGCGGAGCAGATCTTCACAATCGAATTCTTCCGACGAAGGAGACTCACAATGACCGAGATCGCGAACCAGGACACCAGCCTCACCGCGGTGGAGCGGAGCATGGGTAACCGCGACATCGCAGAAGGTTCGGCTCGAACTGCCGTACTCAAGCGCCGCTACAACGCGTCGGTCGACGACGTCTGGGATGCCATCACGACCCCTGACCGCATCAACCGTTTCTTCCTTCCGGTGAGCGGAGACTTCCAGGTGGGCGGCTCGTACGCCTTCGAAGGCCAGGCGAGTGGCGAGATCCTGGCCTGCGACGCTCCACACCTGCTGCGACTGCAGTGGACCCCACCCGGCGATCGCGGATACAGCGATCAGGTCGAGATCCGGCTGACTGCAGACGGCCCCGACGCCACCTGGCTCGAGTTGGAGCACGCCTCCGTCGCCGATGTCTTCCGCAACGACCCGGACACCGGCTGCTACGGCGTCGGAACCGGATGGGAAGGCCCGCTTCATTACCTGGGCGAATACCTGCGCGGCACTCTCCCTGATGCGCCGAGCACCGAGTGGTACACCTTCGACGAAGCAGAGGAGCTTCGTCTGGCCAACTTCCGCGGGTGGGAGTGGGCAAAGATCGAGGAAGAGCACGGCGGCCGGTAACGCCCAATTCTTCGAAAACGGTCACAGGATGGCCGTTTGCTTTGTATCGTGACCGAGCTGGACGTATGTCCAGCAGTTTTGGTGGCTTTCTTTCGTGCCACAACTGCTTCGGTCCACGAGAAGAGAGCTCCACATGGCGCCACAATCCGTAGTCGACAACCTGACCACGACGCGACGCACGCACATCATCCGGACAGTTCTCGCTGTCCTCGTCATCGCACCGCTGTCGATTGCGGCGTTCTACATGTGGGCACTGTGGGATCCGGGCGACACGGTCAACCGCTTGCCCGTCGCCATCGTCAACGCGGATGCGGGCACAGAACTCGACGGCACCAGTCTCCAAGCCGGAGACGAGGTTGTTGCCGCGCTCGTCAAGAGCGGAGACGTCGCGTGGAAGGTCGTCTCGGAACAGGAAGCCGCGGACGGCGTCAACGACGGCACCTACTACTTCTCTGTCGTCATTCCGAAGACTTTCAGCGCGGATGTGGCCAGTGCCGCATCGGGTTCGGGCCGCAAAGCCGAGCTCGACGTCTTATACAACGACTACAACAGTCTGGTCGCCGGCCCGGTCGGTGAAAGCATCATCGCTCAGGTGCGCTCGGCGGTCTCCGAGTCGATCAGCGAGCAGTCCATCGACCAGGTGCTGGTCGGGTTGGGTGAACTCGGAACAGGATTCGGTGAAGCAGCAGCAGGAGCGCAACAGCTGTCCGACGGATCCTCCGAAGCGCTTGCCGGAACCAACGAGCTCTACGCTGGAAGCAAGGAACTCGCCACCGGCATGGGCGAAGCAAATCAGGGCGGCAAGGAGCTGGCCGCCGGAGCCGGCGAGCTGGCTGCCGGAGCTGGCGAAGCTGCTGCAGGCTCGGGCGAGCTGAGCAGCGGACTCAACCAGTTGGTCGGGGGCACCGACGAACTCGGCGCAGGCGCCCGACAGATCAGCGAAGTGGTCGACATGGTCACCACCCCGGTACTCGACCTCGCGGGGTCCTCGGACGCCGTCGTCGGTCAGATCGACGCCCTCACGTCGATGCTTCGAAACTCGGCCGATCCGGTCTCCGCCGGACTCGTCGAAGCCCTGGCTGGACTGCGGGCTTCCCTGACTGCACAACCGTCGGACGACGACGTGATCGGTCAGCTCGGCCAGCTTCGCGACGGCGCGCGGGAAATCTCGCGGCAGCTCACTGATCCGAGCAGCGACTACCGTGGTGGGCTCCTTGCCGCCGCGGCCGGTGCAGGTGAACTCAACACCGGCCTGGGCCAACTGTCCGACGGCGCAGGCCAACTCGCTACCGGTGCACAGGAACTCTCCACCGGGCTGGGGCAGTTGGACACTGGAAGTATTGCGCTCCGTGACGGTCTCGGGCAGCTATCGGCCGGCGTCGGCGAGCTCGACGCGGGTAGCGCGGAACTCGCCACCGGTTTGTCCGACGGTGCCGCCCAGGTGCCGCAGTTCTCGGACGACGAGCGCGCCACCACGGCCAATCTGCTCTCGTCCCCGGTTGCCGTCGACGCGCGGAACAACTATCCCGCAGCCGGTTTCGGACCGGGAGCCGTCCCTGCCGTGATCTCGGTGGCACTGTTCCTGTGCGGAATTCTCACGTGGTTCGTCGTCCGTCCACGACGCGGACGTTCACTGAACTCGCACACCAGCGTGGTGCGTGAGGGGCTGCGCCGCTACCGCATTCCCGCCCTGGTCACCTTGGTCGCGGCGCTCGTGTTGTCGGTGGTGTCACTGACCGTGGCAAACGTCGAACCACCTAGTGTCCTGGCGATGATCGCAGTGATGATCCTGGTGGGTGCCGCCGCGGTCAGCTCGGGCAGGCTCTTCACCGTTGTGTTCGGAGCCGTCAACGGAACCTTCATCGCTCTGGGCGCCTTGATGATTCAGATCTTCGCCTTCGGCGCGGTGTACCCCATCGAACAGATGCCGACGGTTCTGCAGTGGCTGCACGCTCTGATGCCACTCACGTGGGCGCGCAACGCCATGCGCATGGTCCTTGTCGGATACTACGGCCCGAAATTCTGGGTGGCGGTAATCGCTCTGGCTGCCTTGGTGATCGGAGCCGTCCTGTTCACCATCTGGTGGCGCCGCCGACAAGAACCGCCGACCGACGACGACGCGCCGATCACCGAGGAGATCGTGTATCTCCAGCAAACGCAAGCGTGAGCCGGATCAGCGAAGGAGCGTCGTACGCATCAACATGACGTTGTAGTCGGCCCACGTGGTGGCAAGGAAGTACAGATCCGAACCACTGGACCACGGGTGGATGTATGCAGCGTAGATACCGGGAACCTCGACCAGATTGACCAATGTTTCCGGTGCCGTCCACGGACCGACCGGACTGGGAGCGGTTCGCATCACGATCGAACTGAACGCGTCGGCGTACATCGCCACGAACTTGCCGAGGAACTCGTTGTACTGAACCGAGATCTCCCCGATGCGGCCGTCCATGACGGGTACGGCCGCAGCGGGATCGGCAAGGATCCAGCCGTTTCCGTTCCAGTACTCGTAGGCGGAAAGATCGAGGATCGCCCCCTCGGGCACGCGAGAAAGTCGAACCTCGCCGGATCGTCCCGCGGGGGTTCCGTAGTTGTAGACGAACCCGCCGTCCTTCACCATCGAGCTCATCTGGAAGTTCTCGCTACCGGCGACGGGGGCGACACCCGCGGGAAGAACCCCACCGATGTTGGGGCGCAGAGTTTCCGGACGAGTGGTCCACGTCTCGCCGTTGTCCGAGGAGGTGGCAATCTGTGAGTAGTTTGTACTCCACTGCCCGGCCTCGCCCCAGTTGCGCACCGACATGTAGCTCAGATACTGCACACCGTTCACTGCGATGCCGCTCGTGGGGATGCTGGAGGCCTCGACGCCCGGAATCTTCAGACCGGAGATGATCTCACGCGCCTGACCGGTACCGTCCTTCGGCGCGCTGTCGATGCGCATCCCGTCGGCCAGTACCCGATCCGAGCTGCGGAAGAGCACATTACTTCGCCACTCGCCCACCAAACCGTCGCAGGTGGGGTTACGACTTAGCCCGGTGGTATCGCCGAAAGCCGTCAGAATCTGCCCCGCACCGTTGTCCCACATGATGCCGAGGTCGGTACCCAGGACATTGAAGCGATCAACTGTCTTGTTGGGACTATATGTGCCGGTGACCTTTTCGATCGCGGTAGTACGACCGGACAGACCTGGCAACCCTCCGGTGTTGCCGTTGAGCCACGGCGCCGCATTGGCCGGACCACCGCTACTACCGACGCCACTGACTCCGACGCAGCCCGGCGCAGCCATCGCCGGCGAAGCCACCGCCGTGACGGCAGCAGCTGCCAGAGCAGCAACTACCCCGAACACCCCCAACGATCTCCCCGCGCGAAACATGACTCCCCCATGGCCGGGATTGTTGGTGTTGTCGTCGTCGTTCCCCCCGAACCTCGGACAATCTAGCAACTGCAGTCACAGATAACCCAATCAGACAAAGACGCGAAAAGGCCTGAAAGTCATAGTAGTTCAGACTTTCAGGCCTTTTCGGACAGAGAAGATCAGTCAGTAGGTCAGCGCGCTCCGCTCGCACCGCCGTCGAGTGGAATCACCGCGCCGGTCAGATAAGCCCCGGCACGTGAAGCCAGGAAGATGGCAAGACCTGCGGCATCCTGGGGAGTTCCGACCCGGCCCAACGGGACCGAGTCCGCCACAGCCTTTGCACTCTGTTCGTCCTCGAGGAGGAATGCCATCATCTTCGACGGGAACGGGCCCGGCGCAATGGCATTGACCGTGATCTGTTCCCCCGCAAGCGTTGCCGCGAGCTTGCGCGTCAACATGTGCACCGCAGCCTTACTGGCTCCGTACGAGAAGTTCTCCGAACCCGACACCACGAGTCCGTCGATCGATCCGATATTGATCACGCGCGCGGGATCTTCCGCCGTGGCTGCAGACCGCAACTGCGGCAACAGCTTCTGCGTCAGGAGGAAGATTGCCTTGACATTGATGTCGAAAATCTTGTCGAAGCCTGCGGCCGGAAAATCGTCGACGGGAGCTCCCCACGTGGCACCGGCGTTGTTGACCAGTACGTCGAGCGTCGGCGAAATCTCGGCGACCTTCGCAGCGAGGCTCTCGACCCCCTCGTCCGTGGACAGATCGGCCGGATGCGAAATGCAGGTGCCGAACTCCGAAAGCTCTCGCGCGGCTTCGTCACAGGCTTCGGCTTTTCGGGCCGAAATGACGACCGTCGCTCCGCCTTCGACAAACCCGCGAGCGATCATGTATCCGATGCCGCGTGATCCACCGGTGACCACAACGGTCTTGCCACTGACGTCGAACAGTCCCTCGATCAAGCTCATGCGACCTCGAAAAGCCCGGCAGCACCCATACCGCCGCCGATGCACATGGTCACCACCACGAGCTTGGCTCCGCGCCGTTTTCCTTCAAGAAGAGCATGGCCGACCAGACGAGCCCCCGTCATTCCGTACGGATGGCCGACGGAGATACCGCCGCCGTCGACGTTGTACTTCTCGGGATCGATCCCGAGCTTGTCGCGGCAGTACAGGGCCTGAGAGGCGAAGGCCTCGTTGAGTTCCCAGAGATCGATGTCGTCGACCTTCAGCCCATGAAGATCCAGCAGACGCGGAATCGCGAACACCGGTCCGATGCCCATCTCGTCGGGAGCGCAACCCGCGACAGCCATGCCACGGTAGATACCGAGAGGAGCCAACCCGCGGCGTTGCGCCTCGCCTGCCTCCATCAGCACCGACGCCGAAGCGCCGTCGGAGAGCTGAGACGAGTTGCCCGCAGTAATGGACGAATGAGCACTGACAGTCCCGTCGGCCAGAACCGGTCGCAGACTCGACAGCCCTTCCAACGTGGTGGAAGCGCGGTTGCCTTCGTCGCGGGTCAGCGTCACGGACTCGCTGCGGATCTCACCGGTCTCCTTGTCCTGCACCTGCTTGATCGAGGGCAGCGGGACGATCTCGAGATCGAACCGACCTGCGTCCTGGGCCGCTGCGGTCCGCTGCTGGGAGACGAGCGCGAACTCGTCCTGCTGCTCGCGGGTGACTCCGTAGCGCTCGGCGACGATCTCGGCCGTGTGCAGCATCGGCATGTAGATCGACGGCTTGTTTTCCTTCAGCCACGGATCAGCCGCGCGGAAGTTGTTCATGTGATCGTTCTGGACCAACGAGATCGATTCGACTCCGCCGCCGACCGCGATCTGCATTCCGTCGTCCACGATCTGCTTTGCTGCGGTCGCGATGGCCATGAGCCCGGACGAGCACTGACGATCGATCGTCATTCCGGACACCGAGTCCGGAAGCCCGGCCCGCAGTACCGCTTGCCGCGCGACGTTGCCGCCGGAAGAGCCCTGCTGCAGCGCGGCGCCGAGGATGACGTCCTCGACCTCGCCGCCCTCGAGGCCCGCGCGCTGAACTGCATTCGAAATGGCATGTGCAGCAAGCTCTTGAGCCTGAGTGTTGTTGAACGCGCCGCGGTACGCCTTACCGATCGGGGTACGGGCGGTGGAAACGATGACAGCTTGCCTCATCGGGGAATCCTTTCGTCGAACACGAAGTGCTGTGCGCCTTTATTAACCGCCGGGGGTTAATAAAGGCGCACAGCAAGAATCAGGGCTGGAACACGACGCGACCGACCGTGGTGCCGTCGCCGAGGCGACCGATACCGTCGGCAACGTCCGTCAACGACAGCCGCTCACTGATCAGTGGTTTGACCAAGCCGGCATCGGCGAGCCTGGTGAGCTCGACGTGGCAGTCGTCGATGGCCTGCTGGTTGTAGGCCTTGTACAGCCCCCAGTGCAGTCCGATGATCGAATAGTTCTTGATGAGAGCGTGATTGAGTGCCGGCTGCGGGATCGTGCCACCGGCGAAGCCGATGATGACGATCCGTCCCTCGAAGGCGATGCACTTGGTGGACTTCGCGTATGCGTCGCCGCCGACCGGATCGAAGACCACGTCGGCGCCCTTGCCGCCGGTGAACTCCTTGACCGCTGCCACGAAGTCCTCACTGTGACGGTCTACGACGAGGTCTGCGCCGAGCTTGCGCGCGTACTCGGCCTTGTCCGGGCCGCCGACGACACCGATCACCTTGGCGCCTGCCGCCTTGCCGAGTTGCACTGCCGCACTACCGACACCACCCGCAGCAGCGTGGACCAACAACGTCTCACCCTCAAGCAGTTGGGTGCGGCGATGCAGAGCGAACCACGCTGTCTGATAGCCGATGCTCAGAGCGGATGCTTCCGCGTCGTCGAGAGCCGACGGCGCCGGGAACGTATTGTTCTGATCCAGTACCGAGTACTCGGCGAATCCGCCGGACGGCAGACTCGGATTACCGATCACCCGGTCCCCCACTGCGAATTTGGTCACCGATTCACCGACCGAGACCACTTCACCACACAGTTCGACACCGGGTGTGAAGGGCAGCGGCGGCTTGATCTGGTACTCACCCCGGCACATGAGGACGTCGGGGAAGTTGGCCGGAGCCGCCAGCACCTTGACCAACATCTCCGTCGCATTCGGGGTGGGATCCGCGGTCTCCTCCAACGCGAGCACATCGCGGGGTTGACCGAGTTCGTTGACGCGCCAAGCCTTCACAGCAATTCTCCAGACAGATAGTGGGTGAGTTTCAGGACGAGATCGGGAGGTCGACCAACTCGGCGAGGCGTGCCCGATGCTGATACGCGGTTCCCAGCGACAGCTGATCGCTCTTCGCCCGTTTGAGGTACAGGTGCGCCGGATACTCCCACGTCATTCCGATACCACCATGAAGTTGGACGCACTCCTCGGCAGCATGAACCGCGACGCCGCTGCAGAATGCCTGGGCCACCGTCGCTGCGATCGCCGCATCGGCGTCGCCGCGTGCATAGGTGTCCGCCGCATATCGTGCTGCCGCTCCCGAAGAGCTGACTTCGAGCCAGAGATCGGCGAGGCGGTGCTTGATCGCCTGGTACGAACCGATCGCCCGGCCGAACTGCTTGCGCTCCTTCACATACGCGAGAGTCGTTTCGAGGCACCACTGAGCTACAGCGAACTGTTCGGACGCCAGAAGTGCGCTTCCACAGAGCAACGCTTCCTCAACCGCTTGCGCCGCATTGCCGCTGTCGACACGGACCGACGACGACCCCGAGAACTCGACGTCCGCCAATCGGCGCGTCATGTCCAGGGACAGAACCGGCGTGACGGTAGCGTCGGCGATCCGAACGGTATGCAGCTCCAGACCGCTTTCACCCGCAACCGGAACAACAAGAACGTCGGACTCGGCGACGCCGGCAACCGTCGTGACGCTGCCGACGAGTCCACTCGCCGTTGCCTTGACAGTAGGTGTGAAAGTTCCTGGTGCAGTGGACAACGGGACGACCAGAGCAGCCGTCGAATCCCCCGCTGCCAATTGACCGAGCACCTCGGTCTCGCCGGCCTTCAGCAACGCCGTCGTCGCCAGCACCGCGCTGGTGAAGAACGGAACGGGAGCGACCGCACGTCCGATCTCCTCCATCACGACCGCCGCCTCACGCGTCGACGCACCTGCCCCGCCCAGTTCCTCGGATACCAGCAGTCCCGCCAAACCGAGTTCCGACGCCAGCGACTTCCACAGCCCGGTGAAGTCGGCGGACACGTCGTCGTACGCCGTGACCACGGTGTCGGCGCCGGCGCGCTCGCTCAGCAGTCGTCTGACGCTGGCTCGCAGATCTTGTTCGGTCTCGGAGTACAACAGATCGGCGCTCATCGGGGTAGGTCCTTCCAGGCGATGTCCTTGTCGACGCGATGCTCGGGTGGCAACCCGAGTACGCGTTCTGCGATGACGTTGCGCAGGATCTCCGACGTTCCGCCCTCGATCGAATTGCCCTTGGCTCGCAGGTACCGGTATCCGGGTTCCCGCCCGGTGAAGTCGACGGAATCCGGTCGACGCAGCGTCCAGTCGTCGTAGCGCAGACCGGCTTCGCCGTGCAGCTCGAGGTCGAAACCCGAAATCTGCTGAGCCAAACCGGCAAACGCGAGCTTCATTCCCGAGCCTTCGGGGCCAGGCTGGCCGGCGGCGAGCTGCTGGCGCAGTCGCTCACCGGTCAGACGCGCAACTTCGGATTCGGTCCAGAGCCGCATCAACTCGTCGTGCATCGCCGGGTTACGCAGCTCGGGCTCGTCACGCCAGGCCTGAGCGACCTTTCCGATCATGCCTCCCTCACGCGGTGCGCCCGAACCGATGGCAACACGCTCGTTGTTCAGGGTGGTGGTCGCAACCTTCCACCCCTGGCCTTCGGCTCCGAGGCGATTGGCGTCCGGAATCCTGACGTCCGTGAGGAATACCTCGTTGAATTCGGCCTCGCCGGTGATCTGACGCAGCGGCCGGACGTCGACGCCCGGGTCGGTCATGTCGCAGATGAAGTAGCTCAGACCCGCATGCTTGGAGCGCGACGGATCGGTCCTGGCCACGAGAATCGCCAGCTGCGCATTTTGCGCGCCCGACGTCCATACCTTCTGCCCGTTGACTATCCAGTCGTCGCCGTCGCGGACGGCGCGGGTAGCGACGGCCGCGAGGTCCGAACCTGCGCCCGGTTCACTGAACAGCTGGCAGTAGACCGTCTCCGCAGTCCACAACGGGCGCAGGAACTTCTGCTTCTGCTCCTCGGTACCGAAGGCGGCGATGGTCGGTGCCGCCATGCCGAGTCCGATCCCGTTCTTGCCGGTGGCCGGGCCGGGTGCGCCGGCGGCCTCCAGCTGAGCGTTCACCTGACGCTGAAAGCTCTGCGGTACACCGAGTCCCCCATGACCTTCGGGGAAGTGAACCCACGCCAGCCCGGCGTCGAATCGTGCGCCGAGAAAATCCGATACCGACACACTGTTCGGATCGTTCTCCGCGAGAAGCGTGTTCACCTTCTCGGTGAGATCACGCGATACTGCCTCTTCGTCGAAAGCCATGCCCATTCCTTCGGTTCGAGCGGTGAGCGGACGGTCAGTCCTTCGGTCCACCGGCGACGTAGACGACCTGACCGGAAACGAAGCCCGCGCCTTCACTGACGAAGAACGACGCGGTGTGCGCGATGTCCTCGGGCTGACCGACACGGTTGACCGGGATCTGCGAAGCGGCAGCGGTCTTGAAGTCGTCGAAGCCGACTCCCATGCGCGCGGCCGTTGCGGCGGTCATCTCGGTTTCGATGAATCCGGGGGCAATAGCGTTCGCGGTCACGCCGAACTTGCCCAGCTCGAAGGCCAATGTCTTGGTGAATCCCTGCATGCCGGCCTTGGCTGCGGAGTAGTTGACCTGTCCGCGGTTGCCGAGAGCCGACGTGCTCGAGAGGTTCACGATGCGGCCGAACTTCGCTTCCACCATGTACTTCTGCACCGCACGCGACATGAGGAACGCTCCGCGCAGGTGGACGTTCATCACCGAATCCCACTCGGCAACGCTCATCTTGAACAGAAGGTTGTCGCGAGTGATGCCAGCATTGTTGATCAGTACGGTGGGTGCACCCAGTTCTGCGGCAACACGATCCACTGCTGCAGCGACCGAAGCCTCGTCGGAGACGTCAGCGCCGACGGCCAGTGCCTGTCCGCCTGCCGCCTTGATCGCGTCGACGGTTCCGGCACACGCCGCTTCGTCGAGGTCGAGCACGGCGACGGCAAAACCGTCTTCCGACAGTCGCTTCGCTACTGCCGCACCGATTCCGCGTGCTGCACCCGTGACAATTGCGGTTCTACGTTCCTGGCTCACTGGCCCTCCATACTTTCGTGATTCGACGGACACCGGACGATCTCGTCAGATCCCGGCCTGATCTGCAATTTCCCTGGCTTTGGCGACCAAGGCGTCAATACGTTCCACGGTGGGAGTTCCGCTCTCGGCGGCATTCTGCGGTTCGTCGCGGGCACGACGCATCACGCCTTCGGCGATCACGGCAATCTTCCACAGTCCCAAGGTGTGCCAGAACTTCAGCGCAGCTGGATCCCGTCCGGTGGCCTCGAGATAGATCCGGGAGATCTCCTCTCGCGAGGGGAATCCGGGGAGTGCCGACGCCGGGAAGTCGCCGCCCGTGTTCTCCCCCGCTGCCGGCCAGTACGCCAACAAGCTTCCGACGTCCGCCAACGGATCACCGAGAGTGCAGAGTTCCCAGTCGAGGGCCGCGACAACTTCGCCGTTCTGAGCGGAGGTGATCACATTGCGCAAGTGAAAGTCGCCGTGCACCAACGTGGTTTCGGTATGCGCCGGCTGAGCTGCAATCAAGCGTCGCGTGAGATCGTCGAGATCGGGGCATTCCCGCGTCTTCGACTGTTCCCACTGCCCACCCCAACGCTTCAGCTGCCGTGCAGCGTAGGGCTTGTGGCTTGCCAGGTCGTCGAGGCCGGCCTTCTTCAGATCCACGGCGTGTATCTTCGCCAACGTCTGAGCCAGCGAGATGCCGATTGCCCGACGACGATCTTCCGACAACGCCTCCGCAAGAGGCATCCGATCGACCACTTCGCCGTCCACGAATTCCATGAGGAGCAGGGGAACTTCGGTGACGGCCGGGTCCTCGGTCAACCCGAATACTCGCGGCGAAGGCACGTCGGTGGATTCGAGAGCGCTCAGGATTCGAGCCTCACGCGCCACGTCGTGAGCCGAGGCCAGCAGATGCCCCAGCGGTGGGCGTCGTAGCACCCAGCGATTGCCGTCCTGATCGCGAACCAGGTACGTGAGATTGGACTGCCCCAGGCCGATTCGATCGAAGGACAACGGCCCGGTGAAGTCGATCCCCAGGCCTGCTATCCACCCGGTGACCGCTTCGGTATCGAGTCCCACTACTCCGACGCTAGCCACCGACGGACGCTCCCTGCCGGAACGGGAGTGCGTCACCCAACAACTGGCCACCGTCGATGGTCATGATCTCGCCGGTGATCCACTGGGCTGCATCCGAAACCAGGAAGGCAATGGCAGCGGCCACGTCCTCGGGTTCACCGATGCGTCCGAGAGCAGTCGACGCGGACACCGCTTCTTCGTGTTCTTTCCACAGAGCTTCGGCGAGTTTGGTTCTCACCACTCCCGGCGCAACGGCGTTGACACGAATCTTCGGTGACAACTCGAGCGCCAACTGCTTGGTGATGTGGATCAGAGCAGCCTTCGACGCGTTGTACGTACCGATTCCCGCCTCGAACGCCATGCCGCCGATCGAAGCGGTGTTGACCACGGAACCACCGTGCTCGCCCATCCAGGCCCGCGCTGCGAGGCCGGTCCACAGGACTGGAGCCCACACGTTGACGTCGAAAGTCTTGGCGAAGCGCGAGTGATCCTGGTTGATGATCGGCCCGAACGACGGGTTGGTGCCCGCGTTGTTCACCAAGATGTCGAGACTGCCGAAACGCTCGATCGTCTGCTCGACGCACTTGCGTGCAGCATCCTCGTCCGTCGCGTGAGCGCCGACGCCGATCGCGTTGCCGTTCACCTGCGCGGCAGCCGCATCTGCGGATTCCTGTGAGCGCGAAGTCAGTACGACGTTTCCGCCCGCCGCCGCAATCGCCTGCGCGGTCGTGAGGCCGATGCCCCGCGATGCGCCTGTGACGATTGCCGTCTTACCGGTGAGATCCAGTCCTGCCATGTCAGTTCGCCTTGACTTCGCGGTACTTGCGCAGTTCCTGCTTGGCGATGGCGCGCTTGTGCACCTCGTCCGGGCCGTCGGCCAGGCGAAGGGTGCGCATGTGGGCGTAAGCCATCGCGAGCGGGAAGTCGTCGGTGACGCCGCCACCGCCGTGAACCTGGATGGCGCGGTCGATGATCTTGAGCGCGATGTTCGGTGCCGCAACCTTGATAGCTGCGATCTCGGTGCGCGCTTCCTTGTTGCCCACCGTGTCCATCATGTGTGCGGCCTTGAGTGTGAGGAGTCGAACCATCTCGATGTCGATACGAGCCTCGGCGATCCAGTCCTGGATATTCGCGTTGTCACTGACGGGCTTCCCGAAGGTGATGCGGGTGGATGCGCGCTTGCACATCAGTTCCAGTGCGCGCTCGGCCATTCCGATTGCACGCATGCAGTGGTGGATGCGGCCGGGGCCGAGGCGGGCCTGGCTGATCGCGAATCCTTCACCCTCACCGGCGAGAATGTCCTTGGCCGGGACGCGCACGTCCTCGAAAGTGATCTCGCCGTGTCCTTCGCGGTCCTGGTAGCCGAAAACCGGCAGGTTGCGCAGGATCGTGACGCCGGGAGCATCGATCGGCACGACCATCATCGACTGCTGACGGTGGGTGGCGGCATTGAAGTCGGTCTTACCCATGACGATCAGAACCTTGCAGTTCTGGTGCAAGGCGTTGGAAGCGAACCACTTACGGCCGTTCAGCACGTACTCGTCGCCGTCACGGTCCATACGGAGCTGGATGTTGGTGGCGTCGGAGCTGGCAACCTCGGGCTCGGTCATCGCGAAAGCGGAACGAATTTCGCCTTCGAGAAGCGGCTTGAGGTACTTCTCCTTGTGCTCGTCGGTGCCGAAGAGCGTGAGCACCTCCATGTTTCCCGTGTCCGGAGCGGCGCAGTTGGTGGCCTCGGAGGCCAGGTGGCTGCGGCCCATGATCTCCGCGAGCGGTGCGTATTCCAGGTTGGTCAGGCCGGGGCCCCATTCGGGATGGGGATGGAAGAGGTTCCACAGCCCGCGGGCCTTGGCTTCCTTCTTCAAGTCGTCGATGATCGGCGGCTGAAAGTGCGGGTTACCGGACTCACGCATCTGCTCTTCGTAGACCGCTTCGGCCGGGTAAACGTGCTTGTCCATGAAATCGAGCAGTTCGGCCTGGTACTTCTTGGTGCGATCCGAGAACTCAAACACTGACATGTGAACTCCTGACAGAGAGGGAAGGAAAATTGGGGGCTCGATGTTCGAGATGGCTGTTGACACCCTCGACGACATCCGGGCCGTGAAATGCGTTCAGCATCAGCGATTCCGCACGCCTGGCGGAATCGGTGAAGGTCGAGTGCGCGTCGGCACTCATCTGCGATTTGATGACGGAGAGGGACGTCGGCGAGCAGTTCGCCGCGATGTCCTCGGCGTAAGCAATCGCCGCATCCAGAACGTCACCGCCGGTGACCAGGTGGTCGATCAGACCGATGCGGTACGCCTCGTCGGCGTCCACCATCCGGCTGGAAAGCAGAAGATCGACTGCTCGACTGTGCCCGACCAAGCGGGGCAACATCCAGGAGATGCCGTACTCCGCAATCAGGCCTCGACGCGCGAACGCGGTAGTGAATCGTGTTGCGCTCGAACCGAAACGAACGTCGCAGTACAAAGCCTCGACCATTCCGAGCCCGGCGGCGACGCCGTTGACGGCAGCGATCAGCGGCTTGCGGATGGTGGTCGGGAAATGACGGTCTCGCGGCCGGACAAGATCACTTTCGGAAACTTCGCCGACGTTCTTCAAATTGCCGAGGTCAGCCCCCGAGCAGAATCCTCGGCCGGAGCCGGTGACAACAATTGCTCGGACACTGGGATCTTCGTCTGCCACGGCCAGAAAGTCGTAGTACTGATCTTCGAGCTCGTTGGTCCACGCGTTGAGAACGCGGGGCCGATTGAATGTCAGAACCAGCACCGCTCCTCTCTGCTCGGAGAGGACGAGTTCCTCGGTCATCGTGTTCCCGCGAGGAGCGACGCCTGGTACCGGCGCATCCCGCGCAGCCAACGGTCGTAGTCGGCGCCCTTCTGCCGGTACATGTCCAGCACGTTCTTGTGCGGAAGGATGAGAAATTCTTCGGCATCCACTGCCGCAAGAACGATTTCGGCGCATTCGGCAGGCTCGAGAACATTGCCTGCCGCAAGCACGGCTCCGGTTGCGGCCTTGCCGACCGGATCGCCGGAGTTCTCACCTTCGTAGAGAAGCTTGGTGTTGACGCCCATCGGGCACAAGCAACTGACGCGAACACCCTGATCTCCGTAGGTGATCGAGAGCCACTCGGCAAACGCGACCGCGGCATGTTTGGTCACCGAGTACGCGGCGGACCCGACCTGACTGAGCAAGCCGGCCGCAGAGGCCGTGCTGATGAAGTAGCCCTCCCCGCGCTCCGTCCAGCCGGGGACGAGGAGCCTGGCAGCGCGAATGTGGGCGCGAACGTTGACGTCGATCGTCGTGTCCCAGACGTCTTCACTGATGTCGAGGCCCATGCCACCGGTAACGCCGGCATTGGCGAAGTAGAGGTCGACCGGGCCGAATTCCTTTTCCGCCTGCGCGATCAGGCCCGCAATGACCGTCTCGTCGGAGACGTCGCCACCGGCAGACACGGCCGCTCCGGGACGCTCCGCGTTGATCGCCTCTGCTACTGCCGAAGCTGCTGCCCCGTCCAGGTCAGCCACTACGACGCGAGCACCCTCGGCAGCCAGTCGCTCGGCCAGTGCACCGCCGATTCCCCCGCCGCCACCGGTGACAATTGCTACCTTCTGGGCAACCTTCATGAGCGATTCCTCTCGCTTGCGTCATACCTACGCGCTGACAGTGATCCACGTCTCCCCTCATGTATAGTTGAATCCGGCGTCAGTTTCAACCGTCGAATCGCGACGGTCACCCGAACGGCCCGTTCCGTCCTCCTGAACTGCGAGTAAAGGGATAACGATGACTGAAAACCAATTGCCCGTCCGCCCGTCCACCTTCGCCGAGCTCGAGAAGCTCATCGGCCAGGAACTTGGCCCGACGGAGTGGTACGACATCACCCAGGAGCGCATCAACGCGTTCGCCGAAGCCACAAACGATCATCAGTGGATTCATGTCGACCCGGAACGAGCCGCATCGAGCCCGCTCGGCAGCACGATCGCGCACGGACTCTTCAGCCTCTCACTGGGACCCCAGTTCTCCTACCAACTCATCCACTTCGACGGCTTCGCCCACAGCCTCAATTACGGCTACGACAAGGTTCGCTTCCCCGCTCCCGTTCCCGTGGGATCCCGGGTCCGCATGCGCGCAACCGTCGTGTCCGCGGAGCAGTTGCCCGGCGGAATCCAAGTGAAGATGAGCCAGGTGGTCGAGCGCGAGGGTTCCGACAAGCCCGTCGTGGTCGCCGAATCCGTCGCTCGCGTCGTCGAAAAGAGCTGAACCGAAAAGAGCTGAACCGAGACTGGGACGCCCGGCCGCTCGAACATCGATGCAGCCGGGGCGGCCCACCTCGTCAGAGACGGTCGGGGAACTTCAGAGCGTTCGCCCACAGATCGGTCACAGTGGCGACAATCTGATCGAACTCCGGTGAACGCCCGTCCACCTCACCCTCACGAAGGGTGAACAGACTGTAGGCGAGTCGACTCACCATGCCGGACAGAGCAATCGACGCCGTCATCGGATCCAGCGTCGTGTCCGCGATGCCGCGGGACTGCAGATCTGCAATCCCGCGGGCATTACGGCGTATGAACGCATTGGCACGCTCGCTGCGGAACTTCCGGAACTCCGGGTCGATGTGAGCTACCTGCTCCATGAGCCCCATCAACTTCGCATTGCGTTGATACGCGGCCAGATACGCTCGATTACTTGCCTCGAGCACGGCGTACGGATCGTCCGCGCTCGCAACGCGTCCCATGCCCGGGTGCATCATGTCGTCTCGCGCGACCTCGAGGACGGCGGCGAACACCTCTTCCTTGTTCGCGAAGTACGTGTAGAACGATCCCGTCGCGCAACCGGCTTCTTTTGCGATGTCGATCAAACGTGCATCGAGATAGCCACTGCGCTCGAAAACCTTACGGGCAGCAGCAACCAATGCCGCACGCGTGCGTGTACCCCGCTCGGTGGTCGGTCGATCCCGGAGCAGCGCGGGCGGAGCCACCGGTAAGGCGGCAATTCGCGATTCGTCGTCGAGCACGGTGCGCTCCTCATCCTTCCGATCAACATCATTTTCGGGACAATCCCAGCAGACTCGATGTTGACGCCGGATTCAAGTGTACGCTCTGGTGAGACCCAGGACACACAATCGGTCGATTCCTCCCGAAAGGCAGAACCATGGTTAGCGTTCTCGACCCGGTGACCCGTCACGCGGAAGCCACTCCGGAAAATATTGCAATTCGCGGCACGGATAGTCATTGGACATACCGACAGCTTCACGACGCGTCTCTGGCGTTTGCCGGCCGCATTCGCGACGAAGGGTTGAGCATCGGCGACCGGGTTCTGCTCGCGGCGCCGTCGGTGCCTGAATTCATCGTGGCGTACATGGGGATTCAGGCTGCAGGTTGTGTCGTGGTGCCCATCAACACGATGTCGGCGCAACCCGAAGTCGAGTACGTACTGGACGACGCCGAGATTTCGCTGGCGATCGCCTGGCACCAGCTCGGTCCCGCAGTTCAGGATGCAGGGAGTGCGCGCGGCGTCCCGGTGTGGACGCTCACCGAAGAATCGGCGAAGGCCGACCATCCACCGGCAACGGTGGTCGACCGCGACGCAGCGGACACCACGGCGATTCTCTACACCTCCGGTACCACCGGACGTCCGAAGGGCGCTCAGCTGACAGTCGGGAATCTGTTGTCTGCCGGTGAGATCGGCGCCGAGAGCAGCCGCGGAAATCCCTCGGACCGCACCGGTACCGGGCTGCCGCTCTTTCACATCTTCGGCCAGGGTTCGGTCATGATGGCAACCTTCACCGGCGGCGGATCGCTGTCCCTGCTCGCCCGGTTCGACCCGGCCGCCATGCTCGATCTGGTGCGTCGGGACAAGCTCACCATCATGGCGGGCGTCCCCACCATGTGGAATGCCATGCTGCACGCCGCAGCCGACGTGGACAGCTCCGACTTCGAACAACTGCGGATCGCAATCTCCGGTGGCGCATCACTTCCCGGTGAAGTCGCTCGCGCCTTCGAAGCACGGTTCAACTGCACAATCCTCGAGGGCTACGGCCTGACCGAGACGAGCGCATTCGGAACTTTCAACAGCATCGACCGCGTCGCAAAGATCGGATACACCGGCCGCGCCGTACCGCGCACCGAGGTCGAGGTCCGTGATCACGACGGAAATGTCTGCCAGGCAGGCACAGTGGGCGAGGTATTCATCAAAGGACCGACGGTCATGAAGGGCTACTGGAGGCGCCCGGCCGACACGTCCGCCGTCCTGTCCGACGACGGATGGTTCCGCACCGGAGACCTCGGCGAGACCGACGCCGACGGTGACCTTCGCATCGTCGACCGCGTCAAGGACCTCATCATCCGCGGTGGATACAACGTCTATCCAGGCGAGGTCGAAGAGGTGCTCTACCAGCACCCCGACATCATCGAGGCCGCGGTGATCGGTATACCCGACGACTACTACGGCGAGGAGGTTGCGGCGGTGGTGGCCGTGCGCCCAGGCTCCGACCTCGAAGCAGATGACGTCACCTCGTGGGCTCGGGAACGTCTGTCCGCCTACAAGATTCCGCGGGTGGTCCAGTTCATCGACGCGCTCCCGAAGGGTTCGACGGGAAAGATCCTCAAGCGATCGATCGACCGCACCGAACTCCTCGCCCAGAAGCAGAACTGAAAACACAAGTGAACCCCGGCGAGATTTCGCCGGGGTTCACCTGTCCATGCGCTCAGAGTGCCCTGTCCATGCGCTCAGAGTGCGTCGAAGTACTCGATCTGCGGGGCGCCTGCGAGGAAGGGCGCCATCGCCTTTCCCGCGGCCTGGAAATGCTCGGACGATCCATGGGCCTTGATCGCAGCACCGTCTTGATACAGCTCCATGAACTTGTAGGAATTCGTATCCGTCTTCGAGCGGATCAGTTGATACAGAACCGTTCCGGGCTCTTCCGTGCGCACCTTCTCGGCAAGTTCGGCGACTACGGCTTCGAACTGTTCGCCGCTTCCGTCTTTGACGGTGATATCCGCGATGACAGCAATCATTCATTCCTCCAAAAGTGTTCCAGCAGTATTCGAGTGTTACCGAGAACCTACAGTTTCACTGCATGGGCAGTAGTCCGAACGTCGATTCCAACTGACTGCGAGTGCTTTCCGCATCGGTGTGGAGAATGCCGGCGATCCCCAATCGTGCCGCGCCGTCGAGGTTCTGTTGCAGGTCATCGATCATCACGGCGCCTTCGGGCGCAACACCCAGCCGCTCGCACGCGATGGTGTAGATCTGACGAGAGGGCTTACGAATCCCGACTTCCGAGGAGATCACCACTTCGTCGGCGAGGTCCTCGAGCACAAAACCCGCGTAGCAATCACGCCCGAAAGCATTGGACACGAGCGCAACAGGGTGACCCGCCGCTCTGACGTCCGCAATCAGTCGCACCATCTCTTCGTCTCGGACAAGCCCGGCCTGCATACGGTCGACCAATCCTTCGCTGTCCACGACGGCGCCGTGCGCTCGTAGCCGTTCCCCGAATCCTGCTTCGAAGGCCTCCTGGTCGATCTTTCCGGATTCGTGATCGGAGAGCAGTCTCTTCGAGACGTCGTCGCGGGAGAGCAGGGTCAACGGAAGTCGTGGGTCGCCGCCAAGCGAGGCCCCGAAGTCTTCGAAGGCCTGAAGAACACTGGAGGTGAGAACTCCACCGAAATCGACGAGCACTGCCGTACGCGTAGGTGTCATTGCTCCATCAGACACCAAACATGAACCCGGCGTCAACATCAATTTCGGCGTAGCGAGAATTGCAAAGTGTTGATCCACAACCGGTTGACGGTATCGAGCAGACCGTCGAAGGTCACTCCGGCGGCGCCGTCCTCGCCGCCGCGGGATACGAAGTACCCGAACGCAAGTCGACTGATCATCCCGGAGAGTGCCCGAGACGTCAGTAGCGGATCCAGATTCGCGTCCGCCAGTCCGGCCTTCTGCAGCTTCTCGATACTGCGCGCGTTGCGTCGAACAAACGCGTCAGCACGCTCGAGGCGGAGAACCCGGAACTCCGGATCGATGCTTGCTACCTGCTCGAGCAGTCCCATCAGCTTCGCGTTCCGTCGGTACGCCTCGAGGTACGCGCGGTTACTCGCCGCGATGACCTCAGCAGGATCCGCGCCTTTCGGAGTGTGCGGCATACCCGGATGCATCATGTCTTCGCGTGCCAACTCCATCACTGCCGCGAAGATCTCTTCTTTGCTCGCGAAGTAGGTGTAGAAGGTACCGGCCGAGCACTGCGCCTCCACAGTGATGTCGATCAGCCGCGAGTCCAGATAGCCGGACCGTTCGAAAACGGTGCGGGCCGCATCGATCAACGCTCGCCGCGTACGCAAACCACGCTGAGTGGAGGGGAGTTCCCGTGACACTGTCGACGAAGCATCTTCGGAGCCTGTGCGTGCTGCAGCCATGCTCCAGTTATACGTCAGACGCCCGCTACCGGTGACCGATAGCGGGCGTCTGCTCGAAACCGAAAGAGTTACTTGGCGTACAGGTGCGCGCCCGGAATTGCGTTCGGATCGTCCCGAACTTCCTTCGGGTTGGTCTCTTTCAGCACCCAGGCACTGAAGAAGGTCACCAAGCCCATGAGTGCCACGAACACGGCAACCCATGTCGTGGTTCCGGTCTTCGCGATAAGTGCTGTCATGATGAACGGAGTGCCACCGCTGACCGTGATCGCCGCCAACTGGTAGGCCAACGATGCTGCCGAGTAGCGCACGTTGGGTGCGAACAGCTCACCCATGTATGCCGCGATCGGCCCGTAGGTCATCGACTGGAACACGCTGCCAACCGTCACCGCGATGAAGAACAGCGGCAGGGACTTGGTGTTGATCAACCAGAAGTACGGGAATGCCCAGACCACGATCGCCGCGGCGCCGATCAGGATCATCGGACGACGACCGATCTTGTCGGACATCTTCCCGGACCACAGCACCACGCCGACTGTCAGCAACGCGCTCAGGAGCGAGATGATGAGCAGTGAGTTCCGCTTCAACCCCAGTTCGGTTGTGCCGTAGCTGAGCACGCCGGCGATGCTGATGTAGAACAGTGCATTGGTGGCGGCCAGAAGTCCGCAACCGAGCAGAATCTTGCGCCAGTGATCCTTGAGCGCCTGCGCCAGTGGAGCCTGAACGACGACGTCCTTTTGGTTCTTCTTGGCGTCTTCCTGCAACTCGAGGAATTCCGGCGTGTCCTCGACCTTCGTCTGGATGTACAGAACCACAGGGAAGAGCAGCGCGCTGGCGAAGAACGGAACTCGCCAACCCCAGCTCAGGAATGCATCATTGGAAATGGTCGCGGTCGCGACGAGGAAGACCAGGTTGCCCAGCACTACACCGAACGAGACACCCATCTGACCGAAAGTGCCTGAGAATCCGCGCTTCTTGGGACTCGCGGATTCGGTGAGGAGAAGGACGATTCCGCCCCACTGGCCACCGCAGGCGAGACCTTGGATGAATCGCAGTGTCACCAGAAGAATCGGAGCGACGACGCCGATTGCCGACGCACTCGGGATCGCGCCGATCAGGAACGTCGCGACAGCCATCAGCAACAGGCAGGTGACGACAGCGGGCTTACGCCCATACTTGTCGCCGAAGTGTCCGGCGACCAAACCGCCGATGGGGCGGGCAACGAAGCCGGCCCAGAACGTACTGAACGAGAGCAATGTGCCCATCAGTGCGGATGAATCGGGGAAGAACACATGCGGAAAGACCAGTGCCGCAGCCGTTCCGTACAAGAAGAAGTCGTACCACTCGATGGAACTGCCGAGCAGTCCCGCGCCGAGAAGTTTGCGGTGCGCCTTCTTCTTCTTCCGTTCCTGATCGGACAGGCCCCCTGCCTGCGTGCTCGAATCCACTGCCGATCTCGTCATGGGTTACTCCTCGATGGGTCGGACGCTCGTCGCGCCGGGAGTTGAGAAGCGGAACCGGGCCAGAAGTAGAAACTGACACCAACTTCAACTCTGTGGCGTTGCGATCAGTCTGCGATACAAAAAGAGTGATGTCAATCACTGAAATGCATTGCCGCATAGGGGACTAAATCCCCTACCGATGCTCGTCAGCCACCACGACGAATGGCCGGCTCACCTTGTCGGCGGCCGGCAATTCGTTTGTCAGGCAGATCTAGTTCGGTACCCGCAGTTCACGACGAAGAATCTTGCCGCTCACTGTTTTCGGGAGGTCATTCATGACCTCGACGATGCGTGGATACTTGTATGCTGCAAGCCTTTCCTTGCAGAACTCGACCAGATCCTCGGTGGTCGCCTCGGCACCGTCCTTGAAGGACACGAAGGCCTTCACGGTTTCGCCGCGATACGGATCCATGACACCGACGACAGCAGCCTCTCGTACGGCGGGGTGTTCGTAGAGAACATCTTCCACTTCGCGTGGCCACACTTTGAAGCCCGACGCATTTATCTGATCCTTCATCCGGTCGACGATGTAAAACCAACCGTCGCCGTCCATGAATCCGATGTCGCCGGTGTGAAAACGCCCGTCCGGCATGGCATGTGCGGTCTCGTCCGGCTTGTTCCAGTATCCGAGTGCAACCTGGGGACCGGAGACCACGATCTCGCCGTACTCCCCGACCTGTACCGGCTTGTCGTTCTCGTCCACCACCTCGGCGTACGTATTCGATACCGGTACGCCGACAGCAACGGCCCCCGACGCCGGATCTACCGGCGCTTCACGCGAATTCGGCACCACGATTGCCGGGCTGTTCGTCTCGGTCAGCCCGTAGCCGTTGTGAATGTAGTGACCGAACTTCGCCCGGAACGCTTCCAACGCCGCGTGCGGGATCGGCGCGCCACCTGAATACACCGACTCGAGAGAGCTCAAAGATTCCTTCGAGACTGCGGCGCTGTCCGTCCACGCGATGAATACCGTGATCGCTCCGATGATCGCGGTAGCCCGATGCTCCGAAATTGACTCCGCTGCAACGATGGGATGGAATCGGCAGGTCAGAATCGTGGGCGCGCCGGCTAGGAGTGGAGCCGCGACGTGCCCGATCAACCCGGTGATATGGAACAGTGGCGCCACCGCGAACATCGCGCCGCCGGGGCGCAACCCCAGCCAGTCCCGATAGATCTGCGCTGCGAACACGACATTTGAGTGCGTGTTCATCGACCCCTTCGGCGGGCCGGTTGTCCCTGACGTATAGGGAAGGTAGGCAAGGTCTTCCGGGGACAGATCGACCTTCTCGGGCTTCTGCCCTCGATGAGCCTCGATCAATTCCAGTAGATCCGGAAATCCATCGTGCCGAATCCTGGACGCCGAACCGAAGATCCGTTCATCGTCGCGCGACTGAAAATCCAGTTCCGACGTGGTGATCACCCGTCTCACTGCGGTGCCCTCGGACGCAGTCGCCACGGTCTCGGCCGAGGACTCGAGACAGATGACTGCCGCCGCTCCGCTGTCGGCCAGTACGGTGGACAGCTCACGGTCGCGGTACATCGGATTGACCGGAACGACGACGGCACCGAGCTTCCAGACCGCGACTGTCGCGATCACGAACTGCGGAACATTCTGCAGGACAAAGGAAACTCTGTCTGCGAACCCGATTCCATCCTTGGCGAGGGCTACGGCAAGCGCATCCGACATCTCGTCGAGCTCGGCAAAGCTGACGGTCCTGTCGAAGTACCTGATGATCGGGGCAGTGCGATCGCGCTCCAGCGAAGCACGGAACATCGCGAGGGCGTCGACGTGCTCGATGTCTACGTTCGGCGGAGTGTCGGCGTCGTAATTGGCGAGCCAGGGCTTGCTCTCGTACACGTTGGTCATATCTCAGCTCTCGAAGTACCGACGTGGGTTGTCCACCAGCATCGCCTTGACCTGGTCTTCGGTGACACCACGTTCGAGCAGCGCCGGAATGACATCATCACTGATGTGGGTGTAGTTCCAGTTCGGAAGTGCCACTTCTCTTGCCGCGCTGGGGAAGTAGTCGATGAAACACGACGCGTCATGTGCCAGAACCATCTTCTCCGCGTAACCGCGACGGGCCATCTCCACCACGGTGTTGACACGATCCTCGAACGACAGGAACGGTTCGAGACCGAAACGGTCCATCCCCAGTAGCGAACCGGCATCGGCCAGCGCACACAGATAGTCGAGATCGGTGGTGTCGCCGGAGTGACCGATGACCACCTTGGTCAGATCCGCACCCTCTTCGGCCAGAACCTTCTGCGCGACCAGCCCGGATTCAGTGTGCGGATTGGTGTGCACGGTGATCGGCACTCCCGTTTCCACCTGCGACTGTCCGACCGCGCGCATGACCCGCTCGACGCCGGGGGTAAGGCCCGGCTCCTCGATGGCGCACTTCAGGAAGGAGGCTCGGACACCGGTTCCGGCGATTCCTTCCCTGATGTCCTTGACGAACAGTTCGACCATCGGCTCGGGGCCGTCGAACAGCAATCCCGGTCCGGTGTAATGGAATTGGAAGGGAATGTCGTTGTAGGTGTAGATGCCGGTAGCAACGATGATGTTGAGATCGACCTGCTCGTTGATCCGGACGATGCGCGGAATGTACCGGCCGAGGCCGATCACCGTGGGATCGACGATCGTGCTGATTCCGCGGGACTTCACCTCGGTCAGCTTTGCCACCGCGTCCGCTACCCGTACTTCCTCGTCCCAGGGTTCGGGGTAGTCGGGGTAGTTCTGGCGCAACTCCTCACCCAGAACGAAGACATGCTCGTGCATCAACACCTTTCCCAGATCGGCTGTATCCACCGGCCCACGAACGGTTTGTACTGAACTCATCGATCGAACCCCTGACTGTGATCGCCATCACTAACATGAGACAATGAGCTAGTGTGTCTCACGTGGCCAGGTTCGTCAATAGGCTCGATCCCCCGAGGCTCACCATTTTTCAACGGCCGAAATTGTGCAGTACCGGACAACCGGAGAGAATGTCCCGATGCCTACCGACCTCGAACGCCGACGCGCGATCGACACCGCCGCGAGCATGTACCTCGCGGAGGAACCACTCGACATGTCACTGCTCGCCGAACGTCTCGGCGTAGGCCGCGCGACGCTGTACCGCTGGGTCGGCAACCGCGACGAACTGCTCGGAACAGTGCTGGCCGAGGCCACCGAACGGACATACCGAAAGGCGATGTCACAGGCGTCGGGGCAAGGTCCGGAGTACATTCTCGACGTCTTCGGCCGCGTTATGCGATCGGTGGAATCGTCGACAGAACTGCGCGCGCTGACCAAACGCGAACCGATGGTGTTCATCAAACTCGCGATGATGCCCGGCTCCATCGAATCGATCTCCGCCTCCATCACCGCAGAAATCCTGCAATCCCAGGTCGACGCCGGCCAACTGACGATCACGCTCTCGCCGCAAGTGCTGGGCGAAGCCCTCGTCCGCATCTGCGACGTACACCTCTACGCCCCCCTGCTCGGCCGAGAAAAGGCCGAGATCGAGACGGCCCTCGACCTGATCGCACTGCTCCTCGGCGTCACCCGCAACTGACACGCTTCGACCGCGTGAACACTACGGCGACACACCGGCCACCCGAGTCCTCAGACGTCTGATGAGTTGTTACTCTTTCGGTACCCACCCGAGAGGCAAGCCGTGTCCGACGACCACACAGGATTCACACTTCGCAGTGGTCCGCTGGTACCGCAACTCGAACAGTTGCTGCGCGGGCGAATCATGCATGGAACGTGGGCGCCGTCCGAGCGCATACCGAGCGAGGCGGCCCTCGCCGTCGAACTCGGCGTCGGGCGTTCCTCGATTCGCGAGGCAATCCGCCTCCTCGCTCGCGACGGACTACTCGAAGTCCGACACGGCGTCGGAACCTTCGTGGCTGCCGCGTCCGAACTCGAGCACGTCGACGAATTCACCAAACTTCTTCGACGCTCGAGGATCCTCGAGGTCTTCGAAGTCCGTCGCGCACTCGAGATCGAGGCCGCCAGACTGGCCGCGGAGCGGGTACAACCCGAGGACCTCGACGGCCTGCGGCGGCGACTGACCATGCGACACAGTCATTTCGAGGGTGATGTCGAGAAGTTCGTCGACGTCGACCTCGACTTCCACACCGAAGTCGTTCGACTGTCAGGAAACGCAGTTCTGCTCTCGCTTTTCACGTCGGTGCGTCCACTCCTTCGTGAATCCCTCGTCGAGATGATGGCCCACGAGGCCGGCGTCCCCGACACCTCACATGCCCATGATCAGTTGGTCGAGGCCCTTCAAGACGCCGACCCAGAAGCCGCGGTAGCGGCAACTCGAGCAAACATCGACACCGTCCTACGACGACTGCGTGTGCTCGACGCCTAAGAGAGGTTAGTTCTCGTGCAACACCCCACCGGCACAGTTCTGTCGACCGAACACGTGGATCTCGTCCGCGACGGCCGATACTTGTTGAAAGACATCAACATTTCGATCGAACCCGGACAACACTGGGTCCTCCTCGGCGCGAACGGCGCGGGCAAGAGCACGCTTCTGAGCCTGCTCGGAGCAACCGCCCACCCGACTCGCGGTTCCGTTTACGTCCTCGGCCACAAGTTGGGCCGCGTCGACATGAGGGAACTGCGGATGGACATCGGGCACGTGAACCCTCGTCACACGATCGGAATTCCGATCACCGTCCGCAACGTCGTGATCACCGGCCTCACCAACACCACCGAGGTGATGCCGCGCTGGTCACCGACGCCGGAGCAAGAGGCTCATGCCGACGCACTGATCGATCTACTCGGAATGAGTCCGCGTTCAGACGCGCTGTGGCCCAACTTGTCCCAAGGCGAACGGGGACGAACCCTGATCGCCCGCGCACTCATGGTCGAACCGCGCCTGCTTCTGCTCGACGAACCGGCGACCGGGCTCGATCTTGCTGCACGCGAACAACTCTTGTCGGCACTGGACGACCTCCGCAATCAGAACCCGTCACTTGCCAGCATCCTCGTGACGCACCACATCGAGGAGATCCCCAGCACCACCACACATGCTCTTCTGATCAAGGACGGCGTCGTGACCGCCAGCGGCCTCGCCGAGGATGTGATCACCACCCAGAACATCAGCGAGTGCTTCTCGCATCCCATCGAGATCGAGCGTCGTGGTGGTCGGTGGAATGCTCAGTCGCGGCCACGCGAAAGAGTGTGACCGACAGTAGTTTCAGAGACGTCTGGCGCCGGGTCCCTCCCGGCCCAGTTCGTCTCCAGGGTTGAGCAGGTTGCATGTTTTCAGTGACAGACACCCGCAGCCGATACAGCCCGTCAGTTCGTCCTGCATCCGGTTGATGGCCTGCTTGCGATCCTCGAGGCGCTGATTCCACTCCGTGGAAATCTTGCGCCAGTCTTTCTTCGTCGGAGTTCGCCCCTGCGGCAACGATCCGAATACTTCGGCAACTTCGGCCAGGGGTATCCCGAATCTGACTGCCAACTGGATCAGCGACACCCGCCGGATCGAATGCCGCGGGAACTTCCTCATATTTCCTGCCGTCCGCTCCGCAGGAACCAGACCGAGTGTTTCGTAGTAGCGCACAGCCGACACGGCGACGCCAGTGCGCTCCGATACCTCGCCGATCGAGAGAAGTTCGTCACTCTTACGGATCATTCTGCCTCCCAATGGCTGCGCGACATTGACCTGAAGCGCACTCGAGATTCTACCTTCGACAACATGCACTCCCCCACCGATGCTCCCGCCGGAACCTGGCGGCAACTCCTGAGCGGTCGATACCTCGGCACCGCTACCGTCCTCGCAGGCGGCGTTGCGCTGTACGCGACCAACGTCTACCTGACGACCAGCCTGCTTCCGACTGCCATCGACGACATCGGCGGTCAGCAGTACTACGCCTGGACCGCGACGGTCTTCCTCATTGCTTCCGTCATCTCTTCGATGTTGGTCACCAACGTCCTCGCTGCCAGGGGACCGCGCGGGGCCTACCTGATCGGCCTCGCGATCTTCGCGCTCGGCACCGTTGTCTGTGCGGTCAGCCCGACGATGGAATTGCTGTTGGTCGGCCGCACGATC
Organism: Rhodococcus sp. 27YEA6; assembly: GCF_044908235.1. Lineage (NCBI taxonomy): Bacteria > Bacillati > Actinomycetota > Actinomycetes > Mycobacteriales > Nocardiaceae > Rhodococcus > Rhodococcus sp. 27YEA6. Next base: position 76,302 of record NZ_JBIYCY010000009.1, on the reverse strand, counting down.
CAGGGTTCGGGCGGTGGCCTGCTGGCCGGTCTCGGTTACGCCGTCATCAATGCCGCGCTCCCCAGACATCTGTGGACTCGCGGGGCCGCGCTGGTTTCGGCGATGTGGGGAGTCGGCACCTTCGCCGGCCCTGCAATCGGCGGTGTCTTTGCTCAGTTCGGAGCCTGGCGATGGGCTTTCGGCGTCCTGGTCATCGCGACGATCGCAGTCGCCGCTCTCGTCCCCAGCGCGCTACCGGCACATGAACCGGGCAGCACCACCAGTAGCCCGGTGCCGGTCCTCTCGCTGGCATTGCTGACTGCGGCAGCTTTGCTGGTCAGCGTTGCCGGAATTCTGTCCAACCTCGCCGTGACCGCCGCAATGGTTCTCGCCGCTGTGCTGCTACTGATCGCTTTTGTCGCCGCTGACCGTCGCTCGCGCCACGGCGTACTACCGCCGTCGACGTTCAACGCGTCGTCCCTCAAATGGGTGTACCTGACCATCGTCGTCCTCGCTGTCGCGTCGACCGTCGAGACGTTCATTCCACTCTTCGGGCAACGACTTGCCGGCCTGGCGCCGCTCGCGGCCGGATTCCTCGGGGCCGCACTCGCTCTCGGCTGGACTCTCGGCGAAATCCCGAGCGCCTCGGCAACAGCCCCTCGTATCGTGCGACGAATCGTTGTCAGCGGTCCGATCCTCGTCGCGATCGGGTTGGGCATCATGGCAGCATTTCTCACCGAACACGCCGGCGCCGGTGCGGTGGTCGCGTGGGTGATCGGACTGCTGTTCGCCGGCGTCGGAATCGGCATCGCCTGGCCTCATCTTGCAGTCGGGGCGATGACCTCGGTCACCGATCCCGGAGAAGGTGCGCGTGCCTCCGCTGCCATCAACACCGTTCAGCTGATCGCCAATGCCTTCGGTGCAGCCCTGGCCGGAGTGCTGGTCAACATCGGCGAACCGTCGACGCTTCGTTCTGCGCAATTGCTTCTCTTCACCTTCGCCGCTGTCTCGATCATCGGCATTGCCGTGGCAGCTCGCGCACTTCCGCGAACGCCCGACAAAATCGGCAGCCCCGAAATCGTTCACGACGCTCGCTAAACTGTGAGAAACCCACACGGAGGAGTTGGCCAGTGACAGAACCGGATCCGGGCACAGTGGAAACCGACTTCCCGAAGACGGGAGCTCCCGCACAGCGCGCGCTGATCGAAGCGGGTTACACCCATCTCGCGCAGCTGACGTCCGTGTCCGAGAAGGAACTCGGCGCTTTGCACGGGATGGGACCGAAGGCCTTGAGGATTCTGCGCGAAGCACTCGCCGAACGTGGTCTGAGCTTCGCCGACTGAGCTCTCACATCAGACCAGGCTCGCCCGCACCTGGTTGCCACCTTCGCGCTTCGCTTCGTACATCACCGAGTCCGCGACGCGGAAGAGTTCGGCAAAAGCAGCGTCGACGGACTCACCCGGATTCCGGGGCGCGGTGCGGATCGCCATTCCGATGCTCGCGCTCGTCGGAGGGTCATCGTTCGCTCCGTCCATCGCGGAGCGGATCTGTCCTTCCAGCCTGGAGATCACGCTGACCGGTACCCGTTCGACCACGACGAACTCGTCACCGCCCATACGAGCAGTCAAGGCGGACTGGGTTGTCCACAAACGGATGCGCAGTGCAGTTCGCATGATCGTGCTGTCTCCTACGTCATGGCCGTGAACGTCGTTGATCGTCTTGAAGCGATCGAGGTCGATCACCACTACGAGCAGTGCATCCGCTTCGGTGACCGGAGCGCCCATCAAGTCGTTCACCCGACGCGCCAATCCGCGACGGTTGAGCAGTCCGGTCAACGGGTCGATGTCGGAGGTAGTGGCATCCGAACCCAGGACCGCCAGAACAATCTGTGACACAACAGGAATCACGATGATCGTAGCCAGCACAACCGAGATCTTCGCCAGTCCCAAGCCGACGTCCGCTGCTGGCCCGAACAACAAAGTCCACCCCGAAAGCACCGTGACGGTCGAGGCGAAGACCAAGTGACCGACTTGGAGTTTCGGATTGTGGAAGAACGCGATGTAGCCGCCGATCGACGCGAAAACGACGCACGCGATGAGTCGTCCCAGCGGTTCCGAGTCGGTTGCGGCCGCCGCCGCAATCGCGACGTCGGAACCCACGACAAAGGTGTACGACCACAGCGGCGTAGGCGGAAACAGCCACCAGATCAGGGCCGCGCCGAGGCACAGCGCGATGACCGCCAGATTGACCGCTCGCCAGAACGTACCTTGCGGACCGACGTCACTGAATCGCGCCGACAGCAACACCAGCCCCATCCAGAATGCTGTTCCGCCGACCAGCGCCCGGCAGGAAGTCAAGAACCCGCGGTCCTGGAGGTACCTGCTGAAACTGTGGAACTGGTCCGGCAACTGCCACCAGCGCATGACGACGTCGACCAAACCGTTCATCGCCGATCAGCCGATGCAGCTCCGCAACTTTTGGGCGTACTTCGACGAAACGGACTCGCTGATTTCCCCCCGGAGCACACTGGCATATCCGGCAGCATAGTCAGCGGCGACAGACAAAAACCGTTCTGCCGGATTTGAATCGGTCGATCAACTCAAAGCGTCGTAGGCCGCCGATACGTACTGCGCCGATCTCTCGGAACCGAGCAGACCCCGCCCCATCTTGTTCATCACGTACGAGAACGTCATGCGCTTCTCGGTGTCGATGATGATCTGCGAGCCACCCCAACCTCCCCAGAAGCAGATTCGCCCCTCCGGAATGAACGGGACGGACTCGGGCGTCGGCAATCCGAATCCGACGCCGAAGCGGACCGGCACGCCGAGGACGAGGTCGACCCCGTACGACTGCTCCTCGAAGATCTTGTCGATCGTTTCCTCCGACAGCAAGCGAACGTCACCGACCTTGCCACCGCACGCGATCACCGATTGGATCCTTGCGAGTGCCCTCGCATTCGAATGACCGTTGGCCGCACCGATCTCGGCGGCGCGCCACCCGTCGGTCCACGAACCTGTAGCGTCAGCCGGCGGCGCGGTGAATGTCTTCACCATGATGTTGTCCATCCCGAGTGCCGCGATGTCGATCGGCAAAGGCGGTGGCGCAATCACATTCGAGACTCGCCCGTATTCCGACTTCGGCAAGCCCAGGCGGAAATCAGCATCGAGCGGGCCGGCGATTTCCTCGTCGATGAAGCTACCGAGGGTTCGTCCGTCGATGCGCCTGACGACCTCGCCGATCAGATGGCCATAGTTGAGGGCGTGGTATCCGGATGCCGTACCCGGTTCCCACCACGGAGCCTGCGTCGCCAACCGGGCGGTGGCATATTCGTCGTCGCAAATGTTCTCGAGGGTGAACGGTTGATCCCACCCCGACACACCCGAGGTGTGCGACAACAGTTGCCGGACCCGAATTCGGTCCTTGCCCGCTGCTGCGAATTCCGGCCAGTACTGCGCGACCGGGGCGTCGAGATCAAGCAACCCGCGGTCGACGAGCATGAGCGCGGCCAGTGCGGTCACGGTCTTGCTGCAGGACCAGACATTGGTAACGGTGTCGCGAGACCAAGGAGCAGTGTGCTCGACGTCGACCCAACCGCCCCACATGTCGACGACGGATTCGCCGTCGATCGTCAGTGCGATCGCTGCCCCGACGTCCTCGCCGGAATCGAGATTGCGTGCCAGCGCCTCCTTCAAGCCAGAGAATCGCTGGTCACATACGCCTTCGATGTTCGCCACTGACAGCCTCCACAGGAATGATGAAACTTGACGTCAACTTCAACTACGTTGAGTATGTGTCCGATTCACCTGTGGTGTCAATCACTTCAAGTGCCAGAGTCGGCTCAGACCAACGGGATTCCCTTGGCGATGCGCCGACGCAGATCCCAGAGATAGAAGTTGTAGGGAAACATCCGCAGAATCTTCGGACTGAACCGATTGACCAGCGCGGCGACGCGCATGGATCGATCGAAGTTACGCTGCTGACGCACTGACCACGGGAGCCGCATTTCGTCACGAAAGGCTTGGGGCAGGAACCCGGTGGTGACAAATCGGTTGAGCGGACCGACCACGGGATGCAACAGCTTCGGAGTGAAGGTCGCCGACGCGATCCCGTAGAGATGCTCACGAATCGTCTCGTCGATCGCCACCTTGTCGAGGTTCTCGTTCCAGTAGACCTCGAACGCATCCCGGTCCGCCGGCCACATGTCGCGTCGCATCTGAAGGGTTGTACCGAACGTGGCGCTGCGCTGATAGAACGCATCCCGGGTTACCGGATCGAGATCCCCGTACAAGATTTTGTAGACGTCCTCGAAGCCTCGGTACAGGCAGGCGGCCACCCACAACTGCAGTTCGGGATCGAACGCGTTGTATTCGACCGCGCTGTTCTCATCGGAGCGAACGTGCTTGTGAGAGCCGTTGACTGCGCGTCGGTACAGCTTCTTTTCTTCGTCCGTCGCCAGGCTCGCCACCGCGAGATACGTCAGCGTCGTCCGGGTTCGCTTCACCGGATGCCGATCCAACCGACCCGTCTCGACCTTGCTCTCATACACGCCGTACCCCACCGCCGGGCGCGCCAACTGCATGATGACGTTGGCGCCTGCGGCCAACAGTCCGAGCCCGGACATCGCCTTTTCAACCTCGGCGTCGATGTCGACCGCCTGGACGCCGACCGCTCCGATGCCGCCTACCACCGCTTCCTCGCGCCCGTCCATCGAATCCCTACTCACCGTCATGGCAGAACCCCTTCGAGTCGATATCTGCGAACGCATGTTCTCAGATGAGTGAAACGCCGAAATGCCGAGATGTCAAGCAATCTCGGGATGCAAAGATGGTCTTCATGAATGACCAACCGCGTTCGTACGGTGGCGTCGACGGCGCGCTCCGGGTAGCCCAACGACGGGAGGCGCTGATCGAGGCCGGTCTGGAACTCATGGGCTCCGCCGAGCCCGAACTGACGGTCCGCGGAGTGTGCAAGAAGGCCGGTGTCGCGGCGCGGTACTTCTACGAGAGCTTCACCGATCGTGATGCTCTGATGTCGGCCGTCTACGACACCGTCATCACGGACATCGCCGTTTCAACCCAGGCTGCAGTGGACGCCGCCGAGACCGAACGCGGCAAGGCGCTCGCTGGAATCGCGAACATCGTCCGCACTATCGCGAACGATCCCCGTCGCGGACGTCTACTGTTCTCCAGCGCCCTGACGAGCCCTGTCCTGGCCGAGAAACGCCAAGCGTCGACGACGATATTCATCGGTCTCCTGGCCGCCAACGCGAAGACCTTCTACCGATTGAACGACAGCGGTCATCTGACCCTGACGGCCACGTTCCTGGTCGGCGGCCTGGCGCAGACCCTCAGTGCATGGCTCGACGGGTACATCGACGTGACGGAAGAAGAACTGGTCGCCGAATGTGCGGCGATCCTGCTCGCACCCGCCCTGCCGCCGTCTTGAGCTCCTGCATTCAGTCCCAGATCCCGATGTTGTCGAGGTGAGCGAGAAGTCGAGCAGCGCCGTCGGAGAACTGCAGACTCATCTGCGCGTCCACCTGTTCTCGATCGTGCTTCTCGAACGCCGCGATCAAAGCATCGTGGCTCGATACCGCAAGCTCACCCCAGCCTGGATCCGTCGCGTAGAGACGAGCAGGGGTGTACCGAATCGCGCCGAACAGGAACCATGCCAACTTCGCACCACCCGCAGCGCGATTGATCAGGCGATGGAACTCGAATTCGCACTGCTCGATCGCAGCTGCATCCGAAGCGTCGACCGCCGCTCGCAAATCGGCATTGAGTTCCGTGAGTTCCGCGAGTTGATCAGCGGTGATTCTGTCAATCGCCCGCAACGCCAGCTTGACCGCGATCTGCCCCTGCAACCAGAAGATGTCTTCGATGTCCTGGCGACTGAGGGGCGAGACGAGATAGCCGCGATGCGGAACCAACTCGACCATCCCCTCGCCGCGTAATGCGACGAGGGCTTCTCGCACCGGCGTGACGCTGACCCCGAGGTCGGCCGCGGTTTCGTCCAGCCTGACGAACTCGCCCGGACGGACCGAGCCGGACATGATCAGGTTGCGAACGTGGTTGGCCACGTCCTCCGACAACTGTGGCCGTCTCCTCAGCTCAGATGTCGCTCTCCGAGTGCGTGCAGACGTTGCCACAACCGATCCTCACAGTCCGTACGTTTTGCCGATGATGTCTCGCTGAATCTCGTTGGTACCACCATAAATGGAGGACACAAGAGTCTTTCGCACATGGTGCTCCATGTCGAACTCAGTCGCGTAACCGTACCCACCCATCATCTGCATCCCCTCGAGCGCGACCTTCTTGGCGGTCTCGGTCAGCTTGAGCTTGGCCATCGACGCTTCCCGCGGGAACATCTTGGTCGGGTTGGCGTCGACCATTCGGGCCACGCTGTAGACCAGCAGACGGCCGCATTCGATCTCCGTGGCGAGATCCGCGATCCGGTGGCGAAGCGCCTGAAACGATCCGACCGGACGGCCGAACTGCTTACGCGTGGTGACGAATTCGAGGGTGTCGTCGAAAGCGCGCTGCGCGGTCCCGAGCATCATCGCCGCGAGGATGAGGCGTTCGATGTTGAGTCCGGCCATGAGTTGACGCCAGCCGTTGCCGACTTCGCCAACCACCGCGTCCTCGGGCAGGAATGTGTCGGTGAAGTAGAGATCGTTGACCTCCTTGCCGCCCATGGTGTCGATTCCACTGATCTTCAATCCGGAGATGTCGGCCGGGACATGGAACATCGTCAGGCCCTCATGCTTGCCTTCACCTCGGGATGTGCGAGCCACCAGAAGGATGTTCTCGGCGAAGTGCGCGTTGGAGCACCACGTCTTCTGGCCGTTGATCAGCCACCCACCGTCGACCTTCTCGGCGCGGCAACTCAGATTTCCCACGTCGGAGCCCGCTTCGGGTTCGGACATCGAGATCGACTGAGACGCGCCACGGACGATCCCGCCGAGCACTGCCTCCTTCTGGGCCGGACTGCCGAACTTCTCGTATGCAGCCCCGGTGATGACGGTCGGGCCGAGTCCACCGATCGGCGCCATGCCCTTGGCGGCTTCCTCCAGAAAGATGCACAGGTCGACCGTGCTTCCGGCGGATCCGCCGTATTCCTCCGGGACAGTCAGCCCGAGCCATCCCAATTCCGCCATCTTCTCGTAGAACGCCTGGTTGTGGTTATGGGCGCCATGATCGGTCAGCAGGTCTCGCTGCTCACGGGTACCACTTTCCTTCTTGCAGAACGACGCTACCGACTTGGCGAAATCAGACTGCTCCTGCGTGAAATCCATGTACATCGAAAACTCCCGAGTGAGATGAGGCTGGAGGCTTGTCGGAGCTCGGTCCGACGCATACTGTGACTACCAGCACAGTAAATCACATCACATATATGTGATGCACCGACATGTGGAGGATCTGAAGAACATGACAGAACAGCTCGGCCGCCAGAGCACGTCCACGTCGACAGATCCGAGATCGGACGATCACACTTTCGCGAGCCTCGACCCTCGCAACGATTCCGTGGTCGCGCAGCACCCCATTGCAGACCAGCGAGAGATCGAGAAAGCGGTCGCCGCAGCACGCACGGCGTCGAAGTGGTGGGATCAACTCGGATTCCAAGGCCGCCGGAAGGTGCTCGGCAATTTCCGCGCCGCGATCGCCACTCACGCCGAATCGATGGCGGCGATCATTTCCGCCGAGACCGGAAAACCCAGCGACGACGCACTACTCGAAGTCATGCTGGCCGTCGAACATCTCGACTGGGCGGCACGCAACGCACAGAAAGTGTTGCGCCGCAGACGCGTCGGTGCAGGACTGATCAGCGCCAACCAGTCTGCATCCGTTGGCTACCGGCCGATGGGCGTCGTCGGCGTGATCGGCCCCTGGAACTATCCGCTGTACACACCGATGGGGTCGATCGGCTACGCACTGGCCGCCGGTAACGCCGTCGTGTTCAAACCGAGCGAACTCTCACCAGGCGTCGGCGTCGAATTGGCCCGGCTGTGGAACATCGCCGCACCCGGACACCCTGTCCTGCAGACCATTACCGGTGACGGAAAAACCGGTGCACTTCTGTGTTCGTCCGGTGTCGACAAGATCGCATTCACCGGTTCGACCGCTACCGCAAAGCGCGTAATGGCCGCCTGCGCGGACACCCTCACCCCCCTGGTCGCCGAATGCGGCGGCAAGGACGCCATGCTGGTGGACTCCGACGCCAACCTCGATGCGGCCGTGAGCTTCGCGGCATTCGGGGCAGTGGGCAACGGCGGACAAACCTGTGCCGGCGTCGAACGAATCTACGTCGCAGCGCCCGTGTACGACGCCTTCCTGTCCAAGCTCACCGCCGCGCTACGAGACGCCCACGCCGGCGCCACCGACAGCTCGACCTACGGGCCGATGACGCTGGGAAAGCAGACTGGGATAGTCCGGGGCCAGATCGAAGACGCTCTCAGTCGCGGCGCGAAAGCTGTACTCGGCGGACTTGATTCGTTCAACGGTCCGTTCATCGATCCGATCATCCTGACGGATGTTCCGGAGGATTCCACGGCGATCACCGAGGAGACGTTCGGCCCGAGCGTCGTGGTGAACAAGGTCGCCGACATGAACGAGGGGATCGAGCGCGCCAATGCGTCGAAGTACGGCTTGGGCGCCTCGGTGTTCACCAAGAGTTCGTCGAAGGGCCGAACGATTGCCGAGAAGCTCGACTGCGGTGTCGTCACGGTTAATTCGGTTCTCGGTTTCGCCGGAATCGCCGCCCTGCCGTTCGGCGGGGTCGGCGATTCCGGATTCGGCCGTATCCACGGAGCCGATGGGCTGCGTGAGTTCAGCAGTGTGAAATCACTGGCCGTTCAGAAGTTCAGCGCTCCACTGGACCTGCTGACCATCGAGCGAAAAGCCAGGGACATGAAGATCTCACGTTGGATGCTGGCGAAACGCCACGCGAAGTCCTGAGAGATCAGGCGATCAGCCGGCGGTGACGAGCACCTGCTCGTCGCTGTCGGCTGCTTCGAGTTCACGAACCAGCGGAAGCACCTTGGCCCCGAAGTATTCGATCTCCTCCTGGAAATGCAGGAATCCGCCGAGAATCAGATCGACACCGCGACGGCGATATTCGACGATCCGATGCGCGATTTGTTCCGGCGTGCCGATCAGTTGCGAGCGGAAACCGTCGTTGTACTGAACCAAGTCCTCGAACGTCGAATCCGCCCACATCCCGTCCTTGGACGCGGTCGATGCGCCGGCCTGTTGGACTGCATTCTTGAATCCCTCGACCGCAGGGCGGTTGGCCTTGGCGATGATCTCGCGCAGTGTGTCCTTTGCTTCCGCCTCGGTGTCGCGGGCGATGATGAATCCGTTGAGCCCGAACTTGACCTCCCGATCGTTCTCACGAGCAACACGGCGAACGTCGACCAACTGTTCGGTGACGCCGTCGTAGTCCTTGCCGTTACTGAAGTACCAATCCGAATACCGGCCCGCGTTCTCACGGGCTGCCGCCGAGTTACCACCTTGGAACAGTTCGGGATTGGGGCGCTCCGGAGTGTTGAGAGGCTTCGGCTTCAACGTGAAGTCGTGGATGCGGTAGAAGTCGCCGCGGAAATCGACGTCGTCCTCCGTCCAGATCTTCCGAAGAACCTGAAGGAACTCGGCGCTACGCCGATAACGCTCGTCGTGCTCGAGCCACGGCTCGCCTAGATGTGTGAACTCGTCCTTGAACCAACCACTGACGACGTTGACGGCAAAACGACCGTTCGACAAGTGATCGGCGGTAGCGCCCAGTTTCGCCAACACGGCCGGCTGCCAGAGTCCCGGATGCACCGCGGCGATCACCTTGAGCTTCTCGGTGGCCAGGAGAAGCGCAAGGCTGAAGCTCGTGGATTCGTGCTGGAATTCGGCCCCGTAGCTCGCCTCGTAACGTACCTGGCTCAGGGCATACTCGAAGCCGTTGTTCTCGGCGGTCTGTGCCAGCTTCTTGTTGTACTCGTAGTCCCAGCTGGTCCGCTGCTCGATGTCGGAGGTGACCAGACCACCACTGACATTGGGCACCCAGTAGGCGAACTTGATCTCGTCGGCGATACGTTCAGTAGACATGAAACCCAGCAAACATGCAGTTCCCAGTGGTTTCCAGGGTAGCGATCACACAGGTTGTAAGTGTTGGGTGGGTGCTGCGACTGTGAAACGGTGGCAGCATGACTGCTGTGGACATTCAGGAGATCGCGCACCGCATCACCAGCGAGGACGAGGCGCTCTCGGTGGCGTCACAGCTGTCCGACGAGTTCGCGGCAGGTGCCGGAGTCCGCGATGCGCAGCGCCTCCTTCCCCACGACGAGGTTCGCACCCTGGCGCGGTCCGGCTTGCTCGGACTCTCGGTGCCGAAGGAGTTCGGTGGCATCGACGCAAGCACCGAGACGTTGGCCGAGGTCTTCCGCCTACTCGCCGAGGGCGATCCCAGCATCGCGCAGATTCCGCACAGCCACTTCACTTTCCTGGAAGCGCTCCGGTACCAGGGGTCTAACGAGCAGAAGCAGTTCTTCTACGCCGAAGCATTGTCGGGCAAGCAGTTCGCCAACGCCCAGAGCGAGCGCGGCAACAAGACCATCGACATCGACGGCACCACTCTCACCCCCGACGGGGAAGACTTTGTGCTCGAAGGTCGAAAATTCTATTGCACAGGAGCGCTTTTCGCAGATTGGATCGTGGTGCGTGCCGCCAATGCGGATCAATTCACCGAGACCGGCGCACAGGTGAAATCCGCGGTCTACCTACCCCGGAATACTCCCGGACTGTCGATCGTCGACGACTGGGACGGCATGGGACAGAAGACAACTGCAAGCGGAACTGTGACCCTGGAATCCGTTTCGGTGCCGCGGTTCAATGTCGTACCATTCACGTCGCTCTTCACTCACCCGACCACCTACGGAGCACAGGCCCAGATCCTGCACGCCGCGATCGACACCGGCATCGCGTCGGCTGCACTGCGTGAATCCGTGAAACTCGCAGCAAAGGCGCGTCCCTTCTTCGAGGCGAAAGTCGATACAGCGGTGGAGGATCCACTGCTCGTTCAACTCGCCGGCGAAGCGGCAATCGAGGTTCGCGCTGCCAGATCCCTCTTGGCGGAAGCAGCGCGATCGATCGACGTGGCGCGTCGTGATCCCACCGAGGACTCCACGGCCCGAGCATCCATCGACGCTGCAACTGCCAAAGTGGTCGGCGCCAGGGCGTCATTGGCGGCCACGAGCACGCTGTTCGAGATCGGTGGCACCAGAAGCGCAGGCGAATCGGCGAACCTCTCGCGGTTCTGGCGTGACGCGCGCACGCACACCCTGCACGATCCGACGAGGTGGAAGGTCCAGCACATCGGCCGGTGGACACTGTCCGGGACAATCCCACCGCGGCACGGGCTGCTGTGAACACACTCAGTCGGAGTTCATATATCCGCTGATCAAGACTTCCAGTCCTTCCAAGTAGCTCTCAGTCGTCGTCCCTCCCGGCCAGTCCTCGAGCACCTCACTGAGCACCGGCAGTTTCTCGGGCCCGATTTCTCGGATCTTGACCGCGAGAGGTGACACGCTGCCTTCCGGTCGCGTAGTGGTGTCGTAGATGTTGAGCAATGCGCCGAGTGTGTAGTTCCACAGCGCTCGATAGACCAACAGTGCGCGACGAGGTGACATACCGAGTTCGACACACGCGGCCATCGCCCGATCGACCAAGACCACAGCGCCGCTCCCACCACGGCCACCGCGCTGAAGCAACTCGATGATCCAGCGCTCCGACGCCAGCTTTTCGAAGATCGCGGTGAAGATCGTGCGAAGCCGTTCGACCTGATCCTGCGGCAGGACCAGCGCGCCGAGATCTTGTGAGTACACATCGAGCACCGCGCTGATCAGCTGTTCCTTGTCGCCCACGTGCCGGTACAGCGCCATCGGCGTGGTGCCGAGCGACTTCGCCAACGCGCGCATGCTCAACGCGTCGGCGCCGCCGGTCTGAAGCTGCCGTTTCGCCTCGTCGACTATCTGCTCCGACGTGATCGTCGGGGGACGTCCGAGCCGCGGTGATCTCGGTTCCATCTTTTCGGCCATCCGTCGATTGTGCGCGCCCCTGCTACGACGCTCTCGCCCGGGGAACCCCTTGCATCTCAGTCGCCAGCAAGGTAAACCTAACTACTTATGAGAACGCGTATACAAATTAGGTACCTGCAATGACAACAACAACTCGAGCGGTAGCCGCACCGGCTCTGGTCCTCACAGCCGCCGCGGCAGCGCAGTTCCTGGTGGCCTTCGACATGTCGGTCATCAACGTCGCACTGCCCGACATTCAGGAATCGCTGAACTTTTCCGACGCCGGGTTGTCCTGGGTCGTCAACGCGTACGCCCTCGCCTTCGGCGGACTGCTGCTTCTCGGCGGTCGTCTGTGCGACGTGATGGGCACTCGTCGAGTTCTGGTTTCCGGGCTTCTGCTGTTCGCCCTCGTCAGCATCGTCGGCACCTTCTCCGTGTCCGCCGAAATGCTTGTCGGAACTCGGGCGCTTCAAGGCGTCGGCGCTGCACTGATCGCGCCAGCCGGGCTCGCCGCACTCAGTCAGGCCTTTCCCACCGGACGCGCCAGGGCCAAGGCATTCGGCATCGGCGCAATGTCGTCAGCACTGGGCGGCGCACTCGGTGTCGTCCTGAGCGGCATTTTGACCGAAGGGCTCAGTTGGCGATGGGTGATGTTCGCCGGCGCACCAGTGGCCCTGATCGCCGCAGTTGCCGGTGCCCGTGGCCTGCCGGCCGGCCAAGCCGCCAGAGGCGGCTCCCTCGATCTCCCCGGAGCCATCTTGGCGACGGCCGGAATCACCGCCCTTGTCGGCACAGTGATCGCCACGGAATCACATTCCTGGACTTCGGGTTACGTGCTGGGTGGATTCGCGCTCACGATCGCGCTGCTCACTGCGTTCGTTGTGGTCGAAAGCCGCTGCGCCACACCACTGGTACGACTGTCCACCCTGCTTCGACCCCGAATCGGACTGGCCAACGCCATCATGTGCCTGGTGTGCGCGGCACAGTTCAGCGCGTTCTTCTTCGTCTCACTCTTCCTGCAACGCGGGCTGGGCTATTCACCGACCACCACCGGTCTGGCTTTCCTGCCCTTCTGCTTCGGCCTGGTGATCGGCATCCTCGGGTCCACCAAACTCCTTCCGCGCTACGGAGTTCGACCGCTGCTCGTAGTCGGGACAGCAGTCGCCGCAATCGGAACTTTCATGTTTTCGACCATGAACCTCGACAGTCCCTTCTGGGCCGTCATCCTGGTGCCTTCGCTTCTGGCGAGCATCGGCATCGGTCTGTCGTTCATGCCGCTCAGTAACGTCGCCACCGCCGACGCTCCCCCCGAAGAAGTCGGCATGGCATCCGGGCTACTGAGTACATCGCGTCAGATCGGCGGTTCACTCGGACTAGCCGTTCTCGTGAGCGTCGCCGCTTCCTCGACGGCACGTTCGGACAGCGCGCCGACCGAAGCACTGGTTTCCGGATACTCCCAGGCCCTCTTCGTCTGCTCCGGCCTACTGCTGGCCGGTACCCTCCTGTCCTTCTTCTTCCCACGAATGGATCGTTGACCTCAGATGTTCACCACCCGAACCGCATTCGGCATCGTCTCGGCGCTTCTCCTGACCGTCGCCGGCGCAAGCGCGTGCAGCAGCTCCGCCGAGTCCGACACCGCCTCTGCAACTCGCTCCGTCACCCACGAACTCGGCACCGTCGAAGTTCCGGCCTCACCGCAGCGCATTCTCGCGCTCGACGAGTACGCGGGGTTGAGTGCACTCGCACTCGGCGTGAAGCCCACCGTCGTCTACAGCACCCTGCGATCGGACGTCGCCAAGTCGATTCTGCGCGAGCAGGGCGTCGAAGTTCTCGACAAGCCGACTTTCTTCGCCAACCCCGCCGTCGAGGAGATCGCGTCCGTCGAACCCGACGAGATCTTGATGAGCAATGCCGGTCCACTACCGAGCCTGTTCGCGCAGATCAATTCCGTGGCGCCAACCTTGGTCCTCCCGTACTCGGCGCCGTGGCGTGATGTGCTCGAACACGCTGGGGCACAGCTCGATCGAGGCAGCGAAGCTACCGCCATGATCGGAAAGCTGGAATCCGGCCTCGAAGGCGTCAAGTCCGCGGCTGCCGGCCAGAGCCTTGCGATCCTTCTCGGCTACAGCGGAAACCTGTTCACCGTGCCACCGACCACTCCCATCTCCACACTGGTCACCGAGGCCGGATTCACCAGGCCGGCATCGGAAGTCAACGCGACCAACAATCAAGACACCGGCACGATTTCCCCCGTCTCGCCGGAACTCCTACCCGAGCATGCGGCGCAGACCGTCGCCGTACTTTCCGGGCAGCAGTACGACGCATCCATCGTGCGAAACACTCCACTGTTCGACAACCTGACACCCGATCCGGCGCACGCTCTGGACGTCAGCGGTGATCTCTGGTTCGGCAGCCATCCTTTTGCCATCTACTGGATCATCCAGGATCTGGACGGCATCGCACATGGCAAGGGGCAGAACAGTATCGGAACCCTCGACAGCGCCGACGCGCGATGGGCGGCATTCAGCGCGCTCTGACGTCCTGACGGAAGGTCAGCGGAGAAACACCCACCCGGGTGGCGAAGAACTTCGTGAAGTTCGCAGAATCGTCGAACCCCAACTTCGACGCCACCTGGGTGACCGTGTCCGTGCCGAAAGACAGCAGACGTTTCGCTTCGAGAACCACACGCTGATCGATGTACTGCTTTGCCGTCATCCCGGCAGCGGCTCGGGTGGCCCGCAGCACAGTCTTCTCGGAGTACCCGATCTTGTTGGCGTACTCCGAAACCGAACGGACCGTGGCGAAGTCACGTTCGACAACGGCATGAAACCTTTCGAACACGTCATTGTGCGCCAGCACGGAACTCTGTTCCTGTCCACCGAGATGGGTCAGTTTCAACAGAATTGCTGTCAGCGTGTGCCGCAGAATGGCCGCGCGAACGACCGGCGCGGAAGTATCCGGGCAGCCGTAGTTCAGGTTCAGGTGTTTCATACCCGTGCTGATGGTCTCGAGGTTCTCGCCGGACAACTGCCACGCTGCCTGCCGACTGCGAGCGTTCCCGTCCAACAACTGCTGGCTGACGGCATCGAGCGACGAGGGTGTGAACAGAACAACCGTCGCCTCGAAGTCCTGGATTCGCCCCCACTGTTGCACCTGCCCCGGTCTGACCCAGAACACGGTCCCCGGGCTCACCGCGTAGTTCACGAAGTCGATGGTGTGTAGCGCCGAGCCCTCGGTCACCAGCGCGAGCAAGTGAAATTGCGGACGTTGGGGGCCGACGAACTCTGCGCTTCCCCCGTTGATGCGAATGGTGTCCAGGCTGAGTACTTCGATCTCGGTCGCGTCAGCCACCGACGATGCGTACCCGACGTCCCGGACGGGTACTTGTCTGTTTTTCACTAGTCCGGGACTCATCTTCACCGTGACCGAATACCCGAATGCGACATACCGTCAGGGTATCAATCAGTTCACGCTCGGATAGGAATCTTCCAGTGCAGACATCACGCTCGGAAACAGCAGGCAAGACGCAACTCACCTACGTCTTCGACGCCTATTGCGGGTGGTGTTTCGGCTTCGGCCCTGCGTTGACGGAGTTCGTCCGTCAAAATGCCGATTCCGTCGACTTGTCCGTGGTCAGCGGCGGACTGTTCACCGGTGAGCGCGTCGCGCCCATGTCTTCGGCTCCGTACCTGAAATCAGCCAACGCCACCATCGCCGCCCAGACCGGCGCTGTCTTCGGTGACGGATATTCACAACTGGTGACTGATGGGCGGTTCGTCATGGATTCGACGGATGCAGCGATCGGACTCGCCGCACTGCGCGCGCAAGATCCGACACGCGCCCTCGACATCGCGGAGGCCATGCAGATCGCGTTCTACCGAGACGGGCGCAGCCTTTCCGATCCCGAGACATACCGATCCATCGCGGAATCCCTCGAACTCGACCCATCTGCCGCGGTGTCTTCCCTGTTCACCGCCGCCTCGAAGGATGCCGCCCGCGCTGATTTCGTCCGAGCACGCAGGCTCGGCGCCACTTCGTTTCCGACGCTGTTGTTCCACGGGAGCGACGGGTCCGTCGTGAAATTCGGTTCTCCGACCAGTACCGCGGCCGATCTCACCCGCGACCTGAACACGTGTGTGCGGGCGTATGCGGTGGCTTGACCCACCCACCTTGCGAGCGAAAGGTACGCCCGGCGCCTTCAGTACGCCGAACGTACCTTTCGCTCAGCGTGACTTCACCCAAATCACTTCGGCCCCCCTTCTGGTTTGATGAACACCGAACGAATCGCACCAAAGGGGAAACGACAGTGGTTTCAGATCCGATCACGGGCCTGGAGATGGAACTTGCCGACATGTGGCAACGAGGACGCGCCCAGGCGCGCACCTATGCGCGCGCAATTCATCCCAAACTCGATCCGGCGCTCTACCCGGTTCTGGTCATCCTGAACCGTTCGGATGCGGTGCGGATGTCCGACCTGATCTGCACCCTCGATATCGAGAAGTCCACCTTGACCAGGCAAATCGACGCCGCAGCTCGACTCGGCCTGGTGGAACGAATCCCCGATCCCGACGACGCTCGCGCCAAGTTGGTAGCTCTGACCCCTGAGGCGCGAACGAAGCTCACGACCATCCGCAATCACCAGATAGATCGCTGGCGCGCCCGACTCGCGAAATGGGATACGGACGACATCACCACGCTGACAGCGCTGCTTCACCGACTGGGCAGTTCCGAGGACTGACGACAAATTAGTCGTGATGGGCAGCCCACTCGAACAGCCGGACGATTTACGCCGTCACGACAAATCTGCAGCAGCACGCAGGATCAACTGGGTGACCTCGTGCGGGTGGGACGCCAAGGATGCATGGCCTGCGTCGAGTTCCTCGATCTCGCGGGCACCGATACGCTCTGCCATCCATCGCTCGGTTTCCGGCGGAATCATTCGGTCCTGCCCTGAAACCTGATACCAACTGGGCTTCCCACGCCATGCCGGCGGCCCTGACGGGTCCGAGAAGCACTGACCCGCAATGGGTTTCTGCGTCAGCGCCATGACCAATGCTTCCGTGTCGTCGAGATCCTGACTGAAACTCTCCTGAAACTTGTCCGGGGCGATCCACAAGAAGCCCTCGGCGTCCGGCGCGATGTTCGCCGCGCCCGCCGGCTGATCCGTGCGGGCGAAGATACTTCCCAGGCTGTCACCCTCGTCCGGCGCGAAGGCAGCGATATATACCAGTCCCACAACGTTTTCCGCATGACCCGCGCCTGTGATCACCGCGCCGCCGTACGAGTGTCCGACCAGCAGGGTCGGGCCGTCCATCGATTCGGCCAACTTCCTGGTCCGGTCCACGTCGTCGGCGAGCGAAGTAAGTGGATTCTGGACCGCAACCACTCGATGCCCGGCGTTGTGCAGGGTGGGTATGACGTGACGCCAATGAGAACCGTCTCCCCAGGCTCCATGCACCAGAACGATGTTTACCTTCTCTGTCATGACCAACTCCTCCAGATACGCAGTGCGACGAATACTCCGACGATCGGCAAGCCTTCGAAACCCAGACCTTGCCTGTTACCCACGTTAAGGGGATCCTGGATCAATAACCATGACCAGATTGCCAAGTTTTTGTGCAGAAACGCCGAATGCTCGAGACATCGGAGTGATCGATCCATGAGGACAACATCATCACAGCGGTACGTACCCACCACCGACGAGACTCGAACCCGGGACACCCTCTCGCACGTTCTCGAAGTCGTCCACCTTCGCGGTGATCAGATTCATCGCTGCGTCCATGGCGAGAACTTCACCGTGGAGGTACCCACGGGGGTGCGAGCACTTCACATTGCCGAGCACGGTGACATCGTGATCAGAACGCAGGGCAAAGCCCCGATCGAACTCGGCCCCGGGGAACTCGTACTGCTACCCCATGGGCATGCTCATACGATCGAGAATGCGATGCCGATGCCCCCGAAAAACGAAACATGTTGGCTTTTCGGTACTTTCACACTCGACGACGTCGCAGCGCAGCGACTGCTGTCCGTTCTGCCGGACTTCGTCGAACTGCGCGCGACACAAGGGACCCCGGTCGAGTGGCTCGATGTGAGCAGCCGACTGTTGGGCGCCGAGGTGGACGATCCGAAACCTGGTTCCTCCGTGATGGTTTCCCGGATTCTCGACCTTCTCTTCGTCCAGATCCTCAGAGCGTGGGCTCGAGCGGACGGATCGAACGGCGGATGGTTGACCGCAGCAATGGATCCACGAATCGGGCAGGCCCTCGAGGCCGTCCACAACGACCCGTCACGCAACTGGACCATCGACGAACTGGCGACGCTGTCCACCCTGTCGAGATCGTCTTTTGCGGAGCGCTTCTCGCGACTGGTCGGCCAGACGCCCGGCGCTTACATCACCGAGCGCCGACTCGACCGTGCCGCCGAACTACTCGTGCAAACCACCGAGCCGGTCGGAACCATTGCGATATCTGTCGGTTACGAATCCGATGCCGCGTTCAGCCGCGCCTTCCGTCGACGATTCGACGCCTCGCCGTTGAACTGGCGAAAGTCCAACTCCCACAATCACTGACGTCAGGTCGCAGCGATTACGCCTGCGACCGGGATCCGGCCGAGAACTGCAACGCGGAAGTCCACCATCGCGCGCTCCACGTGATTGGCGCTCGAGACCACAACCACGCCGGTCGCGCCTCGATCGGCGAGAATCCGCGCAGAGTTGATCGCATTCTCGACCGTCGACCACGAAGTTCCCTCTTCGGTGATCCGGCCCGGGTTGACGCCGTTGGCAACGAGCCATTCGCGCATCGCCCTGGCTTCCGTTACTCCGGCCTTCGGAGCCCCACCGCTTGTGATGATCGGAGACTGCGGGTACTGACGGGCCAGCTGGAGCGCCGCCTGAAGCCGGTCGACCAACATCGGACGCATCGTGCCGTCGTCGAAGAGGCCGGCACCCAAGACGACGATGTTCGTGCCCACGGGGTTGAGGTCGAGCAGCACGGGCGACTGGCGTGTCAGCGTCTCAGCACTCGTGCACGCAAGAATGAGAGACCGCACCGGTGTTTGGCAGCCGCCCACCGTCGACAGGATGCCGTTGACGACCGTCGTCGGAGTGATGTCGGCACTCGCTGTCGCCGGCGACAATCCCACTCCGGCTGCGGCGATTACCGAAGCAGCAATCAATCCCTTCGTCAGAGACCTACGAACATTTGCCATGTAGCCGAACCCCCAGATTGTCGATTGTCCAGCCCACGGTAACGAACATTTCGTCGCGATTGCATCATTTGACTCAAATTTACTGTTCACTGACCGTCACACAGATTAAACATAAATATTGGGCAACAATTCGGGTTCGAAACCGTCATCTACCAGCATCTCGAATCGACGCGCCTGCCGCGTTACCGATCTGAGCTGCAGCATCCCCGAGCAGGTCGGCGACACTGAACGGCAACAATTCGTTGTTGCAGATCACGATGTTGCATCCGGGTGTTCCTGCTCGCCCCGTCCCGACCATCGTGTCGAAGATCAATTCGGGGTTCGCGAAGCCGACGAGCTGTGACGGATCGTCGATGAGCGGACCACCCGACCCATGCACGGGAGGCCCGACGTACGGCGGCGGTGGAACGTCCACGATCGAAGCGACGACAAGCCGCAAGAACTCCTGGAGATAGAGATCCCGAGGCGCGTTCTGCCACACCGGATGCGAAACATACTTGCTCACCGGCGCATTCACGGAGTAGAAGTCCTCGCCCGCGTTCACCCAGGTCAAGAAGCCGTACCCCCATTGGACGGAGAGGGCGCGGACAACTCGTCGAGGTAGGCGGAGTCGATCAACGTCTGATCACGCCACGCGCCTCGTTGCACCATCAGCTGACCCAGTCTGGCCATGTCTCCCGGCCGGATTGCCAATCCGAGAATCAGACACGTTCACAGAGAACCACAGACGCATCACGTTTGGGAAGAGTCCGCCTCCATGCCGAGCGCGCGACGCGCTCCCAGCGCCATGGTGACCTGTACAAGATCTTTCGGTGACGACAGGTCAAGTCCCGTCAGGGAACTCGCTTTACGCAGGCGGTACACGACCGTGTTCGGGTGTACGTGCAACTGCCGAGCGGTGGTAGCTCGATCGAATCCGGAGTCGATGAAAGATTCGAGCGTCTCGAGCACGGCAGGATCGGACTCCAACCGCGACAACACATCTGCGAGGATCGGCAGCGCAGCGCTCGGGCGGGTCAGTTGATACTCGACTGCAAGATCCTCGAGACGCACGACCCCACTTGTACGGCCGTACTTTCGGGCAACGTTCAGCACCTCGCGCGCCTGCGACACCGCTGCGGGAATTGCCGGCGGTGCCGCGACATGTACGGCGGCAACCGTCGATGCACCGATGACCTTCTCGAGATCACCCAATCGTCGACACAATGAAAGATACTGCGGACTCGACGCCCAGTTCCCCTCAGCGGGTTCCGATTCCACAATAGGAATCAGTACGGCTCCGCCACTGCTCCCGAGCACCCCGAGCGCTTTGTCACGCCCCACCTGATCGAGCTCTCGTTGCAGGTGGCGCACCTTTCTCCGCTCGGCGACGGCAGTGTCCACCTCGGTCGAGGACTCGTCGTCATTCCGTTCGACGTGCAGCGCCACCACCCAGTACAGGCGCGCCAACCGGATGCCCACATCGTCGGAGACCCGATCAACATCGACACCCGTCGAAAGTGCTACGAACAATGACCTTCGCGCAGAATCCTCGTCCGTCTGGGTGGCATGGTCGGAACCGTAGCCGGCAAGAACCGCCGACGCGGAGGCCGCGGTGTATGCATTCAGGAGTCGTCCGGTGCGGGCAAGTGCGACACCGTCTTCCGGGACCGCCCATTCGCTGATGGTCTCCCACCACAGCCCGGCTGCCAGGTGATATGCCCTCAGCACCTCACCGAGTGGAACCAATTCCTGAGCCCGTTGGCGAGCCGATTCGCTGATGTCGGCGAGCAACTCGGGCGTCAGATCGGCGCCGGTCCGCAGCATCGAAATGAACAGTTCCAGATTGCGCCTCACGATGGTGGTGACGTCGTTACGCAATGCCTCGTCAGGGAGCAACCGGTAGAAGGTGACGTCGCGGTGGACCAGATCGACTGTCTCAATGACCAGTGGATGGGTGCGTTGCGCCAGTCGGTCGGCCAGAGATCTGCCACCAACCAGGATCGGCTCGAACGGCAGATCTTTGTTTCCTGACACAAAACCCTCCACAGAATTGAATTGCCACCACAAGGCCGACCTGCCTTTTTCCTATCACTATGTAACCCACGCCACTCACGAATTCACAATCAGCGGCGTAACTGGAAGTCCCACCTTCGACCAAGAGGAGCCTCGAGTGACGTGGAAAACGCGCAGCGCAGCCATTCTGGCAGGCGTCGTGGCTGCCGGTTCGATCGCGGCTCTCGGGACCGGTGTGTCGAGTGCCGAGACACCGGTCAGCACTATCCAGTACGTCGCACTCGGCGATTCCGCGGCGGCCGGCCCACTGGTCACCGCGCAGGACTCGTCGTCACCGGGCTGTCTACGATCACTCGACAACTACCCGTCCGTGGTGGCGCGAGAACTCGGCGCTCAACTCACGGATATGACCTGCTCGTCGGCGCGATCCGCCAACGTCACGGACACCGCGCAATCGACGTTCTCCGGTCAAGTATCACCGCAGGCAACAGCATTGGGGCCTGATACCGACCTCGTCACCATCACCATCGGTGCCAACGACATCTCGTTGTTCCCGACAGTTCTGAGCTGCGTCAATCCACTCCCCGAACCCGCCGGAACGTCCTGCCGTGACAAGTTCACCTCCGGTGGCGTCGATCAACAGCGACAGATGATCGAAAATGCGTCCACAGGTTGGAGTTCCATGATCGAAGTCGCGCAGGATCGAGCACCTTCGGCGCGCATCGTCGTGGTCGGATACGGAACATACATCCGTGGTGGCGGCTGCCCCGGCACTCAGCCGTTCTGGCCGCGCGACGCCGACTATCTCCAGAGTGTGATCGACTACGGCAACACGGTCATGGCAGCAACTGCGGCCCGTCACGGCGTCGAGTACATCGACATCACCGAAACCACTGCCGGGCATGACATCTGCACGGACCCTGCCACTGCTTACTACACGGGAATCGTCCCTACCCAGCCGGCGGTTCCACTGCATCCCACTGCGGCCGGGATGCAGGCGATCGGGAAAACGGTCGCCGACGCTCTGTCCTGAGCTTCTCCCCCAGCACAATTCATTCAGCACTCGCGAAAAGGGTGGAACAATCATGTCAATTCAACGAGACGCTCCGCCGCTGCCGTCCGTCGACGGCGCCCCTGTCGGAACACGTGACAAACTTCTCGGCGGCACACTCGTCGCCCTGTTTCTCGCGAACATGCTCAACTTCTTCGACCGGGCGATCCCCTCAGTCGTTGCCGAGCCGATCAAGAACGAGTTTTCGCTCAGCGACTTGCAATTGGGATTGATCACCTCTGCATTCACCCTCGTCTACGCAGTCGCAGGACTGCCTCTGGGCCGGTTGGCCGACACGAAGAACCGTCCCAAGATCATCGGGATCGGACTCCTGGTGTGGAGCGGACTGACGGCAGCAACCGGTGCCGCCGGCAGCTATGTGCTGTTCATCCTCGCGCGTCTCGGCGTCGGTGTGGGCGAAGCGACCTTCACACCTGCAGCCAACTCGATGATCGGCGATATCTACCCGGCAGAACGACGCTCACGCGCACTTGGTGTCTTCATGCTCGGTTTGCCAATTGGCCTCATGCTCGCCTACTTCACCGTCGGCAAGATCGCCGAGGCATTCGACAGCTGGCGTGCACCGTTCTTCCTCGCGGCGATTCCCGGTGTCCTGCTTGCAGTCGTGCTCTACCGCATGGCAGATCCGGTTCGTGGTGGTTCCGAAAGTCCGGAGGCCCGCGCAGCCGCTGTTTCACAGGCACCGATCACCCGCCCGATCCGTCGTCTGCTCGCAATTCCCACGCTTCGTTGGCTCATCCTTGCCGGGCTGACGTTCAACTTCGCCGCCTACGCAGTGAATTCGTTTGTCGTCCCGCTGCTCATGCGCCAGTACCACCTGAAACTGACTGCGGCGGCATCGGTCACCGGCATCATCGTCGGAATCACGGGCCTGATCGGATTGCTTCTCGGCGCTCGCTACGCTGACAAGGCCAGCGCACGCTCACCACGCGCACGGTTGATGATCGGTGTCGGAACCTCGGCATTGGCGGCACCTTTGACGGCGCTGGCACTGTTGCAACACGGCGGAAACGTCGTGATGTTCACGCTCTTGTTCTCGGCCGGGTGGCTTCTGGCTTACGGCTTCTACATCAGCGTCTACCCTGCCATTCACGACGTCGTGGTTCCCAGGCTCCGCGGCACTGCGACTGCGTTGTTCTTCGCTGCCATGTACCTTCTCGGCGGATTCTCCGGACCGGTTGCCGTTGGAGCGATCTCGGACTGGTTCGCCAAGCGTGCACTTGCAGATGCCGGTACCGGGAAGTTGGCTCAGTACGCCGGCGACGGGTTGAACTCGGCCATGTATCTCGTGCCGATCATGTTGGCACTCACCGCGGTATTCATCTACCTGGCTACCCGCACTGTCGGCAAGGACTCCGCGCGCATGCAAGCAGAGCTGAGCCAGGCCTGACCGACAAGTTCACGGGCGGTGGCGGGACCCTGAGGCCCCGCCACCGCCGAGTTCAGTTGACCGTAATCGCCAGAGTCGACAACATGGACCGCAACATGTCCGGCAAGCGAGCGATCATTCGCTGCTCGGTTATCCGAACGGAGACGGGCGCGGCCAGCGTCGCTCGCCACAGTTCCGGTTGATTCTTCATCAGGTTGTTGTAGACCGGGAGCAACTGATCGTTGATGTAGGTCCAACGACCATCCCGGTCCGCCCAGTTGAAGTCCGGAAGCGGCGTTTGCACAACAGCATTGCCCACCGCGAACGAGAGCGGGTTCGACTCGCGTGGCGGCACGACGCCAGGCATCGACGGTGATGCGGCGAAGGTGGTCAGGTAAGTCAACGAGCGACCAACGCTGCCGCGGTAGGCCTTCGCCTCGTCCCACTGATCACCCACCGACTGGTACTGCTCCCTTCGCAGCAGACGCACATTGCCGTCGAAGACCGATTCCGGTGTCCCCGAAGCAATGTTGTTCCACGCGATACGGGCGTTCTCGTCGAGCAGCCCTGCGCGATCGAGTTCGGCGATGCCGTCGACACCGTCGTGAACCCACGCCATGTGCATGGGAATCAGGTCCGAGAAGATGTGTTTGCTCATCGCAATCACTTTCCCCTGGAACCACATCACGTCCTCGGGGCGAATCTCGTGGCCGACCTCGAGAAGTGCCGCAATGTCCTCGGGTGCTCCCATCGACGATGCAACCGGCGACCCGATGCGGTCGATCTCTCGCCAGACCAGTGCCATCGCCTCGCTGATCGCTTGGACTTCCAGCACAACCCGCCCGTAGTCCAAGTCGAGGAGTCCACCGGCGAAAGCGGGCCCGACCATTCCTCCCATACCTGCCCACTGCAGCTCTCGATGCTCGAGCTGGAGTCGCTCGTAGAATTGGAAAGTGTTGGTGAGGTTTCCGAGATTCGCGTGCACACCGTCGAACGGAGTCCACGAAGCGAGATCGATACCTGCCGACTCCGTCCCGACCGCGAGCCAGTACTGCTTGAGCAGTGTCTGATAGCGATGCGGATCCACTCCCGAGGCTCGGGCGGTATCCACCAAAGACCGCAGCGTCGCGGAATCCGATGGCAGAGAAGGATGCAGACCGCCCGTGGCTTCGGCGTTTGCGTTCACTGCTTCGAGGTCGAGGTACCTGTCGAGCTCACCAGTACCCGCGGACGCCCTGCCTCCCAGTACGACGGCACCGCCGATACCTGCCGAAGCAACGAGAACCGTGCGCGCAAAATCCCTGCGCGTCAGAGACTTCCGCAAGCTCATCGTCCCTCGGCTTCGTCGAACGTCTTTGCCAGCCAGGCGATGTCCTGCATACCCAGCTGATCGGTCACCGTCTTGTACAGGTTGGTCACGTAATCGAGCGGCCCGCACTGCGACGGGAGCAGGTCCACGTTGCCGCCGTCTGCTCGATATGTCTGCGCCAATTGCTCTGCCTCACTGAAGGGAACGAGAAAGTCGTCCTCACAGGAAGAAATCAGAAGCTTGGAAGCCGGCGCCTGCTTTCCCAACGTGTTGTCCGCGTACGCCGCGGCCAGCGCAGGGATCGTTCGGGGCGAAGGGTTGGTGAGTAGGACGTCGAATGGAACGAATGGGAGTCCGAGGTAGAGCGCCTGGCAGGACGCGCGGAAGGCTGCGGCGACGTTGTGACCGATCGGAGTCAGATGATCGTCGAGCCGAACGTCGGGGTAGCCCGCGTCGAATCCGAGAATGCTCGAGAAGACGAATCCGGAACCGATCCCACCGGCCGCTGTTTCCTCGAACGTTGCGGGGTCGATCATCATCGCCTGAATGGCACTGGCCTGGACGTTCAGTTCCGGCGCATAATCATGGGCTTGTTCCGCGGCAAAGCCCGCTGCGACACCGCCTCCGGCGACACCGTAGATGCCGACAGGGGTGTCTGATTCGAGGCCGCCTTCCGGAAGCGCGAGTGCTGCCCGAACGCCGTCGAGCGTTGCCTTCCCTGAGAACTGTCCGATCGAGAACGGATGGGGAGCAGTGTCGCCGTCGTTGCCGACGTCGCTCATCATCACTGCCCAGCCGTGGCCGAACATCTGAGCCACCGGGCCGAGCGCCGAGAACATCGCCGGGTCGCTCTGATTGCCGCCGGTCCACTGGTGACTTGGTGCGCAGTTCGCGCCGAGGCTGTCGTTCGCCTCGGCGTATCCGATGATCTTGCGATCACCTGGCGCAGTTCCGTCCTCGGGAATCATCAGAATTCCGGTGCTGATCACCTGCCGACCGAAGTGATCAGTGGTGGTGTACATGAGTTGGTGAGCCGAGACCACGTCGGGACGGACCTGGTAGACCTGCACGCTGACCGGACGCGCTTTGAGAAGTGTGCCGGGGGCGGTACCCGGCTCGATTTCAGGTTCGTCGAACCACGGATCATCGGACGAGAGCCCGAGTGGAGTCAATTCGGTGGAAATGTCAGCGCCTTGGAGTGCCTTCACGACCAACGGGTTGAACACGTCGGCCAGGTCGACGGTCTCCTGCGCACCAGCCGGCGACCCCACCGCAAACAAGGCCACTGCCAGGGCCGATGCCGTTCCGGCGCGCCATGACCACCGTCGCCACGTCGAGTCAAACATCGTTCACGAGTTCCTTACTTTCGGGTAATGAGCACCCCTACACTCCCATTCACCTGCATTAACAGACAAGTCGGGCACCCATCCGTTGGCCGAAAACCTCGATCGGGCTTAGGCTGACGGCACCTGTCCGGCAAGTCTGGCGTGGGAGGTTTGTCTGTGAGTGCTCCGACCCGTGTATCGCGAGCTACCGGCGATTCACTCCAAGCTCGACCGCGGCCGTCCAACATCACGTGCAAGATTCTGATGGCCGTGACAGGACTGATCTTCGCCGCTTTCGTTCTCGTCCACATGATCGGAAACCTGAAGGTCTACACCGGTGCCGATCACTTCGACGACTACGCACACTGGCTACGAACGGTGTTCGAACCCTTCCTGCCCTACGAGGGACTTCTGTGGATTCTTCGCATCGTCTTGCTCGCGTCATTGGTCGCACACGTCTGGTGTGCCTGGCTGCTCACCGTCCGCGGACGCCGAGCTCGAGGAAAATTTCGACGTAAAGGTCTGGGAATCAAGTCCTTTACAGCGCGCACGATGCCCGTCACCGGAGCTGTGCTGCTGCTATTCGTCATTTTCCACATACTCGACCTCACGACCGGAACCCGACCCATCGGCAGCAGCGAGTACGAAGCGGCCACGCGCACACAGAGTTACGCATACGACAATCTGATTGCCAGCTTCGAGCGTCCGCTGGTGGCAGCGTTCTACATCGTCGCGATGGCTCTGCTGGCAATGCACCTCGCGCACGGGCTCTGGAGCGCGGTCAACGATCTCGGCGTGACCGGCCAACGACTGCGCCGGATTGGCGTTGCACTCTCCGGAATCTTTGCGCTCGCCGTGATGGTCGGAAACATGTCGATCCCCATCGCGGTCATGACCGGCGCCATCTCGAAGACAGGAGCGTCATAAGTGAACAGCTTCGAACTCGACGATCTGCGCAGCATCGGGACACCGGTGGACGGTAAGGTCCCGGCCGGCGATCCGGCGACGGCCTGGCCCACTCGCAAACTCGACTACAAGCTCGTCAGCCCACTCAACCGGCGCAAGTTCACGGTCATCGTCGTCGGTACCGGCCTCGCCGGCGCGGCCTGCGCCGCCTCCCTCGGTGAACTGGGCTACCACGTCGAGTCCTTCACCTTCCACGATGCACCCCGCCGTGCACACAGTGTCGCCGCGCAAGGAGGCATCAACGCTGCTCGCGCTCGAAAAGTGGACAACGACAGTCTCGCCCGCTTCGTGAAGGACACCGTCAAGGGCGGTGATTTCCGGGGCCGTGAGGCCGACTGTTTCCGTCTCGCCGAAGAATCCGTACGCGTCATCGATCACATGAATGCCATCGGGGCACCGTTTGCTCGCGAGTACGGCGGCACTCTGGCCACCCGATCCTTCGGCGGCGTTCAGGTGTCGCGCACGTACTACACGCGCGGGCAGACAGGCCAGCAGTTGCAGATAGCGTCGTCGCAGGCACTGCAACGTCAGATCGCAGCCGGAACGGTCAACCTACACACCCGAACCGAGATGCTCGATCTCATCGTTTCGGACGGGCGAGCACAAGGGATAGTCACACGCGATCTCGTGACCGGTGAGATCGGCGCCACCACAGGCCATGCCGTCGTACTGGCATCCGGCGGCTACGGAACCGTATTCCACAAGTCCACACTTGCGAAGAATTCCAACGCCACGGCCGCCTGGCGAGCGCACCGACGCGGTGCGTTGATGGCTTCACCCTCGTTCATCCAATTCCATCCGACGGCACTTCCCGTCAACTCCGAGTGGCAGTCGAAAACCATTCTGATGAGCGAATCCCTGCGCAACGACGGCCGGATCTGGGTACCGGCCAAGCCCGGAGACGATCGTGAGCCCGGCGACATTCCCGAAAACGAACGCGACTACTACCTCGAGCGCAAATATCCGGCGTTCGGGAACCTCTCTCCCCGCGACGTCTCTTCACGGGCCGCCCGCGAGCAAATCGACTCCGGTCACGGCGTCGGCCCTCTGAAAAACAGTGTGTACCTGGATTTCCGCGATGCGTTGGCACGGCTCGGCCGCAAGACCATCGAGGAGCGATACGGAAATCTGTTCTCGATGTATCGCGACGCCACCAGCGAAGACCCCTATACGGTGCCGATGCGCATCGCCCCCGGAGCCCACTTCACCATGGGAGGACTGTGGAACGACTACGACCAGATGACCTCCATCCCCGGCTTGTTCGTCGGTGGTGAGGCAGGCTGGGGATACCACGGGGCCAACCGCCTCGGCGCCAATTCGTTGCTCTCGGCATGCGTCGACGGCTGGTTCACCCTCCCGTACGCGATTCCGAATTATCTTGCACCGCTACTCGGATCCACTCCACTCGAACTGTCCGATCCCGCTGTGACGTCGACGCTCACTGACGTGAGGGGTCGGGTGGACCTGCTGCTCTCGGTCGGCGGAACACACGGCCCCGACAGGTTCCATCGACAACTGGGCGAGATCCTCTATGCGGGTTGCGGTGTCACCCGAACGGCCGAGGGCTTGACCAAGGCGATCGCCGAAATCCGCGCACTGCGAACCGATTTCTGGTCGAACCTGCGAGTTGCCGGCAGCGGAAACCAGTTCAACCAGGAGTTGGAAAGGGCCGGCAGGGTAGCCGATTTCCTCGAGCTCGCCGAACTGATGTGCGTCGATGCTCTCGATCGTGACGAGTCCTGTGGAGCGCACTTTCGTGCCGAACATCAGACTCCCGACGGCGAAGCGCAGCGAAACGATCAGGACTGGTGCTTCGTCTCCGCGTGGGAAACCGCCCAGGACGGCAGACACGTTCGACACGACGAGCCGTTGTCCTTCACCGCTGTTCCACTGCAGACGAGGAACTACGTATGAAAATCACCGTGGACGTGTGGCGCCAATCCGGACCTGAGTCGTCCGGCGCATTCGACACCTACCAAATAGACGACGCGACGGTGGAGATGTCGCTGCTGGAGCTCCTCGACCGACTCAACGACCAACTCGTGGAAAGCGGCAACGAACCCATCGCCTTCGATTCCGACTGCCGAGAAGGGATCTGCGGGTCCTGTGGCATCACCGTCGATGACGTTCCCCATGGGCCGGTTGCGAACACTCCCACGTGCCGTCAGCACCTGCGCAGCTTCTCCGACGGTGACCGAATCAAACTGGAGCCGTTCCGCTCCGCAGCCTTTCCAGTGGTCCGCGACCTCGTCGTCGATCGCTCTGCGCTCGACCGGGTGCTCGAAGCCGGTGGATACGTTTCGATCAATGCAGGAACCGCGCCGGACGCAGACAGTCAGCCGCTCTCGCATCAAAGTGCCGAAGCTGCACTGGACTTCGCCGCGTGCATCGGCTGCGGCGCTTGCGTGGCAGCCTGCCCGAACGGTGCCGCGCACCTCTTCACCGGGTCCAAACTGACCCACCTGTCTCTCGTCACGCAGGGCCGCAACGAACGTGGCAAGCGGGCCCGAGCGATGTCGCACCAGATGGAGGCCGATTTCGGGCCGTGCTCGACCTACGGTGAATGTGCGCAGGTGTGTCCCGCGGAGATACCGCTGACCGCGATTGCCGCTGTCAACAAGGAATCGATGCGATTCGGATTGCGGCGCAAGGACAACTGATCGTCACCAGGCGCCGATCAGCTTCATCCACGCGCCGCCGATGATCGTCCAGATCAGGATGATCACGACGCTCATCACGAAACCGATTCGGAACCATTCCGAGGTCTTGATGTATCCGGAACCGTAGATCACTCCGGCCGGACCGGACGCGTAGTGCGAGATACCGCCGAACAGGCTGCCGATGAAGCCGAACACCAGGGCTGAGAACAGCGGCGGTGCACCGGTTGCCACCGCCGCGCCGAGAAACACCGCGTACATCGCGACGATCTGCGCGGTGTTCGACGCAAACAGATAGTGCGCGTAGAAGTACACCAAGGTCAGGATCGCAAAAGCCCAGATCCACGGCAAACCGTCGACGCTCGAGGAGACCTGGGTTCCGATCCACGAGATCACGCCGAGTTCTTCGAGATGGCTTGCCATACCGACCAGAACGGCAAAGAACACGAGCGTCTGCCACGCCCCGGTGTCGTGGACCAGGTTGTTCCACGTCAGCACCTTGGTCACCAACAGGATGCCGATTCCGACGAATGCTGTTGTAGTGGCATTGACGTTGAGCTGCGAGCCCAGGCACCAGAGCACCAGCAGCAGAACGAAGGTGGCGGCCATGATCTTCTCGTTGCGGCTGATCGGACCTGCCTTGCGCAGTTCATCCCTGGCTTGCTCGGGTGCTTTCGGAGTCTTCAACATCGTGGGCGGGAAGATCTTCGACATCACCCACGGGATCGCGATCAGACTCGCAATTCCCGGAACCGATGCTGCCAGCGCCCATTTGCCCCACGAGATGTCGATGCCGATCTTGGCAGCCGCATCGACGGCCACAGGGTTACCCGCCATGGCGGTGATGAACATCGCGGAGGTCACGACGTTGACTTGCAGCGACGTGAGCAGCAGATATGCTCCGAGCTTCTTGCGAGAGTCCTCGGGCTCGGGATTGGAGTCCTCCAACTTGCTCAGCGAGACGATGATCGGATAGACGACGCCACCCGCACGGGCGGTGTTCGACGGCGTCGCCGGAGCAAGTATCAAGTCCGTCAACGCCATTCCGTAGGACAATCCGAGACTCGACTTGCCGAGTTTGGTCACGAACATGAGCGCAACCCGTTTGCCGAGTCCAGTGACCAGAAAGCCCTCGGCAATGAAGAACGATGCGACAATCAGCCAGATCGTGGTGTTACTGAAGCCGGACAACGCTTCCGTCGGCGTCTCGGTCTGGGTGATCATGGCGATCGACAGGCCTACCAGCGCCACAGAACCCGTCGGCAGAGGCTGCAAGATCAACGCCACGATGGTGCCGACGAAGATTCCGAGCATGTGCATGCCCTTGGGATCCACACCGTCCGGAACAGGCATGAAATAGATGATCAGGCCGAGGACGACGGGCACCGCAGCCGGGTAGTACCGCCTGAGCACCGATTGTTTCGACGGCTCCGCCGGCGGTGTCGTCTCAGAAAAAGACTCAGTGCTTTCGGATTTGGCCTCGGACATTTGCATCTCCTCGACTTGTCGCCCCAGGTGATCGCCCCAGATGATTGTCCCCCAAACATCAGGTTTTCGTGCGGTCAATCCAAGTTCGAGAGAAAATGCCCGGAAGCACAGTCGTCCTTACGAGGCGCTGTCTCGCACCGACGCTTCAGTGGGAGAATGCCCATCTCTCGCAAAAGATTGTGCCAATCGATCAACAGAGGCGCCGGCGTGCTGCACGCTTGAATCTCGGAGAGTTGTTCAACCTGCTTCTGCGAAAGGTATTCGTCGGCACGATGTTTGGGTCAGGACTGCGCGGATTGCCGATCTCGACCGGATCTTCGCGCGTGATGTGATCCAATTCCGAAGCATGTCAGCCGACAGACAGACCCACGAACCGAGAAGATTCGTATCGGACCGACGACTGGTTGCGCCATCTATTGTCGGGAGTGTGACGGAATCCGACGCCCACGAGGACTCGACCGACTCCACTGAATCGGCAGTGGCCGATCACCCGAGGAAACGTCCACTGTGGCGTGAGATTCTGATCCTCGTTGTCGTCGCACTTGTCCTGAGTGTTGTCATTCAGAACTTCGTCGGACGCATCTTTCTGATCCCGTCGGAGTCCATGGAACCGACACTTCACGGATGCACCGGCTGCACGGGAGACAAGATCCTCGTCGACAGAATCAGCTATCGATTCGGGGATCCGCAACCTGGGGATGTGGTCGTGTTCAAGGGACCCGAGTCCTGGAACGACGAGTACAAATCCATTCGATCCGACAATTCGATTGTTCGCGCGTTTCAGGGACTCGGGTCCATCGTCGGCTTGGTCCCGCCGGACGAAAACGACCTCGTGAAGCGGGTAGTCGCGGTCGGTGGCCAAACCGTACAGTGCCTGTCCGAGGGAGAGGGGCTTCGGGTGAACGGCAAGCCGCTGACCGAGCCGTACATCGACAAGCGCATTCCGGGCAACGATACCTCTTGTCAAGGAAGGTATTTCGGGCCGGTCACGGTTCCCGAC
Organism: Rhodococcus sp. 27YEA6; assembly: GCF_044908235.1. Classification (NCBI taxonomy): domain Bacteria; kingdom Bacillati; phylum Actinomycetota; class Actinomycetes; order Mycobacteriales; family Nocardiaceae; genus Rhodococcus; species Rhodococcus sp. 27YEA6. The sequence goes on along the minus strand of NZ_JBIYCY010000009.1, from coordinate 43,875 downwards.
GGGAACCTGTGGGTGATGGGCGACAACCGCGCCCATTCGAAGGATTCACGTTTCCATCTCGATGACGAACACAGTGGAACGGTGCCGATCGACAATGTCATCGGCAAGGTTCAATTGATCGTCCTTCCCTTCTCACGGTGGGGAACTGTGAGCTCGTTCGATCCGCAGTGACAGATCGAATCAACCAGGCGGCCCGCATCTTCGGACGGCACAGTCGACATGGCTCCGCTTTCGGACGATCATCGAGCGCATCTGTTACCGAGGGTAGGAGAACCACATGCGCGCTCGACGCATCACCGCCAATCTCAAAGTCGCCGATGTCGGAACCGCCAAGAGCTTCTACTCCGACTTTCTCGGCCTGAGCACCGAAGAGTTCAACATGGGGTGGGTCGCTCGCTACACCTCTCCCGACACCGGCGCGAACGTACAGCTCGTCACGCACGACGCCACTGCAGCCGAGGACTCGGTCATCTCAGTCCACACGGACGACGTCGACGGCGCCTACGAAGAGGCCCGCAGGCTCGGCTACGAAATCGTGCACCCCATAACGACCGAAGAGTGGGGTGTTCGCCGATTCCTCGTCCGGGCACCCGATGGCTACGTCGTCAACATCGTGCGACACCGGGACTGAGCAGCGGAAAGAACCCCATTCGACGTTTTAGGTCATTTGACCTAGAGTTAGGTGCATGACCGATTCATTGCAGTATTCAGCCGACGGCCCGATCCTCGTGGCCGGCGGATACGGAACCGTGGGCAGCGCCCTGACAGCGTTGCTCGCCCCCGACTTCCCACTACTCCTCACCGGACGCACCCCCGAGCGAGGCAACGAACTGGCCGGCCGTCACGGCGCTTCCGTCCGCCGCTGGGACCTCCTCGACCCGACACCCTTCGACGCGTCCGTACGCGCGGTCGTTTCGACGGTCAACGATCCCCACGATCGTGTCCTGTCCGCCGCCGTCGAGGCCGGCATTCCGTACGTGGACATCACCCGCTGGACAACCCGCGTCGCTCGCGCCGCCACTCTGGCGGGTCAGAAGTCGCCGAGCGCACCGGTGTACCTGTCGTCCGGATGGATGGGCGGAGTCACCAATATCGTCGCCGCAGCGCTGGCCGAGGAACTGGGTGGCGCGAGCACGATCGACGTCTCGATTCGCTACGACGTCAACGACATTGCCGGGCTGGACTCCGTCGACTTCATCGATCGGCTCGGGCAGGATTTCGAGGTGATGCAGCAAGGAAACCCGATCACCGTCAGCCCGTTGACGGATACACGCTGGGTCGACTTCCCCGGATCGCGCACCAAGGTCGGAAGAATCGACACTCCGGAACAATTCACGTTCCCCATGACCTTGGGCGCCGAAACTGCCAGCACTCGAATAGGTTTCAGTTCGAATGCATCCACAACTGCGCTGCTCGCCGCCAAGAAGGTGGGTCTGTTCCGTTGGGGTCGCGGCGACCGCTTCACACCGCTACGACGCGGACTCCTGTACTCGCCGGGCAAGGGCGGGAGCGCGCAAGTACGCATCGATGTCACCGGCCCGAGCGGCACGACAAGCGCGACAATCGTCGACCGGCAGGGCCAGGCTCACCTCACCGCGGTGGGCGGCGCGCTGGCCGTCAGACGAGCCTTGGCCGACGATGCCCGGCCTGGAGTCACTTTCCCCGAATCGCTTCCGAACCCTCGCCGCACCGTCTCCGAGTTGGAGAGCTTCGGGGTGGCAGTATTGCGACCATGACCCTCTCCAAGGGCGCCGCCCGTGCGGCAGCACTTCTCGACGCAGCAGAACAGGTCCTCACTACTCAGGGCAATGCCAACTCGGCAATGCGCGATTTCGCAGCCGCGGCCGGAGTGCGGGTAGGACATCTGCAGCACTACTACCCCACCCGTGCAGATCTGATACGCGCAGTGATGTCACGTGCATTGACCCGCTCACTGGATCGCCTTGCCGTCGTCCCCGATACGGATCAGAGCCTTTCCCGCGAGGAATCCGAACACTTCATCGGAGTCCTGCTCGGAGAACAGGACGACCAGGCCACGGTGCGTCTGTACGTCGAAGTATGGGCCATTGCAGCGGCGGACCAAGAAGTCGCGGTCGTGCTTCGAGACTTCTACGCCCAGTACATCGCACACGTAGAGCGCGCAGTCGCGTGTGCACAACCGGAGCTGGATGCGGCGGAACTTGGCGCGACAGCGCAGACCATCGTGAGCCTGCTCGAGGGTTCCGCAATTCTCCGATCGGGAATCACCGGCCGAAAGTCCGAGGCTTCGGACCGAAAGCTCGTGGACACACTGCAGTACCTGATTCACGGGTCCTGACTCGGACGTATCGTAAAGCCCATGAGCGTTGCAAACGAATGGAGCCGAATCGAAGCGTGGTGCCGTACAAACGCACCGGTGACGGCTGCAGCGTTTCAACAAGGACTCGGTGACGCCGTTATCGAGGAATTCGAAGCCTCGACCGGCGTCACGTGGCCCCAGGAACTTCGCGACCTGTATCGGGTCCACAACGGCAGCCTGACCCACGACGACCGGACCGGCCTCTTTCTCGGCAGCGTGCTCCCGGACAAATTCTTCTACCCCATCGACGTCGCAACAGAAGTTCGTCTCACTCTGCTCGAAACGTGGGATGAGACGATCTACGAGAATCCAGACCTCTACGCCGATGACGAGATGGATCGACACGATCAACGCGAGGCAGGCACTGCCGCAACGATGTTCATCCCCTCGTTCGTTCCCTTCGCCGGACTGGACGAGTACCACTACTTCGTGGACACCCGCAGCGGCGCACTCCACCATTGTGTGACCGAGTATGCCTCGGACGCCACTGACAACGGCGGTCCGATCTGGGCGTCCATCTCGGTAATGCTGGCCGCCCATGCCGTAGCGCTGGAAACAGGATCAACGATCGGAGTGTGGAAACCCGTTGTCAGCAAGGGTGTTCTGGAATGGGAAGTCGACGCATGACACCCAAGCAGGATCCGACCCGTCGCACCCTCGCCGACGGGCGTCAGATCTTCTACTTCGACGATGCCGGCAGTACCCGCACCCACTCTGCGCGAGATTCCCGCGAATTGCCGGCTCTCGACCACTCGTCTCGGATGAGATTCGACGTTCTCACCGGGGAGTGGATCACCATGGCTTCGCATCGCATGACACGGACTCATCTCCCCTCCGCCGACGAATGCCCGTTGTGCCCGACCGACGAAACACGCACGCCCACAGAGATACCCGACGGAGACTACGACGTCGCGGTGTTCGAGAATCGGTTTCCGAGCTTTGCCGCGGCGCCCGAGGAAGCCATTGACAGTCCCGGAGACGGTGTGGGCGATCGCCCAGCGGCCGGCCACTGCGAAGTGATGTGCTTCTCGAGCGATCACACGGCGTCCGTCGCCGAGCTTCCACTCGAACGCATGCGCACGATTGTGGGTGCCTGGATTTCTCGGACCGAAGAGTTGTCGGCGGATCCGCTTGTGGAACAAGTGTTCTGCTTCGAGAACCGCGGCGAAGAAATCGGGGTGACACTCACCCATCCACACGGACAGATCTACGCATACCCGTATGTCACGCCACGCACCCGATCGATGCTGACGCAGGCGCACAAACACTTCGAGCGCACCGGTCGCTCACTACTCGCCGATGTTCTGGCGTTCGAGCGCGAGGACAAGGCCCGGTTGATCTACGACGGCGATCACTGGAGCGCCTACGTCCCGACCGCCGCACGATGGCCCATCGAGATTCACCTGGCACCGCACCGAGACGTCCCGGACCTTCCCTCGCTGAACGACCAAGAGCGCGAAGAGCTTGCGGTCGTCTACCAAGATCTCCTACGCCGTATCGATCGCTTCTATCCGAGCGTCGACCGGGTACCGTACATCGCGGCTTGGCACCAAGCTCCCGTCCGCATCAACCGACCTCTGGGCCGACTGCATCTTCAGCTGTTCTCGATCTTGCGCGCACCGGGCAAACTCAAATACCTCGCCGGGTCCGAGTCCGCCATGGGCGCCTGGGTGAACGACACCGTTCCCGAGGCAGTCGCGGCCCGCCTACGGGAGTTGAAATAGTGGATACGGTCTCGAACAATTCTGTGCTCCAACAGTTTCACGCCACCTACGGCTATCCTGCAACCGGAGTGTGGGTGGCACCCGGTCGAGTCAACCTGATCGGTGAACACACGGACTACAACGGTGGATTGTGCCTACCGGTCGCTCTCGAGCAGCGAACACTGGTTGCCGTCGCACTGCGCAGCGACGGGATCGTCCGCGTGCACAGTCGGCAATCCGCCGAGACGTACACCGGGCCCCTCGGCGACATCGCCACAGGGTGGGCCGCCTACCCCACAGCCGTTCTGTGGTCTCTTGCGCGCAGAGGCCTCCCGATCGAAGGAATCGATCTTGCCGTCGACTCGTCGGTACCGGTCGGGGCCGGGCTGTCGAGCTCCGCTGCCCTCACCTGTTCGGTTGCGTTGGCCGTCAATGAACTTCATGATTCACCTTTCGCCCGCGATGAGCTGGTACAGGTGTGCATCCAGGCCGAGAACGACGGCGTCGGCGCACCGACCGGAGGGATGGATCAAACCATTGCCCTCTTTGCTCAGCCCTCGACCGCGCTCCTGCTGGACTGCCAGGACGGATCCACCGAACCCATACCTTTCGAACTCCACGGTGCAGGGTACGAACTGATCGCCATCGACACCCGGGTCAAACACTCGCTCGCAGACGGACAGTACGGAATGCGGCGCTCTCAATGCGTCGCTGCAGCAGCAGCTCTCGGCGTCGGCAGCTTGCGAGAGGCTACAGCAGACCAGGCCGAGACAGTGCGAGACCCGATCCTCCGGGCGCGGGCACGGCACGTCGTGACCGAGATCGAGAGGACGCGGAAGACCGCAGAACTTCTGCGCAGCAGCAGATTCAGTGACGTCGGCGAACTGTTCGACAACTCGCACGCCTCGTTGCGCGACGACTTCGAGGTCTCGTGCGATGAACTCGACGTCGCCGTTGCCGCAGCACGACGCGGCGGCGCGATCGGTGCGCGGATGACCGGCGGCGGATTCGGAGGCTCGGCCATCGCGCTGGTTCCGGAAGGAAGCGGAGCGGAGGTCATCGCGTCGGTGAGCCGCGACTTTGCGGCGCGAGGTTGGCGAGCACCCCACTTTCTCGGCGTCGTTGCCGGGGGTTCGGCCGCCCGTCTCTGAGCGAACGGCACGTTCAGCGCACTGGAGGCGCCGAACGTACCGTTCGCCCTGGTTGGGGCATCTCGAGATCCCCCTCACATAAATAGTCATCTCAGATGCGAATTATGTAGGTTCAGATCATGCAACTGACGCAGTTCACCGATCTGGGATTGCGCGTCGTCATGCGGTTGGCCGTACTCGACGCGGATGCCTCCCCCAGCACTCGGGATGTTGCGCAGCAGCTCAACGTGTCGTATTCCCATGCCACCAAGGTGGTTACACGGCTCGGTGAGCTCGGCATCGTGACAACCAGGCGCGGCCGCGGCGGTGGGCTTTCCATCACCGAACTCGGCCGCACCGGCACCATCGGCTGGCTGGCCAGACGCCTCGAAGGCCCGGGTGAAGTCGTCGACTGCGAAGGCGACAAACCGTGCCCACTGCGCGGAGGTTGCCTCCTTCGGAGCGCTTTGCGCGAAGCACAGGAAGCGTTCTTCGTTTCACTCGACGCGGTCACGATCGAAGACGTCATCCGGCAGCCGTCCAAAACTGTCCTGCTACGCCTCACCACCCGGAGCGACGAAGCAGGCTGATCAATCGAATTTCGACCGAACGGAGCAGCTCATGCTTTCCCCACAGTCAACCGAGGTCATTCGCGCCACCCTTCCCGTGGTCGGCGCTGCCATCGGCGATATCACAACCCTGTTCTACCGCAAGATGTTCGACGCGCATCCTGAACTCGAACGCGATTTGTTCAATCGCGGCAATCAGAAGCAGGGCGAACAGCAGAAGGCTCTCGCCGGCGCCATCGCGGCATTCGCGACGCTTCAGCTCGAGCCGGACAGCGCCAAGGTCGATCTCATACTTTCACGTATCGCCCACAAGCATGCGTCGCTGGGAATCACGCCCGACCAGTACGCAATCGTGCACGAACACCTCTTTGCCGCGATCGTCGAAATACTCGGCGATGCAGTCACTCCCGACGTCGCAGCAGCCTGGGACGAGGTCTACTGGCTGATGGCGGAAACCCTCATCACGATGGAGCGTGGCCTCTACCAACTCGCCGGCGTCGACGCCGGTGACGTCTGGCGCACGGTCAGAATCAGCGAACGAGTTCTTCAGTCCGCCGACACCGTCTCACTGACGCTCACGTCGCTCGACGGTAGCGCACTCCCCACCTTCGCTCCCGGACAGTACCTTTCGGTCGGGGTTACACTGCCCGACGGCGCCCGCCAGATCCGCCAATACAGCCTGTGTTCGATACCGAGCAGCGCAGACTGGCGGATCAGCGTCAAGCGTATCTCCGGAACTCCCGATGGCGAAGTGTCGAACTTCCTCTACAACAACGTATTCGAAGGCCAAGAACTCTCGGTCACCACACCTTTCGGTGATCTCACCATGCCGGACGACAACTCGCCGCTCCTGCTCGCGTCGGCCGGAATCGGTTGCACACCGATGATCGGGATGCTCAATCATCTCGTGGACACCGGCGCTGACCGTCCGGTATCTGTCATCCATGCGGATCGATCCATTGCGGATCACGCGCACCGCGCAGAACTCAGCACACTCGTCGACCAGATTCCCGCCGCAACCCTGCACCGTTGGTACGAGGATCTCGGCACGCACGTTGCGTTCGGATCGGTTCACGAAGGACGGGCGGATTTGCAAGGTATTGCAGTGGAGCCCGATACCCAAGCCTTCCTTTGCGGGCCGATGCCGTTCATGTTGGCGATGCGCGCCTCGTTGCTCGAACGGGACGTCCCGGCGCAGAATATCCACTACGAGGTCTTCGGGCCCGACAGCTGGGCCAACACCTGAGCGGACCACTGCCTGCGAACTGGACCTTGGCGCGCCACAGTAATCCCTTGTGTACTCGACGGAACATACGCATCGAGTAGTGGGAGACCGACATGATCACGTCAGCGTCGATGACGGGAGTCGCGCTGATCGCCCTGGCGATGGTTCTGACACCGGGCCCCAACATGATCTATCTGGTGTCCCGCAGCATCAGCCAGGGCCGCCGGGCGGGTTTGATCTCGCTCGGCGGAGTCGCAACCGGTTTCCTGGTCTACCTCACCGCCACGTGTGCAGGGCTGACGGCGGTTCTCTTCGCCGTACCAACGGTGTTCACCGCGGTGAAAATCGGTGGTGCCCTGTACCTGGCCTATCTCGCCTGGTCGACACTCCGACCAGGTGGGAAGTCCGCTTTCGAGGTGGGCGAGGTCGACCGCCACGGTAGCGGCCGTCTGTTCGGGATGGGGTTGACCACCAATCTGCTCAATCCCAAGATTGCGCTGATGTACGCGGCCCTGATCCCCCAGTTCGTCGATCCCACTGCGGGTCCGGTCTGGCAACAGGCACTCGTACTCGGCGGCGTGCAGATCCTGGTCGCAGTCACCGTCAACGCGTTGATCGTGTGCTGTGCGGCAGCCGTGTCGACCTTCCTCATGGCGCGTCCGGTGTGGATGCGGGCTCAGAAATGGCTAGCTGGTGGCATTCTCGGAATCTTCGCCACCCGCATGGCCCTGGAGTAGTTTCAGTCCTTCGGACGTTGGTCGATCAGACGACGCGCTTTGCCGATCGAGCGTTCGAGTCCGCCGGGTTCGAGAACGCTCACCTCGACCGTGACACCGATCTTGTTCTTCACCAGCTTCTGCAACGCCGAAGACGCTGCCGCATGATCGGAAATTGCCGCGTCAGGGCGAGCCTCGACGCGCACTGTCAGAGTATCCATCCGGCCCGGACGCTCCAGCACACACTGGAATTGGGGTGCCAGGGCGGGGACGGTCAGGATCAGCTCTTCGATCTGTGTGGGGAACAGATTGACCCCACGCAGGATGATCATGTCGTCGGTCCGGCCGGTGACCTTCTGCATCCGACGCATCGAGCGCGCCGTACCGGGCAACAGACGGGTCAGGTCCCTGGTTCGGTAGCGAATGATGGGCAGCGCTTCCTTGGTGAGAGAGGTGAAAACCAGCTCACCTTCTTCACCGTCCGGCAGCAATTCGCCCGTGACCGGATCGATGATCTCCGGGTAGAAGTGGTCTTCCCAGATATGGAGCCCGTCTTTGGTTTCCACACATTCCATTGCCACACCCGGGCCCATGATCTCGGAGAGTCCGTAGATGTCGACCGCATGCATGTCGAGTTGCTGTTCCAGCTCGGTACGCATCTGTTCGGTCCACGGCTCCGCTCCGAAAACTCCCACCCTCAGTGAGGTCTTCGAGGGATCGATGCCTTTCTTGATCATCGCATCCACGATGGTCAACATGTACGACGGAGTCACCATGATGGCGTCGGGCTCGAAGTCCTCGATCAGTTGAATCTGCCGCTCGGTCATGCCACCGGACATGGGAATGACCGTGCAGCCCAAGCGCTCCGCACCGTAGTGAGCTCCCAACCCACCGGTGAACAGACCGTACCCGTAAGCCACGTGAACCTTGTCCGAAGACCGCACGCCGCCGGCCGAGAGACTGCGCGCGATGAGATCGGCCCAGTTGTTCAGGTCGTTGCTCGTGTACCCCACCACCGTCGGGCGACCGGTGGTCCCCGAGGACGCGTGAATTCGCGAGACCCGGTCCTGGGGCACCGCAAACATCTTGAACGGATAGTTCTCGCGCAGATCCGCTTTGGTGGTGAAGGGAAACTTCGCGAGATCGCTCAGATCCTTCAAGTCGCTCGGGTGGACGCCGGCGTCGTCGAAAGCTTTGCGGTAGTGCGGAACATTGGTGTACGCGTGCATCAGGGACCATTGCATCCGCTCGAGTTGGAGCGTCGAAATGCGGTCCCGACTGGCAAATTCGATGTCTTGCGAGGTAGCAGTGACGAGTTCGGTCATGATTGTCTCCGGTGGGCTCAGTGAGGGCGCTGTGCGGGCGGTCAGGCGTCGAAATCGACTGTTATCTGTTCACCGACAGGGAAGGTCTGGCAGGTCAGTACGAAACCCGCGTCGACTTCGTAGTCTTCGAGTGCGTAGTTCCTGCGCATCTCGACGTCACCGCAGGTGACCTTGGCGCGACACGTTCCACAGACCCCGCCCTTGCACGCGAAGGGCAGATCCGATCGGTACTGTTCCGCTGCATCGAGAATCGACTGGTCTCGCGGAAGTGTCGCGGTGGTCGATCGACCGTCGAGCGTGATGGTGACCTCGCTGCCTGGTCCCACAATTCCGGGCTCACGATGCACCGCGACCGGCGGCGCGACGTCGTCGACGTAGAACAGCTCGTGATGGATGCGATCCTTGGCAATTCCCAAGCCGGCCAGTACTTCCTGGGCGTCGTTGACCATCCCGAACGGACCACACAACCAGAAGCCGTCGACCTGGTCGCACGGAACGAGAGAGGTGAAGATCTCGCGCAACCGGTCGGCGTCGAGACGGCCCGAGAACAACTCGACCTCGCGCGGCTCGCGAGAGAGAACATGAATAACGTCCAGGCGTGCACCGTACCGGTCCTTCAGGTCGGCGATTTCTTCGGCGAACATGACCGAACGGGTGCGCCTGTTCCCGTACAGCAGGGTGACATCGGCCTCGGGGTTCACCAGCAGTGTTGCAGCGATGGACAACATGGGCGTGATTCCGGAGCCCGCCGCGATCAGAACGTGCCGTCCACCCAGTGCCGGATCGGCGACAAAATTGCCAGATGGGCCCTGGACGTCGATTCGATCCCCGGCCTTGACGTCTCGCACCAACCAGGAGGAGAAGAGTCCGTCTGCCACTTCGCGAACCCCCACCCGTGGAGACGCCCCTACCGGTGCACAGATCGAGTAGGAGCGACGGTGTTCGACGCCGTCGATCATCCGCCGCAGTGTCAGTGACTGCCCGGCGCCGAAGTCGAATTGATCGGCGATACCGGCAGGCACGTCGAAGGTGACGGCAACTGCGTCGTCGCACAGTGATTCGACACCGGCGACCGTCAACGGGTGAAATGGTTTGTTCCGGTTCGTCGTTGCGGTACTCATCTGTTCAGATCTCCTTCACGTGATCGAACGGCTCGAGACAGTCGAGGCAGCGATAGAGCGCTTTGCACAGGGTCGCACCGAATTCCGAACTCAGTCTGGTGTTTGCCGAACCGCACTGGGGGCACAGGATGTCGCGCGGCTTGGCCGTCAAGGTCAAGGCGATCGGGCCGGAGGTGCGACGCGGCGCGGCCCCCGGCACCGAGTACCCGGCCGTCCGAAGTTTCGCGAGCCCCTCTTCGCTGATCCAATCCGAACTCCAAGGCGGCGACAGTTGAGTCTTGATCTGGACGCTGCCGTACCCCGCGTCGGTCAGCTTGTGCTCGATGTCGTCTCGAATCGTCGCCATCGCCGGACACCCGGAATAGGTGGGAGTGATTGTCACACAGACCAAGTTCGCTTCGACGTCGACCGATCGGATGACGCCGAGATCGGCCAAGGTCAACAGTGGCATCTCCGGATCCATCACCGAGGCGACGATCTCCTGCGCCGAAGAGACAGTAGCGGAAGAGACGGTAGCGGCAGTCACGGTCACCACACCCCTTCCGGATGCTCCCGAGCGACGCTCTGCATTTCGGCGAGAAGTAGCCCCAGTGCCCCGGTGTGCAGTCCGGCACGCCCGCCGCGGCCGCCGACGAAACCGGAGAAACGCGAAGGGGGCTCTTCCATTTCGGCTGCATGGAGGACCTGGGCAAGAACAGCGTCGAACTCCGGCCGAACAGTACGCGGGTCCACTCCGACGCCAACTTCTGCCAAGACGAGTTCGTCCTGGGTGGGAACAAAGAGTTCGTCCACGAACGGGAAGATCTCGAGCAGGGCCGCGGCAGTCCGACGCTTGGATTCTGCCGCGCCGGCACCCAAGGTGACGACCCATCTTGCCGCGTAGTCGCGATGATAGGTCAGTTCTTTGACGCCCTTGTTCGCCACGGCCGCGAGGACCGGGTCCCGCGATGTGCGGAGCCGATCGAACAGCGCCAGCCGCCAGGTCGAGAACACGAGGAGCCGAACGACCGTGTGCGCGAAGTCGCCGTTGGCGAGTTCCACCAGTCTCACGTTACGGAAACCGAACTGATCACGAAAGAAGGCGAGCGCATCTTCAGCCGGCACCGGCGACGTGTCCGAGATGAACGGAACGACAGTGGAATCGGCTGCTGCCGCGCGAGCCAGCAGCAGCCTGGCCTGCCCGATCAGATCCAGGCCGACATTCGCGAGAGCTACCTCTTCTTCGAGTTCCGGTGCCCGCGTCGACCATTCGGCGAGTCGTTGCGAACTGACGAGCGCGTCGTCGCCGAGCATGAGGCAGTAGCGCGCCAGCGCACCGAGATCGACGTCATCCGGCACCGTGGTGTCGACTCCGGCGAGGGGGTCGTCGAAGCTGGTTCCGAACGCCCACTGACCGTGGCCGTCGCCGTCGACCAGGCCGTCGTAGGCACTGTCGTGATCGTTCATCTGTTGGTCCTCGAAGTCGAAGTGATTCTCACATGTGCGGAACGGAGTCCGGGATGTCGTAGAAAGTCGGGTGCCGGTAGACCTTGTCGCCGCTCGGCGCGAAGAACGGATCCTTTTCTGCCGGACTCGAAGCCACGATGTTCGCTGACGGCACGACCCAGATGCTCACGCCTTCGTTACGTCTGGTGTAGACGTCGCGCGCGTGGCGTAGGGCCATCTGATCGTCTGCCGCGCGCAGGGATCCGACATGCACGTGGTTCAGTCCGCGCTTTCCCCTCAGAAATACCTCGTACAAAGGCCATTCGCCGCGCACCTGATCGCCCTGTACCTGATCGTTCTCGCTCATGATGTTTCCTCAGTCGTGCGATCGTGCGCGAGTCTCTCGCGCTGTGCAAAGGCGAACGCGGCGTCGCGAACCCAGGCCCCGTTGTCGTGTGCGGCTTTCCGATTGGTGATCCGCTCGACGCTCGCCGCTCCGTTGCCGCGGACCACGTCCATGAATTCGCTCCAGTCCGGCTCGCCGAAATCGTGTGCGCCACGCTCGGGGTTCCAGCGCAGGTCGGGATCAGGGAAGGTCACACCGAGTATCTCGGCCTGCGGTATCGACATGTCCACGAATCGTTGCCGCAGTTCGTCGTTCGTGTGCCGCTTGATGCGCCACTTCATCGACTGCTCGGTGTTCGGCGATTCGTCGTCCGGCGGTCCGAACATCATCAGAGCGGGCCACCACCATCGGTCGACGGCTTCCTGCACCATTGCCCGTTGAGCTTCCGTGCCGCGCATCATCGTCGCCAACAGTTCGAAGCCTTGCCGCTGATGGAACGATTCCTCCTTGCACACACGGATCATCGCGCGCGCATACGGCCCGAAGGAGCTGCGGCACAGCGGAACCTGATTGCAGATAGCGGCTCCGTCGACCAGCCAGCCGATCACACCCACGTCGGCGTATGTCAGCGTCGGATAGTTGAAGATCGAGGAGTACTTCTGCTTTCCCTCGATCAGTTTGGTGGTCAGATCGCCACGATCGGCACCGAGCGTCTCGGCCGCGGAGTAGAGATACAGACCGTGCCCGGCTTCGTCCTGGACCTTCGCCATCAAGATCGCCTTGCGTCGCAACGAAGGCGCACGGGTGAGCCAGTTTCCCTCGGGCTGCATTCCGATGATTTCGGAGTGCGCATGCTGGGCAACCTGACGGATCAGAGTCTTGCGGTAGCCGTCCGGCATCCAGTCGCGAGGCTCGATGCGCTGGTCTGCCGCGATCGTCTCGTCGAACAGGTTCTGCAGGTCTTGTGGAGCTTCCACGTTGGTCATCGTACCTACCTTTTATTACCGAATGATCGGTTGGTAACTAGTATGCACCGAGGTGTCCCAGCACACAAGAGAATCTTTCGCCGCACCAGAAATCAGCGGCCCTCGAAAACCGGCTTCTGCTTCGACAGGAAAGCCGTGACTGCGCCTCGATGATCTGCCGTGGAACCCAGCTCCACCTGTGCGTTCGCCTCGGCCGCCAGCGTCCGGGAAAGCCCAGGAGCAACGGCACGGATCAGCGATTTCACGTGGGCGAAGGCCGCGGTGGGTCCGTCGGCAAGCCGACGCGCGAGTACCCGAGCCTCAGCTGCGACGTCCTCGTCGGCCACCACGCGATGAACCAAGCCCCACTCCAGCGCGCTCTGCGCGTCGAACTTGTCGCCGAGCAACATCAGGCCACTGGCGCGGCTAGGTCCGAGCGCGTGCACGAGCGCATGACTGAGCCCGGAGTCACTGGCCAGACCGATGCCGGTGAATGCCGTCGCAAAGCTCGCGCGAGCCCCCACGACACGGATGTCTCCGGCCAACGCGATTCCCAACCCGGCCCCGACGCAGGCTCCGCCGATACCCACCACCACCGGGACAGAGAGCGTCGACAGCGCCGTGACGATGGGGTTGTAGTGCGCCTCGACGGTATCCATCGCGTGCGCAGGATCAGCATCCAACGCTGCGGCGTGCTCGCCCAGATCCTGACCGACGCAGAAGTTCTTGCCTTCGGCGAGAATCAACACCGCTCGAACCTCTGCGTCCGCGTGGACCTGCAGCAACGCTTCGAGCAGCTGAGACTTCATTTCGCCGTTGACGGCATTGGCTGCCTCAGGCCGGTCGAGAGTGATTGTCGCCAAACCTCGCTCGATCTCCAAGCGAATCACGTCAGTCATCGATGTTCCTTTCGCAGGCAGTTCGGTTCAGCTCCATGTGTGAAAACCCTGTCCCGTCTTGCGCCCCAACTCGCCGCGAGCCACCTTCTCTCGCAGCAATGCTGGAGGAGTAAATCGATCACCGAGAGTGCTCGCGAGGTGTTCGGCGATCGCCAGGCGCACATCCAACCCGACCAGATCTGTCGAACGAAGCGGCCCCATCGGATGCCGGTACCCCAATTCCATGGCTCGGTCGATCGATTCCGCGTCCGCCACACCTTCTTCGAGCATGCGGATGGCTTCGAGCCCGAGACCGACGCCAAGCCGGCTGGTTGCAAAACCAGGTGAGTCGTTGACGAGCACCTCGGCTTTGCCGAGCATCGACACCCATGCTCGTACCGAGTCGACAACCTCGGGGCGGGTCTGAGGCGCCCGGACGATCTCGACCAACAGCGACGCCGGGACTGGATTGAAGAAGTGCATACCGATGAACCGGCCCGGATCCGTCAGCGCTGCGCCGAGTTCGGCGATCGACATGGAACTGGTGTTGCTGGCGATCACGGTGCTTTCTCCGGCAACGGTTTCCGCAGCGGCGAGCACCTCGACCTTGAGGGCCGCGATTTCCGGGACCGCCTCGACGATCAGGTCGAGCGACGGTGGCAACGAGGTCACTGCGTCCACGGCGCTCACGCGCGCCAGCACCGTCGCGGGGTCCTGGTCGTCGAGTTTCCCTCGCTCGTGAGCTCTGTCGAGGCCGGCGGAAACACGCTGCAACGCGGCCGCGGTGTCGCCACTCTCCGCGATGGTGACCGCCCCGCCGAGACTGGCGAACACCTGGGCGATACCCGCACCCATGCGTCCACCGCCGATGACTCCGACGGTCTTCGGTGCAACTGCTTCAGTCATGATTTCTTCTCCAGGAAGGCCGTCATGCGATCGCGCTTGTCCGAACTCTCGAACAGGACGGCCTGGGCGATGTCGTCGGCAAACGGATGCGATCCCGGCGCATCGACGATGATCTTGGTCAATCGCAGTGCCAGCGGGGACAGTCGGGAAATGCGGTCGAGCAGCCGATGCGCTGCGTCGACGTGGCAGTTCGGTTCGGTTACCTCGACAACCAGGCCCGCTCGTAGCGCCTGCTCGGCGTCGAGGTTCCTGGCACCGAGGAGCACCTGCTTCGCGATCGAGACTCCGACGAGCTTCGGCAGCCGATAGCTGGCGCCGGCGGCTGCCATTATGCCGAGATTGGGCTCGGGATTACCGAAGACCGCCGTCGTTGTCGCGATGCGAATGTCGCAGGCGTAGGTCAACTCTGCCCCACCGCCGAGCGCGTAGCCGCTCACGGCGGCCACGGTGGGAAGCGGGAGCTTTCCGATTCGGTCGAACAGCGTGCGGTTGATACCCGCGAACGCTTCCTCTCGTCCGCGCTCTCGGAGCTCCGCGATGTCAGCGCCGCCTGCGAAGTGGTCGCCGCACCCCGCAAGCAGGAGCAGCTTCGGATCCCGTTCGAGGCGTCCACAAACCTGATGCAGTTCGTCGATCATTTCCGCGTTGATCGCATTGCGTTGCGCGGGCCTGTCGAGGGTGACCACGACGCGATCCTCGCGCTCGTCCACGTGCAGGGTGTTCACATTCGCTCCTTCTCGCTCTTCTCCATTAGTAACCGAACATTCGGTCGTTTGGCAAGGGTGAGAACGAGGATGGTGCACAGCTTTGCCCGAACTGAGAAGATGGGGACATGACTACGGCACGCCCCACTCGACGCACCGGCCTCCCCGGACGTCCCGGCTACGACCTCGATTCGCTCCTGGCCGTGGCCGTGAAGGTGTTCAACGACAAGGGCTACGACGGCGCCAGCATGGAGGTGCTCGCCAAGAAACTCGGCATCACGAAGTCCTCGATCTACCACCATGTGTCCGGAAAGTCAGA
The DNA here is from genome assembly GCF_044908235.1 of Rhodococcus sp. 27YEA6. Taxonomy (NCBI): domain Bacteria; kingdom Bacillati; phylum Actinomycetota; class Actinomycetes; order Mycobacteriales; family Nocardiaceae; genus Rhodococcus; species Rhodococcus sp. 27YEA6. The sequence continues at coordinate 28,205 of NZ_JBIYCY010000009.1, read as the reverse complement.
ACTTCTCGAACTCGCCCTTTCGCGTGCACTCAACGCCCTGTTTGCGGTCACGACCGAAGAGGGCGCCACCACCGGTCCGTACATCGACCGGCTCGAATACCTGGTCCGGCGCAGCGTAGAGGTGCTGGTCGCAGAGCTTCCATACGTCACCCTGCTCCTGCGCGTCCGCGGCAACACGACGGTCGAGCGCGCCGCGCTAGCTCGTCGACGCGAATTCGACAACTTCGTCGGAGGTCTCGTCGCGTCCGCCGCAGCGGAGGGAGACTTGCGCCCGGACATCGAACCAGCCCTCGCCAGCAAGCTGATGTTCGGCACCGTCAACTCACTGATCGAGTGGTACAAACCCCGAGCGGGTGAGTCCGTCTCCGACATCGCCGACGCGGTCGTCGCCGTCACTTTCGACGGACTTCGCAAGGCCTGACTCCAGGCAGTTCTGCCGAATCCTTGACAACGCGGCGTTACCGGGCGATCGTAATTACCGACCGAACGTACGGTGAGATGGAGTTGTCGTGAGCAGACTGTTGGAAAGCTATGTGGCCGGTCAGTGGTACGCCGCACCGGACGCAGGTACCCCGTTGCCGAGCGCAGTGGACGGATCGGAGGTGGCCCGGATCTCCGCAACCGGCATCGACCTCGCCGAGATGGTTACGTACGCCCGCGAGGTCGGCGGGCCTGCACTGTCCGCGATGACCTTCCACGAACGTGCCGGCGCGCTCAAGGCTCTCGCCCTCACGTTGATGGCAGGAAAAGCCGAGTTCTACACACTCTCCACTGCCACCGGTGCGACGACGCGAGATTCCGGGGTGGACATCGACGGCGGATTCGGGACCCTGCTGAGCTACGCGAGCAAGGCTCGGCGCGAATTGCCCGACAGCACAGTCTTTCTGGACGGAAACGTCGAGCCTCTCGGCAAGGGCGGAACCTTCCTCGGGCAACACATCTATACATCACGTCGCGGCGTCGCCGTGCAGATCAACGCCTTCAATTTCCCGGTGTGGGGGTTCCTGGAGAAGCTGGCACCGGCATTCATCGCGGGGGTGCCGTCCATCGTCAAACCTGCCAGTTCCACGGCATATCTCACCGAACTCGTCTTCCGGCGCATCATCGAGTCAGGCTTGCTTCCAGAGGGTTCCGTCCAACTGCTCTCCGGTAGTGCACGCGGCCTCCTCGATCACCTCGGCGGGCAGGACTCAGTGGCATTCACCGGATCCGCCGACACCGCGGCAACGCTGCGTGCTCACCCGAACGTCGTCGGCAAGGGCGTCCATTTCAATGCCGAAGCCGATTCACTCAACGCGTCGATCCTCGGCGAGGACGCCGTACCAGGAACGCCCGAATTCGATTTGTACGTCAAACAACTCGTCACCGAGATGACGGTCAAGGCGGGCCAGAAGTGCACGGCGATCCGGCGCGCCCTGGTCCCGCTCTCGCTGGTCGACGCCGTTGTCGATGCCGCATCCGAGCGACTGAACAAAGTGGTCGTGGGACACCCCGATGCTGATGGCGTCACTATGGGAGCTCTCGCCAGCATCGAACAGCGTGACGAGGTCTTGAAATCCATTCGCGGTCTGACGAAGTCGGCAACTATCGTATTCGGAGACCCGGACAACGTCGACGTGGTCGGTGCCGACGGCCAGTCAGGAGCCTTCCTTTCCCCTGTCCTTCTCCGGGCGGAAGAGAATGCGCACGAGGTACACGAACTGGAGGCCTTCGGACCCGTCAGCACCGTCATCGGATACGACGGCATCGATCATGCGATCGGACTCGCGGCTCGTGGCGAGGGAAGCCTCGTCGCCTCGGTGGTCACTGCCGACACCGACATCGCACGTCGACTGGTGCTGGGCCTCGCAGCTTTTCACGGCAGAGTGCTCGTGCTGAACCGCGACGACGCCAAGGAATCCACCGGCCACGGCTCTCCCCTTCCAGTCCTCGTACACGGCGGTCCGGGCCGTGCCGGCGGCGGTGAGGAGCTGGGTGGCATCCGCGGAGTTCTGCACCACATGCAGCGGACCGCCGTACAGGGCACACCCGACGTGCTCACCGCGGTCGGCGAGCGCTGGTTCACCGGATCGCAGCGCACGACCGGATCCGAACATCCATTCCGAAAGAGTCTCGCCGAGTTGAAGATCGGTGACACTGTTGTCGGCGGTCCGCGCCAGGTCACACTCGCAGACATCGATCATTTTGCGGAGTTCACCGGTGACACCTTCTACGCTCACACCGATCCGGTGGCCGCTGCGGCGAATCCACTCTTCGGCGGCATCGTCGCGCACGGCTATCTTGTTGTCTCACTCGCTGCGGGCCTGTTCGTCGACCCGGCTCCCGGCCCGGTTCTCGCGAACTTCGGCGTGGACAGCCTCAGGTTCCTGACCCCGGTGAAAGCCGACGACAGCCTGACGGTCACCCTCACAGCCAAGACCATCACACCTCGCAGCAGCGCCGACTACGGTGAGGTTCGTTGGGACGCCGTGGTGACGAACCAGGACAACGATCCGGTCGCGACATACGACGTCCTGACTCTGGTAGCCAAGACTCGCCCCGAAGGGAATTGAAAGCACATGACCTATCGAGTAGCAGTGTGTTACGGACGCCCCACCGATCCGGAGGCTTTCGACAAGTACTACAACGAGATCCACGTCCCGCTCGCCAGCGCAGTGCCAGGGCTCTCGGACTTCACGTTCAGCAAGTGCTCGACGCTGGACGGCTCCGATCCAGTCTTCTATGCCGTCGCCAACCTCGTATTTCCCGATCTCGAGACGATGCAGAGCGGCCTGAAGTCCCCGGAGATGGGCGCCGCTGGAAAAGATGTCGCAAACTTTGCCACCGGCACAGTCGACATGTACGTCCAGGAAGTTGTCTCGGTCCTCTAGACCCCTGCAATTCTCCGATCCCACAGGAGTTGTCTCGTGAGTACAGGAAGCATCACCGCCAGAGAGATGTTCGACGCGGACCAGGCATCGCAGGCACTCGGTATCGAGATTTCCGAGCTGGCGCCCGGTAGCGCAACCGTGACCGTCACCGTGGGCGAAACCATGGTGAACGGTCACGGAATCACACACGGCGGTTATGTTTTCCTGCTCGCGGACACCGCGTTTGCGCTCGCCTGCAACGGCTACGAGGATTCAGCCGTTGCAGCGCGCGCGGACATCAGATTTCTGCGTCCGACCCGTCTGGGCGACACCTTGACCGCGATCGCCACCGAGAAGGCTCGAGGCGGCCGAAGTGGGATCTACGACGTGACCGTTCGCAACGGCAACACCGTCGTGGCCGAGTTCCGCGGCGACAGTCGAACCATCACCCGCTGAAATTCAGCCCACGGTGTATCAGCCCACGACGGGAAGTTCGAGGGGGCCGGAACCGTCGGCAAAGATCGTCACCGGCATACCTTGCAGTCCCCCACGGAAACTGATGTCGCCACCGGTGATCGCGAGACGCACGGAATGCCCTGGCTCGAATCGGTGCACTATCGCCGGCATCGTCACCGGCACCGGCTGCGACGGGTCACTGATGCGTATGGGCGCGATGAGTCCGTTGATCAGCGAGGAAGTTCCGTCCGGAGCCACGTCGTAGAGTTTCGCGAACACCACCGGCTGTCCGGGCGCCGCAACACGCAGCGTCACAGTGGGGGCTCCCACCACGTCCATAGCCTCGGTCATCGGCGCAGTGGTCCAGAGCGCCTCGGTTCCCGGAATCTGTGCATTCGGAATGTTTCCGGCCGGATTGATATTGAGTGGCTCTACGCCCGTCGGCAGCCCAGCCGGTGCGGTGACGATCGTCTTCGAACCCGGTATCACCGGCGTGCCGTCCGGTAGCAGTCCCCCGTCAGCGGACAGATGGAAGGCGCGAGCGGTCCCGACATCGACGGTGTCGGACGTCGCGTAGGCCGGTGCCGCGTTTCCCTCGTAGTCGATCCAGTTGCGGAAATACGCGAATTCCGGGCCGGTCTCCGTGTTCTCGTCCTTGAGGTAGTGATCGAACCAGTCCATGAAGCGACCGGTCTCGTACTGGGTATCCTCGTCGGGTGCGGAGAAGCTGAACTCGCCCGGCGCAGCGGCCAAGTGGCTGTGCCCCCACGAATGCCAAATCATCTTGGCATCGACGCCACGATCCTTCAGCGCGTCGTAAGTCGCGGTTGCCTCGTTCAGATCGAACAGGGTGTCCTGTTGCCCCTGAGCAAGCAGTACCGGAATGTTGATCCGGTCGACGAACGACGAGACCGACGACGCTCGGAGCTCACTCACTACTTGCGGTCCGATATCGCCGGTCACCACTGCCTCGGCGATCGCGTTGCACATGTAAGGGACGTAGTTCGGGCAGCCGGGTAGCCGTGCGGGATCTGCGATGTAACCGTCCACACCGGGATTCGCGATGCCCGCGCCGAAGAGCAGCGATGCAAAGAGCACCTTCGCTGCTCCCGGCTCCGCAGTCGACACTCCGGAGATGGTCCCGGTGCTGTTGGGCGCCAGAGAATACGAGAGATCGTTCCAGGTGATCATGGGGATGATGGTGTCGATGCGGGGATCGACACTCGCGGCGGCGAATTGAATGCCGCCGCCGTAAGAGCCACCCGTCATTCCGACCCGCGGGTCGTTCGTCGACGGTGCACCGGTGTGATCGACGGAGTCCTGAACGACCGTGGTGAGCGCCGGATAGGGCTGCGTCAGAGCCTGATCCGTGAAGGCAATCCCTTCTTGGCCGCCGAGGAAGCTGACCAACTGGGAAGCGGCGATACCGTCGTATGCGGGAGAGTCGAGTGTGATCTTGCAACTCGTGCCGCCGAAACCCAATCCCGAATACGTCAGTCCGACATACCCGTTCTCGGCGAAGTTCTGCAGGGCAGGAATCTGGTCCTTGTACGAACCGCCGAACCCGTTGGTGGTCAGGATCGCGGGAGCTGGGTTGTCAGCGTCGACACCATCGGGAACAAAGAGTTCACCGACGACGGTGCACGGCGTCGAGAGTTCAGGCCCGACATCGACCGAGAAGTACAGCAGCTGTGACGAATACGAGCCGTTCGGTGAATCCGCGAGCGCCGGCGGCGAAAAGCCGAGGGCGCAAACCACGAGCGTGACGACACTGATCGCAATTCTCCGGCGCACCTGAAAACCGTACACCCGGATCTGTTCTCCACCAGCTCAATCCGGCGCGTGCCGCCAACGTTTTCTCGCGAAAGTCACGCCAGACCGAGCCGACCTCTACTTGACCGTCAAGGTGCCGCGCATGCTCGGATGATAGGTGCAGTGGAACGTGTACGTTCCCGGCTCGTTCGGCACCGTGATGGTTTCCGTCTCGCCCGCCTCGATGTCCTCACTGAACAGTCCTGCCGTATCGGACGTGACCGAGTGTTCGACGGTGTCGTTGTTCTGAATGGTCAGTACCTGACCAGGCATCACCGACTCCGGTGTCGAATACTCGAAGCCGCTGATCACGATTCCCATCGACGACGCTCCCGGCGTCGACATACCCAGAGGCATGCTCGGCATCGACATACTGGTCGGCATACTGGTCATCGCCATGCCGTCGTGATCGGCCGAATCGTTGTCCGACGAATCGTTGTTGTCACTGCACGCGGTCAGTGCGAACACCGCCAGGATCAGCGCTGCGAGCACTGCGAGAATCCGCTTCATTGCTTCGCCTCCTGCTCGTTCCCCCGCAGTCTGCTGATTACCCGCCGCCTAGGGGGCCAAACAGCTCCGATGTGGTGCCTGCGGCGCTGATAGTGCACGATTTCTGCACCAGCTCCACTCGCGGACCGACACTGAAGGAAACAGCACAGATGGCCAAGAGCAAAACGTCGAAGGCAGCCAAGACGAAGGCGCCGGTAGCGTCAAAAGCACCCGCGGCGAAGGCGCCCGCAGTCCTCTGGAAGGACCTGCCGGACGAGCACGACTACCCGGCGGCCCGCGATTACCTCCAGTTGGGCGCGACGCCGGTTCAGGTCCAAGCTCTCGTGTACGCCCTCAAGACGGCGACGCTGGTCTCGAAGAAGGCCAAAGACATCCTGCGGGCTGCTGGGCTCCCTCTGCTTCCGGTCGACAACCCACACGTTGCTGCCGACCTGTTGAAGATCCGCAAGGGGATCGCGCTGTCGCCGATCCTGCTGGTGCAGGGAGACTTCCGCGCCGGAGTACCGGCGCAGATCGCCGACGGCTACCACCGTGTCTGTGCGAGCTACTACGTGGACGAGAACACCGCCATCCCCGCGAAGATCGCACCCTCGACAGTTAACTCGTAGGTCGTCGATGACCTTCGGCATCCTTGCCCTCGTCGCGCTGGCCGGCATTCTCGGCCCGCTGCTCGGCGCTCGCGTCAGCTGGCATGTCCCCGTGGTGGTCGGCGAACTTGCCGCGGGCGTCGTCTTCGGTGTCACCGGTTTCGGGCTGCTCGACTCTTCGGACCAAACTTTCACGTTCCTGGCCGATATCGGATTCGCGCTCACGATGATGGTGGCCGGCTCACACGTCCCGGTTCGCGATCCGGCAGTCCGTGCGGCAATCGGCAAGGGTGCCGTTCGCTCGGTTGTCGTCGGACTTCTGTCGGTTGTTGCCGGCTACGGTGCGGCGACGGCATTCGGCACCGGTCACGCCGCGCTGTACGCGGTCCTGATCGCGTCGTCGTCCGCGGCGTTGATTCTCCCCATCGTCGATTCGCTGGGGCTCGGTGGAACCTCGGTTCTGCAGATGACTGCCCAGGTTGCGATCGCGGACACCGTCTGCATTGTCGCGCTGCCTTTGGTGATCGATCCGGACAATGCCCCTCGTGCCGGTGTCGGCGCACTGGCTGTGGCGGCGTGTGCGGTTGCCTTGTTCTTCGTACTGCGAGCCTTCCACCGGTCCGGCCATTGGCGAAGGCTCCACAAATTCTCGGAGAAACGAAAGTTTGCACTCGAACTCCGGATCAATCTGGTGATCCTCTTTTCTCTGGCAGCGCTGGCGTCGAGCACGCACGTGTCTATCATGCTCGCGGGCTTCGCCTTCGGGCTCGTTCTTGCCGCGATCGGTGAACCCCGCCGCCTCGCCAAACAGCTCTTCGCCATCACCGACGGCTTCTTCGCCCCCCTCTTCTTCGTCTGGTTGGGAGCGGCGATCAATCTGCGCGACCTCGTCACCCATCCGTCCGCCATCTGGCTCGGATTGGTCTTGGGCGGAGCAACTCTCGTGGTTCACGCCGCGATACGCGCCCTCGGTCTCCCGCTCCCTCTCGGCGTGCTGTCCGCCGCACAACTGGGAGTACCGGTTGCCGCAGTTACGGTGGGCACTCAATTGGGGGTGATGGGCGACGGTGAACCCGCAGCCATCCTCCTCGCCGCCATGATCACGATCGGTGCAGCAACGCTGGCGGGTGCTGCCGCGTCGAAAGCTGGTCTCACGAAGCCTGCTTGACCGCGGCCCTCTCCACCGTCAGCAAGCTCTCCTCCGAATGTTCGGCGTGATACGCCGCGCCGCCGCCGCGGACACCGAAGAGTCGCTTGCTCCAGATCAGCCATACGACGGCAGCGATGTTCACCAGCAGCAACCCGGCCCTCAACCACGTGATCTTCTCGGTCAATTCGTAGATTTCGAGGGGCAGGAACAAGCTGGTCGCCACCACCGCGAAGTACTCGCCCCAGCGTTCGACCATCCACAGGCCGACTGCCTCGATCACTTGAAGGCCGGCGTAGACCAACAGCCCGACTGCGATCCAGGTGAGCGTCGTAGCGGACAACGAAAACGCCTGCTCGATGTGATGGACCAGTTTGGAATCGTCGATGTTCCAGCCCAATTGACGGGCAAGTGGCCTGATCAACGGCAATTCGTTCTCGAAGGCGTCCTCGGCGCGACCCTTCGACGATCTCAGTTCGAACACACCGATCGCCAGAAGAACCAAACCCAGAGCGCGGAACATTCTCTCGATGGCGAGAAGTCGCATGATCAACCGGTCGCGAAGCAGCCTCCCCCGCGGAACCTCGGGGGCGGCGTCCGCCGGTCCCGATGCTCGGGGCGCTCCCGGGACGAAGTTGCCGCAACGTAGGCACCGCCACGCCTGACCCACCGCAGTATCCACATGTAGTCGATCCCGCAATTCCGGTTCGTCCGGAGCGTAGGTCTCGTGACCGTGCCAACTGCACGAGCGCAATGCGAAGTCCACGGGTGAACTCTATGCCGCATATGCCCGGTAGCGTGGATACCCGCTGACCGTGCACTTCGAACGATGAGGATTCCGATGACAACCACCAAGATCGAAACCCGGCATGGCGTCATGGCAGTCGACGACAGTGCCACCGACGGTTTTCCGGTTGTCTTCATCCACGGGAACTCGGCCAGCCGCTCCATCTTCCGTCATCAGGTCGACGCCGACTGGGCCGGCGACTACCGCATGATCACTCTGGACCTACTCGGCCACGGCGACTCCGAGGACGCGAGCGATCCCGAAGCCGCATACACGCAGAACGGTTACGCCGACGCCATCGTCGATGTTCTGACCGAACTCGGCGTCGAAAGAGCCGTTGTCGTCGGCTGGTCGCTCGGCGGACACATCGCTCTCGAGTTGATCGCGAAATTCCCCGGGCTCACCGGAATCGTCATCACCGGTACGCCGCCGACAAATCCCGAGACGCTCGGCGACGCCTTCAATGCCGGCGACGGATTGTCCATCGGCGGCACCGAGGTCATCACCGCGCAAGAAGCCGACCTCTACGCACGAATGACCGCCGTTCCCTTCGAGCAGGCTGCCCTCGACGCCGCGATACGCACGGACGGACGCGCTCGCAAGATCATGTTCGACGCATTCGGCGCCGGCCGCGAATCGGATCAGAAGGCTCTGGTTGCAACGGCGTCTGTGCCTCTCGCGGTGATCGACGGCGCCGAGGACCCGTTCGTGAACACGTCGTATGTCGCGTCGTTGACCTTCGCGAATCTCTGGGAGGGCACGTATCACGTGATTCCCGGTGTGGGGCATGCAGCGTTCTGGGAAGCCCCTGAGGTGTACAACCCACTGTTGCAACGATTCCTCGGCAGTTTCGCACAGTAACCTGCTGGACGCGGCGTCCTATGAGATAGAAGCCACTCGACAATCCGGCCATGTCCGGATCATTCATCGCCGTCCTACAGTTCGGAAAACGACTGGAGGCACTGCGATGACCATTCTCGAGCACGGCACGGAAACGTGCATCGGTGGACCGACCCTTCCCCAGATACGACGCCTCGTCACCGAAGTGCCCGGCCCCAACTCGCGTGCTTTGGCAAAGCGCCGGAGCGCCGCACTGCCGGCCGGGCTGACCAGCGGATCCAGCATTTACGTTGCCGCAGCGGGCGGAGGAGTTGTCGTCGACGTCGACGACAACTCGTTCATCGACTTCGGCAGCGGCATCGCCGTGACCACCGTCGGAAACAGTGCGCCGCGCGTGGTCGAACGCACCACGCGCCAGCTCGGTCAGTTCACCCATACGTGTTTCCTCGCAAACCCCTACGAGGGGTACCTCGAGGTCTGCGAAGCGCTCAACCGCCTGACCCCGGGAGATCACGAGAAGCGAACAGCGCTGTTCAACACCGGCAGCGAAGCGCTCGAGAACGCCGTGAAATACGCACGTGCCGCCACCGGTCGCCCGGCAGTTGTCGTCTTCGACCACGCATTCCACGGTCGCACGTTGATGACCATGACGATGACAGCCAAGAACCAGCCGTACAAGGCCACATTCGGCCCGTTCGCACCAGAGGTCTACCGGGTTCCGATGGCATACCCCTACCGTTGGCCGAGCGGCCCCGAAAACGCGGCCGACGAAGCATTCGCCCAGTTCCGTCTTGCGATCGACACTCAGATCGGCGCCGAATCGGTAGCCGCTGTGGTCGTGGAACCGATTCAGGGTGAGGGCGGTTTCATCGTTCCCGCTCCGGGATTCCTGAAGCGAATCTCGGAATTCTGCCGTGAGCGCGGCATTCTCGTCGTCGCGGACGAGGTCCAGACCGGTATCGCACGAACCGGATCCTGGTTCGCCAGCGAGAGTGAGGACTTCGTCCCCGACATCATCACAACCGCAAAAGGTCTCGCCGGCGGAATGCCACTCGCCGCCGTGACCGGCCGTGCCGACGTCATGGACGCCGCGCATCCCGGTGGTATCGGCGGTACGTACAGCGGCAATCCCGTTGCCTGCGAGGCCGCCCTGGCAGTTTTCGAGACGATCGAGATGGAAGGGCTCCTCGACCGCGCCAAGGACATCGGCGACATTCTGACCACAGGTTTGTCCGAAATCGCTTCGGACACAGACATAATCGGCGACATTCGTGGACGCGGCGCCATGATTGCAATCGAACTCGTCCACGACGAGGACAAGGCTCCGAATCGCGAGGCCGTCGCCCAGATCGTCAGCTACGCCCACACGCACGGTCTCCTTCTGCTCACCGCCGGCACCTATGGAAACGTCGTCCGTTTCCTCCCGCCGCTGAGCATCTCCGACGAGTTGCTGACCGAAGGACTCGGTATTCTTCGCGACGCTGTGGCCGCAGTCCGATGAGCGTCGCAGTGCGCAGCTTGATCGGCGGAGCTTGGGTCACGGGCAGCGACGGCACACTGACGGACACCAACCCGGCCCGTCCCGACGAGGTTGTCGCCACCGGAGGCCGCGCCGGTGCCTCCGAAATGGCGACCGGTGTTCGCGTCGCCCGCATCGCCGCGAATGACTGGGCCCGCCTGCCGATGTCCGCACGCGGCGCATACCTCACTCGCGCAGCGGAAATCATCGAATCCAACGCTGAGGCCTGGGGCGAAGAACTCACCCGCGAAGAAGGGAAAACGCTGGCCGAGGGTATCGGAGAGGTGCGCCGCGCAGCGCAGATTCTGCGTTACTACGGCAACGCCGCCGACCGCGAGACCGGAACGGTGTATTCCTCCCCACGTAGCAGCGAGCAGATTCTCGTCACTCGCAAACCTCTCGGCGTGGTAGGCGTCGTCACGCCGTTCAACTTCCCGATCGCGATCCCGGCATGGAAGATTGCGCCTGCCTTGGTGTACGGAAACACCGTCGTCTGGAAACCGGCTGCCGCGGTGCCCCTTCTGGCCTTCCGTCTCGCGCAGGCACTGACCGAAGCGGGCCTACCCGACGGAGTCCTGAACATGATCCTCGCCGACAGCGCGGCCGGTGAAGCGCTGGTCGATCACCCGGACCTCGACGCCGTCACCTTCACCGGTTCCACCGGCGTCGGCCGAAAGATCGCGGGATCTGCTGCGGCGCGCGGAGTTCCGGTACAGGCGGAAATGGGTGGAAAGAACGCAGCCGTCGTACTTGCCGACGCAGATCTCGAGCTTGCGGTCGAGCAGGTGATGCTGGGCGCATTTCGGTCAAGCGGCCAGAAATGCACGGCCACTTCACGTCTGGTGCTCCATGAATCCATCGCCGAGGAATTCCTGGCCAGGCTGACCGTTGAAGTCAAGCAACTGAGAGTCGGAGATCCACTCGATCCCGACGTCACGACAGGTCCCGTGGTCAGCGCATACGCGCAGCAGTCGATCATCGAGGGGATCAATCGAGCCGTCGACGGCGGCGCCAGGGTTGTGGCCACCGCCGAAGCGCCGCAGTCGGGCTACTACGTCCAACCGACAGTGCTGGAACTACCGTCGAGCACCGAACTGTGGTTCGAGGAACTCTTCGGCCCGGTACTGGCGGTGCAGCGGGCAGCAACAACCGCAGACGCATTCCGCTTGGCGAACGAGGGCGAATTCGGTTTGTCCGCAGCATTGTTCACGCAAGACCTGACCAGTGCACTGGCCGGTATCGACGATCTGGACGTGGGGATCCTGCACGTCAATTCGGAATCGGCGGGCGCTGATCCCCACGTACCTTTCGGCGGCGCGAAGAGGAGTGGATACGGACCCAAGGAACAAGGCGACGCGGCGCGAGAGTTCTTCACTCACACCACCACCGTCTATCTCAGGGGCGGCCGAGCGTGATCTGAATTCGATTCCGCCTGCAGCAGTTCACGAGCTTTGAGTGCGATCCACAACTCGGACCGGGTGTGGGCGGAATCGAGATCTCTCCCGATCAACTCGGCAGCCTTGTCCATGCGGTTACGCAGCGTGTGCCGGTGAACACCCAATTGCGCTGCAGCGGATTCCCATTGACCATTGTGGTGCAGGAACGCTTCGATCGAGTCCACCAGACGGGAACCGTTCTCGGCGTCGTAGCCTTCCAGCACACCGAGACCGCCGGCCGCGATCGACTGCAGAACATCGCTCGACTGCACACTCAACAAGAGACTGAAAGTCCCGAGTTCCGAGAACGGAACGAGTGTGTGTCCTTCGACCTGCCCCACTTTGGCAGCAGAGACGGCCTCGCGCAGACTGGCCGCAACACCGCTAATCGGCCGGACGCCACCGATTCCACCGTTGATACTCCGGCGTGAATTCTCCCGTACTCTCGCATACACACTGCGCGTGACCTTCTCCGCAACTTCACTTTTCACGACGAACCACACACCGGTTCCGTCAGTCAGCGGGGCCAACAGGTACGGCACCGACTCTTCTTCCAGGGCCGCTGAAGTGATGTCGGTGGCCGCAAGCAAAGGTCCGACATCGGTCAAGGCGGTTGCCACCACCGCGGTTTCGGATTCGAATCCGAAGTACCGCAACAGACTTTCGTCGACGTCACCGCCGGCCTGGCGCACCATCGTCGTAACGGCCAACCTCAGCCGCTGTTCGGCATCGACAACCCGCAACGGCTTGGCAAGCTCGATGGTCAACAGCGACACCGTGTGGCCCACCAACAGTCGCTCGGACTGATCCAAGGCGGCCTCGGACGCCACGGCCAGCGTGCCGCTCACAGCAAGGCGGTGAATGGCCAGGTGACCGTCGTCGTCCACCACGATCCGGCTGCGCTCCTTACCTGATCGCTCCCTGATGCGTTCGGGCAGAGACGAACTCGCACCTTCCGTCAGAGCCAGCACCGCGCCGTCCCGATCGAGAACACAGACTGCTGCGTGAACGGCTCGACCCAGGGCAGTGATCAGAGCCGGCACCCCGTCGAGCAGGGCACGCGCCAACTTCTCCTGCGCGTCGACCACCGCCTGCACCGTTCGTATCTGGTCGGCAGTCAGTTCGTCGATCACGGCCCGCGAAATGGCGATGAACGGCGTCTCCTTGGCGACGGAAAGCACGGCAAAACCCAGTTCGTCGCCGGCCTTGATGATCGCGTCCGGCACCCTCTCGTGGACGGTGCCGGTGTCGAACGCCAGTGCCACCGCACCAGTCTGCGCGATGCGCTCGACGTACTCGTATTGCTTTGTCGCCGAACGCGGTAGATGCAGCCCCGTCGTCATGACAAGCTCTCCACCGGCGAGCCAACGGGTCGGATCCTGCAATTCGATTGCGTGCGCCCAGCTGATCGACAGATCCACGTCGTCGTGACCGGCAACGATCGTGAGGCCGAGCGAGGTGGTGGCCGCCAGGCGCCGGACAGTCATCGGCATTACCGGAACCTCCGAGGGCAGTGAATAGAAAGGCAGTGGACAGAACTGACAGTTTCCAGTTCAGGTTTGTACATCAAGTCCATGTTCTGGATCACACGATGAGCTTAGCGTCTCTCCGAAAGAACTGATCGCGTCATGCAATAGGAGCTGAGCCCACATGCCCGACAGCAGCACCGAAACAGCCGAAGCCGCCAGCGTTCATTCGACACTCAAAACAGGCTTGAAGAAGCGCCACCTGACCATGCTTTCCATGGGCGGCGTCATCGGCGCCGGTTTCTTCGTCGGGCTGAGCGGAATCATCAACCAGGCCGGCCCCGGCGCAGTCATCACGTGCGCGATCTGCGGCATCATCGTGTTCCTGGTGATGCGCATGCTCGGCGAAATGGCCGTGGCCAAGCCGTGTACGGGATCGTTCACCGAATACGCCCGCATGGCGTTGGGCGACTGGGCGGGTTTCACCACTGGCTGGCTCTACTGGTATTTCTGGGTGATCGTCGTCGGCATCGAATCCGTCGTCGGAGCAACCTTGCTCTCCCGGTGGATCCATGGTGTCCCGCTCTGGCTCATGTCAGCGGTACTCCTGTTGGTGATGACCGGGGTCAATCTTCTCTCCGTCAGCAACTTCGGCGAGGCTGAATACTGGTTTGCGGGTATCAAGGTCGCCGTCATCATCGGCTTCATCGTGCTCGGCAGTCTGTTCGTCTTCGGCATCTGGCCCGGCAGTGAAGTCGATTTCAGCAATCTGACCGGCCACGGAGGATTTCTGCCGAACGGCTTCACCCCCGTACTGGTGGGCGTTGTCGCCGTGATCTTCTCCATGACCGGAGCCGAGCTTGTCACGATCGCCGCAGCGGAATCCGCCGAACCTGCCGGAGCGATCAGGCGGGCCACGAACACGGTCGTCTTCCGCATTCTCGCCTTCTTCGTTGTCGCCACCTTCCTCCTCGTGACGATGCTGCCGTGGGATTCGTTCGTCGTCGGCGATTCTCCGTTCATCTCCGCACTCGACCTGCTCGGAATTCCCGGCGCCGCCGACATTCTCAATCTCGTGGTTCTGGTCGCGGTGCTGTCCTGCCTCAATTCCGGCCTGTACACGGCGTCACGGATGCTCTTCGCACTCTCCGTCTACAACGACGCGCCGGCCTGGATGACACGGACCAACAGCCGCGGCGTGCCGGTGAAGGGCGTACTCGCCTGCACCGTGGCCGGGTACTTCTGTATCGCGGCCGGCTACATCTGGCCGGATACGATTTTCTTGTTCCTCGTGAATTCGTCGGGCGCAATCTGCTTGTTCGTTTACATCCTGATCTGTGTATCCGAACTACGCCTCCGACGCCGATGGGAACGCGAAAGCCCCGAGATTCTGAAATTCCGTGTCTGGTTGTATCCCGGCCTGCCGATAGTGGTCACTGGTCTGATTCTCGTGATCCTGGTGGGAATGGGTCTCAACGAACCCACGCGCGCGGAATTCGTCCAAAGCCTGGTCGCGCTGGGGGTCATCCTCGCCGCTTACGGCGTGAGAAAGTCTCGTACGCGAAAAGTCGGATCGTTCGCGACCGCCTCGAACAACGCACACAGCAGTTCGAAGAAAGCTTGAAACAAGCATCGAGTAAGCGCTCGACTCGATAATTGAACCTCTTCCCCGAAAAGAGCCGATCCGATGGAAGCGGTCGAACATAGATTTTCTCTTTACCTAAATTCAAGGCAAAATGGACAGCATGCCGAGCCCTGTCATCGCCTCCGAGGGGCACAGTTCTTGGCGAACACTTCACGAATGGTTCAACGAACCACACGACTACGAGTGGATAAAGCACCAGAGATCCGGCCGGGCAATCATTCCGATCTTCCGAACCTTGCTCGGAATGATGACGATCATCTTCGGACTGTCCGCTTTCTACAAATTGATCGGTCCGGATACGCCGCCGACCACCCCCGGCAAAGCTCTTTCGATTTTCATGATCTGTACGTGTGTGGGAATCGCCGCATGCTGGTTCACACAACCGTTTCCCGGACGCCGGGGGTTGCTTGCATTCGGAATATTCGCAGATCTCGGGATCGCGGCTGCCGTCCTCCTGGTGCCGGATCGCTCGTCCGGGACGTTCGGTTGCATCGTCTTCGCGGTCACCGGAACCTTTGCGACGCTTTTTGTCAGCGCAAAGTGGCTTGTCGCTCATGTCGTTTGGTCGACGACCGTCACGACCACCGTTTTCGTTCTTGCATATCTGGAAGGCGACGTCGATATCACGACGCTTCTGGCCCGCGGCACCGTTCTTTTCGGAGCTGTCACACTCGTTCCCATTTTTGCGCACCTGACTTGGCGCACTCTCTACCGCGATGCCCAGTATTCGGACCGGGATCCCCTCACTGGACTGTTCAACCGTCGGGGACTGGAAGGGGCAGTCGGCGATCTCTTCGAGAGCGCCCGAGACGATTCTTCATCTCTCGCCTTCATCGTCGTCGATATCGACAAATTCAAAACGGTGAATGATCTTCACGGTCATGCCGAAGGCGATCATGTCATCAGGAGAACCGCGAACCGATTGAGCACACATCTCGGCGAACGCGGAGTCATCGCTCGAACCGGCGGGGAAGAATACCTGGCCGTCATCGCCGGCAATCCCGAATCGACAACCCTGTTGATCGAAGGGATAAACGCGGCGCTGTCGGATTGTTCCGACGCGATCCCCACAACGGTGAGCGTCGGAGCGGTGATGATGACCGCCGAATCGAAGGCGTGGAGCGGCGGTGCTTCCGCAATCCTGGCGGCGACAAATGTCGCGGATTCGATGATGTATCAAGCGAAGGCGGCAGGCGGTAATACGATCCGCTCGGCTCAGATCTGATTCACAGCCACGTAAGTGGGTGGACGCTGCGCCCGGTTTCCGTGTCCGTCGCGGCAAGATACACATCGACGCGCTCAGCGGTCAGAGCCTTGCTGATGTGGTAACCCTGGACCAGGTCACACCCGACCCACTGGACGCGGCGGAACTGCTCGATGGTCTCCACGCCCTCGGCCAACGATTTCATACCGAGGGCCGCGGCCAATTCGACAATGGACTTCACCACGGACATCTTCGGATCGTCCGAGTCGGTGACCAGCATGCGATCGATCTTGAGAACGTCGATTGGAAGTCTCTGGAGCGTGGCGAAGGACGAATAGCCGGTGCCGAAATCGTCGAGTGCGACGGTGACCCCGAGCTCACGCAGCTTGTAGAGATCCCGGATCGCGCGATCGTCCACAACACCTGTCTCGGTGATTTCGAGCTGCAGCAGTTGCGGAGGCAAGCCCGAATCCGTCAGCGCTTTCTTCACCATCGCACCGAACTCTCGCGACACCAACTGCACTGGTGAAACGTTGACCGAGACGCCAATTCCGGTCGGCCACCCCGCAGCAGCGGCGGTCGCCATCGCCATTGCCTGCGCGCCGAGGGGAATGATCATTCCGGTTTCCTCCGCCACCGAGATGAACTGGCTGGGCCCGATGAGGCCGCGGCTGGGATGGTTCCACCGAAGAAGAGCCTCGAAGGCCACCACTTCACCGGTCTGAGTGTCGACCTGAGGCTGGTAATGGAGATCGAACTGCCCTTCCTCGATCCCTCTGTCCAGCTCGTGCAACGCCGTCGCCCGCGCCGATGCCCTCGCCCGCAGCAGCGGTGAGAACTTACCCACTCGATTGCGTCCCGTCGACTTCGCCTCGTACAGAGCCAGATCCGCCAGCATCACCAATCCGTCGGCGTCCGTCGAATCCTCGGGCGCGCTCGAGTAACCGATCGTGGCCCGCACTTCGATCCGATTGCCTTCGACAAAGAATGGTTCGTGCAGCACTTCCAGGTACCGATCGAAGATCACACCGGGATCGTCGCGCGAAGAGGTGCAGACGATCAGCCCGAATTCGTCACCGCCCATCCGCGAGCACATGTCCGAACCGATCACGTCGCGAAGGCGTTTCGTGACTTCGAGAAGTAATTGGTCCCCGATCGGATGGCCAAGGGTGTCGTTCACCGATTTGAAGTTGTCGAGGTCGAGAATCCCGACGAGAACCTGCTTCTCCGGCACGCGGGAATCGATCGCTTCCTCGAGCGCCACTCCGAACGCACGACGGTTCGGTAACCCGGTCAACGAGTCGGTGGCCGCAAGGCGAAGGATCTCCTGCTCGTGGACATACCTCTCCGTGATGTCGGAACCGACACCGCGCCAACCCAGAATCACGCCGGATTCGAGGACCCGTGGATTGCCGGAAAGAGACCACCAGCGTCGCCTACCGTCGACATGCACCGGCACGACAGTGTCCCGGAAGGGAGCACTCGATTCGAGTTTGTCGATCATCTGGGCCGCGGCCGCACGCCCCTCCGGACTCGATGCGATCTGGAGTCTGGTGAGGAGTTGTCCGAAGGTGAGTTTCTGCAACTCGTCCACCGTCATACCTGCGACCTCGGCGAGACGTGCCGAGGTGTGGGAGAACCGGCCGTTGGTGTCGCACTCCCACAGCCAGTCGCGGGAACCGCCCTCGAAACCGTCGAGCAACAACGCCACAGTCTGACGCTCTGATTCCGCCTGAAACTCTGCGAGACAACGTCTCTGGAAAGAGGCCGACAGATAGACCGCCCCTACGGTGAGCGCAAACATGTAGATGCACAACTGAATCGCAAGTATGCGAAAGTGGGGTTCGGCGTGGACGACGAGAACAGTGAAGACGCCGAGGCCGTGAATGTAGATCCAGGTCAGGCTCACCGATCTCAGACTCGAGAACGTCACGGTCCCGGCGCCCATGATCCCGGCCATCGTCGCGATCAGAACCAAGTCGCGGAAGACGTCCATGTCGTGAAAGAGCAGAGCGAAAAGTGTGACGTCGAGGGTCGCGACCACGATCACTTCGACGAGCAGACCCACGTAGTCGTAGCGCGGGGTGTGCTTCGACGGCCGCCAGCGAAGGGGAATCCATACTCGGATCGAATTCGCGAGGACGAGAAAGATGAGGGCGCCACCCAACCACCTGAGCGTCTGACGTCCGGGCGGGACGGTGTAGGTCAGAATCACGACCAAACTCGCCATGTACGCAAGATTGGCGAACGGCGCGACGGCTGCAGCTTCGTCTATCTGACGGCGAAACAGGCTGTTGCAGTCGGCCTCCGAAGCAGGATCTTGCCTGCCCAATCGACTCGGACGGCTCATCAGCGAGGCATCCCGACATCTGCGCAGGCGCCATCAGCGGGCGTCGAATCCGCTCGCCTGGCCATCCGAACCTCCCCCAGCTCCCCACCGAACCCTTATCCGGTGAAACGTCAGTGTTTCAGACTCGCTGCTTGTTTCCTTCACAACGGTAGCCATCTGACGAATCGATTGTGCGCAGATCACTATATCCAGAGGTCGTTCCGTCGATCGTCCAGGTCGATCCGCGATTGCTGATTCTTAGCTCGAACCACGTTTGTCGCCGACCGCGACGCGGGGGATTCGAGCGGTCGGGAACAACGCGGCGATTGCGAGCAGCGCTGCCACGGCAAAAGCGACACGCAACGCGTCCAGCCTGGCTTCTTCGTTCACGTCCACGATCGCATCCGCCGTGGACTCGGCGACGCCGGCGTCATCGAGAGCGGATCGGAGTTGCGTCGTCGACAGGAACGGCACGCCCGAGGCCATGTCGGTGCTCGCTTGCTGCTGCACCGATGTCGGAACCGCCGGATTGTCTTCGATTCCGGCGATCGCCGACGTCGTGAGAGTGGCAATGAGAACCGATCCGATCAGGGCAGTTCCCAAGGAAGCGCCGAGGTTGGTGGCGGTGTTCTGCAACCCGCCGACCTCGGTGCTGCGCTCGTCCGGGACCGAGGACACCGTGACGGCTCCGAGCTGCGAAGACAGGCACCCCAAGCCGAAACCCATGAACAGCATGGGAATCATCACGATCGCCGCATTGGCGCCGGGGTCCATGCCTGCAACGAGCATCAGAATGCCGACGACCATGACCAACAATCCGACTCGGACCACGCGTCGCGGGTTCGCGGTAGGCCGTAGCTTCGGAATACCGATCGCCGCCACGACGAGCGCCGCCGACAACGGCAGGATGCGAATTCCGGTCTCGAGAGCGCTGAGTTCCAGAACTACGGACAAGAACAAAGGAACCGCGAAGAACACGCCCGCCTGCACCAGAAACTGCGCGAAGAACATCGACAGCCCGCCACTGAGCTCGCGGTTTCGCAGCATCGCCGGATCAAGCAACGGCTCCTTCCCCGCAGCGGCCAGGCGTCCCTCCCAGCGCAGGAATCCGTACACGACCAGGAGCCCGGCGATCAGCAGCCACACCACCGGGGAAAGCCCGACCAACTGCGGTCCGTCGGGTTTGGCCTGCACCCAACCCCACTCGCTCGAGCGCAGTACACCGAAGACGATCATGCCCAGTCCCACCACGGACAAGATCGATCCGACGTAGTCGAGGCGCGACTTCGACGGTGGGACGTCGACCACCTTGCTCAGCACCAGCAAGATCAGGACAACGATCACGACTTCGCCGACGAACACGTAACGCCATGACGCAAATGTCGTCGCGGCGCCGCCGATCAGCGGCCCGACCGCCACGGCCATCGCGCCGGCGGCAGCGACCAGACCGTAGGCAGCCGGGCGCTTCTGCGCCGGAAAGTTGGTGGCGACGAGCGCGACGATCGCGGGCATGATGAGTGCCGCACCGACGCCTTCGAGGAACGACCATCCGATCAGCAGGACCGCAAGATTGGGAGCGAGCGCCGTTGTCAGAGAACCTGCGCCGTAGATGATCAAGCCGAGCGCGAAGGCCCGGCGACGACCCATCATCGACCCCAGCTTGCTGCCCGTGATCATCAGAGTCGCCATGACCAGGGTGTACAGCGTGATCGCGGTTTGAATGCCGGTGATGCTCGTGCCGACGTCCTCGGCGACGGTTGCCATCGAAACATTCATGACCGAACTGTCCAAGGTCATCAGGAATTGGCTGGATGCCAACACCGTGAGAACCAATCCTGAACCCGCCTGCGTCGTCGAACCAGCAACCTGTCCGTCACCCATCGTGCGGGTGTACCCGGTGTTCAGGTTCTCGAAGCAGACCGGTCAGTGCTGTTCGAGGCTGAGCTGATCCGCCCAAGCCGACACGTCCCCGCGTTCCAGAGCCACCGCCAGCAGTTCCGGAAACTTGTCCGGCGTGCACGCAAACGCGGGAATCCCGAGGGCACTCAGCGACGCTGCATTGTCGTGATCGAACGACGGTGCCCCGTCGTCCGAGAGTGCCAGTAGAACCACGACTTGAACGCCGGAGTTCTTCATGGCGGCCATCCGGCGCAACATCTCGTTGCGAATACCGCCCTCGTAGAGGTCCGAGATCAGAACGAACATCGACTCGGCAGGACGCGAGATCAGTGACTGGCTGTACGCGATTGCGCGGTTGATGTCCGTGCCCCCACCAAGTTGGGTCCCGAAAAGGACGTCGACTGGGTCGGACAGTTTGTCCGTCAGGTCGACGACGGCAGTGTCGAAAACCACGAGCGAAGTCTTCAGCGCCTGCATCGACGCCAACACCGCGCCGAACACGGATGCGTAGACGACGCTGGACGCCATCGAACCCGATTGGTCGATCGCCAGGACTACGTCGCGCTGCACGGATTTCGACTTGCGGCCGTATCCGACGAGCCGCTCGGGGACGACGGTTCGATACTCCGGAAGGTAGTGCGACAGATTTGCTCGGATGGTTCGGTCCCAGTCGATGTCACGCAACTTCGGATTCGACGTTCTGGCCGAACGATTGAGAGCCCCGGTCACCGCGGCCTTCGTTTTCTGCGCGATTCGCTCTTCGACTTCCCGAACCACCTTGCCGACGACCATTCGAGCAGTTGCCTTGCTGGCCTCCGGCATGACCTGGTTGAGGCTCAGCAGCGTCCCGACCAGATGCACATCGGGCTCGACGGCATCGAGCAGTTCCGGTTCGAGCAGCAACTGCGCCAAACCCAGTCGGTCGATCGCGTCCTTCTGCATCACCTGCACCACCGTGCTGGGAAAGTACGTCCGGATATCGCCGAGCCATCTGGCGACGGACGGAGCCGACGCCCCCAATCCGGCTGAGCGGCGTCGCCCCTTGGTCGGGCCGGACGAATCGTAGAGTGCGGCAAGAGCTGCATCCATTCGACGCTCGCCCGGTTGGCCCAGCCCACCCGTCGATTCTTCGGCGGATTCCCCGAGCATCAGTCTCCAGCGTCGAAGGCGCTGATCGTCGTCGCTCATGCGCCCACCCCCAAGATGTCCGCAACGACCGCCATTGCCGCTCTGCCGCGTCGAGCATCGGTCTCCACTGTCGTTTCGACGCGTCGTCCACCTCTGACCGCCTGACCGATCGCTCGACGCTCCCCCGCCTCGAACGCTCCGAACGTACGTCGAAGCAGTGGAAGCGTGTCGATGAAGTCCTGCTCACGAAGTTGGCGAACCCACGTGTCGATCAGCGTGAGCAACGCTCGATCGTGAACGAGCACAAGCCCTCCTCCACCGAGAAACCCGTCGACCCACCCGGCTTTGGCTGTCGGCGTGCTTCCCACGGACAGGGCCCGAGACAAGCGCTGGGCTGCAGCGGTTTCCGTGATCGAACCGCTGTCGCGCAGTAGCCGCACCATCCGGCCGACGAGTAATCCGTTGACGTCGTCACGGTCGATCACGCCGGCCATGGCCTGCAGCCACCGCGCGCTCGCATCGCGATCGTCACGAACCATGACTGCCGAGTGAACCTTGTCGAGGTGTTCGCGAAACTCCTCGGCACTGGGATCGTCCAGGCCCGTGACGGCGACTGCGAGGCCGGTGCAAATGCGGATCAACAGGCTGTCGGCGACGTCGACCAATGCCGACACGTCGGTTCCGCGCACATCGCCGTACCGCAGCGTTCGCGTCAGCGTGGGCAGCGCCGCCATCAGGTGCGACACGTCATGATCTAGTGCCGCAACCGTTTTCACACTTTCCAGCACAGCGGACAACGCTGCCGGCAGGTTCGCCAGGAGCGAGTTCTCCAGTAGTCCGATCAGTGACGCGAGAGAGATGTCCGGCTCGTTGATCTTCGAGACGACACGTGATGTTGCCGCTGCAGCCACCGTCGTGCCCCACAGCGACGCCTCGATCACCGAGACCGAGAATTCGGGCTTCCATTGCAGCGCCCAAGTTTCCCGGAACGTTCCGGTGGAACGGACCTCACTGTCGGCCGGGGTCCCCCAATCGATCTCGAGGATCCCCAGTCGGTGCAGGAACTGGGAACGCTCGACGTCGATATCGCGTCGCAGGTCCAGATCGAGAGTCTTTGCTCCCGCTTGTTGTCTGAGCCGCAAGGTCTTCGAGCGTGCGCGCAGGTCTGCTTCGAGTGGGACTGTCGGCGTTTCCTCGGGCACCGCGCCCAGCGCTTCGCCCACAACCAATCTTCGCGTGATCAGATCCAGAAGAACGTCGTTCCCGTCGCACATCACCGACCTCGTTGCCTCGGTGACCTCCGACAATCCCGCCAAGGGTCGAGAACGCAGTGCCGCCAACGTATCTGCCAAACGGACAGCTTCGATGACGTGAGCACTCGAGATCGGAAGGTCCTCGTCCCTGAGCACCCGCGCAACTTTGGTGAGCCACCGCGTGATCGTCTTGTCGTTCGCGGTGAACAGGTGGTGATACCAACCCGGCGAGGTGATTCCGGCGCCGTAACCCGATGCCGACGCCAGGCGTGAGTGAGTCCAGGGAACCCACGTCAGCGAGGTCTTGACCTTGGACATTCCTTTGAGGATGCGAGCATCGGGTGCCGCCGGCCCCAAGGCTCCGACCAACGCCGGCGCGTGCCAGGCTCCGCAGACGACCGCTACCCGCTCAGCGCCATCTTTCAACGTCTTTCGCAGCACCTGACGCATATACGCTTCGCGATGCGCTGTCTCCTCGTCGATCGGCACTGTCTCACGCAGCGCCTCCATCGCCTCGGTGATCGCATCGAAAGAATCTGCGCCCGAGCTAGATTCGATCACCGAATCCCACCAGCGTTCGGTATCGTCGAAACCCGCGGCCGCGGCCAGTTCCGACAGAGGATCGCCCTCGCGGACAGTACGAATCCCCTGATCCGCCAACACGTTGAAGGCGGGCAGATCGCAGAACCGTGCCTGCACACCGTTCTTCGCAGCCCACTGCAGCGCTTGCCATTCGGGTGAGAACACCGCAAACGGCCAGAATGCCGCCTTCGACGGTTCGCCAGTGGCGTACGCGAGCAACGCAATCGGTGGTTTCATCGATTCCGACGCCGCCAGCATCACCAACGGGTCTGCGTCCGAAGGCCCTTCGATCAGGACGACGTCAGGCGAGAACTCTTCCAGGCCCTGCCGAACCGAACGAGCAGATCCCGGGCCGTGGTGACGGATACCGAAGACCCGGACACGCAGGTCCGGAATCACGATGGTCACCCGGTGACCTCGCGGCACGCCCGGTAGAAGTCGGACCACTCGCCGCGTTCACGCACTACTGCCTCGAGGTACTCGTTCCACACCACCTTGTCTGCGACCGGATCCTTGATCACCGAGCCCAGGATTCCGGCAGCGACGTCGGATGCCCGCAGTACGCCGTCCCCGAAATGCGCAGACAACGCCAAACCGTTGGTGACCACCGAGATCGCCTCCGCCGTCGACAGAGTTCCGGACGGGGACTTCAACTTGGTGCGGCCGTCGGTGGTCGTGCCTGATCGCAGTTCCCGGAACACGGTGACGACCCGGCGAATTTCCTCGGCTGCTGCGGGGGTTGTCGGCAATTCCAGTGCTGCGCCCAGCTGTTCGACTCGACGTGCCACGATGGCCACCTCGTCTTCCTCGCTGGCCGGCAAAGGGAGGACTACGGTATTGAACCGTCGACGCAGTGCGGACGACAGGTCGTTGACACCGCGATCGCGATCGTTGGCGGTAGCGATCAGGTTGAAGCCCTTGGCTGCCTGCACCTCGATGCCCAGCTCCGGCACCGGCAACGTCTTCTCGGAGAGAATGGTGATGAGGGCGTCCTGTACGTCGGCCGGAATACGCGTCAACTCTTCGACGCGGGCGATCTTCCCGGTTTCCATCGCCGTCATCACGGGAGAAGGCACCAGTGCACCGGCGGTCGGCCCCTCGGAGAGAAGACGTGCGTAGTTCCAGCCGTAGCGGATAGCTTCCTCGGGCGTACCCGACGTGCCTTGAACCAGGAGCGTCGACGCACCCGAGATTGCGGCCGAAAGGTGTTCGGAGACCCAGGTCTTGGCCGTACCTGGAACCCCCAACAGCAGTAGCGCCCGGTCGGTGGCAAGAGTTGCGACGGCCACTTCCATCAACCTCCGTGGACCGACGTACTTCGGTGAAATGACGGTTCCGTCGTCGAGAGTGCCACCCAACAGATACGTCACGACGGCCCAGGGCGACAAGTTCCACGACGGTGGACGCGGACGAGCATCCTGCGCGGCCAGTGCTTCGAGTTCGAGCGCGTACTCCTGCTCTGCGTGGGGCCGCATCAGCTTTCCCGGTTGCGCGAGCTTTTCCGGTTCCGTGGTGGGCACGGTTACGCTGTCAGTCACTTGAGCTCCTCGAGCAGAGTCTTGCGGTGGGTGATGGCACTGGCAGTTCTGGCGAAGGTTTGCCGCCAGTCGGGGTCACGAGCACGCTCCGCCGCACGCTCCAGCAAAGTTACTGCGCTGTAAGGAAATCGAGTCTCGGCCAGGCGCAGCGATGCGACGTACTTGTAGCGTGAGAATTCGCCGGCCTTGGCGCCTCCGTCGGCACGTCTGGCCGCAACTCGTTCCCACTGGGCTACCACTGCCCGGGTGATGTCCTCGGGCCATGGACCTCGCAGAGCGTCGTAGATCGCTGCCCGGCCCGGGTGCAGAACATTGGCGTCGCCGTTTCCGGACCTCAACAGATCAGCCAGCGCCTTGGCCTGCACCAACGGGAGCACGCGTCGATCGGTTGCGGTGCCGCGCATACGAAAGAGTTCCAGCGCCCATTCCGTATTGTTCTGCGCGACTGCGGCGGTGGACCACGCGTCGTGAAGGATCGGCTCCCAGCTTTCGTCAACGCCCATCCCCAAGACCTTGCCTGGTCCACCGATCATGTTGTTCCACAGAGACAACGGCACAGAACTGATCGCCTGACGCACATACTCGGCACGATAGTCGGTGTGTGGATTCGGCCGGTCTTCGATGCCGTCTCGCCTCGCCGCTGAATCGACTTCCTCAGGCGGGACGATGACGAGCGTGGACCGAACGAGTTTCCGTTCCACCCGCACCCATTTCCGAACCCGAGCAGCCATTCTCTCCCCGAACTCCGATTCGGGGAGTTGTCCGAGTACTTCCACTGCCGCGCGTCGCACGTCCTTGCGACGGTCGTCGAGGGCTTCCTCCAACAATGGTTGATCATCCGCGCTCAGTCCGTTTGCCAGCGCCGCGACGAAGGCAGCCTTCTGTTCGCCCCGCTCGGTGGCCCAGGACTTTCGGAGTTCGGCCAGCGCCAGCGCGGGATCTGTTCGACGAGTGTCTATCAGCCACTGTGTGCGCTGCGACGAACTTCCGTGACGCCACACGTCCGGGTTGGCATCCCTGGTTCGGACGAGTTTGCTCCACTCGGGGTTTTGCGCGGCAAGCCATCGACCACGCTCGCCGACAATCTGCAGGATGCTCTCCCGGTGAGCTTCACTTGCACGTGCAAAAGAAAGCAACTCGGCGACCAGATGATCAGGCGCACGGTAATTGTGCTCCAACGCGACTGCGAACCATTCGTCGAGCAAGGTCGCCTTGGCCGCGAGCATCGACAGCAGATGCGCCGATGAGGATTCCGGCAGCGTGAATCGAACATCGTCTGGCGCAGGTGTCGGCACCGCCGCCGTGGTGGAGCCCGCACCACCACGGCGGTACGCCCTCTCCAACGCTACTCCTGCGAGAAGCATCTCGGCAGGATCGCCGTCGAGTTCGCGAGCGTAGCCACGCACTTCAGTCGGCAGCTCCTCGAATGTTGTTGCTGTTCTGGCTGTCCCAAGGAGCGCCGCTGAGATCGATGTACTCACAGCACGATCACCTGCCCTCCCGTGAAAACCGAGATCGGAGTAAGAGCCAGCGCGTTCCACGTTCCGCAGACTGTGACCGGGTAACCGCCGGAAATGCCGAGCAACTTCCACAGAAGATCCGAATCACCCTCTGCCCGAAGCGCTGTGCCCGATTCGTCGACGACAAACCATGATCCGTCGACGAACGACGGGACCACCGAACTGATCACTGCCGGCCACGAGCGCAACCATGGATCCGCGGCGAGGGCATCGGTAAACTGCTGCAACGCAGTGTCGATGCTTCCGAACGGCATGGTTGTGAAGGGCTCCGGTTCTCCGTGCGTGACCCCTATCCGCGCCCGCAATGCCGCGGCACCAGGATAGAAATGAACATCGGCGTTGAGCAGAAACCCGACTGGCGGCGTTTCGGTGGCAAAATTGGCCGACCCGTGGGAGAAGTCGAGCAGCATGGCCCACCGCTTCGAATTCCTGCCGAGCATCCACACCGTTCGGGTGAACAGTCGCTTCTCCTCGGTGATCCCGGAACCGAGAATCATCCAGTTCTCTTTCACCGGAATCGATTCCATCACACTCTCGGTTGAGACCGGATAGCCGACGTGTGCTTTCACCGAATAGGCAAGATCTTCCGGCAACTCGGACAGCTTCTGATGCGCAGCAACCAGCAGGTGCAACCGAGCCAACTCGTCGAGGACTTTCTCGGGCCAGTTCTCGGTAGACGCAACGGTGCCCGCCAAGGCTCGAAGTGTGCCTGCGACACCAGGCGCCTGAGCATCCACCATTCGAGCAGCTACTGCGTCGAAGCCCGCCCAGGATGTGTCCATCGCTGCCAGACCACTGCGAATCTGATCGGTGATCCACAGGTCCAATTCGACGAGACCGCTCGCAACGCGGTCGGCGCGCTTCTGCGCTGTCGCCGGGTCGGGAGCCCTCTTGGGAGCCTCGTCGCCGGTCTCAGCCCTTTCGCCGCGGGTCTCGGCCTTCTCCTCGCGGCGCAACAACCACTCTGCCGCGAAGTCGGCGGGCTCGTCCGCCGACGGCACACGCCCTTCCGACCATTCCACCAACAGCCCCAGAGCATGTTTGCACGGAAACTTTCGACTGGGGCACGAGCACTTGTATGCAGGGCCCCGCAGGTCGACCACTGCTTGATACGGCTTCGAGCCGCTGCCCTGACACAGCCCCCAGAGCGCGAGACCCCTGTTGCCGGCATGGCTCCACGAACCAGCCAACTTGCGCGCAGCGGCCAGCGATGCGGCGTCCGGAGCTACCGACGCCACCTGCCCAGCTGTCCACGGCGAAGTCACTCGACCACAATATGACAACCCGCTGACATCACAGAGTCAGGCCGATTCGCTGGTGAATGACCCCTTGACTCGAACACATATTCGAATATGATTTGGGGAGGGGATCGGGGGATTCAATGAGTGTCTTGTTGTCGGATGTGGTGTCTGGTTCTGCGGTGGGGTTGCGCGGACGGTTGTGGCGGTTGACTGCTTCGGAGTTACGCGCTGCTGCTGTCGAAGCGAGTGCCGAGATTCTGCGCCTGGAAGCCGTTCGAGTGGCGGTGGTGGACGAGTTGTCGACGCGCCCGGATGATCAGGTGATTGCCAGCCGCGGGGTGGGTGCGTGGTTGGCGGCGAATACGATGCTGCAGGTTCGGGACGGGAAGAAGATCGCCGCCCTGGGTGCAGCTTTGCGGCCATTTCCGGCGGTGGCGGCAGGCTTCGATGGCGGGGA
>NZ_JBIYCY010000008.1:0-289187 GCF_044908235.1 Rhodococcus sp. 27YEA6 | reverse complement strand
CGGAGACAGAACCGGATGCTCCGTCGTCACCGGCGGAGGAGTGATCTCCGGACCCGTCGGCGGCTTCGCAGTACCGGTGACCTTGTTGTTGATCAACGTGCCACCGGCAACACCGGCATTGATCTTCACCTGATAGGTCAGAACAACAGACTTACCCGGCTCCAGAACACCAGTCCACGAGAGCGCCGTCCCCGAGAGCGTCGGAGCAGCGGCAGCAGCACCGTCGACTGTCGCCTTGAGCGAACCGTCCACCAACGTCGCGTTGTCGAGAACCTTCGACAGATCATCGGTCAACACAACAGGATTGAGCGTCGTCTTACCGGTGTTCGTACCTGTCACCGTATACGTGATCGTCTGACCAGCATTGACGCCGGTACCCGACGCAGGATCGGCAGTCTTCGCGACAGTGAAACCGGGAACCGAGTGATTCGTCTCAACCGGCGGCGGAGTGATGTCCGGACCGGTCGGCGGCTTCGCAGTACCCGTGACCTTGTTGTTCAGGACCGTACCCGCAGCGACACCGTCGTTGACCTTCACCTCGTAGGTCAGGACAACCGACTTGCCGGCTTCGAGAACGCCAGTCCACGACAGCGTCGTACCCGACAAAGTCGGAACAGCCACGGAAGCTCCGTCAATGGTCGCCTTCAGCGAACCAGGAACGACAGCAGCATTATTGAGAACCGCACCCAGATCGTCATTGATCTGTACCGGATCAAGCTTCGTCTTGCCGGTGTTGGTGCCGGTGACGGTGTACTTGATCGACTCGCCAGCCTGAACCGTCGAACCGGAAATCGGATCGGCAGTCTTCGCCAGCGTAAAACCTGGAACCGAGTGATTCGTTTCCACCGGAGGAGGAGTGATGTCCGGACCGGTCGGCGGCTTCGCTGTACCGGTGACTTTGTTGTTCAGAACCGTTCCCGCGACAACGCCGGCATTGACCTTCACCTGGTATGTCAGAACAACAGACTTACCGGCCGGGAGATTCGCGGACCACGACAAAGTGCTGCCCGACAGAGTCGGAGCAGCAACAGGAGCACCGTCGATGGTCGCCTTCAGCGAGCCCGGTACGACAGCAGCATTGTTGAGAACCGCACTCAGATCGTCTTTGATCGTCGCGGGAGTCAGGGCCGTCTTGCCGGTGTTGGCACCGGTGACGGTGTACGTAATGGTGTCGCCGGCCTGAACCGTCGAACCGGAAACCGGATCAGCCGTCTTGGTCAGCGTGAAACCAGGCATGGGATGCGTCGTGCAGAGATTGGTTGCAGGATCACATGTTGTGGGGGGAGTTGTAGTCCCCGGAACCAGATAGTTGTTCAGAACTTTGTTGCCGCCGTCTTTGACAGTGACGGTGTATGTGACTGTCCCCTTGCCGCCGGCCGGCAACGTGCCGCCGACCTTGATCTTGTCGGCGCCGTTCAATGCGGCGGTGAGTCCGCCGGTTGCAGCACCGACCGCAACTGTTCCGTCATCAATGACGTCGGCGAGGTAGTCCGTGTAGTCGATCGTTGCCGGCGCAGTGCCCGGATTCTCGAAATTCAGAGTGTAGGTGATTGATTGGCCGATATTGACCGTCTCACCGGTAGGTGGTGACGACGACTTCTTCACGAGAACCGGGGTGTTCTTGACCTTGCAATACACGTTGTCACCCGGTGTAAGTGCTGCCTGCGCAACGTCACCGACCCTGAGGGCCTGGGTCACGCCGTTTACCTGGCAATCCCACGATGTCGCATAGTTCGCGGTCTTGGTCGCCGAGGTAGTTGGCTTCTCCCAGAACGTGACAGGGGTGGGCGTGGTATCTGCGAGGAGCGTCCGCCAGCCAGTCGATGCCGTCGTATCAGTCGCACCGGTCGTGGTGCTCTTGATCTCGGTTGCTGCAGCGGCGCCTGCATCAGCGTGGTGTCCGGTGCTCATGCCGATAGTGAAATCGTCACCGGGGGTGACGCGCGTGAGGTCCTTGTCGATCTTGACCTTCGACAGCAGCACACCGAACGCCAGGCCCTGACGCGAGGTCGCCTGAACGGTATTTCCGAAAGTGGCTGCGAAACTTGTCGGAGCAGTCGATGCAACGACTAGCGTTCCGGGCGTGCGCCCCTGGCCATTGACGTTGTTCCACGAATCGCATCGGACGGTATTGGCTGGCATACCCGTCAGCCCACCGTCACAGGCCCGAATTCCGGGGTAGGCAGGATCACTGTCGTCACCGACGGTACGTGCGATCTGCCGTAGAGGCTTGTCCGAATTGAAAGTGAGGAATTCACGGTCGTTCGTAGTATTGATATTCGCGTCTGTCGACTCAGCGTCGGCTGCTACGAGCCCGTAGTTGTTGACGGCGCCATTCGGCCCCGTCATCACGATGTTCTTCAGCGAGACTGTTCCACCGGACTGACCAGCGGTGGCTGAGGTTTGGTAGATCGCCGGCTTGAACGTCGTCGGCACACCCGTGTACGCGGAAGTTCCCAACGCTGCATAGTGCAACGTGGGAAATGCCTTCGTTTCGATCCCCTGGTGATTCTTTCCTGCAACCGAGTCAGTGAGGAAGGCCTTGAAGTTGATCTTGTAACCGTCGGTGAGCTGGATTTCCATCGACTGCCCGGCCGCAGAAGCAGCCGTTGCCGCATCGAGCGTCGACATATCGATCCAGCAGATGTTCTGCGAGAACGGACCGGTGCCGGGGGCGCTGAATGCGCAGCCTTTTGCAGGCTGTTCATCCGGAAGAACAGCGGCGCGAGCCGGCGCCTGAGCCTGAACGGGGCCGCCGAGCGTCGCGGCCGGCTGCGCTGACGCAACCACTGCCGTCGCGCCGGAGATACCGAGAATCATCGCGATGGCGGTCCATACCACCGTCCACGCTCGCACCCAGGGCGGGAGCCCTGCGGTGAATATGGCCGACCTTGTCGGCGGTATGTCGTTAGGCATTTCTTACTCCCCAGGATGTGCCTGATCGATGTTCGATGGACGGAGATGCGAGAGCGCTGGCGCGAACTCCCGGTTGATCGGTTGGTTCGGGTCGATGCGCCTGTTTTCGGCTGATCGACCTCACACCGGACGCTGTTGCCGGTCCTGTCATTCGAGCTCCTCTTCGGAAACACCTGCGTGTTGGAAGAGCCGCCCTGAACAGGACCTTGGCCCTCGAAATCCGCGCAAATCGAGAGCAACCTTCCAGTTATCAGGAACAAGATAACAGATAACCGGGAGCTTGCCCATCGAAAGTCAGACAAAGCAGACCGATCGACGTTTTTGTTCGTAGATCGGACAAGCTTCGAGGAACAGTGTTGTTCGAGCGGACAATTCAGCCCCCGGAGTACGGCACCGCGGCGAACGCGATGACATTCACCCTTTCCGCTGACCAGATCGGGTGACGACCAACCTCGAGGAAGATACGGAATCTGGACAAATGCCCAATATGAATAAGGCCTGTTGGATGCGCCACAGACCCTCGAACGACGTTCGGAAACCCCGTCCTGCATGGAGTCCGATCACGCGTGCGAACCCGTCGAAATTGATCGAATTGATCCAGACCACACTCAGCGACGGCTGCCGGTAACGAAGCATCCCGAGGCTCCGATAATTGGATTGCGAGGCACCAACTTCGCCCGAAACCGGGCGGCCGCCTTCGATTCAAACCCAACTTCAAGTCCGTTTTGTAGCTTTTCAGGCAGAGCAGTTCTGCTCATTTTCTGCCATAGCTATTTTCCGATCCGGCTCAGCTAGTCGAAAGTTCAGCGACCGTGGTTACCGCCCGGCAGAATTCTCGTAACTGACGAGCAACAACCGGACTAACCAGCCAAGCGTCACAAGAGTGCCAAAAAGGGCCCTTCCGCGTGCCTCAAGGCAAATGCATCGAAGGCGAAAGGGCCCGAACCGGGCACCACGGAGCCAAGGGCCCCGCCGCAAACTAGCTGCTGCCGAACCCCACACTGTTGGCGTAGCGATCGAAATCGCCCTGGGCTCCGCTGTAGACGTTGATATCAGTGTTTCCGGTGATTCCGGGGATGCGTCCGGTGCTGGTGTACTGCCAGAAAGTCCAGTTGGACCAACCGCCGGGTAGCGGCCCCGGTGCGTTCTGCCCGTTGTAATCGGCGATCCACAGCGGGTAGTGGTTGAACTCGGTGGTGTTGGCCATCTGAGTACGCCAGAAGTTGGGATACGTGTAAATGATGGGCTGCCGCCCGGTAAGTGCCTGGACTGTATTCAAGTAGCGATGAGTCCAGTCGATGACCTGCCCGGCGGGCAGTCCCTTCGCGTCCTCGAGATCCAGAACGGGCGGGAGGTCACCAGGTCCGTTGATACCCAGGACGATCGCCGAATAGAAGGCGGCCTGGGCTTCGGGGGACTGGCGAACGTCTGCGTAGTGGTAGGCCCCGCGCGAGACGCCGGCAGCACGCATGACCAGGCAATCCTGGATGAAGTACGGATTGACGTAGTTGAGCGACTCGGTGGCCTTGACCATCGCGAACTCGTGCCCTGACGCCTTGACCTGGAACCAGTCGATTCCGGTTCCGTCCACGTGTTGCCACGAAGAGACGTCCGGGCCACGGGGAGCATCGGCAGCGGCGAGGCCAGGTGCCGTGATCGCGATGGCAGCTGCCATCGCGATCGGGGTGAGCTTGCCCAGTGTCCTGACGATCCGTCGCTCGACCATTTCCCGAGACTAAGGTCGACTAGTCCGTTTTGTCCCCTAATTCAGGGAATGTTCACTCAACCGAGCCAATCGAGAACAGCCGCAGCGGTCCACGACTGTTGCATACTGCCCAGCGGCTCACCGGTGAAAGGCTCGTAGTATTCGGCAAAACTGCCATCGCTGGCCTGCCGCAACCCCTCCGAACGTAAGACGTGCGATCTCTCGGCCCACCCCCGACGCGCGAACGCCCACGAGAACAACCACGTGATCACCGGCCACACCGGGCCACGCCAATACTCCCGAGGACGGAAATCGCCGGAAACCGGAGACGTCGACGGTGGGACAGCAAACCGCATGTCCGGGTGACCACAGAATTTGGGCCCCTCGAAAGTGCGCAACAGAGCGCGCTCGGCATCGCGGCTCAGGCCGCCGCACAGCAACGGCGCAAACATCGCGATGGTCTCGGTATGAACCCATCGCCCGGTGCGAAGATCGAAATCCTTTGCTGCACCTGATCGTTCATCGGTGGTGGCAATCACGCCCTGCCGGAATCGATCTGCCCAACCGCGCAGATCACGGACGTCGGAGTTCGGCCGCGAATGCTCCTCACCGATAGTTGCCAAGACGTCGCATGCCATCGAGAAAACCGCACTGACAAACACGTCCTCGACGGCAAAACTCATGGCAGTGGCGAGTTGAGAATCCTCGTACCGCACGGCCTTCATCTCTTCGAGAAGCCAAAGGTAGCGGTCGTATTCGTTATCCGTGGGCCGCTGAGACAGGTCCGTCACCACAGCGAGATCAGCACGCTGATACGCAGGAACTTGTCCCGCAACAACATTCGCGTACGCCAGATCCCACCGCGGAGAGTTGTCCATCCCAGATTCCCACCCGTGATAGAGCGCGATACGGCCGTTGCCGTCGAGATCGCGGGCCTCCGCCAACCACCGGTGCCACCGAACCAGATCGCTCCAGCGCCGGTCGAGGAACTCTTCCGCGACCGCACGCGTCGTACGTCCGTGCCGACGCGAATGATCGAGAATCCGCTGCACCGCGATCGCGTGAACGGGGGGTTGGGTGATTCCCGATGTAGCGGTACCCAAAGGAGCATGCTCTGCCAACGCATTGACATCCCACCGCGTCGGGCCGGGGAAGTAGCCGTCGACACCGTTCGCGAACACGATGTGCGGAATCATTCCGTTCTTCCACTGAGCCGAGAGCAAGGTATCGAGCTCTACTACCGCCCGTTCGACGCTGAGCGGCGCCAGACCTACCGCCACGAACGCGGCGTCCCAGCTCCACATGTGGGGATACAGCTTCGGGGCAGCGCTGGTCATCGTGCCCAGGTCGTTTCCGCGCAGCAAGTAGGCAGCTCGGGCGGCGAGCTGAGTCGGGGTAAATCCGCGGTCGGCCATAGATGTCTATTTTGCGACGCGTCGAGCCTTTGCGCTCACCGAGCACGAATCCGGCGCTGCAGCCGCAATAATGAAGGAAGTCCGTCAGGTGATCTCGGAGTGGAGGCCTAGTGCGCGAGAAGATCAAAGCACTGCTGTTCGACGTCCAGGGCACAGCGACCGATTTTCACAGCACACTGTGCCGAGAGGCCCGTCGAATCACCGACGCCGACGTGGACTGGCCAAGATTCGTCAATCTCTGGCGCGCTGAGTACTTCGCGAACACCTCCGAGGCCGACGACTCCACAGGCGAATGGGTGACAGTACATTCGGTGTACCGCGAGGCTCTGCGCAAGCTGTTGGCCCGCGAGAGCATCGAACTTTCCGATGCCGAACAGGAAGAACTCACCACCGCCTGGAAATTCCTGGACCCGTGGCCCGACACTGTCGCCGGCCTGACAACCCTGCGCCAGCAGTACACAATCGCTGCCTTGTCCAACGCCGACGTGAATGCCGCAGTCAGCATCTCCCGGCACGGAAATCTGCCATGGCATGCCGTCTTCACTGCCGAAATGGCCGGCGTCTTCAAACCAGATCCGAAGATCTACCACCTGGCTGCTCGATATCTCGGGTACGACCCGGCCGAGATCATGATGGTTGCCAGTCACAAATACGACATCCGGGCGGCCAAAGCTCTCGGATTCCGCACAGCCTTCATAGCTCGACCACTCGAATTCGGAGCCAGGGGCAATCCCGATGTGTCCTTCTCCGACGAGTTCGACATCAACGCCGAGGACTTTCTCGATCTGGCAGCGCAATTGGTCCACTGATCCCGTGCCTGCGCGTCGTTGCTGGTATTCCTACGTGAAGGAATATCGAAACGGACAGGCGGTTTGGAATTCATGGGCACCAAGGAAGACAGCGCTACCCGCGAACGCATGGCCCTGCGGTACTCGCTCGTGGTCGCAACGGCGTTGGCTGTGCTCGCCGCATTCTGGGGCTGGATCTCGCAGTCCCAGGTGATCCTGCTCGACGGTGTGTACGCCCTCATCGGAATGGTGTTGACGGCGATCTCACTGCGGGTCTCGCGGATAGCCGACTCGGGCCCCACCGCACGCTTCCCGTTCGGAAAGGAGGCATTGATCCCGGTCGTCATCGCTGTCCAGGGCATGGCACTACTGGCGACGCTCGCCTACGCCGCAGTCGAGGCAGTTCGTGTCATCCTCGCGGGCGGAGCCGACGTCACCGCGGGGTCTCTGGTGGCATACGGCGCTGTCAGCGCAGTGGTGTCGATCATCATCTGGCGCTACGTCGGACAAGTCGACCGCACATCTGATCTGCTCGTCGCCGAAGCCAGGCAATGGGGAGCGTCGGCTGCCTTCAGCGCGCTGGTCGCGGTCGGTGCTGTCGTCGCAATGATCCTGGGCCGCACCGATTTTTCCGACGCCGACCGATATGTCGACTCCGTCTTGGTCCTCCTCGGCTGTGCGATGCTGGTCCCGCAACCGTACGCACTTCTGCGAACCGCACTGATCGAACTCCTCGAAGGTGCTCCCGGCGAAAACGTTCAGGCCCGCGTGCACGAAGCCATCGCCGTCGTCCGCGACGAATTCGGTTTGGACGAACCGACTCTCACCATGAGCAAGGTGGGTCGCAAGCTGTATGTCGAAGCGACGTTCATGGTCGCGCCACACAGCTGGGACATCGACGGTGAAGACGCAGTACGACGCTCGTTCGCCACCAGCCTCGCCGATCTCCCCTACGAACCGTGGCTGAACATCGAACTGACTACAGATCCGGCGCTGATGCTCTAGCGACGGAATCTGCTCTCGAACAACAGAATCACGACGGCCGGGCCCACCTCACCTTCCCGAAAAAGCCCTTGACTCGAAAGTATGTTCGAGTATGATGGAAGGCGGAACGGGGGGTTCTCATGACGATCAACATCACCGACGAAGATACTGTCACCGACGTGGTCAACAACTCCGCCGTGGGTGTGCGCGGACGATTGTGGCGGCTTCACCCCAGCGACGTCCGCGAGATCGCCATCACCGCGTCAGCGGAAATCCTTCGCCTGGAAGCCATTCGAGTCGCCGCTGTCGACACCCTGACGTTGAACCCGGACGAACAAGTACTCTGCTACCGCGGCACCGGACAATGGCTCGCGAACCACACCATGCTGCAGATCTCCGCCGGCAGAAGAATCGCAGCCCTGGGAAAAGCGCTACGGTCGTTTCCCGAGATCGAAGACCAATTCGATGCCGGTGACCTCACTTTCGAGCACGCAGCACTGATCGTGGCGTTCTGCGAATCCCCACCCAAGGCAATGCCCGACGCCGCACTACCGTACTGCCGCGACACACTCCTCGCCGCAGCATCCGGAACCGAAGCAACCACCGTCAAACTGCGCTACGCCATCAGCGTCCTCGAGCACATGTTCGAATCCGACGACCCACCACCAAGCGAAGACACCGACCGCAACGAACTGCGCATCTCCCCCACCCTCAACGGAAGAGTCGCCGTCCGAGGCGATTTCGACGGAATGACCGGCGAAATGCTTCTCTCCGCCCTCTCCAACCTCTCCATGCCCACCCCCGCCGAAGACGGCACACCCGACAAACGACCCGCCGCCACACGCAACGCAGACGCCATGGCAGAACTCATCCGGCGCTACCTCGACAACGCTGCCACCGGCATCGACGGCGGCCAACGCCCACACCTGAACGTGCACATCAACGCCAAAGACCTGGCCTACCACCGTGAATGCGCCACAACGGGTGATGGCTCAACACCTGTCCCGTCCGAGGACGACGATCCCGGCATGCTCGATCTCGACTTTCACGATCTCGACAAACAAGATCTCGATGTCGGCCACATGCCCTGGATGGGACCACTGAGCGTCGGCCGCACCCGCATGATCGCCTGCGACTGCATGCTCTCCAGCGTCCTCCTCGACGAAAACGGCGCCCCACTCGACGTCACCCCACTCAAAAGGCTTGTCACCGCAGCACAACGCACCGCCCTGATCGCCCGAGACAAAGGATGCGCCTTCCCCGGCTGCGACTGCGTCCCCGCCTGGACCGACGCCCACCACATCAAACACTGGGCCAAAGGAGGACCAACCGTCATGGACAACCTGGTCCTACTCTGCCGAACCCACCACACCCTGATGCACCGAAAACCCGGATTCACCGGCAAATGGGAAATCCGAATGGGCACCGATCACCTGCCCTGGTTCATCCCACCACCAGGCATCGACCCCGACCAGAAACCCCGCCGCTCCACCACACGACTCTGAACCCGGAGGTCACCGAGCAAACGTCTCGGTGACCCATTCCGGCGTGCTTCGATAACCGGAAAGGGCGGCGCGGCGACATCCATCCAACTCCACGCTCACAGGAGTACCACCCGAACCGTCAACCCGTAGGAGGGTTGATGATGCTGTCGCTGTCGCGATCTGATCACAAGGCTGAGCTATAGGAGCATCGGCTATGGCGGCAACCACGTCTCGACTCTCCGCTTCGGACAGGCGAATAACGTCCACGTCTGTCTGAGATTCATGCCGGCACACGGATAGTCCTGCAGCATCAGCGACAGGCGTAGCCAGCTCATTGTCTAGCGGGTCATAGCCTTCGCCTCTCTCGAACTGCTCGCGCGCCTTGTCAACTTCTCTGGCATCTGTCCGGTCGAATTGAACGGCAGACGAGCGATCGCAATTCGCCATCGTCGGAGAAAGACTCAACGAAGTTCGGACACGTTCGACTTCATGCAGAGATCGAAGCGAATCGAGAGGCCCGACTTGAAAGCCGCACGGACTCGACGGCCAGGCCGGAAACATCACTTGTCCGGCGCTGTTGGCCATCCACAGTTTGACGGGAACCAGTTCGCTTGTGACACAACTCGCAACGACATTGTCGGGAAAGCGTTTGGAGTCGACACGATATGCATCCTTGACGGCGGCTACGTCACCTTCGAGTCGAACCATGTCGACGGTTAGCGCTCCGGAGGCATCTTCGCCGACTTCGCAACGAAATACTGCCACTGGATCGAAATCAGATGGAAGATACCCTGTTTCGTGTTTCGGACGCGAATACAGATCGACACCGAACAGGCCCCATGCGACTTCAATTCCGAGACAGTCGGCAGTCTCGAACACCCGAGCCTCAGGAGGTGTGAAGTACACCGAATCTCGCCAGAACGGAGCCGAACAAGCGGTGACCAGGCAAAGCGACGCCACCAACGGCACCGACAGCAGCGCGCGTGCCGAGACCGTCAATTGCCCGCCCACTCCAGAAGGTTGTCGGCGGTCCAGGTATTGATCACCCGATCGGCTTCGACGCCGCACTTTTCGGCCCGGTCACAGCCGTAGCCCTGCCAAGCCAGCTGACCGGGGGCATGGGCGTCAGTGTCGATGGAGAAAAGACAATCGAGATCGCGGGCCAACTCGATCAAACGCGAAGGCGGGTCACGACGCTCCGGTCGGGAGTTGATCTCGACGGCGGTCCCTGATTCTCGGCAGGCCTCGAACACTTTCTCTGCGTCGAACTGCGACTCGGGCCGGGTTCCGCGAGCACCCTCGACAAGACGCCCGGTGCAGTGCCCGAGAATATCGACACGCGGATTTCGCACTGCAGCAAGCATTCTGCGGGTCATCGCCTCGCGTTCGGACCGCAGCTTGGAGTGGACGCTCGCCACCACGATGTCGAGTTCGTCGAGCAGATCGGGATCCTGGTCGAGTGAACCGTCCTCGAGGATGTCCACCTCGATTCCCGTGAGAATGCGGAAGGGAGCCAGTTCGGCATTCAACCCGGCTATCACGTCGAGTTGAGACCGTAGGCGCTCCGCGGACAGCCCGTTTGCAACTGTGAGGCGAGGCGAATGGTCGGTGAGGGCGCAGTAGTCATGGCCGAGTGCTGCTGCGCGTCGCATCATCTCTTCGATGGGGCTTCCACCATCGGACCAGTCGGAGTGGGTGTGGAGGTCGCCGCGCAGCGCTTGTCGCAATGGGCTGTCGCCGATGGGCTCAGCCTGCCCCCGCAGTTCCTCGAGATACTCGGGGATGCCGTCGTACGACTGAGCGATAATCGTGGCAGTCTTCGGCCCGATGCCGGTGAGGGCCCTCCAACTGTCGGCTTTCCGGCGAGACTCCTTCTGCTCGTCGGACAATCCTGAAAAGACCTCCGCAGCTCGGCGATAGGCCTTGACGCGGTGCGTTTCAGCGCGTGATCGTTCGAGCCAGTAGGCGATCTCCCGAAGCGCTTCATCCGGTTCCATGAGACCACTGTTCCGTCAGCAGCGGCTCGCGGCAACCCTTGATCCCCTTACGCTGTGAATATGGACGACCCGAGAGCACGATTTGAAGCCGCGCGGGTGGCTCACCTGGCAACGGCAGATGCGGCCGGCGTTCCGCACATCGTGCCGCTGGTATTCGTCTTGGTGGGCGGCACCGTCTATTCCTGTGTCGACCACAAACCGAAAACCACGACCGCTCTTCGCAGGCTCCGGAACATCACCGAGACGGGGCGCGCAAGCCTGCTGGTCGATCATTACGACGACGACTGGTCCGCGCTCTGGTGGGTCCGCGTCGACGGACATGCGGAGGTTCTCGACCCCGGCACCAAGGAGTCCGAGAGCGCGATCGATGCTTTGGCCGCAAAGTATCCGCAGTACGTAGATCACCGACCGCACGGACAGGTGATAGCTGTCCGCGATGTGGAGTGGTCGTCATGGTCCGCAGCAGCCTAAGGTTCTGTCCTAGTGTTCAAGGAGCGAAAGTGATTGCAACACTCTCAATTCGGACAAATTGGTGGGGGATCGATGAAACGACGGCAGTTACTTCAGCGCGCAGCCACAGGTCTGGCGCTGGTAGCGGGACCTCAGGTGATCGACATGGGTAGCAGTTCCGGAAGCAGTCAAGACGCAACAAGTCCGTTGAACGAACAGTTGTCGGTTGTTTCGCTCTCACACGTGAACGACCCGGCGACGACGCCGGTTTTTCCAGGCGACCCCGAGTTCACTCTCGACACAGCGGCCACCATCGCAAACGACGGCTACTACCTCCAGTACGTCAAGGAAGGTGAGCACACGGGCACGCATTGGGGCGCACCCGCACACTTCCAGGAAGGCGGCCTCACAGCCGACCAACTCGATCCGGCGGACCTCTTCCTCCCCGCAGTGAAGATCGACATCCGGGACAAGGCTGCCGCCGATTCGGACTATGCGCTCACGGTCGCGGACCTGCAGGAATGGGAAACGCGCAACGGCAAGATCCCCGATGGAGCGGCCGTAGTTCTCTGGACCGGGTGGGAATCGCGCTGGGGTAGCGAAGAGTATGCCAACTCCGATGCCGAGGGCGTCACCCACCAGCCCGGCTTCTCGGTGGACGCGGCGCGGTGGCTGATAGACACCGGCCGTTTGGGCACCCGCGGAGCATTGGGAACCGACACGTTCGGTCCCGACCTCGGAAACGACGAAACCTACCCCGTCTCGACAATCCTGTACGACAAGCATCGAATCAGCCTGGAGAACTTGA
Organism: Rhodococcus sp. 27YEA6; assembly: GCF_044908235.1. Lineage (NCBI taxonomy): Bacteria > Bacillati > Actinomycetota > Actinomycetes > Mycobacteriales > Nocardiaceae > Rhodococcus > Rhodococcus sp. 27YEA6. The sequence goes on along the minus strand of NZ_JBIYCY010000008.1, from coordinate 276,640 downwards.
ACAATCTTGCCGCCCTGCCAACCACCGGGGCTAGCATCCTTGTCGGTGGTGCGATCAACAAGGCCGGATCGGGTTCACCGGCAACGATTTTCGCACTACTACGGCGATAACCATTTGCGACGGTCGCCGTAGACAACGACCGCTCCCTTCCCACTTCTCTTCGCCTCGTACATCGCCGCATCGGCCTGGCGAAGAAGAGTGTGCGCGCTGAGCGGTTCGTCCCCGAACTCGAACTGCGCGGACTCGAAATGCGCGACACCAACGCTCGCACCCACCGACACCGATGTGTCTGCAGTCTGATCGGACCTGAGCGCGTCGACGATCCGGCGAGCCACGACGACGGCGTCGTCGATCGTGCCCTGCAGGAGCACTGTGAACTCGTCGCCACCGAATCGAGCGACAAACGCACCCTCGGGAACCGCTTCGCGCAGACGTGCTGTGAGAGCAACCAGTAACCGGTCGCCGGCCGGGTGCCCGTATCGATCGTTGATCTGTTTGAAGTCGTCCAGATCGACAAGCATCAGCACCCAATCGGAGTTCGTCTGGCGATAGTTTTCGATGGCGCTCGCAAAGTGTTCGTCGAACGCGGCCCGGTTTGCAAGCTCGGTGAGTGGGTCGTGATGTGCTCGGTACCTCAGCTCGTCCTGGGCAGCGGAGATCTGTTGAAGGAGCGCGTCGTTCTCGAGGAGCGTGAGTATTTGGCGCACCAGCGCGAGAACCAACACGCCGACGCCGAGTATCACGACCACGGCATCGAGGTTGCCGACGATCAGCGCCTGAACAGTCACGATCGTCGCGATCACCGCGATCAACAGATACGGCAGCAGCAACTGAGTCCGATCGCTTCGCCACTGCTGCGGCGCGTTGCGGTTCCGAGGCTCGGTTCGCTTCGTCAGCGCCGCCAAGGCGATCAACGGCGGCCCCGCGATGAACCCGGCATCGGCGATCGTCGGCATACTCTCGGCGCCGATCGCCACCAAGTACGCGTACAGGCTGTCCGATAGGGAGAGCATCACCAACCCGCACCCGAGGAACGTCAGCGGTTCACGGATCTCTGCTACGGCCTTCGGTCCGATGACCATCAGCAAGACCATGGCGATCAGAACGAAGTCGGTGATCGGATACATCACCGCGACAAGAAACCCGAGAGATCCCGTCGGACCGGTATTAACGACGGCGCCCAGGGCCGTCGTCCACGTGAGGATGAACAATCCACCGACAACGACAAGACCGTCGAGCGTCAGCACGAGCCAGAGATGGATCGGACCGATCGCCTCACGCCGGGGCGACTGACGCACCAACGACAGAAGCGCCGGCACGGCGAACACCGGGAACATGAAGAAACCGATATCCGCGATCGACGGCGACGGAAGTGGAACGTGGAGAACCGAGCGGTAGAACGCCCAGAAGAACATCCCGAGAGTCCAGCCGGCCATACCCAGAGCCATCAGAGTTCGCCAACGACGCTCGACGCCGTGATAGCGCCGCGATGTCCACCAACAGACCGCAGTTGCGGTGGCTCCGCCGACGAGCTGGGCGATATCGTCCACCAGAACCGAAGTTCGTGGGCTGAGCAGCCCGGATCCGGCGAGAGCGATGACCGCGACAACGACGCCGAGAACCAGCCACGTGCGTCGCGCTCGGAACTGCGTCATCGAAGAACCCATCGGTGTTCAAGGCGTCACCACCGATCGTCTTGCAGCCGGCATCGTTGCGGCCGGAATGTTGTGGTGACGAATGCCCGTACGAACCTACCCGATTTGGTAGCGGATTGTTAACTGGACGAACGATCAGGAAGGCTCGTACGCCCCGCGGCGCTGTATTCCGCTCGGGTCCTACGCCGCTGCGAGGTCCATTTCGCGATCACCCCTTGCGACGGGCTGAACAGGTACACCAGGGCGAATACGATGCCCTGCGTCATCACAACCATGCCCCCGGAAGCTGTGTCGAGGTAGTAGCTGACGTAGATACCCGTAATCGCGCAGATCGCGGAAACGACGGGAGCTATCACCAGCATCCGCGAGAACTTGTCAGTGAGAAGGTAGGCCGTCGCGCCGGGGATGATCAGCATCGCCACCACCAGCACGACGCCGACGGCTTGCAACGCCACAACGGACGTGAGCGCGAGGACGCCGAGTAGCAGCGCACCCAGGCGCTTGGGCGAAAGACCTATCGCGTTGGCATGGATCGGGTCGAAGGCAAACAACGTCAGATCGCGACGCTTGATCAACAGAATGCTCAACGCCAACGCGCCGAGTATCGCGACCTGCAGGAGATCTGACGAGCTCACTCCCAGCAGGTTGCCGAAAATGATGTGGTTGAGATCGGTCTGGCTGGGGGTCACCGAGATGAGAACCAAACCGAACGCAAAGAGAGTCGTGAAGACGATACCGATCGCGGCGTCTTCCTTGACGCGACTGGTGTTACGGATCAGTCCGATCAGGGCTACGGCGATCAACCCGAAGATCAAGGCCCCGATGGCAAATGGTGCGCCGACGACGTAAGCGAGGACAACACCCGGCAGCACGGCGTGCGAGACGGCGTCGCCCATCAACGACCACCCGATGAGCACCAACCAACAACTGAGCACCGCGCAGACAACCGCTGCCACAACCGCAACGGCCAACGCGCGCACCATGAATCCGTACTGGAGAGGATCAAGTAGCAGTTCTACGAGGTTCATCGATCAGGTCCTGTCCATCACGTCGAGACCGAAAGCCAGGGCGAGGTTTTCCGGTTGCAGCACGGTGTCCGGGTCGGAATGCACCAGGACCTTGCGCATGAGCAGTACCGCCTCGTCGCAGAGTTTCGGCACAGCGTGGAGATCGTGGGTCGAGACCAAGATCGACCGGCCGTCGGAAGCCAACTCTCGTAGTAGCGTAGAAATCGTTGCCTCGGAACGCTTGTCGACGCCCGCAAACGGCTCGTCCAGCAACAGTATCGACGCGTCCTGAGCGATGCCGCGTGCGACGAACGCGCGCTTCTTCTGACCACCCGAGAGCTGACCGATCTGACGATCCGCAAATTCGGTGAGTTCCACCCGCTCGAGGGCCTCTGCCACCGCCTCGCGATCTGCACGCCGCGGACGTCGCAAGAATCCGAGGTGACCGTACCTGCCCATCATCACGACGTCACGGACGCTGATCGGGAAGGTCCAGTCGACGTCTTCACTCTGCGGCACGTATCCGACGCGGCCGCTCTTGCGCGCTGTGGCTGCGTCGAGACCGGCGATTCTGACAGAACCGTTGTCCGGCTTGATCATCCCCATGATCACTTTGAACAGAGTCGACTTTCCTGAACCGTTCATGCCGATCAGTCCGCAGACGCTACCCGAGTTCAACGTCAGATCGACGTGGTCCAGTGCGTGGACCTCGCCGTAGTGAACGCTGACGTTTTCGACGCGAATGGCTTCGTTCATGATTTACCGCCGGTCAGACCGCCGAGGATGACGTCGGTGTCGTGGCGAATCATGTCCAGATAGGTGGGCACGGGACCGTCGGCTTCGGACAGCGAATCGACGTACAGCGTTCCGCCGAACTTCGCGCCGGTCGCCCCGACAACCTGCTGCATGGGGGCATCCGAGACCGTCGACTCGCAGAAGACGGCGGGAACGGAATTGGCTCGGACGAAGTCGATCGCGGCGATGATCTGCTGCGGCGTCGCCTGCTGCTCGGCATTGACCGGCCAGATGTACGCCTCGCTGAGTCCCGCGTCCCTGGCCAGATAGGAGAACGCACCCTCGCAACTGACGAGTGCACGCTGACCTGCGGGCAATGCCGCCAGCCCACTGACCAGGCCGTCCTGAACTGCTTGCAGTTCCGCCTTGTACTTCGCGCCGTTCTCCGCAAATGCCGAGGCGTTGTCCGGGTCGAGGTCGCTGAAAGCAGTCACCATGTTGTCGACGTAGATCTGCGTATTCAACGGAGACATCCATGCATGCGGATTGGGCTTGCCCGCATACGCGTCGCCGGCGATCGGAATGCCTTCGACGCCGTCGCTGACCACGACGTGTGGCACGTCCAGTCCGTTGACGAATTTCGCGAACCACGCCTCGAGGTTCATGCCGTTGTCGAGGATCAGATCGGCTTCGCTCGCCCGCCGAATGTCTCCGGGCGTCGGCTCGTAGCCGTGAATTTCCGCCCCCGCCTTGGTGATCGACTCGACGCGAAGATGATCGCCGGCAACGTTCTGGGCGATGTCCGACAGCACGGTGAACGTGGTGAGCACCACCGGGCGGTCGTCGTCGGAGCCAGAACTCACCGCAGAACAGCTGGACAGAAGCAGGGCGGCGAGGGCGGCAATTCCCAGGCGGCGGAAGTTCTTCGCGTCGCGTGTCGTCATGGTCGAACTCTAATATGTGGGTAAACAAATACACAAGTTCGTCTCGCCGAACAATCTCCACTCGATAGGCTCGGGCCATGCGTCCTACTGCCTTGATCACCGGTTCCAGTCGCGGCCTCGGAGCTGCCATCGCACGCGAACTGGCGCCGACACACGACCTGCTGCTCGGTGCACGATCCGCGCAGGCCCTCGAGCCGATCTGCGCCGAACTGCCCGGATCGACGCCTCTACCCCTCGACCTCACGGACTACGACGCCGTCGCCGCCGCCGCCTCGTCCATCACGACGCTCGACGTGCTGGTACACAACGCCGGCGTGGCCGACATCGGAACCATCGAGGAATCCTCGGTCGATCAGTGGCGACGCACCCTCGAGGCAAACGTCATCGCCGTCGCCGAACTCACGCGGGTTCTCCTGCCCGCGCTTCGTGCGGCCGGAGGTCACGTCGTGCTGATCAATTCGGGTGCCGGACTGCGCGCCAACGCCGGTTGGGGCTCGTATGCGGCCAGCAAGTTCGCCCTGCGCGCTTTCGGAGATGCGTTGCGCCTGGAAGAGCCGGCACTTCGGGTCACCTCCATTCACCCCGGACGGATCGACACCGACATGCAGCGCGACATCGTCGCGGGTGAGGGCGACGAGTACGACCCTGAGCGCTTCCTGAAAGCCTCCACTGTGGCGCGTGCCGTACTCACTGCCGTCGAAACACCGTCCGACGCACACCCCACGGAGATCGTGCTTCGACCTACCGGCCGGTAAATCCCCAGTTCGGCGGTAACGGAATGGTGACGATGGCCATCCGGATATCGCTTTTCCGGGCACTGGCCCGATACTGACATCAGTTGTCGGACAAAGAGACTGGACTTGTCTCAGGAGTTCATCGAGAGGTGGTGTGCGATGCATGATCATACGGATACATGGGGGATCCCCAGCCAGACTTTCCTTCAGTGGTACCTGGTGGCGGCTGCCGTCGCGATCGGACTCTCGCTGTACAGCCGAATGACTGCGCGCCGGTCACCGGTGGTCGTCGACTCGGTCCGTCGGCCGCTCACTCCTCCCGAGATCGGTGCCTTGACCAGTGACTACCAAGCGGTGCTGGCGTCGATGGCTATTCTGCGCAGCGCCGAGCTGATCAGCACCGAAGGCAAAACCAAGCTGGCACTCACTGCGGAGGACAAGAATCGTCTCGACTGGTTCACCCGTACGGTGCACAAGCGGCTCGGCAACGGAAAAGTCCCGCTGCGGCAGGTGCGTCTGATGGGGCGGCTGAACGTCGCACTCGCACAACTACGTACGACGTTGATCGACGAGGGATATTTGCAACGCCAGCAGGACGGTCTGACCGCTGCCCTTCGGACCGTTCCGATCGTGGCGGTCATTGCTCTCGGGGTAGTCCGTCTCGTCGCCGGAATCGCCGGCGGTAAGCCGGTCGGGTTCCTGCTCCTCACCATCATCGTTCTCGCTCTGATGATTCCACTTCTTCGCATCAAGCGTCGTCGGACAGCTTTGGGAGACAGCGAGCTTCGACGCCTCAAGCACGAAAACTCGTACCTCTCACCGAAACTGCGGCCCGCGTACACGAGCTACGGTCCCTCGCTCGCCGGGCTGTCGGCGGCGCTCTTCGGTGCGGGCGCTCTGGTTCTGATCGATCCGGCGCTGGCGGGAGCGGTAGCTGCGGGCGCCGCGTACAGCCCGGGTGGCGGAAGTTCGAGCTACTACAGTTGTGGCTCCTCATCCGGATCATCTGGCTCGGACGGCGGTGGCGGCAGTGGGAGCAGTTGCGGCGGCGGGGGGTGTGGGGGATGAGCACGCATGCAGCCGACACCTGGGGGATCCCCAGCGAGGATTTCCTCTACGGCTACATAGCCGTTTCGGCCACGCTCATGGTTCTCACTCTGGGGTGGCGTCTGATGATCCGGGCACGCCGGCACGGGTACTCAACCGAGCACGGGTATTCCGCCGAGCAACTGACGCCTCCGGAAGTCGGAATGCTCACCGGCGAGTCACGCGCCATCGCAGCATCATTGGCAATCCTGCGTAGCGCTGACCTGATCACCACCGACGGCGCTGTCCTGCGCCCGTTGGGCCCTGGCGACGAGACCCTGGACTGGTACACCCTCACCGTGTACCAGCGCCTGGCCCAGCAGGCTCTACCCCATCGTCGGCGCCAACTCGCCGAGCGTATGACGGTGGAAACAGCTCGCCTACGAAACTCTTTGGCGGACCGGGGATACCTGACCTCCGACAGCGCCAGGCGTTCAATCTTTCTCTCCACAGTTCCGCTGAAGATCCTGGTGGCCGTGGGTATCGTCCGCATTGCTTTCGGACTGCACAACGACAAGCCCGTCGAGTTTCTGATTCTCGCCGTACTCGTCACCGGGTTCAGTATCCCGCTGCTCGGGCTCAACTTCGATCGAACCACCTCTGGCAAGGCGGCACGTTCGGAACTGACCACGGCACACGCCTACCTGTCCCCGCGCAACAAGCCTGCCTTCTCCGCCTACGGACCGCGTTTGGCGGGAATGTCCGCTGCTCTCTTCGCCGGTTCGGCGATGCTGATGATCAATCCCGCCTTGGCCTCCGCCGCCGGAATCGGTGCCGACGGCAGCGGAAGTAGCGGGGGTTCGGACGGTGGCGGTTCAGGCGGGGGAGGCGGCAGCTGCAGCGGGGGTGGCGGATGTGGCGGCGGCGGTGGATGCGGGGGATAGCCGCGCCCGGGCGAGCATAAGCGCTGCGGCCTCGGTAGTGATGCCACGTTCCTCGCTCAACGAGTACACCTCGTCCAAGGTTCGACCGATCCCGCGGGTTCGTTCGACGACGTCGTCTTCGTTCCACCCCAGGACTTCTCGCCCCACGAGGTGAAAGGCTCCGCCTGCGTTCGCGACGAAATCAGGGGCACAGAGAACCCCGCGGTCTCGCAGAACCTCACCGGCAGCGGCATCGGTCAAGATGTTGTTTGCTGCGCCCGCCACGGCCAGAGTCGGAATCGACGCAGCCGCAGCGGAATCAATGATGCCTCCCATCGCGCAAGGGGCAAAGAGGTCACACGGTGTTCGGAGGACCTCGCCGGCAGGAACGACCGTGTGCCCCGCGAGAGAAGCCGCCTCGAGGCGCTGCGGGTCCGTATCGGCAACCAGCAGACGTGCGCCAGCCTGCGCTGCGAGACGGACGACGTCGCCGCCGACGGCGCCGAGACCCTGTACCAGTACCGTTCGGCCGTCGAGTGTTCCGAGTCCTCGGCGACGCGCCGTGGCCTTCATCGCTTCGAACACACCCAGAGCGGTGGCGTGCGCGCTGGAACCGGCGCCACCCTTGTCAACCGAACGCCCGAAGACGTATCTGGTGGTGCGACTGAGCTGATCCATGTCGGAAGAGTTGGTGTTGACGTCGGGACCGGTCCAGTAGTTTCCTTCGAGCTTGTCGATGTTCTCGGCGTGGATGCCGAGGATACGAGACCAGGTTGCGGCGTCGATCTGATTGCGCGGTGCTGGCAGTGCGATCACCGACTTCCCGCCACCCATCGGCAGGTCGGAGACAGCCATCTTCAAAGTCATTGCACCGGCGAGCTTCCCGGCGTCCGCCAGAGCGTGGCCGATCGAGGGATAGTGAGCGGCCCGCGTGCCACCCGACGCCGGTCCCAGACGGGTGGAGTCGATTCGAATCACGAAAGTCGTACCGGTCTCCCGATCATGGCGTGTGACGGTCAGTTCACCGTCCCAGCGCAGTTGGTCGTCGATACTCATTGAATCTCCTTTTCTGTCTCCGGGTCAGTTGTGGGCGTGCAGTGGTGTTCCCGCGAGTGCGAGCATGGCCTCGCCCAACGCTTCGTTCTGACTGGGGTGCGCGTGGATGAAACGCCCCACTTCATCGGGAAGTGCTTCCCAGGCAACGGCCAACTGCGCCTCACCGATCAGTTCGCCGACGCGGTCTCCCACCAGGTGAACTCCGACAACAGGGCCTTTCGTTCCGCTTCGAATCACTTTGATTCCACCGGTAGTTCGCAGGATCTGACTCTTGCCGTTACCTGCCAGGTCGTAGATGACGGTGGAGACGTCGGTGTGCTGCGTGCGCGCCGCCTCTTCGTCGAGTCCGACCGATGCAACTTCGGGATGTGAGTACGTCACGCGAGAAATCAGATGTTCGGCGACCGGTATCGGATCCTTGCCGGCAATCTGTTCGGCCACAAAGATTCCTTGTTGGAAACCTCGGTGCGCCAACGCAAGACCGGGCACGATGTCGCCGACCGCGTACACACCGTCCACGGACGTACGGAGGCGTTCGTCGGTGACGACAAATCCCTTGTCGAGGCTGATTCCGTTTTCTTCGAAACCGTCACCGTCCGTGCGAGGTCCGCGGCCGACGGCGACCAACAGTAGGTCGGTGTCGAGTTTCGTTCCGTCGCTTAGTTCGATGCGGACGGAATCGGCTGCTTCTTTCGCGAAATCGACCTTTGTGTCTGTCTTACAGACGATTCCACGTTTCCGGTATGCCCGCTGCAGCTGCTTCGACGACCACGGATCCTCGGCGGCGATCAGTCGGGGGAGTGCCTCGACGATCGTTACTTCGGCGCCGAACGAGCGCCAGAGGCTTGCGAACTCGACGCCGATGACACCGCCACCGAGTACCGTTGCGCTGGTGGGCACCCGGTCGAGTTCGAGTGCCTGGTCGCTGGTGACGATCCGTCGGCCGAGTTCGATGCCGGGGAGTTCCCGCGGATACGAGCCGGTGGCCAGAACGAGTGATGTTCCGGTGTAGCGGGTTCCGTCGACGTCGATGCTTCGCCCACCGACATACGTCCCGTATCCGTTGACGATGGTGATCTTGTGTTGCGCCAACAAGCCTTGCAGACCGCTGTACAGCCGCTCGACTGTCCCGTTCTTGTAGTCGTGCACCTGCGCGACGTCGATGCCGGCAAAAGATGCCCGGACACCGAATTGCTCACTGGTGCGTGCCGAATCGGCCACCTCGGCGGAATGCAGCAGTGCCTTGGTCGGGATGCATCCGCGGTGCAGGCACGTTCCGCCGACCTTGTCCGCTTCGATCAGCGTGACCGACAATCCGAGTTGAGCGGCGCGGATGGCGCAGGCATAGCCGCCCGATCCTCCACCGAGGATCACGACGTCGCTGTGGGGTTCTGCAGTTGTCATCGGAGCCTTGGTCATCAGAGCCTTCCCAGGACGCGGATCGGGTTCTCGATGTAGTCACCGAACAGCCTGAGGAATCCGCCGGCTTCGCCTCCGTCACAGACGCGGTGGTCGAAGCTCAACGAGATCTGAGTGACCTTACGAACGGTCAACTCGCCGTTCACGACCCACGGCTTGTCGATGATGCGTCCGATCCCCAGAATTGCCGCCTCGGGGTGATTGATGATCGGAGTCGATCCGTCGACCCCGAATACCCCGTAGTTGTTGAGCGTGAACGTGCCGCCGGTCAGGCGGGCGGGTTCGAGTTTGCCGTCGCGCGCAAGGTCGGTGGTCACCCGAAGTGCTTGTGCGAGTTCGACGGTGCTCAGGGCGTCCGCATTTCGAATGACCGGTACCATCAGTCCCTTCGGTGTCTGCGCGGCGATCCCCAGGTGGGTGCGGGCGTGTCGAACGATCTCGCCTCGAGCAGTATCGACCGACGAGTTCAGTTCGGGGTACTGCGCCAACGCCGCGATGGTCAGCCGAGCCAGGAGCGCCATCAGGCTGATCTTGTCGGAATCGGGCAGTGACTTGTTGATCTCGGCTCGCGCCGCCAACAGTTCGGTGGCGTCGACGTCAACCCAGGTTGTTGCGTCCGGGATCTCGCGGCGGCTGGTGGACAGCTTGTCGGCCACTACCTTGCGTAGCCCCTTGATCGGAATTCTTTGGTCGGTCGCGTGTGACGTTTCCGTTTCCGGTCCGAAGTTTGCCCCGGCCTCGACGTCGGCGCGCGTGATGACTCCGCCAGCGCCCGATCCGGAAATCGTGGCTAGGTCGATACTGTTGTCAGAGGCCAATTTACGAACGATCGGCGAGATCACGCGTACCGACGGAGCCGCTCTGCGTCGGCGTCTCGGTGCATCCTCGCTGGTGCCGTAGCCGATCAGGACGTTGCCCGAACCGGCGCGTTCCTCTTCGCGGTAGCGCTCGTGGTTGGCCGAAACGACCGCGTCGACACTCTCGCCACCACTCACAGTGATCAGCGGTGTGCCCACCTTCAGGGTGTCTCCGTCTTTGCCGTGTAGTTCGATCACGGTCCCGGCGAACGGGATTGGCACATCCACAGCAGCTTTCGCAGTTTCCACCTCGACGACGATCTGATCGATGGTAACCACGTCGCCTACCTTGACGTGCCACTCCGCGATGTCGGCCTCCGCCAGTCCTTCGCCGAGGTCGGGGAGCATGAAAACCTGATTGCTCATGCCGTCACCGCCCAACGGGTGTCCGGAGTGTCGTTCCACTGCAGACGGTCGAGGGCGTCCAGGACACGGTCGACGCTGGGCAGGTGGTGACGCTCGAGCTTGGGAGCGGGGTAGGGGATGTCGAAGCCGCTGACCCGGAGCACCGGGGCATGGAGATGGTGGAAACACCGTTCCTGCACGCGGGCAGCAATTTCTGCACCCACACCGGCAAAACCTTGCGCTTCCTGGATGACGATGCAGCGTCCGGTCTTTCGCACCGATGCGGTGACCGTCTCGTCGTCGAACGGCACTATCGAGCGGATGTCGATCACCTCGATATCCCGGCCCTCGGCTGCAGCGGCCTCGGCGGACCTCAGTGCAACATCCACGGACGGACCGTAGGCAATGAGCGTCGCGTCACGACCGCGGCGCCGGACGACGGCGCGACCGATCGGCTCACGTGCGGTCAGGTCGACATCTGCTCGCGCGAAGTACAGCTTCTTGGGCTCGAGGAAGATCACCGGGTCGGGGTCCTCGATCGCCGAACGTAGCAGCGAGTACGCGTCTTCCACCGTGGACGGCGCCACAACCTTCAGTCCGGGTGTGTGCGCGTAGTAGCCCTCACTGGAATCACAGTGATGCTCCACCCCGCCGATACCGCCGGCAAAAGGAACACGAATGACTATCGGAATCGACAGCGCGCCCTTGGTGCGGTTGCGGATCTTCGCGACATGGGAGGCGATCTGCTCGAATGCCGGATAGGCAAACGCGTCGAACTGCATTTCCACGACCGGACGAAAACCGGTCATGGCCATGCCGATTGCGAATCCGATGATGCCGGACTCGGCGAGGGGAGTGTCGAAGCATCGGTCGTCGCCGAAGTCGCGGGTGAGGCCGTCGGTGACGCGGAAAACGCCGCCCAGGGTGCCGACGTCCTCACCGAAGACGACAACGTTGTCGTCCGCGGCCAGAGAGTCGCGTAGCGCGGTGTTGAGGGCCTGAGCCATCGTGAGCATGGGCATGGTCAGTGTCCCCCTGTGTCAGCGGCTTCGGCAGCAAGTTCGGTTTCGAGTTGGGCTTGTTGCTCACGCAATTGCGGTGTCTGCTCGGCGAAGACGTACCGGAACAGATCGAGCGGATCGTGCGGGCGGTCGACGTTCATGCCGGCGCGCAGTGTGGCGGCCGCGGTTTCTGCCTCTGCAGTCAGCGATTCCACGAACGCGTCGTCGATCAGATCGTGTGCGCGCAGATACTTTTCGAGACGCGGCAACGGATCTCGCCCGAGCCAGGCTTCCACCTCGGCGCTGTCGCGGTAGCGGGTGGCGTCGTCGGCATTGGTATGTGCGTCGATGCGATAAGTGTGTGCCTCGACGATCACCGGTCCGTTTCCGCTGCGGACGAAGCGTGCCGCCTCGTCCATGACGGCCAGCATCGCAACGGGATCGTTGCCGTCGACCTGCTCGCTGCCGATCCCGTAGCCGACGCCCTTGTGCGCCAACGTCGGTGCTGCGCTTTGGCGCGACAGTGGCACGCTGATCGCAAATCCGTTGTTCTGCACCAGAAAGATCACCGGCGCCTTGAAGACGGCGGCGAAGTTCAGCGCCTCGTGGAAATCGCCCTCACTGGTGGCGCCGTCACCACAGAGCGCCAAGGCGACGGTGTTCAAGCCCCGTCGAGACTCCCCGTAGGCCACCCCCGCTGCATGCAGCAATTGCGTTGCCAGCGGGGTGCACTGCGGCGCACTGCGCAGTGCGACCGGGTCGTATCCGCAGTGCCAGTCGCCGGCGAGCATGCTCAGAATCTGCACCGGATCGACACCCCGGGCGGCCAACGCCATCGAATCCCGGTAGGTGGGGAAGAGCCAGTCACTCGGCTCCAGACTCATCGCTGCCGCGATCTGACATGCCTCCTGCCCTCGCGAGGACGGATACACGGCCAGGCGCCCCTGTTTGGTCAGCGCCGTAGCCTGCTGGTCGAAACGCCTGCCCAGGAACATCTTTCGATACATCGCGATCAGGCGATCGTCGCTCGGTTTTGCGTAGCGGGCCTCGCTGCGCGTCAGTTCTCCGGCAGGGTCGAGGTACTGCACCGCAGAATCGGCCGGCAGGAACTTCTGATACCGCAGTTCCCCCAAGGGCTCGACAAGTGTCACTTCTACCTCCAGAAGACGTTGTGTCCATCAGTATTCGCACTTCGGCGACGTAATGGCAGCAGGCGTCGAGGATTCAAGACAAACGGCCTATCATGAGGATTCGGGCAGCAATATGTCCATCAACCGACTCGACTACCGAACCAGGAATGGACAGATGGCCACCGAACCGCACGCTCTCGATGCGATCGACCGTCGCATCATCGCCGAGCTGGTCGCAGACAGTCGCATCTCCATGCGTGCACTGGCCGAGAAGGCGCACATATCCCGCGCTCACGCCTACGTCCGCATCGAAAGGCTCGAGGACGCCGGAATCATCACCGGATTCACGACGCGGATCGCCCACGAGAAGGCCGGACTCGGCTCCTCGGCATACGTGGCACTCTCGATCAGGCAGCACTCGTGGCGAGGTCTGGCGGCGTCCTTGAAGGCCCTGCCGTTTGTCGAGCACTTCTCCCTCCTCGGCGGCGACTTCGACGTTCTGGTGCTGGTTCGAGCCCCGGACAACCAGGAACTACGCCACACCGTTCTCGAAGAACTCCAGGGACTCGACGGGGTTCTCTCGACCAAAACGTGGCTGATCTTCGAAGAAGGCAACGGTCCGGGACCCAACTGGTTGCCCGGCTGATCCGTCTATAGTCGCCGTTAGCAGTTGCACACGGGAGGTGACTCGAATGACCCTGTACGGCCTGGGAATCGGTTGGCGCCCCGAGGTCTCCGGAATCATCGCGCAGCTCGACGGCCTGGCATTCTGCGAAGTCATTGCCGAATCCATCGGAAACGAGATACCGCCGCACCTCGGCTCGCTGGGAGTTCCGGTGATTCCGCACGGAATCTCGCTCTCACTTGGCGGGGCCGAGGCGGTAGATCAGGCACGGATCGATCACCTTGCGCATGCAGCTCAGCTACTGGGCGCTCCCTTGGCGAGCGAGCACATCGCATTCGTGCGGGCGGGCGGCATCGAGGCCGGGCACCTGCTCCCACTGCCACGCACCCACGAAGCGATCGATGTCTTGGTACGCAACATCACCCGCACTCAGGACGGTCTACCGGTGCCGTTTGCCGTCGAAAACGTTGCCGCCCTTTTCGACTGGCCGGACGACGAGTTGACCGAAGGGGAGTTTCTCTCGGAGATCGTCGACCGCACCGGGGCTCTGCTGGTTCTCGACATCGCGAACGTCTATGCCAATGCCCTCAATCGCGGGCGTGATCCCTGGGCCGAGCTGAGCCGGCTACCACTCGAGCGAATCGCATACTGCCACATCGCCGGTGGCAGCATCAGCGACGGCAAATACCACGACACGCACACCGATCCGGTACCCGAAGCCGTGCTGGAACTCCTTGCGCAGTTCACCGCCGCCGGTCACCATCCTGCCATCATGCTCGAGCGCGACGGAAACTATCCGCCGGCACTGGAATTGCTCGACGAGCTCGATGCCATCGCCGACGCAGCTGGTCTGGATCGCATCACCGCGGGCACCGATTGGTCACGCACATGAGCACGCTCGGTGAGCGTCAAGAGGCGCTGATTCGCGCACTGGTGGCGGGTGGCGAACTGCCCGAAGGCTTCGACAAAGACGAAGCCGCCGTTGTCTCGGCGGCGCTGCTCCGAAAGCGCGCAGGAGAAGTGGCGCACCACCTTCCGGTCGTGCGCCACACTCTCGGCGATCGTTATCTTCAGTTGTTCACAGCGTGGGCGGACGGACGACCGAAGTCGTCTTCGCATGCGGATGCCCAGGCCTTTGTCGCCCATCTCCAGGACATCGGCGAACTGCCTCGCCCACCCTGGTATCAGAGGTTTCGAAAGGTCTCACGCAAGTGAGACAACAGCTTCGCTGGTGTACATGAGGAACGTCATCGATTCCTGGAAGTACAGCTCGACGGAGTTCGCATCGTGCGAGAGATAGCCGATGGACAGGTCCTGGCCGAGGTGCAATTCGTAGTCACCGCCACGCGTCGACAGCAGGAAAGCGCCGTCGATGGCCGGGGCCCAGATGATCTCGCCGTCGAGGACGCGTCGCAGGTGCTCGCGGATGGGGTAGCCGTGATCGGAGGTCTCGTTGATCGCGGTGAACGCATCTGCATTCAGGAGCAGTGAGTACGGTCCGTTGACACCGGCCAAGCGCAGCGACGTGATCGCCTGGCTGATGGCTTCCGGGTAGTCCTTGGCGTCGATGGGTAGCTTCAGTTCCGGGTTGGAACCGCTGGCCCGCACGCCGGTGATGCTGGCTGCGGGGTATCCCTCGAAGATGGCGCGGTCCTCGGCGAACGCGATCTGCTTGGCCGCGTCCTTGACGGGCTGCCAGTCGGAGTCCTTGGCGCCGCGTTCGACGTCGTCGATGGCCTGACGGCTGACGGTGAAAGGGACCCGCAGTTCGATGATCGGCTGGGACTGACGAGCATGTGCGATGACGCCGTCGGCCAAGGGATTGATCGGCACCTGATGCCCGAGTGGGATGGCCGCGAGATCGTCACCCGACGGTCCCTCCACATCCACGACACGACGACCGGCGACGTGACGCTTGAAGGTACGGCTCGCCTCTTCTTCGATCTCGGCCCAGGCTGCTGCCGAAATGGGTGCTAGGTCGCGGTGCAGGTTTGTCATTGCTGGGCACTCCTTTTGAGGCTGCCGATTCCGAGAGAACCGTCAGAGATGGGCGCTGTGAACGTCGCTTCGGGAACGAGCCTGGTCGGCAAGTCCGGGGGATCGTCGAGAAAGTCCGCCGTCGGAACGAAGAAATTGATTCCGGTGACGGCGGTGGAGAAATCGAGAATGCGGTCGTAATTGCCGACGGGATTCCCGATGAACATGTTGGTGAGCATCTGCTCGGTGACCGTAGGCGACGCCGAGTAACCGATGAAATAGGTACCCATCTCAGCGGAACCGACGTGGCCGAACGGCATGTTGTCCCGCAGAATCTGGATCTGCTCACCGGATTCGTCCTCGATGACGGTGAGTGCGGTGTGGGAGTTGGCCGGCTTGGTGTCGTCGTCCATCTCGAGATCTTCGAGCTTGGAGCGTCCGATGACGTTCTCCTGCTCCTCGACGGGCAGGGAGTTCCACTCCGACATGTCGTGGAGGTACTTCTGGACGATGACGTAACTGCTGCCTGCGAAATCCGGATCCTCGTCACCGACGGTGACCGCGACGTAAGCGGCCTGCCCGGACGGGTTCTCGGTACCGTCGACAAAACCCATGAGGTCGCGTTGCTCGAAATACTTGAACCCGTGGACCTCGTCGATCACCGACGCGGCCCCGGCCAACCTGTTGGTCACGACCGTGGCGAACTCGAAGCACAGGTCCATCTGACGGGCCCGGATGTGAAACAACAGATCGCCCGGCGTGCGCGGGGCGTGGTGTTTGTCACCGGTCAACTCGACGAACGGATGCAATTCCGCCGGCCGTGGACCGTCGAAAAGTCGGTCCCACGCATCCGAACCGATGCCTACGACGGCAGCCAAGCCACCGGCGGGAACCCGGAATCCGATCGAGCGTTGCAGCCCGGAAATATCCGCCAGAACGTCGTGAACTGCCTGCTCACCACCCTCGCCGATGGTGAAAACCAGGAAGATCGCAGCTTCCGTGAGCGGGGTCAGCAACGGCTGCGGTATCGCGGGAAGGGCCACTTCGGCCTCGTCGATCTCACTCGTTTCCGCCATGCAGACCAGTATGGACGATTCCGGCAGTCCCGGCATCAGTAGTGGGTAAGTCGCGTCAGGGTGTCGCGTCAGGGGGTTGCGGCCTGGGCGCCCGCGTCGAAGCCGGCCGGAATCTCGAAGATCTTTCCGTCGAACCCGGCGCGGTAGAGATGCCCGGCCGCGAAACCGGAATTGCCACGCCCGTAGGTCAACACACTCGACGCTTGCAGTCCGCTGGTGAGCGAGCAGTACTGGCCGGGTCCGTCGATCCGCCACACCTCACCACTGATGTCCGTGGGAACAATTGCGCGATCTCGCGAGTCCAAGGTCAAACCATCTGGGGCAGAGAAGGTTTCGAAACCACCGAGATCGACCAACGACTCCGAATATCCCGGATTGTCCACGGAGATGCGGCTGACACCCGGGTTTGCGAACGTGCGCGAAACGTAGAGCCAGCGATTATCGGCGCTCAGGGCAGCGCCGTTTGCACTCGGGAAGGTTGCCCACGCCGGGTCGACGGAACCATTCGGGCTGACCTTTCCGATCAGCGAACCGAAATCGTTGGTGGCGTAGATCGTCCCGTCGTGCGCGACGGCAAGGCCGTTTGCAGCGCTCAGACCACCGGCTATCGGCGTCACGGCGCCCGAGTTCACGTCGACCCGCGCGACCGACGCAGCCCGCCTCAGATCGCCGATCAGAACACTTGCGTTTGCTCCGGTACCCACCAGCAGTGAACCGTCCGGGCTCCACGCGAGTGCGCCCGCACCGCCGGGAACCGTCGCGATCGGAACTGCGGCCTGACCAGGCCCGTCGACGCGGAAGATCCGCCCACTCACCAGGTCGGTCGTATACAGGCGCCCTTGCCCGTCCACCGTGACACCCTCGAGGGCCGCACCCGGAATCTGGGCGCTGAGTATGGCGGGTGACGATCCAGGGCAAGGCGGAGCGGCGGCGGCACCGGACACGCCCAGAGCCAGAAGCGAACCGGCAACAAGAGCACCGGTGATACCTACCCGAATACCGCGATCGAAGATCCTGGTGCGCATCTGCGCAACGCTAGACCTTCGGCCCGATTTCGCCTAGAGCGACCGAAGGAAAGAGATCAAAAGTTCATTGACCTCGGCAGCGTGTTCTTGTTGTACGAAGTGCCCCGCACCGCCGAGGAGATGTACACCCCGCAGGTCGGGGACGGTGTCCTTCATTCGGTCCAATGCCTTGGGACCGCTCATCGCGATGACCGGGTCTTCCGCGCCCGCAACGAAGAGCGTCGGGACCTCGATGTGCGCTCCGTCCAGATCCGCGCTGCGTTCCCAATTGGCGTCATACGCTCGGTACCAGTTCAAGCCACCGGTGAAACCTGTTGCAGTAAAGGCCTTTACATAGGCATCCAAATCATCCTCGGTGAACCACGACCACGGCAACGCCGGCGCCTCGGGAAGTACGTCGAGATAGCCGTTTCCTTCGGAGGGGTTCTTCCACACATCGAGGTACCGGTAGGCCCCGGACAAGGCGTGGAAGAGCCGCTGAAGGAATTCACGTGGACGGGCGTCGAGTTCGCGCTCCGCGACACCCGGTTCCTGAAAATAGTGAATGTGCAGAAAGTGCTTTCGCGCCAAGGCGGCGTAGATCGTCGAGGGCTTGGCCGGGAATCTGTCCGGCGCATAGGGAACCGCCAAGGAGACCAGTCCCGCAACGCGATCGGGGTGACGAAGCGTTGTCGTCCACGCGACCGGAGCGCCGAAATCGTGTCCGACGAACACCGCTTTGTCGATTCCGAGAGCGTCGAGTAGGTCGATCAGCCGGTTCGCGACGGCGTCGTTGGTGTAGTCCTCGATCGCGTCGGGGCGGGTAGTGCCGCCGTAACCGGGCATGTCGAGTGCAATCGACCGAAAACCCGCTTCCGCCAACGCTGCCGACTGATGGCGATAGCTGTATCCGAGGCCGGGAAAGCCGTGGCACATGACCACAGCTGTCCCGGAACCGGAATCGTCGATCTGCCAACGGAATCCGTCGACGTCGATCGTCTTGACCGTCATGTCAGGCGGTGATCATGTCTTCCTGGTTCCAGAATGCGCGCATCGACAGGATCTTTCCGTCGTCGTCGAAGGTCATGACGTCGATGGGTGCGATGGTCAGGGTCTGCTCGCCGAGCTTGGTGATCAGCGAGAAGTGGAATGCCGCTTCGTTTCCGGCGATGCGGAGGGTCTGAAGGTGAGCTTCCTGGTCGAAATTCTCGATCACGGAGTAGAACTCGAGAATGGACTCGCGGGTGGTGCGCACGTCGGTACCAACCGGGTCTTCGACCGTTGCACCCTCTGCGTACAGGGCCACAACCTGGGCAGCAGTGCCCGTCGCAACGGTCTCGATGTAGGCGTCGACGGTCTTGCGGATTACCTCTGCGGACGGTGCCATGGTCTACCCCTCGTAGTTAGAACAGGTTCTAATTCTGAGGATAACCTACGACTCTGTTCCACGGGTCAGCTTTCGAGCACCTTGCGCAGGCGAGCCTTCTTCCGGTTCTCCCGCACGATCCAGACGACATCGGTGTCGTCCGACGCCCCCAGGGAGACGAATGCCGGCAGGGCATTCTCCGGATCCGCCGCAACCGCGACACTCCAGCAGTATCCAAGCGCCTGCCGGAGAGTCCGTGTGTCGGCCTCGCGACGAGAATCAGCTGGTTGCGAGACGATCCACTCGGTAGCGTCTCGGCACACCTGAACGGCCAGCGCAGCGTTGGTCTTGTCCTTCAGCAACCGTGGCTCGCAGATCCCCGCAGCCGCTGCGCGCAGCGTCAATGGATGAGCGGAGCGTGACCACTGCTCGATGATCGCCCGCAATAATTGCGGATCCGTGTCGCCTATCGCCTGAACGGCCATCGCGGCAGCTTCACGTGCACGCCACGACGCACTGGTGGTTGCCTCCGTCAGACTGTTCAGAACAGCCTTGTCGCGTGAACGAACAAGGATGAATCCGAGCCCGACGATCCCACAGCAGCGGATGTATTCGTCCTCGGACTCCGCCGCCAGCAGGATGTCGTCGTCATCGGCGCCGCGCGCGAACTCGAGCATGAGCCCAAGGTTCGCGCGCGGGCCGGGCAATCCTGAACGCTCCGTCAGGTAACTCCACAGTTCATCGCCGTCCAGATCCGCGAACGTCATGGGAGTCCTGCTTTCTCGAGTGCGGGTGCACCCATCATTTCACCGAAAGCCCTCTCACGACGGGAGTTCGAAGCTCACTTGCTTCCGTCGTCGCGCATAGAGGAATCCACCGACAAACGCGAGCACCAGCACCCCGGTCATCACCACGGCCAGAATGTTGCCGCCCAGTAGGAGCGGAAGGTTTCCGGCAATAGCGATCGCGAATCCGATCAGCCCGACAAGGCCCAAGCTCGGGGCAAGTTTGGTGTGCCAGAATCGCTGATCGACCTTCGTACGATGAAAGAAGACGAGCACCGCAAGGCACGTGAGCAACATGAGAGCCACGATCCCCACCGTTGCAACGCCGGCGAACCACGCGAAGATCTGTGTCACCGGATCCAGACCGATGACGATGCAAGCTCCGAGAAGTACCAAAGCACAGCAGGATTGCACCACTGACGCGATGTGCGGCGAACCATGCACGCGGTGCGTCCGCCCACCTGCGCCCGGCAGAACGCCGGTGTTCGACAGAACGAAGATGTATCTGGCCAAGACATTGTGGAGAGACAGAACTGCGGCAAAGAGACTGGACACCAACAGAATTTGAATCAGGTGGGCTGTCACCGTTCCGGCAAAGTCGGTGGCAGTGGTGATCAGCATGCCGTCGGGGTCAGTACCCGCAATGTCCACTGCACCCTTGTCGCCCCAGGCTGTCACAACCGCCCAACTGGAGAGAGCGTAGAAGCCGCCGATGAGGATCAAGGCGGCGTATGTCGCTCGCGGGATAGTCCGCGCGGGATCCTTCGCTTCGTCACGGAAGATCGCCGTCGACTCGAACCCGATGTAACCGGCAAGCGCGAATACCAATGCGACGCCGGGGGATCCGGAGAATATTTCCGACGGAGAGAACATTGCTGTCGACGGGCCTTCCGGACCACCGTCGGCGATGATGAAAGCGTCGAGTACGACTACGATCCCGACCTCTGCGATCAACAGGATGCCGAGCACCTTGCCCGACAATTCGATATGACGAAATCCGAGGACGGCTACCAGAGCCAACGAGGCGAGCGAGAAGATCCACCACGGCACCTCCGGACCACCGTAGGAGGTGATCAACGAACTCATTGCCGGGCCGAGGTAGCCGTATACGGCCAATTGCACTGTGCTGTAACTGACGAGGGCCAACATCGCACTGCCGACGCCGGCACCACGGCCGAGACCATGTCCGATGTAGAGATAGAACGCTCCGGTTCCCGGGATGTAACGCGACATCGCGGTGAACCCGACGGCGAAGAGCAGAAGTACACCGGTTGTCACGGCGAAGGTCATGGGGAAGCCCGCACCGTTGCCACCGGAAATACCCAGCGGCACAAGACCACTGATCACAGTCAGGGGAGCAGCTGCGGCAACGACCATGAGGACTATCGAGCCGGTACCCAGCGAGCCTCGAAGAGTTCGGTCATCGCCGGATGCATCACGTGAAGCATTGACGGAAGTATGGGTCATACGGGCGATGTTAGAACCATTGAAGTCGATTCGGGACCCAATTCACAAAACTTTTACTTGCGAAAAACGGGACGAACCGTCCGTTCGTCGCGCTCCCGTCAGCCTTCTTCCTGCAGCGCCAAGCGTTTGAGCTCGTCTTTTGCGTGCAGAATGTGACGTTCCATTGCCTCCGCCGCGCGAGCGCTGTCGCCCCGCTTGATCGCCTCGAAGATTTCCTTGTGCTCCACCCTCGAAGCCTCGACCTGGTCTTCGAACACGAGATGATCGACGGGGACGAACATTTCGCCGCGAGCCTCGACCACAGCGGCCTCCAACCTGCTGTTTCCCGCCGCTCTGGCGATACCGCCGTGGAACCTGGCGTCACAAGCCCGGAACGATCCCCGACTTCCGGAAACCCCCAATTGCTCAATGGATTCGAGCAACTCGAGAAGATGACGATCGGTTCGCCGGACCGCCGCGAGGCTTGCCGTGCGCATTTCCAACCCGATACGGAGGTCGACGATCTCGTCGATGTCTGCTTCTCGCGCTTTCAACTGGCCAACCCAGTCTTCATAAGGCCTGGTCAACTCCGAAACGAACGATCCGCCCGTGGCTCCTCGCCGCACCTCGATGTATCCCATCGCCTGAAGGATTCGGACCGCTTCTCGCACACTGACTCGACCGACTTCGAGTTGCTGAGACAGTTCACGCTCGGATGGCAGGCGATCACCGGGGCTGAGCGCGCCGCTGTGAATGAGCAGTCGCAAGCGTCGAGCGATATCCTCCCCCAACGTCGGTGCACTGACCATGAATTCGATGGCCGGCAGCTTGTCGATCTGCACGTCTCGTACCCCCTACTCGGTGCCTGGACCGACACTTACGCTTCGTCTTGACCTACGAAATCGAACGCTCCCATTCGCAACTGTCCTTGAATAGATACAGCAGCGCGCGGCACTTCGAACCCGTTACCCCAACTTTACAAGCCAAACTCTAGCGAAAAGCCATTCAATGGTTCTATGCTCGCTCCTATGACCCAATTCACGATGACGGCGGAGGCACTCCCCGCCATGCCCCTGATCGGAGTCACCGGCCGCGTCGACCGCGGCGGGCCGTCACTACCCAACGTCGTCGGCGACGCGTTGATGGAAATGTTCTTCACCGATTTTCCCTCGAAAATCCGCGCTGCCGGTGGTCAACCGATCCTGCTGAGCATCCACAGTGATCCGCGCCGAATCGTCGAGCATCTCGATGCCCTCGTCCTCAGCGGTGGTTCCGACGTGGACCCCAGGCGATACGGCCGCACCCCCGGACCAAACTCCTCGATGATCGACCCCGCTCGGGACGAATTCGAGTTCGCCCTGGTCGATGCAGCCTGGGAAATCGGACTGCCGATCCTGGGTGTATGTCGAGGACACCAGGTCGTCAACGTCGCCCGCGGTGGCACTCTGATTGCCGACCTTCCGACCGACGCCGGTGAGGCACACAGCTTCTTCGGTTATCCGCGTTCGTACCGACCGCAACAGGTCGCTCTGGAATCCGGTTCCGTCCCACACAGTCTGTACGGCAACAGCATTCACGTGAACAGCCTTCACCACCAAGCCGTGGACACCCCGGGGAGCGGGCTTCGGATCGTCGGACGCGCGCTCGACGGCGTCGCCGAAGCCATCCAGGCCGCCGATCGCCCCGTGGTGGGCGTGCAGTGGCACCCCGAATTCTTCGTCGAAATCGACCCGCTCTTCTCGTGGCTCGTCGACGCTGCAACCTCCCGTCGGACCAATTCTTCTCACCAGATCGATCATCACAGAATGGAAGACAACAATGTCACGTACGCATGAGAACAAGGTTGCCCTGATCACCGGTGCAGGCTCCGGAATCGGCCGCGGCATCGCGCTGCGCCTCGCCTCCGACGGTGCCCGCGTCGCGGTCGTGGACCTTCACATCGAAAGTGCAAAGGAGACCGTCGCACTTATCGAATCGCAGTACGGCACACCCGCGCTCGCCCTTGAGGCCGATGTGCGCGACCGCGCCGCCGTGAGCGCCGCTTTCGAAGCCACCGTCGCCGAATGGGGACGCTTCGACTACCTCGTCAACAACGCCGGCCTGATCACGATGAGTTCTCTCGAGAACCTCACCGACGAAGAGTGGGACCTCGTCCTCGACGTCAATCTCAAGGGCATGTTCATCGTCACGCAGATCGCCACCCCGTACTTCCGCGACGGCAACAGCGGCGCTGTGGTGAACTTGTCGACGGTGGAAGCGGACGTGGTCGTGTCCTCCCAGGGCTTCGCACAGGTCCACTACAACGCGTCGAAGGGTGGAGTGAAGATGCTGACGAAGGCTCTGGCCGTCGAACTCTCGCGGTACAACGTACGAGTCAACGCGATCGCCCCCGGGCCGGTCCCCACCGCCTTCCTGCCTGGCATCGACGTCTCCTCCGGCGAAGTTCTCGACTTCATGAAGTCCAGGCTCCTGGTGCCGCGCGTCGGCCGCCCCGAGGACATGGGTGCTGCAGTCTCCTTCCTGCTCTCCGACGACGCCTCCTACATCAGTGGAGTCCAGCTGCCCGTCGACGGCGGATGGCTTGCCCGATGAAAGGCCGGCTCACCACGGCCGAGCTCGCCGAGTCCGACATCGACACCGTCCTCATCGCCGGTATCGACCTCTACGGACGGTTGATCGGCAAACGAGTCCCGACGCGAATTTTCCTCGCGAACATCGACGAGGGTCTGCATGTGTGCACCTGTGTGTATGCCTGGGATGCCAGCCAACGCATGGACAAACTCGTTGTCGACTACGCCGGCGGACACACCGGCTGGCATGACTGCCGCCTGCAACCTGACCTGGGAACACTGCGACGCGCGTCGTGGCTCGAGTCCACTGCCATCGTCATCGCTGACTCGGTCGACGAACATACCGGCGAGATGGTCCCGATCGCACCGCGCACGATCCTGCGCAAACAGATCGACAAGCTCGAAGCTGACGGCCACACCGTCTACGCGGCAACGGAACTCGAGTTCCACCTCTACCGAGGTACCCCCGACGCATTGCGGCGCAGCGGCTATCGGGATCTCGAACCCACCACCCTGGTGCCCTCGGATTACACCATCACCGCCGGCAACGCGATGGAACCTTTCTTCCGCAAGGTACGAACCGCGTTGGAGGAGAGCGCGATTCCCGTGGAGGTCTCTCAGGTCGAATACGGCCTGGGCCAGTGGGAGATCAACCTCGAATACGGAACCGCCCTCGAGATGGCCGACCGCCATGTGCTATTCAAGCAGGTCGTCCACGACGTCGCTGCGGCAGAAGGGCTCACTGCTACCTTCATGGCACGTCCGAGCACCGACGGCATGGGCTCGTCGTGTCATATTCACGCGTCCATGCGGAGCGACGACACCTTCCCGTTCCACGACGAAAGCGCAGAAAACACCGCGAGCGCCGAACTGCTGCACGCCGTCGGCGGAGTTCTCGAGCACTGCCCGGAACTCATGCTGTTCTACACGCCGACCATCAACTCGATGCGCCGCACCAGAGCCAGCCACGATTTCTCGGGGAACGGCTTGACCTGGGGTTTCGACAACAGGACCACCACCTGCCGACTCATCACCGGTGCACCGTCCGCCAACCGTCTCGAAATGAGACTGCCAGGGGCGGACGCAAATCCGTATCTCGCACTGGCCGCAGTCTTGGCATCGATGAACGACGGTCTGACACGAAAGCTCGATCCCGGCGCACCGGTACGACGCGACGGGTACAGCGACACAGACACACTCGAGAAGGTGAAGCAACAACCGCTGCCCGGCACACTCGACGAGGCGGCGCGTGCGCTCGAGGCCAGTGAGTTCGCACTCGCGGCGTTCGGCGCCGACGTCGTATCGCACTATGCGGCAGTCGCCAAGGACGAATGGGATTCCTTCATGTCCGCGGTCACCGACTGGGAACGCGAACGCTACCTCGACAACATCTGACCTACAAACGATTTCGCCACGAAGGACAGTCATGACCACTTCATGCTCACTCGTGCCCCAGAACAACACGATCGACGGAAACGTCGAAACACCGGCTATCGAACTCGGCGAATTTCTCACCGATCCCGACACCGGAGAGAAACTGCAAGCCCAACTCTCGTCCTCCACCGAACAGGTGGAGAGGGCAATCACCGCCGCGACAGAACTCCATCGATCGGGTGTCTGGACCCGTCGATCGGTAGCCGACCGGGTGCGCCTACTCGAGAGAACGGCTGAACTTGTCGAGGAACGAACTGCGGCGATCGCCCGTGAGGACTCCAAGAACAACGGCCTTCCGCTTTCGATCAGCACACTTTTCGCCGGCGGACTTCCCGATCTGTTCCGCAGTGCTGCAACGCATCTGAAGAACTCCTCCGGGTTCGAGCAGTTGCCGTCAGGTGCACATTTACATCGGCTGGCTTGGGGCCCGACCGCTGTGATCGCACCGTGGAACGCACCGAGCTTCATCACCGCCAAGAAGACCGCATTCGCTTTGGCCGCAGGTGCTCCGGTCATCGCCAAGCCCTCCAACTGGGCACCGTCGGGTCCCAACGTGCTTGCCGAGGCGATCTCACGTGCCATCGCCGAAGTCGACGCGCCGAAAGCTCTGTTTCAACTCGTTCACGGAGGCGGGGACGTCGGGCATCTACTGGCCTCCGATCGACGAATCCGAGCACTGGCGTTCACCGGCGGCCGAGCGGCCGGTAGTTCCATCGCCGCTGCAGCTTCTACCGATTTCAAGGCTCTTCAACTCGAGCTCGGCAGCAACAACCCCGTGATCATCCGCGCCGACGCCGACATCGATCTGACTGCCGCCGCACTCGTCGACGGGTTCACCAAACTCAACGGGCAATGGTGTGAGAGTCCGGGAAGCGTCTTCGTGCCGCCGCACCTTCACGACCGGCTTGTCGACGCAATACTCGACCGCACGGCCGAAATCGCACTCGGCCGAACCGATGACGCCAACACCACGATGGGTCCGCAGGCGAACGAGCCTCAACTCCAACGGATGCGGGATACCGTCGAGTTCCTCCGTGGCGTGGGCGGCACGGCCGTCTCGAGCACCCCCGTGCCTGACGATTCCGGATGGTTCTTCCCACCGACAGTGGTGCACGGAATCTCGTCGGAGCAGACCAAATCGGAGACCTTCGGGCCGATCCTGACGGTGCACCGAGCATCAACCGACGAGGAAGCTCTGCTCGAGGCCAACGCTCTCGATACCGGCCTGGCCGGATACGTGTTCGGCGCCGACGTCGACGCCGCTCGTGAACTTGCGACCCGAATCGATTGCGGTGAGAACAAGATCAACAGCACCAGCCTCCTGGACCTAGACGACCACTCGACCCAGAGTTTTTGGGGCGGAAGCGGTATCGGCGCACACGGCGACGCAAAGCTTCTCGACTTCTTCCGAGGATCGAGAATCATCGGGGTCGATGCGCCCGGACTTCCTCTCTAGGCGGAGGAGGTCGAGGAAATGGGTGAAGCGGCTCGGGTGGGCACCGATACGAGTCGGGTGGGCACCATGGTGGTCGAATGCCACGATACCGCGGCGGTTCTCGCACGTATTTCGTCGCTGGGGTGGAAGCTCGGCGTCGAGGTCGTCAGCCTGTCTACGTGGGTGTCCGTGACATCGCCGGGAGTCACCGGAATGTCGATCGCGTACCGTTGCCCGGCAACGATCTCCGACGCCATGTTGATCAAGCGTCTCAACAAGATCATCGGGATAGTTCGCATCAAGACGGACCACGGCCCGTTCGTTCCGGTGACACCACAGGTCGGCCTACACGTCACCGCGACTTTCCAACGCGTCGATCCAGTGGCGCTGGTGGCGTACCGGCACGGCGCAACTGTGTGCAGTCAAGCGAACAATGTTCTGTCGGTACAACTCACCACCACCCGATCGATCGCGGACACATTCGTATCTGATCTGGCACAGGTCGCAGAGCGTCCGCTGCGGGGTGAGATCTCGCTGCAGGAGATTCATCTTGCATGACGTCGAAGTGCCACCACGGCGATGTGCGGCTACGAACGTTGGTCAGTAGCCGCACATCATCGTGAGATCAGTGAGCAGGGAGGAGGGACGTCTCCTGCTGCACACCGTCTTCTGCGCCGATCTGGACGATGTTTCGAGGCAGGAACACGGCTGCGATCGCGCCGAGAACTGCTGCAGCAGCACCGATCAGGAACGCGATACGCATGCCCTCGTCGGTGTAGAACACAGCGCCCTCCATCGCCATCGCGATGTGCGAGTTCAAGACCGTGAAGGCGATGACGGGAAGCACTGCGGGGAAGATGCTCTGGAAGACCGCAACCATGCTCGCCGTGGTTGCCTGCAACTGCGGCGGCACTGCCTCGATGAGCAGGTTCGGGATGGAGGCGTAGCCCATACCCATACCGACACCGAAGATTCCGGCAAAGATGATGAGCAGAGGCTTGTTGTCGTGAATGGTGGCCGTCAACGTGAATCCGACTGCCATGAGTATCATTCCGATGATCATCAGCAGACGGGGCCGGATGTTGCGCCCCACGAGGAAGCCCACGATCAAACCACCGACCACCACCATGCCGCCAAGGGGCGCCTGGAAGATCGCGAATCCCTCTGCCGTCACGCCGAATCCGTATCCCAGGCCGAGAACTGCTGGGGTCATCACCATCATCGGCAGCAAGATCGTGAAGACTCCCGACGCGCCGTAGCAGAACCCGGCACCGACGGCGGTGAGCATCACCGAACGCTTGCCGAAGTAGCGCAGGTCGATCAAGGGCTCGCGGATGGCTCGGGCAGAGGCAACCCAAGCCACCAACAGTGCGACGCCGCCGATCAGGTAGGCCAGTGTCGAACCGTTCTTCCAGCCCCAGGTCGGTCCGAAGCTGACGCCGATCAGAATTCCGGCGATGCCCGACCCGAGCAGTACCGCACCGATCAGGTCCAGCGAAGAGCGAAGTCGGACAGTTGATTCCGCCGTCGAAGCGAAGATCATGCCGCCGAGGAGAACCAGCCCGACGACAAAGAACCAGAAGATGCTCCGGAACCCGTGGTTGTCGATCAACCAACCGGTGAGGAACGGCGCCGGGATCGCAATCAAACCCATACCGGAAGTCGCGATACTGACGGCCAAGGCAACAGTTTTCGGCGGAAAAACATCTCGAATGAGGGAGTAACTCAGGAACAGGCAGGGAACCAGCAGACCCGTCAGCGACCGGCCCAGAATCAGGATCGCGTAGCTCGGCGCTATCGCCGAAATGAAGGATCCGACCGCCGCGCCGGCGACAGCCAAGAGCAGGACTTTTCGTTTGCCGTACATGTCGGCGAGCTTGCCGAGCAGAGGAGACGCGACCGCCCCCAGCAGCAAGAACGACGTGAGCAGCCAAGCTCCCTGCGTCGTTTGATAGTGCACCGAGATCGCAGGGAGAGCAGTGGAGATCATCATGTAGCTCACTGCGAGCATCTCGAGAAGTAGAACAATCGACGCCAGGGAGAACACCAGTCGCGGAGTCCACCGCTCCGGTATCGATGTCGGTTCGGGCAAACTGGGAGACGAACCGTCGCTGTGGACATGAGACGCCATGGCTGGAAGATCCTTTCGGGAACACCTACGAATTCGATTGACCCTCTGTCGAATACCGTCGACGGGGGCCTAGCCGGGAAGTGCAATGGAACGACAGCTACCGATCTCGGTAACGTGTTACCTGCATCACAGCCCTCGCGTCGTCCGCGCGCTACAGAATGTTCCGCGGAGCGGGACAATCAGGACAACGACTGATTGGCGACGGTGCACCAAAAGGACTGCGGCGGTTCGATTGTGAGCAAAGACAACTACTCTGCGGAGTCGACGCGCGATTAACCCGGGCTGAAAAGCAGTGACTCACGCTTGCCCACACCACCACAGACAGAAATGTCAACGCCAGCGCCAGCAGTCCGACTACCCCCACTCCTGCAGCTACGCGCTCGTTCGCCGCTCCAGCTACTGCCCCGACTGACATCCACGTGCACACCCAGGCCATCGCAGACGGCACTTGCGCAACGGCAAACCTCCGATAGCTCGTCCCGACGGATCCCACCAGACGCGGTGTTACGGTCCGGACTCCAGCCATCCACTGACACAGAACAATCGCTGCAGCGCCATGCCGTTCCACCAGGCTCAGAGCCCGTAACTCCATCGATTGAGAGAGTTCCATCAACCGCGACCATGCCCGCGACCGGTCGGCCCCACGGGCTCCCGTTCCCGCGAGTGGACTCACTCTCCTGAACCGGCGAGCACGTCGGCCTCGCACGTAGGCAATATGCCCTCCGGCAATTTCACCGGCGATCGCGACAAGACACGCTGCGACTGGGTGAACGGCACCCGTACTTCCGAGATACCCGAAAGCAAGGACCGCCGTCACACCAGGAAGAATGATCCCGACCAACGTGCCCACTTCCGCCATGATCAGCATCCCACCCGCCGCGAGCAACCAAACCGGGGGCAGCCCGGTCAAGAGGTCAGCAGAAATTCGCACGAGTCATCGGCTGCCCACATCGGTACACAACCGCCGGCGGTGAGTTACGCCAAATAACCGGACCACACGAGACGTCGGTGAACTTTTCGTTCAGTGCAAACCGGAATCCCTGGGCTCTCGGTAGCCAGCGCGCGTGGGGGTAAGCGAGAAGGCTCGCCTGCCCGCCATCCGTGAGCAGGGTCGCAATTTGATCCAGAATCAGACACTGCTTTCCGAGATCGATGAGCGACCACGGGAGCGCACAGACGATTGCGTCAACGCGTTCTACTCCAGCGGATTTCAACAGGGCGATCAGATCACAGGCGTCGCCCCAAATCGCCTCGATGCTTGGCCTCGTCCGACACAGATGCCTCACCAGTTCACGATCAACCTCGACCGCGATATGACGGCCGCTCCTCGGTATTCGTGAGGAGATGGCGTCCGAGACAGAACCTGTCCCCGGACCCAACTCGACGATCACAGGCGCGCCGACCGCTGGTACGACCGCCGCCAGTTCCGCTGCGACGGAGGGAGAACTCGGCGCGACCGCGCCCATGGTAAACGGCTTCCGGAGAACAGCTTTAGTGAATTGCCAACTTATGTTCTGGTTCGATGTCATCGCGTCAACAATCCTCAGAACGAGCCGCGCCCACATCGTCCCCTGGGGTTGAAATTCACACGATTCGCTCGGGGCTTGCCCCTAAGGGCCGATACCTAAGGGATTGAAACACTCTCTCAGGGCATCGCCTAAGGGTCACAATATAATTCATCAATAGTGACTCCGTAATACCCGGCGCTCCCCTGCTTGAACAGATCGAAGTGAGGTGGTGTTCGCGTGCCGCGAAGCGATGACACTCGTTCTCCAAGTGGAGTATTCAGATTGTTCGAAGATCGCAGCTTGAATCGGAAACTGGATCGGAGATTCGATCCGGGCGATCACCCACGACGCCTGTGAAGACTGGCAGCACATCTGTGGCGCCCAGATACGCACCCAGATACGACTGTGCGCCGTTTCGGTAGCGGTAACTACCAAAACGGCGCACAGGGGCCGAAGGCCCTACAGAACTATGTTCACCATCTTTCCCGGCACAACGATCACCTTGCGGGGTGCGTTGCCCTCGAGCAGAGCGACGATCTTCTCGTCGGCCAGCGCAATCTCTTCGACAGCCTTGCGATCGGCATCTGCCGGGACGCTGATGCGGCTACGAACCTTGCCGTTGACCTGGATCGGGTACTCGACGGTATCCTCGACGAGCCACTTCTCCTCGACTGCCGGGAAGGGTCCGTGCGCAAGGGATTCCGTGTGACCCAGACGCGACCACAGCTCTTCCGCGAGGTGCGGCGCCAGGGGAGCGAGCATCAGCACCAGCGGCTCGACAGCAGCACGCGGCGCACCGCCCGGGAACGCCTTGGTGAGGTGGTTGTTGTACTCGATCAGCTTCGCGGCGGCCGTGTTGTCGCGCAGCGCCGTGTAATCCTCGATGACACCGGAAATCGCCTTGTTGAGCGCACGCAAAGTCTCTTCACCAGGAGCTTCGTCGGTGACACGGGGCTTGCCAGTCTCCTCGTCGATGACGATGCGCCACACTCGCTGCAGGAATCGCGCAGCACCGACGACGTCCTTGGTTGCCCACGGACGCGAGGTGTCCAGCGGACCCATCGACATCTCGTACACACGCAGAGTGTCTGCACCGAACTCGGCGCAGATCTCGTCCGGCGCAACGGCATTCTTCAGGCTCTTGCCCATCTTGCCGTACTCGCGGTTGACCTCGGCGCCTTCGTAGAAGAACTTGCCGTCACGCTCGACGACCTCCTCTGCCGGCACGTAGACGCCGCGGGCGTCGGTGTACGCGAATGCCTGGATGTAGCCCTGGTTGTACAGGCGGCGGTACGGCTCGCTCGAGGACACGTAGCCCAGGTCGAACAGAACCTTGTGCCAGAAGCGCGAGTACAGCAGGTGCAGCACTGCGTGCTCGACGCCGCCGACGTACAGGTCGACTCCACCGGGATCGTTGGGGCCGTGCAGTTCCGGACGCGGGCCCGTCCAGTACGCCTCGTTCTGCGGGTCGCAGAAGGCGTCCTGGTTGGTGGGGTCGATGTAGCGCAGCTGGTACCACGAGCTACCTGCCCACTGCGGCATGACGTTGGTGTCGCGGTGGTAGGTCTGCAGACCGTCACCGAGATCGAGCTCGACGTTGACCCAGTCGGTCGCCTTGTTCAGCGGGGGAGAGGGCTCGGAGTTGGCGTCGTCCGGATCGAAGGACACGGGTGCGTAGTCCTCGACCTCCGGAAGCACCACGGGCAGAGCCGAATCCGGCAGAGCGTGTGCGTTGCCGTCCGCGTCGTAGACGATCGGGAAGGGCTCGCCCCAGTAACGCTGACGCGCGAAAAGCCAGTCGCGCAGCTTGTACTGGATGGTGCCCTTGCCCTGGCCGCTCTCCTCGAGGCGACTGATGACGGTCGCCTTGGCCTCCGCAACGTCCAGCCCGTCGAGGTAGTCGGAGTTCACCAGCGGGCCGTCACCGGAGTACGCAGCCTCCGAAACATTGCCACCGGCAATAACTTCGAGAATATCCAGACCGAACGCGTTCGCGAACTCCCAGTCACGGTGATCGTGTCCCGGAACTGCCATGATCGCACCGGTGCCGTAACCCGTCAGAACGTAGTCGGCGATGAAGATCGGGACCTTGTGGCCGTTGACCGGATTGACGGCGTAGGAACCGAGGAAGACGCCCGTCTTCTCCTTGTTTTCCTGACGCTCCAGGTCGGTCTTGGCGGCAATCGACTTACGGTATGCAGCAACAGCTTCCGCCGGCGTCGTGGCACCGCCAGTCCAGCGTGCGTCGACACCTTCGGGCCACTCGTCCGCGACGAGCTTGTCCACCAAGTCATGCTCAGGAGCCAGCGTCACATAGGTGGCGCCGAACAGCGTGTCCGGACGGGTGGTGAACACATCGACGCCGTACTCGCCTGCAG
Organism: Rhodococcus sp. 27YEA6; assembly: GCF_044908235.1. Classification (NCBI taxonomy): domain Bacteria; kingdom Bacillati; phylum Actinomycetota; class Actinomycetes; order Mycobacteriales; family Nocardiaceae; genus Rhodococcus; species Rhodococcus sp. 27YEA6. The sequence goes on along the minus strand of NZ_JBIYCY010000008.1, from coordinate 244,073 downwards.
CAAAGGTAACTTCGGCACCGTACGAGCGTCCGATCCAGTTGCGCTGCATGGCCTTGACCTTGTCCGGCCAATCCAAGTACTCGAGGTCGTCGACCAGGCGATCGGAGTACGCGGTGATGCGCATCATCCACTGCTGGAGATGCTTACGGAAGACTGGGAAGTTTCCGCGGTCACTACGACCGTCGGCGGTGACTTCCTCGTTGGCCAGGACGGTACCCAAACCGGGGCACCAGTTGACCATCGAATCCGACTGGTAGACAAGGCGGTACGAGTCGACGACCTTTGCCTTCTCGGCGACTGTCAGCGACGCCCACTCGCGTCCGTCTTCCAGAGCGCGCTCACCGGAATCGAACTCGGCTTCCAGCTCGGAGATACGACGGGCCTTGCCTGCAGCCTTGTCGTACCAGGCGCCGTGGATCTGCAGGAAGATCCACTGCGTCCAGTGGTAGAAGTCGACGTCCGTCGTCGCGAGGCTACGACGCTCGTCGTGCCCCAGACCCAGGCGTCGCAGCTGGCGCTTCATGTTGGCGATGTTGGACTCGGTGGTCGTCCGCGGGTGGGTACCCGTCTGCACGGCGTACTGCTCGGCCGGGAGACCGAACGCGTCGTAGCCGAGGGTGTGCAGGACATTGCGCCCCTGCATGCGATGGAAGCGCGCGAAGACGTCCGTAGCGATGTATCCGAGCGGGTGACCGACGTGCAGGCCCGAACCCGAGGGGTACGGGAACATGTCCTGCACGAAGAGCTTGTCGGCGGGAACACCGTCGGGCGAGGAGAGCGGACCGACCGGATTGGGCGCGTTGAACGTGCCTTCCTCACTCCAGCGGTCCTGCCAGTGCTGCTCGATCTGGCCGGCGAGCTCCGCGGTGTAGCGGTGCTGCGGAGTTGCGTCGGCTGGTGAATCGGGGGACTGCGGAGACTCGGTCACTGTGGTCGCTATCTACTTGGCTGACGGAAATACCGATAACCAGGGTAGAGCCTGCACGACCCGGGCATACCATCAACTCCACTCGCGCCTATCCTGTATGGGTGATCGTTGTCGCTGTGGTGCTATTCGTGCTCGCTGTCGCCGTCGGTGGAGTTGCTGTCGCCGGACTGATCGGCAAACTCCCGCGCAACCGCTGGGCCGGTGTCCGCACCGAGGATTCCCTGCGGAGCGAGGAGTCGTTCGCCCTCGCCAACAAGGTGGCCGGTCCGACCATGCTCGCGGCCGCCGGAATGTTGGTCATCGGCGGAGTCGCAGCACTGACCATCGGCGGAGTCTTCGGCGTCGCAGTCGCGATCATCGCCGTCGTCGTCGCCGTCCTCACCGCCGGTTTCGGTGGAGGCATCGGTGCCCGTGCTGCCGCCGCACTCCCGCAGCAGAGCGGATGCGGTAACGACTGCAACTGCGGCGGACACTCCGAGCCTGCCGCAGACGAGCCGGTGGCGGAGACCTCCGAGGCCAAGGCGAACGCTGCCGCTTGCGGTACCGCTTCCTGCGGTGCCTGCGCGCTCAAGGATGCTTGCCAGCCGGCTCATTGATTCACGTGAAACATCGCGTGGTCGACCCGGCCGGGGTCGTATTCGGGCTAGTCGTTCCGCTGTTGTGTGCGGTCTTCGGCTTCGTCCTGACAAAAATTTGGGAGCCCCGCCTCCCGGAACAGATCGCGACTCACTGGACCACCACCTCGCCGGACGGATTCTCCACCCCGTCGGCCAACGCCTGGACCATTGCACTTCTGACGCTGCTCTTCGGTGGCGGCCTGAGTGCGATTGCTGCTCTTGCTCCCGCGATGCTGATGATGCGCCGATTCATGTTGGTTGTCGGGCTGAGCGTGGTCGGGCTCATCACGACAGTGAACTTCGCTTTGCTCTACACCCAACTCGATGTCACCGATCCATCCACGACGTCACTCCCGCTGTGGTCTATCGGTGTCGGCTTTGTCATCGGCGGGGTGCTGGGGTGGATCGGCGCCTCGTTCCTGCGTGACTACCGCGTCCGCACTCTTGCCACGATCGAACCCTCGGCCGGGTTGCCGCGAAGCCGCTGCGCTCTCCCCATCTCCGACGACGTCGGATTCAGCACCAAGGGGTCGGTGATCCTCACTGCGATCACTCTGGCGCCCGGAGTCATCATGGCGTTGGCGATGCGGTCACTCTGGCCGCTGTTCATCTTCGGGGCACTCGGACTGCTCGTCGTCAGCCTGGTTCGCTTCCGGGTGATCGTCGACGAACGGGAAATCCGGGTGATCAACATGGGGATGGCTGCGATGACCTACGGCATCGAGGAAGTTGTCGGAGCCGACGTCGCGGAGATCAAACCGTTCGCGGACTTCGGCGGCTGGGGACTCAAGACCAAGGGTCGTCGTAACTACGGCGTCGTCACCCGCACCGGGCCAGCGGTGGTCATCACGTTCGCTTGTGGCGACCGACTCACGATCACGACACCCGGAGCCGAAGACATCGCCGGGTCACTCAATCGATTGGCCGACGCCCGGACTCGGTAACCGCCGAGCCTGAACCGATCGCTTCCTGAGTCTTCTCGAGATACCCACACGCCGCAGCCCTGGCTTTGGTGACATCGCGTTCGGCGATGGCTTCGGCAACTCCCTGATGATGCGAAGACGTCAGCGACGGCGGATGCACCCCTTCGGTCACCTCGTAGGTGGCTCGAACTGTTTCGAGGATTCCGGCAAACAGATCTTTCAGCACGGGATTGTGGGCGGCATCGACAACGGCAATGTGAAACGCGAGATCGACGTCGACGAAGTTCTCGGCCGGGACGTCACGCTTGGTGGCCAGCTCACGAAGTATCCGGACGTCGTCGTCGCTGCGACGCTCACACGCCAACCGGACCGCTTCCATCTCGAGCGCACGACGCACTTCGAAGACGTATTTCATCTCGTCGACGGACGCGTGTCTGCCGAGCAGTCCGCCGATGTCGGTCCGAGCGCGCACGAAGGTCCCTGATCCGCGACGGATCTCCAGGACTCCCGTCGAGGTCAATGTCTTGATCGCTTCGCGCACGGTGTTCCGGCCGACGCCGAGAACACTCATCAGCTCCGGCTCGGTCGGAACACGATTGCCCACTGTCCAGACGCCGTCGGAGATCTGCGCGCGCATCCAGTCGAGGGATTGCTCGTACGCGGACTCTTTGCGAACAACGGTCATCAGCTCATCCTCACAGCATTAGCGGCGATCATTCCACTCACCTACGATACGTAGGACGACCCATGTATTTTCGCACTCTGTCTTCAGGAGGGGCTTCCCACGTCCGCCACAGCTGTCGCCACCGAAGAACGCACACGCCGCACCAATCGACACTTCTACGGCGTGGGCTACGTCCTCACCGTGATCCTCTTGGGCGCGAACATGCCCACCTCCGTCTACGGGCTCTACCGGACCGAGTTCGGATTCACGCCCACCATCCAGACGCTGATCTACGGCGTCTACGTCGCCGGCCTCGTTCCGGCATTGCTGTTCTTCGGACCGCTGTCCGACGCCCTCGGCCGACGCACCGTGCTCCTTACTGCACTCGCTCTGAGCGTCGTCGGCACGCTCGTTCTGGCATTTGCCGACGCGACGGTGTGGTTGTTCGTCGGCCGGATTGCCCAGGGAATCGCGGTGGGCGCGGCCAGTGCGGCGGGCAGCGCCGCATTGGTGGAGCAGGAACCGAAGTTCGATCACCGACGAGCAGCGCTCGTATCGACGGTGACGGGCGCGTTGGGCGGTGCGCTCGGACCACTCGTGTCCGGTGCAATCGCCCAGTACCTTCCACAACCGCTGCGGTTGCCGTATCTGATCTTCCTCGTCGCGTTCATCCCGGCACTGATCGTGTTGCTGCTACTTCCGCGGATCGGGGACGTCACACGCCCGAAGCGGTTCTTCCAGATGCCACATGTTCCCGCCGCCATTCGCGAGACTTTCTGGCTCAGCTCGCTCGCCGTCGCGCTGTCGTGGGGCGCGGTCGGGCTCTTCCAGTCGGTGGTCCCGTCGTGGATGACCAGCCTGCTGAACATCGACAACCTTCTACTCGGCGGCGGGGCGGCCGCACTGGTGATGATCTGCTCGGTGGTCGCGCAACTCGGCGGAAGCCGCATGGACCCGCGCACGTCCGTCACCGCCGGCCTGGGAATCCTCGCTCTGGGAATGATCGGCCTCCTCGTGGTCGACCTCGTCCCGAGCCTGGCACTGCTGGGCGTCATCACCGTCGTGGTCGGCGCCGGGCACGGTCTGGCGTTTGCCGGCGGCATGAAGCGCGTCAACGCCGCCGCCCGGACCCACGCCCGCGAGAGCCACGGCGGAGTTCTGGCCGCGTTCTTCACCGTCAGCTACGCGGGACTGGCGATCCCGTCGATCATCGCGGGTATCGCCATCACCCTCCAGGGAATGCAGACGGCCATCATCGAGCTGTCGATCATCGGGACGCTGCTGTGCCTGGCGGTGATGGGCTTCAACCTTCGTGGGGCTCGAGAGCCCGCTGAAGCTCGCCGTTATCCTTAGCCAGGTGAAGTTTCTCAGCAGGTTCTACATAGACGGGTTCATCCTCGGCATCATCATCGCCGGCGTGCTCGGAAGTGTGTTCCCGGTATCGGGTACCGCGGAGAGCATTCTGAACTGGGCCACCAAGATCGCCATCGGCTTCTTGTTCCTGCTCTACGGCGCACGACTCTCGCCGCAGGAAGCCTGGAAGGGCGTCAAGCACTGGCGACTGCACACCGTCGTCCTCGCCGCGACGTTCGTGCTGTTCCCACTGATCGGCCTAGCACTGCGATTCCTGTCGCCGACGCTGATCAGCGACGAGCTCTACACCGGCATCCTCTACATGTGCCTGGTTCCGTCGACGGTTCAGTCTTCGATCGCGTTCACCTCGATCGCCAAGGGGAATGTCGCGGGCGCGATCGTCAGTGCGTCGTTCTCCAACCTGATCGGCGTCTTCGTCACACCGCTGCTGGTGGTTCTGCTGATGAACACCACCGGCCAGGCGACGGTCGACTTCTCGTCGATCCTCGACATCGTCGTGCAGTTGCTGATCCCGTTCATCGTCGGTCAGCTGATCCGCCCGCTGGTGATCGGATGGCTGCAGAAGTACGCCGAACCCACCAAGTACGTCGATCGCGGATCGATCCTCCTCGTTGTCTTCGCCGCCTTCAGCGAAAGCATGAAAGAGGGGATCTGGAGCACCATCACGATCTGGCAGATCGTGATCCTCACAATCGTGTGCTGCCTGATTCTCGCGCTGGTTCTCGGCGTGACCACTCTCGCGGGGCGCAAGCTCGGGTTCGATCTTCCCGATCAGATCGTCATCATCTTCTGCGGGTCGAAGAAGTCCTTGGCAACGGGCCTACCGATGGCGGCTGTACTGTTCGCGGGCCAGCCCGTCGGCCTGATCGTGTTGCCGCTGATGATCTTCCATCAGATCCAACTGATCGTGTGTGCTGCGATGGCGCAACGCTTCGCGAATCGGGATCCGGTCAGCGTCAGCTAGCGAGCAACTCGCCTCGGGTCGCGTCGACGCAGCCACAACCGCCCTGCAGTTCAGCACAATCGATGGACAGCGCATGGCGGACCGATGCCAAGTCGACGCAGTTCGCGCCGGTGCATTCGAGTGATCCGTCGGCATGCCGCAGCAAAGAATCGTGGCAGTGATCGACATCCGAAACACAATCCGCGCACTGGATCTGACGCTCAGCGATCATTGCTGCCACCTCTCTCGAAAACGATGACACAGGAATATCATCGACCTCCGACAAGTCAGTTTCGTTCCACCTCGATGGGGTGGCTGGCCAGCATCGCCACGGGTAGCGGCTGGCGTCGTAGCACCCGTGCCCAGACATCGACTCGGGGCGGCGTCAGCACATCCGACGGCAGCGAGCTGATCACCATCCAGTCTTCACGCTCGAGCTCCGAATCCAGCTGGCCCAGAGTCCAACCCGAGTACCCGGCAAAAATGCGGATTCCTTCGACCAGAGGAGCAATGACCTCCGGGTCCGAGTCCAGATCCACCATGACTACCTTGCCGTCCACCCGCCGCAGGCCGGCGACGCCGTCGATCCGCGCACCGTTGCGAGCGATGCCCAGGCAAAGCGCCGAGTCACGCTTGACGGGTCCACCGATGTACAGGGCCGAAGGATGCGCGGTCAGCGGTGACCACTGCGGCAACACGTTCTGCACGGCCGTCTCACTCGGCCGATTGACGACGACGCCCAGGCTCCCGGCGTCGTTGTGCTCGATCATGTAGATGACGGTGCGGCGAAATGCGGGTTCCGTGAGATCGGTCGACGACACCAACAAACTGCCCGGACGAACCTCCGGTTCTATCCAGGCCATTCGATCCTCGGGTTCTTCTGCGTGCGCCACAAGGACATCATCTCACCGACAACTGCGTGCGGAGGAACGAGACACAAGCGTGTTCAGGTCAGACCCGCCACATCGGCAAGTAGTGCCAAATGCCGCTCGAAAATCTCGCTCGCGTCGGTGAACGTATCGCTTCCGTACTGCCCGAACACCTCGAAGTTCACCGAACCGAACAGCGATACCCAGACGAGAGTTGCGCGCACGGCGGCATCCGGCGGCAGGTCGGTACCCAGTTCATTCCGCACTCCCTCGAGGTCCGCTGCCAACGTGTCACTCAGGCCCGGACCCTCTCGCACCGTCAGTGAACCCGCGCGATGGGCGGCGTCGATGATCCCGATCAGCCGGGTCACGACGAGGGTGCCGGGGCCGGTGGTCTGCTCGCCCGGAGCGTCGTAGCCGGGGACGGGGCTGCCGAACAACAGACCGTAGCGGGCCGGCTCCCGGATCGCCCAGCTCCGAACGGCGCGCCCGAGAGCAATGAACTGTCCGCGAAAATCTTCTGCTGCAACCGCATTCACGGCGGCGTCCACTTCCGCGCCCAGTTCCGTGTACCCGTCGACCACCAGCAAGGTCAGCAGTTCGTCCCGACTGGCGACATAGCGGTATACCGCTGAGGACACGACTCCCAGGTCACGCGCGACGGCACGCAGGGACAAAGCGGCAGCGCCGACGGCAGCGAGATGCTCGCGTCCGATACGGGTGATGTCCTGCAGCGTCTGTTCGCGCGCCCGCTCACGGGGAGTTCCAACCATGAGTCCATCTTGCCCCATTCCCGAGAGCAGCATCAACAAAAGAGAGCACTGCTCTTGACAGCGCTCGGGTGCAGGTGCATTCTTGAAAACGAGAGCAGTGCTCTCAGTTCACTCGAAACAAGAAGGAGCACACCATGTCGAACCTCGAAATCGTCACCGGAGCAGGACCCGTCGGATCCGCCGTCGCACTACAGCTCGCCGAGCAGGGAATCAACGTCCGGCTCCTGACCAGGTCCGGCAGCGGGCCCGAGCACCCGCTGATCGACCGCCGACGCGTCGACGTCTCGGATGCCGAGGCCCTGCGCTCGGTCAGCGAGGGCGCCACGGCCATCTACCACTGCATCCACGCTGCTTACAACGCAGCCGATTGGGAGCGGGAACTCCCGGCGGCCGAGAAGGTTGTGCTCGACGCGGCCGCATCCATCGGTGCCGTCGTGGTCTTCCCCGAAAGCCTCTACGCCTACAACTCCGACACCCTGACGACCGAATCCGATCCACGCAACGCCACCGGTGGCAAGCGCGGCGTGCGCACCGCGCTGCTGCGCGCTCGCGAGGCCTCGGCAACACCCACCGTCAGCGTCGTGGCCTCGGACTTCTTCGGCCCCCGCGTCCGCACCGCCCACGCGGGCGAGCGCATGGTTCCGAAAGTCATGGCAGGTAAGAAGATTCGTGTCATCGGTTCCGCAGATCAGCCGCACTCCTTCACCTACATCCCCGATCTCGCAGCAGCGATGATCGCGGCGGCACACAACCCCGAACTTTGGAACTCCGTCCTCCACGCACCCACCGGCCCCGCGCTCACTCAGCGCAAGATCGCCGAGGCCTTCGCCCGCGCCGCCGGGGCATCCCCCGCCAAGGTGGGTGTACTCCCCGCCTGGGTGCTCGACGCCGTCGGCAAGATCAACACCGACAGCCGCGAACTCGCGGAGATGAACTACCAGTTCACCAAGCCGTTCGTCATGGACTCGAGTGCCAGCGAAGTGCTGCTCGGACTCTCGCCGACGCCGCTCGATCAGGCCGCCGAAGCGACCGTCGCGTGGTGGCGCGAGGAACAGGCTCGCACCGCTGCTGCCTGAACCTGCAGGTGGGGGCTCTTGACGCAAGAACGGAACGGGTGTTCACTTCTTCACATGGCCTATCGCCGCACTCCGGCAGTACAGGAAAGACTGGACGCCCAACGCGCCCGACTGCTCGAAGCCGCCACGACGGCAGTGGCCACCCACGGCTATGCGGGATGTTCCATCGCCGCGGTGGCCAAGAACGCCGGCGTCGGCACCGGGACGCTGTATCGACACTTCGACGGCAAGGGCGAATTGTTCGCCGAAGTGTTCCAATCAGTCTGCAGCCGTGAGGTATCCGCGGCTCGGGACGCCGGAGACAGCGCCCGACATCTGGAAGGCAATCACCGCTCCGCGGTATCGGCGTCGGTTCGCACCTTCGCCGAACGTGCCATGCGCGCACCGGTTCTCGCCTATGCCCTGCTGGTGGAACCGGTGGACCCACTCGTCGACGAACAGCGTCTCATGTTTCGCGAATCGTTCCGCGATTGCCTGGCCACCGCAATTCGTTCGGCAGTCGACACCGGTGAGATACCGCCACAGGACGCCACTCTGACGGCAGCGTGCATCGTCGGGGCAATCGGCGAGGCCCTGATCCTTCCACTGCGCGGAGGCACCACCGATCCCGCTGCGATCGACGCCATTCTCGCCTTCACCCTTCGATCGTTAGGGAGCTTCGATGACACCCACGCATGAAGTCACCAATCAGGTTCCGCCCCTGATCGATTACGACGCAGCCGAATACGCGCCGATCCTCGAGGCACTACACCGCGAAGGAGCATCGGACGCACTCGAGGGGGTTCATCAGGTTGGAATCCGCGCCGGAAGCGCGCAGGCCCAGGAGTGGGGCGATCTGGCCGAGGAGCACCCACCTGTCCTGAGAACCCACGACCGCTACGGCATCCGCATCGACGAGGTCCGTTACGACCCCGCCTATCACCAACTCATGAGCACCGCAGTGGAATTGGGACTGCACGGCGCTCCGTGGGTTGACCCGAATCCACACGCACACCTCGTCCGCGCCGCGAAGATGGCCGTGTGGGGTCAAACCGATGCCGGCCACGGCTGTCCCATCTCCATGACGTACGCCGTGATCCCCGCGCTGCGGCACAACGCGGATCTGGCCGCGCAGTACGAACCCCTCCTGACCACGCGGCACTACGATTCGGCGCTGAAAGCTCCCCTCACCAAACCCGGATTGATCGCCGGTATGTCGATGACGGAAAAACAGGGCGGTTCGGATGTTCGTGCCGGAACCACAAGGGCAGTGCCACAATCCGACGGCAGCTACCTACTGACGGGCCACAAGTGGTTCACCTCCGCGCCGATGTCGGACGTGTTCCTCGTCCTCGCCCAGGCGCCGGGCGGTCTGTCGTGCTTCTTCCTTCCTCGGGTCCTGCCGGACGGCTCGCTCAACAACATGTACCTGCAGCGTCTGAAGGACAAGTTGGGAAATCATTCCAACGCGAGCAGCGAGGTCGAGTACCGCGACGCTCTCGCGTGGATGGTGGGCGAGGAAGGCCGGGGCGTGCGCACCATCATCGAGATGGTCAACATGACCCGGTTGGACTGCACGATCGGAACGGCCACCGGCATGCGCGTCGGCACGCTGCAGGCAGTTCACCATGCGAATCATCGAAGTGCGTTCGGCGCCAACCTGATCGACCAACCCTTGATGCGAAACGTTCTGGCAGATCTGGCGGTGGAATCGGAAGCGTCGACCACCGTCGCGATGTGGCTGGCCGCTCTGACCGACCACGCAACCGCAGGCGATGCCCACGCCAGCGCACTACGACGCATTTCGTTGGCCGTGAGTAAGTACTTCGTCTGCAAGCGCGGACCGATCCACGCTGCCGAGGCACTCGAGTGTCTGGGCGGAAACGGATACGTGGAGGAATCCCGGATGCCGCGCCTCTATCGCGAGGCTCCGCTGCTTTCGGTGTGGGAGGGTTCCGGCAACGTCGCGGCGCTCGACACACTGCGGGCGATGGCCAAGCAACCCGAAACACTGCAGGTGTTCTTCGACGAGCTGAAACGAGCCAGTGGAGTGGACGGCCACTTCGATCAGGCCGTGCGGGATCTCCAGGCGGCTTTCGGCGATTTCGACGACATCGAATACCGGGCACGAAAGATCGTCGGCGACATGGCGCTCGCGCTGCAGGCCTCGCTGTTGCTCCGCTACGGGCACCCCGCGGTGGCCGACGCGTTCTGCGCGAGTCGGCTCGGAAACAGCTGGGGGAGTGTGTTCGGAACGCTGCCGAGGGGCGTCGACGTCGCGCCGATCCTCGAGCGGGCCACCGTCAAGATCGGCGCCTGACCCACCCACTACAGTTTCCGCTTATGAACCGAGCCTCGAACCGCCGCGAGGCCTGGCAGCGCGTACTGCACACCCTGCGTGAATCACCCGGCCTCGGAAGGCTGGCGCTCGTCCGCTTTTCCAGCCAGTTCGGCGACGGAATGTTCCAGGCCGCGCTCGGCGGCGCAATCCTCTTCAACCCGGAACGCGAAACCGATCCGGTGGCGATAGCGGCCGGCTTTGCCGTACTGCTCCTTCCTTATTCGGTGATCGGCCCCTTTGCCGGCGCTCTGCTGGATCGTTGGGACCGCCGCCTGGTGCTCCTGTGGGCGAGCGTGCTCCGCGGGCTCTTCATCCTGACCACCGCGGTGCTGCTGGTCGCCGGCGGCGGTGACACTCTGTTGTTGACGTGTGCGCTTGCTGCGATCGGGGTCAGCCGCTTTGTCGGGGCAGGCGTATCCGCAGCCCTGCCGAAGGTCGTCCGACAATCGTGGCTGGTGGCAACCAATTCCGTTCTCACAACAGCTGGTTCGGTGGTAGCCGCTCTTGGTGCTTCGGCAGCGGTGGCGATCATCGGCATGATCGGCGCGGGGGATCGAGCGTCAGGCGCCGCCGTGGCCATCGCAGCACTGGGATCGGTGATCGCGGCCCTCGCCGCGGCCAGGTTCACGGCCCGCTCACTTGGTCCGGTCGCCGACGAAGTGGTCCGCGCCAGTGCCGTCCGTTCGGTGACGGCCGGACTGCGCACCGGGGTAACCGCTGTCTGGGAGGCGCCCGGCGTCACCACGGCGATGATCGGAATCGGAGCGCACCGCATCTGCTTCGGCATCAACACCCTCATCATGGTGCTGGTCCTACGCGACACCTCGAACGGCTCCCAATTACCCGGAGGGATGGCCGGATTCGGTGTCGCCGTCGGCGCCACGGCAATCGGAATGCTGATCGCGGCATTGATCACACCGTTCCTCATCCCGCGGATCGGTCGCTCACGGATGATCACCTACGCCCTGGTGTGCGCGGTTCTCGTCCAGCTCGTCTTCGTGACCACGCTGACTCAGGGGTCGCTGCTGATCGCCGCTTTCCTGCTCGGCATCGCCGGCCAGTCCGTGAAACTCAGCGGCGACGCGGCCATGCAGATCGACATCGACGACGACCGTCGTGGTCAGGTATTCGCCCTGCAGGACACCGTGTTCAACGTCGCGTTCATCGGTGCGATCGCGGCAGCGTCGACGGTGATCGCACCCGACGGCAAGAGCGTCGGCCTGGCCGTTGCCGGTGCGGGTGTCTATGCCGCCGGATTGTCAGCGGTGCTGATCAACCGCAAGAAACGAGAAACTAGCCCTGCTGGGTAGCCCACCACTTCAGCAGTTCGGCCTCGGCCTCGTCACGCTCGAGCGGGCCGCGATCCAGACGTAATTCCTTGAGGAACGTCCATGCCTTGCCCACCTGCGGGCCGGCCGGGATGTTCAGCAGCTCCATGATGGCGTTGCCGTCGAGGTCCGGACGCACCCGAGCAAGGTCTTCCTGCTCGGCGATGCGCGCGATCCGCTCTTCGATGTCGTCGTACGTGGCCTGCAGCTGCGCGGCGCGACGCTTGTTGCGTGTGGTGCAGTCGGCCCGCACGAGCTTGTGCAAGCGGGGGAGCAGCTCGCCCGCGTCGGTGACGTACCGCCGCACCGCCGAGTCGGTCCACTGTCCCTTGCCGTAGCCGTGAAAACGCAAGTGCAGGAACACGAGCTGTGAGACGTCGTCGACCATCTGCTTCGAGAACTTCAGTGCCCGCATGCGCTTGCGCACCAGCTTGGCGCCGACCACCTCGTGGTGGTGGAAGCTGACCCCACCGCCAGGCTCGTTACGCTTGGTATCCGGCTTTCCGATGTCGTGAAGCAGTGCTGCCCAACGCAATACAAGGTCCGGATCGCCTTCTTCGAGATCGATCGCCTGCTGGAGCACCGTGAGGGAGTGCTGGTAGACGTCCTTGTGCTGGTGATGCTCGTCGATCTCGAGCTTCATCTGCGGAACCTCGGGCAGCACGTATGCAGCCAGTCCGGAGTCGACCATCATGTTGATGCCGTCCACCGGGTACATGCCGAGCATCAGTTTGTTCAGCTCGACCTGCACACGCTCGGCGGTGATCCGCTCGATCTGCGACGCCATCTCCTTGATGGCCTCGAAAACGCGATTGTTCAACGTGAAACCAAGCTGCGAGACGAACCGGGCTGCGCGCAGCATCCGCAGCGGATCGTCGTTGAACGAGTTTTCCGGCGCCGACGGCGTATCTAGCTCTCCGGCCAACAGGGCGTCCATGCCGTTCAGCGGATCGACAAACGTGTAGGAACCGTCCGCGCCGATCTTCATCGCCATCGCGTTGACGGTGAAATCGCGGCGCACCAGATCGTCGGCCAACGTCGTGCCGTACTCGACTATCGGATTACGAGAGACGCGATCGTAAGCGTCGGCCCGGAAGGTCGTGATCTCGATCTCCTGGCCGTGCTTGATGGCGCTGATGGTCCCGAACTCGATGCCCGTGTCCCACTGCTTGTCCACCCAGCCCTTGAGCAGAGCCTGAACCTTCTCCGGCCTGGCGTCCGTCGTGAAGTCCAGATCGCCACTGAAGCGGCCGAGGATCGCGTCGCGAACACTGCCACCCACCAGGAACAGCTCGTGACCGGCCGCAGCAAAACGCTCACCGAGCGGGTTCAACACGTCGGACAACGTGCCGAGCGTTGCAGTGGCGTCGGCAAGCAGTCGTAGGCGGCGATCAGCGTCGGAGGTAGGGACAGTCACGTGAAAGGAGCTTACTTAAGGTGCGCAAATAGCAGAACGCGCATACGAACGCGATAGACCGCTTTGCGCGGGTTACCGGGCAACGCTGCAACGCCAACTAGTATCGATGAGGTGTCTGGTGCCGAACGAACAAACAGGAGTCGCCGCAACCCGCGGCGTCGACCTGCCGTCGGCAACCCCGATAAACCTTTGATGCGAACCGTCCGTGAAACTTCTGCGGGCGGCTTGGTCGTCGACGGCTGGGGAGGACCCCCGGAACGCCTCTGCGCTGCACTGATCGGCCGAACCGACCGCCGCGGACGCCTGCTCTGGTCGCTACCGAAGGGCCATATCGAACAAGGTGAGACCGCTGAGCAGACCGCGATGCGTGAGGTCGAAGAAGAAACCGGTATCCAGGGAACCGTCCTGGCACCGCTGGGCAGCATCGACTACTGGTTCGTGACCGAAGGTCGACGCGTCCACAAGACCGTGCACCACTATCTCCTCCGCTTTCTCGGCGGTGAACTCTCCGACGAGGACATCGAGGTCACCGAAGTCGCCTGGGTGCCGCTGACGGAATTGCACTCGCGCCTCGCATACGCCGACGAGCGCAAACTCGCAGAACTCGCGTCCCAGATGATCGCCGAGATGCCGCGAACGGAAATACGGCAAGAACAGCGCCCGAAGGAACCGGACGCCGGATGAGAATGGCACTGCGGCGGGCCGGTGTGGCCGCTCTGGTGATGGCCGCTGTCGGTTTCGGGCCTGCAACGACGGCCGTCGCATGGGCAGCGCCGTCCAGCCAGCCCAGTGAGCGCGCCCCGGCGCGAAACACCAACGATGCCAAATTTCTGCAGCTGACCATCGACTCCACCGCACCGACCACGGTGACGACCACCAGCGACCGCAACGTCGTGGTCAAGGGCACGGTGAAGAACGTCGGTGACCGTCCCGTCGAGGACGTCGGGGTGAGGTTGCAACGTGCTCCCGCGATCGACTCCAGTTCGGACGTGCGCGCCGCACTCGACTTCGACCAGGCCGTTTTCGACACGGTCGGCGAATTCGACACCGTTGCCACCACCCTCGACACCGGCCAGTCCAAGCAGTTCACGCTCACCTTGCCGCTGCGGAGCACTACCGGGTTGTCTCTCGACATCACCGAACCGGGCGTCTACCCGATGCTCGTCAACGTGAACGGCACCCCGGAGTACGGCGGTGCCGCCCGACTCGACGACGCACGCTTCCTGCTCCCCGTCCTCGGTGTGCCGGCCGCAGCCGAATCGAACGCCACAGCCGGAACCCCCAGTTCGTCCGCCACGGCGGTCGTTCCCCCCGACACGTCCGCCCCGATCGGCGTCACGCTCATGTGGCCGCTGGCCGACGCGCCACGACTCGTCGGCGGAATCCCCGGCGCGGTCAACGAGCCCGTACGCCTGATCGACGACGAACTTGCCACCGAACTTTCCGACGGCGGCCGTCTGGACGCGTTGGTCGATGCGGTGGAGAACGCCACCAAGCCCGAGAGCGATACCGATCGCCGCGTCACGGATGCGCTCTGCCTGGCAATCGACCCCGACCTTCTGATCACCGTCGAGAACATGACTCGCGGATACCTCGTGGCCGACAACTCGTCAGATCCCACCGGACCGTCGCACGAAGGCCGCGGCAGCGACGCCGCCAACCAGTGGCTCGGCCGGGTGAAGACCCTCGCGTCCTCGATGTGCACGACGGCGGTTCCGTTCGCCCAGGCCGATCTCGCCGCGGTCACCTCGGTGGCCAATCCGGAGTTGACGGCTACCGCGCTCACACGGCCGGCGGACATCGTCGACAACATCCTCGGCGTGACCTCACTGCGAGATTTCGTCTGGCCGGATTCGGGTGTCCTCGACTCGGCCACCGCAGAGGTGCTGAGCGTGAATCCCACCACAGCGATGGTGGCTGACACTTCCGTCGACTCGGCAGCTCCGCAGCTGTCGTCGCGGATAACCGGCTCACTCGACGCGCTTGCCTTCGACACCTCGGCGGCAGCAGCGTTGGCCGCCACCGGCTCGGAACCGCAGGTCCCGTCGTACATCCCCGACGACACCGCGCCGACCATCGACATCGAATCGCGCAGCGCCCGGCGTCAGGACGCGCTGGGGGCGATGGCCTGGGCCGCGCTGACGCCGACGTCGCTGCCGCGCAATCAGATCTTCGCGCCGCCGCAACTGTGGACCGCCGACAGCAACGACGCCACGGCGGTGCTCTCGATGCTCGCGACCCTCATCCGGTCCGGGCTCGCCTCACCTCAGGCCTTGCCGGCACTGCTCGGCAGGCAACCGGGCGCGACGGACGCCGCCACGCTCGACTACCCGCACCGGGCTACCCAGGACGGTCCGCAGACGTCCGTCGTCGAGACCGCAACCACCCAACTTCCGCGTATCGACGGGCTCGAAGCTTCGCTCGTGGACGATCCGGCGGCTTCGCTCACCCCCCGGGGATTCACGGCGCCGCTCCGCGAAGATCTACTCCGTTCGATGACCTTGGCCGATCGCCGCAACGTCGACTCCGCGTCGGTCAATCGGGCGGAGCGGTCCGCGACCATCCGCGCCGACAACGTCACCGAAGCCGTCGACGGGATGTACCGGGCCGTCAGTGTGGTGTCTCCGGGCGGCGTCTACACCCTCGCGTCGGGGCAGAGTCCGCTCCTGCTGGTGGCGCGCAACGAGCTGCCCATCGCCATCAACGTCGACCTGCGTGTGGAAGCCCCACCCGAGATGCAGATCAGTGACATCGGTCCCAAACAGCTTCCGCCGCGAGGTAGCCGACAGTTGACTGTGCCCGCGGAAATGAACGATTCTCGCAAGCTGGAAGTCAACTTCTCGCTGACCACGACAGATGGCCGCCAATTGGGTACGCCGACCAGCGTGACCGTACGGTCGAATGCGTACGGTCGTCCCCTGGCCGCCGTGACGGCGACAGCGGGAGGGTTGCTGCTGTTCCTGGCAGGGCGACGGCTGTGGCATCGATTCAAGGGTCAGCCGGACCCAGCAGATGAAGGGTACGAACGCTCATGACCGGGAATCCACCCGAGGAGGGTCGCCGCTCGGCGATCACCCGCAAGAGTGCCACGACCCGCTCGCATCCTCGGATGCCACCGTGGGAGCGCGGTTACCCGATCCAGCCGGTCAACCCGGACGCACGTTTCGACGACGCACCCACCATGACCATCCCGGTGATCCGCGACTACCCCCGGTACCGCGAAGCCGAGATGGAATTCGCCGACCGGCAGACGACCACGTCGGACGAGTTCGACACCGACGCCCATGTCCAGGTCGGGGAACGCAAGGAGACGAACTCTCGACTCCTCGCGGCAACGGGTTCCATCGCGATCGCGACGCTGACGAGCCGCATCACGGGATTCGCCAAGCAGTTGATGATCCTGATGGTCCTCGGCCCCGCCATCGCCAGCTCGTTCACCGTCGCCAGCCAGATTCCGAACATGATCGCGGAACTGGTTCTGGGCGCCGTGCTGACCGCCATCGTCGTCCCCGTGCTGGTTCGCGCCGAGCGGGAGGACGCCGATCACGGCGAAGCGTTTGTCCGACGCCTCTTCACGGCGTCGCTCGTTCTACTCGGCATGGCCGCGCTGCTCGCGACCCTGGCAGCACCCGTACTCACCAAATACGTCTTCCTGTCCGAAGACGGCAAGGTCAGCACCGACCTGACCACGGCGCTGTCGTATCTACTTCTGCCGGCGATCCTGTTCTACGGGCTGTCGGCACTGTTCACAGCGTTTCTGAACACCAGGCAGATCTTCAAGCCCGGAGCCTGGGCTCCCGTACTCAACAACGTCGTCGTCCTCGTGGTGCTCGTGATCTACCGCCTGACTCCGGGCGAGATCTCGCTTGATCCGGTCTCGATGGGCGATGCAAAGCTGCTCACCCTCGGTATCGGCATCACCATCGGCGTCATCGTGCAGGCAGCCAGCCTGATCCCCGCGCTTCGCCGCGAGAAGATCTCGCTCAAGCCGCTGTGGGGTCTCGACGACCGCCTGCGCCAGTTCGGCGGCATGGCCGTCGCCATCGTCTTGTACGTCCTGATCAGCCAGATGGGCATGATCTTCGCGACCAAGATCTCCTCCCACGCCGACGAAGCCGGCCCTGCCATCTACAGCCAGGCCTGGTTGCTCCTGCAGCTCCCGTACGGCGTGCTCGGAGTGACGGTTCTGACGGCGATCATGCCGCGCCTGAGCCGCAACGCTGCTGCCGACGACACCCCGGCCGTCGTGGACGATCTGTCGGTCGCAACGCGTCTGACCATGATCACGCTGGTTCCGATCATCATGTTCCTGACCTTCATGGGTCCGCAGGTCGGTGAAGCGCTCTACGGTTACGGCCGCTTCGGACCCGAACAGGCCGAACGACTCGGCACCGCCGTGAGCTGGTCGGCATTCACGTTGATTCCGTACGCGCTGGTCCTGATCCAACTTCGTGTGTTCTACGCCCGCGAACAGGCCTGGACGCCGACGTGGATCGTTCTCGGCATCACTGCAGTGAAAATCGCTTTCTCGGCGCTCGCTCCGGTCTTCGCATCCAACAGCGATCAGGTCGTGATCCTGCTCGGTGCGGCCAACGGTCTCGGATACATCACCGGCGCCGTCATCGGCGGGTACCTCCTGCACCGCAGCCTCGGAAACCTGCAGATGGCCAACGTGGGCAAGACAGTCTGGTCCGTCGTACTCGCCTCGCTAGCCGGGTCGTTGACCATGCTCGCGGTCGACCGGGTCCTCGGATTCGATCAACTCACCGAGCGTTTCGGCGGACCTGGCTCGATGGTTCGCGTCGCCGTCGGCGGCATCCTGATGCTCGCGATCACCTTCACGATTCTCTACTTCAAGAAGGTTCCGGAAGTCCTGTCGGTAACGGTTGCGGTCTCCCGCAAGATTCGTTCACTGACAGGTCGCGCCGAACCGGACACACGTAACAACACCGACGACGACGTCACCGAGCTGATTCCTGCAATCAGAACGGAATCAAACGAGCAAGAACGACCGGGTGCGCTCCCGTACCCTGGTCATGGGCGTACAGGATCGCAACCCGCGCGTATTCGGGGACGGGCTATCGATGGAGAAGGAGCGAGGGTGAGCGACGACAACGTTTCCGGCAACAAGAGTGCCGGGACTTCTGCCGTGAAAGCGTCCGAACAGAAGTCAACGGCATCGTCGGGCACACCTGCATCCACGAGTTCCTCCGCATCTGCCGGCCAGAAGCCACAGCAGGGTCAGAAGCCACAGCAGGGTCAGAAGTCACAGCAGCCCGCACAGCGACCGCAGCAGGGCCAAAGCCCGCAGGGTCAGAAGCCGCAGCCGCCGGTGCAGAAGGCCGCTCCGCCGGTACCTCCGGTCAGTGTGTCCAAGACACCTTCGGCGCCCGTGTCGAAGACACCTTCAGTACCTGTCTCGAAGACACCCGCGCCGAAGACGCCTGCTCCGGACAAGAAGGCACCTGAATCTCAGAAGACGGCTGCCGCTCAGACACCACCGCCCGCTGCACCTCGCACACCTTCCGCCGGATCCGCATCACGACCGGCCCAGCGACCGATGCCACGTGGACCGAAGCTCATTCCCGGCGCCTCTGTCGCCGGCGGACGCTACCGTCTGCTCGCGCCGCACGGCGGAACCCGCGGACTGCAGTTCTGGGAAGCTCTCGACGTCAAGCTCGACCGTGAAGTAGCCCTGACGTTCGTCGACGCCGATCAGCGCGGTGACGACGACAGCCAGTCCGGACCGCAGGCAGTTCTCTCACGCACTCTGCGCCTGGGACGAATCAACTCGCCCGGTCTGGCTCGCGTCCTCGACGTCGTCCGCGGAAGCTCGGGCGGCATCGTCGTCGCCGAATGGACTCCCGGCCGTTCGCTGCGTGAGATGGCCGAGACGACGCCGTCTCCGATCGGTGCAGCCCGCGCCATCCGTGCCCTGGCGGCGGCTGCCGAAGCTGCTCACCGCACCGGCGGTGCGCTGTCCATCGATCACCCGGACCGCGTTCGCATCAGCATCAACGGTGACGCCGTACTGGCGTTCCCGGCGACGCTTGCCGACGCCGATTCCACCAGCGACGTCCGCGGCCTCGGCGCCATGCTGTACTCGCTCATCACGGCTCGCTGGCCGCTGGCCGAACCGTCCGCCGGTCCCGTCGGTGGTTTGCTTCCCGCCGGCCGCGGCGCCGACGGGAACATCGTCGAGCCTCGGGTCGTCCGTCCGGAGGTTCCGTTCGACATCTCGGCCGTTGCGGTTCGAGCGTTGCAGTCGGAGAGTGGAATCCGCACTGCTGCCACCGTGCAGCACATCCTCGATCAGGCGTCCGTCGTCAACGACAAGACGGAAATGATTCCGGCACTTCGTCTCGGCCACCGCGAACAGGGTGCGTCGGGTCATGCACTGAACGACCCCGAAGCCATCGAGGCCGAGAAGAAGAAGTCGACGCGGATGCTCGCGGCACTGACGGCGCTCGGTGTCTTCACCGTGATCGTCCTGATTCTCCTTGTGGTGTGGGTAGCGAGCTTCCTCTCGGGTGGCAGTAACGACACCCCGCTCAGCGAGCAGAGTTTCGGACTGACCACCGAAGCCACTGCGCCCGAGAACAATTCACCGGCGCCCGCACCGGCGGCAGCAACCGTTCCGGTAGCTTCCTCGGCCGTAACGGTGTTCTCACCCCAGGGAACGCCGGATCAGCCGGCAACAGCGAAGAACGCCATCGACGGCAATCCGGCCACCGCATGGTCGTCGGATTCGTACTTCCAGCCGTTCCCGTCGCTGAAGAACGGTGTCGGCCTGATGGTGACGCTTGCCGATGCCGCCAACCTGAAGAACGTTGCGATCACGTCTGATTCGCCGGGAACCGTCGTTGAAATCCGTTCTGCCCCTTCTGCGAATACTTCGCTGGATCAGACCAAGGAAATCGGATCGGGTGTCCTGAAGAACGGCGTGACCGACATTCCAGTCACGTCGGACGGCTCGGGTCAGTATGTCCTGGTTTGGATTACGCAGCTCAGCACCGAATCCGGACAAAACCAGACATCCATCTCGGAGATTGCATTCACTGCTGCAAAGTGATCGCCCTTGGCCCTTCTGAAACCTACCGACTGGGCTAATATCCGCCCGTGCACAGTTATCGGGGGGGCACCGGGGGCGGAGCCGGAAAATTCGAATCCAGAAGTTTCGAGAACAAGAATCTCGAGGCGACGGATTTCGAATTGTTGACTGCTCATGTCGAGGGCGATCGGCATGCGTTCCGTGAACTACTGACCAGGCATCAGGATCATCTATGGCACGTTGCCCGGCGTACGAGCTACTCGGACGAGGACGCGGCCGACGCGCTCCAGGAGGGTCTGCTGTCCGCGCATCGCAAGGCGGCGAAGTTCCGCGGCGACGCGGCGGTGCGTAGTTGGCTCCACACCATCGTGGTCAATGCCTGCCTCGACCGGATCCGACGCAACAAATCACGGGCGGCGTTCTCTCTGTCTTCGGAGAACGCGGAGGAACCCCGCGATCACCGCGACTATGCGGCGACAGTGGACATGAGCCTGACCGTCGAACAGGCACTGGCATCGCTGCCGCCTGAGCAGCGTGCTGCCGTCGTCGCCGTCGATGTCGAGGGGTATCCGGTAGCCGAGGCCGCCGAGAGGTTGGGAGTGCCCGTAGGGACCGTGAAGAGTCGCTGCGCCCGCGCGCGCAAGCGTCTCGCCGCCCAGTTGGAGGACTTTCGCGAAGGCGGGAACCATTCGTGAACCGGCCGCGTCCTATCTTGTAAGGGTCCGCACCGACTGCCGAGGGAGGGTTCATGACAGATCCGTCTGTTCGCGTTCCGTCGCCTCCGTTTTCGGAAGACCTACTCGCAGATCTTCACGCCGGGGTTCTCGATTCCGAAACCAGTGCGGCTCTGTGGCCGGTGGTACACGCAGATCCTGACGCCCATGCATTTGTCACCGCCCTTGACGGCGTCACGGCATCACTCGCGACACTGAACTCGAGCAAGGCCACTCACGAACGGATTCCGAATTCGCTTGCCGAGCGAATCAATTCGGCACTGGATCTACAGTCAGAACAGCTGGAGCCGCCAGCTGAGGCAGCTGTCGTGCCGTTCCGGCGGCGCCCACAAGCGTGGGTTCTCGGTGCCGCAGCAGCCGTATTGGCGGCCTTCGTGATCGTTGTTATCGGAACCCGAGATTCCGAACCTGCCGAAAGTGTTGTCGCTCAACCGAGCACACCGGCGACGTCTGCTGTCGACGATCCAGATTCGGCGTCCCTGCTCACACTCGTCGGATCCAAAAACCTTGGACCACTGGATGATCCATCCAAACTTGCCGGATGCCTACGCGCTAACGGCATCGACGAGGGCCGGCCTCTACTCGGTTCCGGCGAGATTCGCATCGACGGGGCGCCGGCGATAGTCCTACTCTTCACGGGATCGCAGCCGCGTCAGATCACTGCACTGACTGTCGGCATCAACTGCAGCGATGGGAATCCGAATACGTTGTCGGTCAAGAACATCGGCTGACGTCGACGGTCAGCGCGGCGATGCCGCCGGGAGTAAGAGCTCGAGGATTCTTTCGCGTAGCGCATCTGTATCGTCCTCGACCGCTATCAGACTCGAAAACATCGCTGCCCCGGCCGCCAATACCAGCACGGCCTTGGCATCGAGCAGTGCCGATTCAGGATCTTCGGCGTTCTGAAGGAACAGTTGCGTACTCGGTCCACTGAACCCGCGCCACAATTCGTTGCGCAGGTCGTCGTGGTCGCGCAGGGCCGCCAGCAATCCTGGCGACGCGGCGCGAACCTCGGGACGGGAGAAGAGCTGAGCACTTCCCTCCACCACCCAACGGATCCAGCCGTCGCGATCGGTGCCCTCGAACGGTGTCAGGTCCGGTGTCGCCCCCAGGATCGACCCGAGAACAAGATGTGCCTTCGACGGCCATCGCCGCGACATCGAGGCTCGGCTGACCCCTGCCCGTGCCGCGATCGCCCGGAGACTGAGTTGATCCCAACCGACCTCGAGGAGCATCGCTCGGGTGGTCTCGAGGACTGTGTCGTCGATGCGTGGGTCTCGTGGGCGACCTGATCCTGTGGCATTCATCGTGTCGAATTGTCGGACAGATTGGGAGTAGGCGCTATATCGTCGTAGTTACGAGTCCACTGGCATCGTAAAGATCAGGCCGCCGCAGGAAGTTGAAAATGACCACAGCGCCCACACCGTCGATATTCGAACCCGCACGTCTCGGCCCTCTGACCTTGCGCAACCGCATCGTCAAAGCTGCAACGTTCGAGGGCGTCATGCCCCGGGGAGCGGCCTCGGACGATCTGATCAACTTCCATGCCGAGGTGGCCCGCGGCGGGGCCGCGATGACCACTGTCGCCTACTGCGCCGTCTCACCAGGTGGACGAGTCCACCGCGACACCCTTGTCATGGACGAGCGCGCGCTGCCGGGACTGCGCAGGCTGACCGACGCCGTCCACGCCGAAGGCGCACTTGCCGCGGCGCAGATCGGCCACGCGGGACTGGTCGCCAACACTCTTTCCAACAAGACGAAAACTCTGGCGCCGTCGACCCGGCTGAGTCCGCCCGCGATGGGCCTCGTCAAAGGCGCGACACTTGCCGAACTCGACGGTGTCGTCTCCGACTTCGAACGGACCGCCCGTGTCGCCGTGGACGCAGGATTCGACGCCATCGAGGTCCATCTCGGCCACAACTACCTCCTCAGTTCGTTCATGAGCCCGAATCTGAACAAGCGCCACGATCGATACGGTGGCAGCGTCGCCAAGCGCGCCGAGTATCCGCGTCGAGTCGTCGAAGCGGTGCGACGGGCCGCTGGATCCAGCGTGGCGGTCACCGCGAAATTCAACATGTCCGATGGGGTGCCGAAAGGTCTGTGGCTCGACCAGAGCCTGCCGATCGCCCAGATCCTCGAAGCCGACGGCCATCTGGACGCGATGCAATTGACCGGTGGCAGTTCACTTCTCAACGGAATGTACTTCTTCCGCGGCGAGGTCCCACTGGCTGAGTTTGTCGCCTCCCAACCCAAACTCGTCGGGTACGGGCTGAAGTTCTACGGTCCCAAACTCTTTCCGACGTACCCGTTCGAGGAGGGCTTCTTCCTGCCCTTCGCCCGTCAGTTCCGACAGGCGCTGAGGATGCCACTGATCCTGCTCGGCGGCATCAACCGCGTCGACACCATCGAGCACGCACTGGATGAAGGATTCGAATTCGTCGCCATGGCGCGTGCGCTCCTCAGGGACCCACAACTGGTCAACAAATTCCAAGCCGAGAGCGTCGACGAGGGGTTGTGTATCCACTGCAACAAGTGCATGCCCACCATCTACACCGGCACGCGCTGTGTGGTTCGGGACGCGCTGGTGGTTCGGGAGGCACCGCGCCCCGCCCAGTGACACCCGCGCTGTGAGCTGCCGGCTGTGAGCCACTTTCCAGCGGAGTGCGGGAACAACACCCCTTATCCTGGTGTTGATCGGTACGGCTCTCCAAGAAGCGGAGGGTCTGCACTCACTATTGGAAGGCTCGCATGACCACCCAGCTGGAAAACACGCCCGCGGTCCATGACGTCATCATTGTCGGTTCCGGACCGGCCGGCTACACCGCTGGTGTCTACACCGCGCGCGCTGAGCTCCAGCCCCTGCTCTTCGAGGGAACCCAGTTCGGTGGCGCCCTCATGACCACCACCGAGGTCGAGAACTTCCCCGGATTCCGCGAAGGAATCATGGGCCCCGACCTGATGGAACAGATGCGTGAGCAGGCACTTCGCTTCGATACCGACATCCGCACCGAGGACGTCGAAGAGATCGATCTCAGCGGCCCGATCAAGACGGTCGTCGCGAACGGCGAAACGTACGCCGCGCACGCGATCATCCTCGCCATGGGCGCGGCAGCCCGTTACCTCGGCATTCCCGGTGAAGAACGCCTCCTCGGCCGCGGCGTCAGCGCCTGCGCCACCTGCGACGGCTTCTTCTTCCGTGACCAGGACATCGTCGTGGTCGGCGGCGGCGACTCCGCGATGGAAGAGGCAACCTTCCTGACCCGCTTCGCTCGCTCGGTCACCCTGGTGCACCGCCGCGAGGAATTCCGCGCCTCACGGATCATGCTCGAGCGCGCCAAGGCCAACGAGAAGATCCGCTTCCTGACCAACGCGGAGCCCGTCGAGGTCCTCGGCGAGAACAGCGTCACCGGGCTCGTCGTTCGTGACACCGTCACGGGTGAGACCTCCACACTCGAGATCACCGGCATGTTCGTCGCCATCGGCCACGACCCGCGCAGTGAGCTCGTCAAGGACCAGGTCGATCTCGACGACGCCGGATACGTGCGCGTCGCTCCCGGTTCCACCGCGACCTCCGTCGACGGCGTCTTCGCTGCCGGTGACCTGGTCGATCACACGTACCGCCAGGCGATCACCGCTGCCGGCACCGGATGCTCCGCAGCAATCGACGCCGAACGCTGGCTGGCCGACCGCGGCGACATCACCGCCAACACGCTCGACGCAGCCGGCCACACGGTCGACGTCGTCGGCGCTCCCTGATTCATCAAGCTGTCGAACCCAACCCTCGAGGAGTAACAGTGTCGAATACCGTCACCATCACCGACGATTCCTTCAAGCAGGACGTCCTGGGCAGCGACAAGCCCGTTCTGGTCGATTTCTGGGCAACCTGGTGCGGCCCGTGCAAGATGGTCGCCCCGGTACTCGAGGAGATCGCCGGTGAGAACAGCGAGAAGCTGACCGTCGCAAAGCTCGACATCGACGCCAACCCGGCGGCCGCCCGCGATTTCCAGGTCATGTCGATCCCGACGATGATCCTGTTCAAGGACGGCAAGCCGATCAAGACGATCGTCGGCGCCAAGGGCAAGGCCGCACTGCTCAAGGACCTCGCAGACGTTCTCTGACGGCTGGATGAGCATCGTGGATTCTCGCAATCCACAGAATTTCTGAGATAATCGATCGATGTGCCTGATCGGGTCTACGACCAGGCACATCGATCGAATTCGTTAACCGATCCGAGAGGCTTTCACGCATGCACAGACTCCGACACGGCGATCACGGCCCGGCCGTCGCCGAGATTCGGGGCACATTGACGAAGCTGGGATACCTCCATCACGGAACTTCCGGTATTCGACGTGAAAGCGCCGACGGTGCCCACTGGGTTGCGCCCGACGCCATCTTCGATCATCAACTCGACAGCGCCGTTCGCGCCTTCCAGCAGCAGCGTGGGCTCCTTGTCGACGGCATCGTGGGCCCGGCCACCTATCGGTCACTTCGCGAGGCCTCGTACCGCCTGGGCGCCCGTACGTTGATTTACCAGCTTTCTGCGCCGCTGTACGGCGACGACGTCGCAGCTCTGCAGGCCAAACTGCAGGACCTCGGCTTCTACGCAGGTCGGGTCGACGGTTTCTTCGGCCCGCAGACCCACGAATCTCTCTCGTCTTTCCAGCGTGAAATCGGGATCGCCGCCGACGGTATCTGCGGACCGCAGACACTCCGTTCGCTGGAACTTCTGGGAACCCGCGTCACCGGTGGTTCCCCACATGCGATCAGCGAAGAGGAACTGGTGCGGCGCAAGGGCCCGCAACTGGGCGGCAAGCGCATCGTCATCGATCCAGGCCTCGGTGGTCCGTCCACCGGCACCATCGTCAACGGCATCTCCGAAGCCGACATCCTGTGGGATCTGGCTATGCGCCTCGAGGGGCGGATGGCAGCAACCGGGATGGAAACCTTCCTCTCCCGCCCGCACAACGCCGATCCGAGCGAGGCCGAGCGCGCGCTGACGTCCAACGCATTCGACGCCGATCTGATGATCTCCCTGCGCTGCGACAGCAACTCGAGCCCGTCGGCGAACGGCGTCGCGAGTTTCCACTTCGGAAATTCACACGGTTCGGTCTCGATGATCGGGCAGGTGTTGACCGGTTTCGTTCAGCGCGAGATCGTTGCGCGAACTCCGTTGCGGGACTGCAGAACTCACGGTCGAACGTGGGAGTTGTTGCGCCTGACCAACATGCCGACGGTACAGATCGATCTCGGCTACCTGTCCAACGCGTCCGACGTTGCGGTACTGACGAATCCGCGGATGCGTGACACCATCGCCGAAGCCATCTTGATCTCGGTCAAGCGGCTGTACCTGCTGGGTCAAGACGATCAGCCGACCGGCACCTTCACCTTCGCCGAGCTTCTCGCAGAAGAACTTTCGGTAGCCGACCGCATTTCGTAGATCCTGCGGTCGGCACCTGCTCACACTCTGGCGAGTTCGCTGATCTCCACCATTTCGAGAGCTGCGGCCTTCAATAGACGGTCGAGGGCTTCTTCGACGTCGACTTTCCATTCGTGATCTCGATTGAGTTCGAGACGAAGGCGCGGATAACGATGGTGCGGTGCCACGACCTCGAAACCGTAATCCTCGAGGAACTCGGCACTGATCATGCATTCCGCGGGTGAACATTCCAGAGCAGCCGTTGCACTGGCCACGTCGGAAGCAGGCCCCAAGTCGTCGCTACGGATACCGAATGCCTCGAGCGCACGAACTCCTCGTCGGACCAGATCTGTCACGACAGCGGCCAGCAGGCTCGGCCCTAGTTCTTCCTCTATGCCCGAGGGCTCGAGGCGAAGGCTTGTGAGAAGCACTGCGTCCGAGCTGACCGGGCTGGTGGGAAACAGTTGCGCGCGCGGGATCATGCGGGGAGGGGCGTACAACGCACTGCCGAGCGGCTTTCCGTCGCGGACGGCGACCTGTCCGCACGAACCCCACTCGAGCATGACCATCGACAGCCAGGCTTCCTTCTCAAATTCCTGATCACAGAATCCTCGGGCGTCATGAAGCGCGCCCGGGTCCATCTCCCAGAACACGCATCGGCGCGCATGGGCGGAAAGCTGATCGAGGCTGTCGAGTGTGAGAGAGGTGATGACGTGAGTCGACACTGACTAACTCACTCTCCGTAGGTCCCCGAAGCGGTTTTGATGCTCGCCCGCCGCTTTTCTCTTCTCCAGGATAGGCCAGCTACGACATGTCGGCAGTGGCACGAGAGTTGATCGCCCTAATGTATTGCTGTTCAACATCTTTCGTCCCGGTTCAAGATTTCGAGAAGCTCGGACCACCTAGATTTGTCACAGTGACGAAAATAGGTGGTGTGTCCGGTCATCATGATTACGTCACCAAACGGGCATCCGAGTTCTCTACTTGGATTTCTGTGCTTCCATCATTCCGACGATGCGTTGTAGGTCGTCGACCGAGCCGAATTCGACCACAATCTTTCCCTTCCGCTTGCCCAGACTGACTGTCACCCGAGTGTCGAACGAGTCCGACAATCGCTCGGCCACATCCTGCAGACCCGGCATCACGATGGGCTTGCGCTTCTGTGGGGGAGCGATCTCATTATCCGCCCGGTTGGCGAGAGTGACTGCTTCCTCCGTCGCGCGAACAGACATTCCTTCCGCGACGATGCGCGCCGCCATGACCTCCTGAGCGTCGGCACCCGCCTCGAGGGACAGCAGTGCACGAGCATGGCCGGCCGAAAGTACACCGGCCGCAACGCGACGCTGAACCGCCACCGGCAGCTTCAGCAGACGAATCATGTTGGTCACGACGGGACGCGAACGTCCGATCCGATTGGCCAATTCTTCGTGGGTGACTTCGAACTCCTCGAGCAGCTGCTGATACGCCGCTGCCTCCTCGAGGGGGTTCAACTGCACTCGATGGATGTTCTCGAGGAGCGCGTCGCGCAGCATCGAGTCGTCATCTGTTTCACGAATGATCGCCGGAATCTTCTCCAGCCCGGCTTCCTGGCTCGCGCGCCAGCGACGCTCACCCATGACAAGTTGGTACTTGTCACCGTGACGACGGACCACGATCGGCTGCATCAAGCCGAACTCGCGGATCGAGTGAACCAACTCCGCGAGTGCTTCCTCGTCGAAAACGCTGCGAGGCTGCTTCGGGTTCGTCTCGATCAGGCTCGGTTCGATCTCGAGATAGACCGCGCCGGTCGGCTCGAGTTCGGTCTCCGGCTCAGCTTCCACCGGAGCCTTCGCAGCCGACGCCTTGGTGGCTTTCGGCGTTTTCGGGGCCGCTTTGGTCGGTGGGGGAGGGGAGGGGTTGCGCTTGTCGACGCCGATTACGACGTCCGCTGCAGCCGATCCCAGACCCGGCGCCGTGGCCGGCCCAGTGGGGATGAGAGCAGCCAAGCCGCGGCCCAATCCACCTTTGCGTGCTTGACTCATCTCACTGCTCCTGGGTCGTCGTGGTGGCAGAGCGGGCGGCAAGTTCACGGCCGGCGTCGAGGTAACTCATGGCGCCACGCGAACCCGGGTCGTAGTCGAGAACTGTCATCCCGTATCCGGGAGCCTCGGACACCTTCACGCTGCGCGGAATCACAGCGCGCAGAACGGCCTCACCGAAGTGCTTGCGTACTTCTTCGGCGACCTGGTCGGCCAGCTTGGTGCGCCCGTCGTACATCGTCAGAAGGACGGTGGAGACATGCAGATCCGGGTTGAGATGAGCCTGGACGAGTTCGATGTTGCGGAGCAACTGACCGACCCCCTCGAGGGCGTAGTACTCGCACTGGATCGGGATCAGAACTTCCTTGGCAGCGACCATCGCGTTGACGGTCAGCAGTCCCAGCGAGGGCGGGCAGTCGATGAGGACGAAGTCGACGTCAAGCTCTGCGAGCACCTTGTCGTTGAGCGCGCCTTTGAGTCGATTCTCGCGGGCAACCATGGAGACCAATTCGATCTCGGCGCCCGCCAGATCGATCGTTGCCGGGATGCAGAGAAGGCGCTCACTGTGCGGGCTGGTCTGGATCGCCTCCGGGGCCTTCACTTCGCCTATGAGCAGCTCGTAGCTCGACGGGGTGCCCGAGGTATGGACGACGCCCAGAGCGGTGCTGGCGTTGCCCTGAGGGTCCAAATCGACCACAAGGACAGTGAGCCCTTGAAGAGCGAGCGCCGACGCAAGGTTCACCGTGGTCGTCGTCTTGCCGACGCCACCCTTCTGGTTCGCGATGGTGATCACGCGGCGGAACGCCGGCTTCGGCAGCGTCACCGAATGGGGATGAAGCACTTGGCTCGCTCGATGCGCGGCCGCCCCGATGGGGGTCTCCTCCGAGGAGATCGCCGCGTAGGGGGCGGTGAAATTGTCGTCGTCGTTGACGATCTGATCCGCACCCGCACTCGTGTGCTGCTTCGGTGTTTCACGTGAAACGGCGGATTCAGATCGACCCGACATTGACTGCTCCTTCGATTGGGAATCGATCACTAGGTGCTCTCATCATCTGTACATTGCTCTCGATTGCATGCGTGTAAATCATCAACGCTGGCGGCGCTTCGGGAGACGTTCGGCCTTCACCACAACAGTGGGGGTGCGGAGAATCTTGGCTCCGCATTCGAGTATTTCCAACTTACCTGCGCCCAACTTGGTGAG
Organism: Rhodococcus sp. 27YEA6; assembly: GCF_044908235.1. NCBI lineage: Bacteria > Bacillati > Actinomycetota > Actinomycetes > Mycobacteriales > Nocardiaceae > Rhodococcus > Rhodococcus sp. 27YEA6. The sequence continues at coordinate 214,421 of NZ_JBIYCY010000008.1, read as the reverse complement.
CGCCGTACGGTCTCGCTCGATCTCCTCGGCGGCGCTCGAACCCTTGAGTGCCAACATCCGGCCGTGCTCGTGAATGAGTGGGAGGGACCAACGTGCGAGCTTCTCGAGAGGCGCCACAGCTCGCGAGGTGACTACATCCGCGCCGCCCGCTTCCTTCACAACACCCGATTCCTCGGCTCGCCCTCGGACAACCAATACGTCCAATCCGTTGGACTCGATAAACTCCGCGAGGTACACCGAGCGTCGGAGCAACGGTTCGACCAGAGTCACTTTCAAGTCCGGGCGGGCGATTGCGAGAGGGATACCGGGTAGACCGGCACCGCTTCCAACGTCCACAACCGACTCGCCTTCGGCAATCAACTCACCGATGACGGCGCAATTGAGAAGGTGACGCTCCCACAGTCGAGGGACTTCACGGGGACCAATGAGCCCGCGCTCGACACCATCCGTCGCCAGGGATTGGTAATACCGTTCCGCGATCTCATATCTGTCACCGAACACTGCGCGCGCAGTCTCTTGTTCGTCCCAGTCAACCGACGCCGCACCATTCTGTTCCACGTGAAACATCCTCCCGCGTAAACCGCGAAATCAACAATCAAGACCGAAATCATTATCCGCTCTGGAGCCGACATGTGTTCGCTTCTGCACACCGACTCGCTGTGAGTCTGCCGACTCGTTCATTCTTTGGGAAGTATTCGGCCCAAAATTCAAGCGGGGGAGGGAAGGGGTTCACGTTCCACGTGAAACATTGCGCTGAAAAATCTTCCAATTCTGACGCGTTTCACGTGAAACATAGCCGGGCGATCGAATGCAGATAGGAGCGCAATTCTTAGTATCATCACAGTGACGAAACTGCCATGGGTAGTTACATGGATGGAATTCTGACCCAAAATGGGCAATTTTCAACGAAAAGTGGTTGCCGAAAATCGCTGTCGTAGGACTGCCGAGCGGACTCGGTCACTCTGACCCAGTCGGTTTCTGACGCGGACGTTCTTCTTCGATTCCAGTTCTTGGACGACATCCGAAGACGAAGATGACCGCAATGACTCAATCCCCACGAAGGCACCGCCAATTATTGTGGCCAACAGAGCAAGAGCCCGCGGCGCCTACGCCGATCAAACCATCCACATAATTAGCCGCCCACAGCGCTCCGTTGACCAGAGCCCTGACAGCAGCGAGCACGATGACGGCGAGAGCAGAACCCTCGCTAGTCCCGCCCATCTGATACGAAACCTCAACCCTCGGCGGTTCCACGTTGGTACCGAGGCACCACATCGACCCGGTTTCACGTGAAACGAAGGCCGACTATTTCGAGTCGAGGGAGAGGGGCATCTCGCAATACGGCAACCTGCCGCCCTTCGGTAAATCTCATGGCAAGCTCGGAATCCATGTCTCGCGGGCAAATAGCAGCCATGGACCATACCGCCAACTCGACAGATACTGACGTAAACGATGACGGGACCGAGGGGTCGATCAGCCAAGTTGTCTACCGTGCCGGAACTGACCAAGCCAGCGTGGTCGAACCACGGATCGCTTGTGGTCTCGCCTCGAGGCGACCGGTTGGCAGCGATCACGACCTGACCGGGGCTCTCGGGTCTAGATGAGTAACCGTCAGGCAGTGCCGAATGAAATGTCAGCACCCGGTAAGGCCATACGCAGATCCGGTTCGACAACCGAGACGAGTTCAAACTCCACTGAAGGCGGTTCTGCTCTACAGAAGGCGGAAGAGTCCGGACGGCCCTCAATTGATGCATTCATCGCGTTTCTGACTCGCTTGTTAAAAAGGTCGCCGACGCACCTGGGAAGTTCCGTACGGCACGGCGGTGTTCATATCCCAAAAAGGCATCCAACGAGGTACCTCGACTTACTCCATAGTGCGGTGGAACCAGGCGATGGAGCGCAGTGGTTCTGAGGTCGAGAAGATACTAGGCGTGGTACAAATCGGGCATGAGATACGCAATTGTTGCCGCTGCCATATTGGCCTCGCTGGCTGCACCCGCTTTGGCCAGCGCCCAGGTCCCGTACCAACCGCCAGTGGTGGCGCTCGTTGGTGATGATTCATCGATCACCGCGACGATCACGAACCCGAATGACAGTGGCATCTGCACCCTGTCAATTTCGTCCTCACCGAGACCACCGGTGAACGATCCCAATGACCACACACGCACGGTCGAGCCTTTCACCGATGACGATGCCTCCTGGCCGCAGGCCGGGCAGTCGGTGGAACTAACGCGCGACGATCTCCAGCCGGGGGTTTACGACCTCACCGCCTGGTGCGGTAAGCCCGCGCAGGGAGGAGGTTGGGTGATGGGACAACTGTCGAATGGCGTGTCCTACGAGGTGCGGGTTGGATCGATGCCGGAACCTACAGGCTCCCTGGCGTTCGGGTCATAAAGACCACGAGATTGCGCCTACGAGCGAACCGGATGGGTATTTCCGATTTCCTTCATCCGCCTTCGCTTACCCGATCAAAACGAAGAAGCAATGACCCACCCATGAGGGAATCGCCGCCTAGGGACTGAGCCCCGACCATACAGAAAGAGCGTGCGTAAGGCACTCAAGATCATCAATCCGAGAGGGATTCCGGAACGCTCGTGGGACATGTCGACAACGATAGGCACCTGACCGTCACCGTGCCGCCGGATTCGGTTTCACGTGAAACACCTCTCGGACACAAAAGCGGGCCCCGGAAAATCCGGGGCCCGCATTCGATCAGGGGGGGGAGTGTCAGTCCTTGAGGACAACCACTCGACGAGACGGCTCAGCGCCTTCGCTCTCGCTGGAAACACCGGCGACCTTGGCGACGGCGTCGTGCACGATCTTGCGTTCGAACGGCGTCATCGGAGCAAGCTCTTCGCGTTCGCCGGTCTCGAGAACACGCTGTGCAGCTTCCGCACCGAGAGCACTGAGTGCCTCGCGCCGGCCCGCACGCCACCCGGCGATGTCGAGCATCAAGCGGCTACGCTCTCCGGTCGACTGCTGAACTGCCAGACGAGTCAGCTCCTGGAGAGCATCCAGAACCTCACCCTTGCGTCCCACGAGCTTGGTCAGGTCGTCGCCGCCGTCGATGCTGACGATCGCCCGATCGCCCTCGACGTCAAGGTCGATGTCTCCGTCGAAATCGAGAACGTCGAGCAACTGCTCGAGGTAGTCGCCGGCGATCTCGCCCTCTTCGATCAGGTCGTCATCGGAATCGTCGATGTCTACATCCACATCGGTAACCGGCGCAGTGGTCTCGGTGCTCACGTCTGCGTTCTCTCCATCCACAACGATGTCAGCTTCACTGGACATTGGTCGTTCTCTTTCCTGGATCAGCGCCGTTTATTGCGCTTGGGGGAGTTGCCGCGGTTGCTCTGTGGCCGGTTCTGTTTCGGTTTCGACGTGGAACCACCACTGGAACCCGAGGGCTTCGGCTGTGGCTTCTTGAGCGAAACTTCCGGGGCGTCACCGTCGTCGTCGGCTGAATCCGCGGTCTTCAGCGCAGCCGGAGATCCCTTCTTCTTGCTGGGATCGGGACGGGCACCGGGCTTGGGCGCATTGTCGTTGCGGCGAGTGATCGCTTCCTGCTTCTTGGCTTCTTCTTCCGCGTCGATCTTGCGGAAGACGAGGTGCTGCTGACCGTAGGTCCAGATGTTGTTCGACACCCAGTACAGGAGGATCGCGATCGGAAGGAACGGTCCACCGACCAGAACACCGAGCGGGAAGACGTACAGGGCGAGCTTGTTCATGATCGCGGACTGCGGGTTCGCGGCAGCTGCTTCGCTCTGACGGGCAACAGAAGCGCGTGAGTTGAAGTGCGTCGCGATGCTGGCGATGATCATCAGCGGAGCGGCCACGAGGATGATGTTCAGCCGTGACGGAAGCTCGGGAACGTTCTCGGTGACGTAGGCCTGAAGCTGCGCAACCGGCGTCGTGATCGCGGCCGAGATGGGCGCGCCGAACAGACGAGCATCCAGGAACGACTGGACGTCAGTGGCCGAGAAGACGTAGTTCGGGGTGTTGAGGTTGTCCTCGGCGCTCATGCCCAGCTGGCCCATGCCGGTGCCGGTGCGGTTGAACGAGCGCAGGACGTGGAACAGACCGATGAACACCGGAGCCTGAGCCAAGACCGGGAGACAGCCCATGATCGGGTTGAATCCGTGCTCCTTCTGGAGCTTCTGCATCTCGACGGCCTGGCGCTGACGGTCGCCCGAATACTTCTTCTGCAATGCCTTGATCTGTGGCTGCAGTTCCTGCATCTGACGCGTCGTGCGGACCTGCTTCACGAACGGCTTGTACAGAACCGCACGCAAGGTGAACACCAGGAACACCACGGAAAGCGCCCAGGCTATTCCGTTGTCCGGGCCGAGAATGAACCCGAAGACCTTGTGCCAGACCCACAGAATCGCGGATACCGGATAGTAGATGAAATTGAGCACGGCTCTAAGTACTCCTCTGTTCGTCCGTCGGACTGTGACACGCTGCGCGTGCTTCCGGACAGCTATGGCGGCTACCCGCATCACGGTCACGACGGGCAGGGACAGGGTCCCACCCTCCAGAATGCCAGGGGGCACACTTCGCCAACCGCACCACAGTCAAGAAAAGGCCTTTGATCGCCCCGTGAGTGCGCAGCGCTTCGACTGCGTATTCACTGCAGGTGGGGGTGAACCGGCAGGTCGGCATCCTCAAGGGCGACACATACGTCCGGTACAACTCGATACAGAAGATGAGAACAGTGGCGGGAGCGCGACGCACAGCCTTCAACACCGTGATGACACGGGAGGCTCTGGGAGTCTCGATCTGCTCAGAGAGCGGAGTACTCATGGCTCTTCACTTACCGACACCAATAGGTTCATTTTGGTCAGGCCCCCGCGCAACTGCTTGGCCAGTTCGGCTGAACTGGCGGTAGCTGCACCCGGAAGTGCGCGGATAACCACGTCCGTCTCCGGCGAAACCTGCCCGACGAAATCTGCACAGATATGACGAAGCCGGCGTGCGACTCGATGTCGAATCACCGCCGGCCCGACAGCCTTGCTCACGATCAGCCCGAAACGGGGACCGTGATTTGTTACTACCAGCGCCTCTACTTGCTCGCGATCGAACGCGTGCACGACAAGGTCGCGTCTTCCCATACGACGTCCACGTCGCACCGCCACGGAGAAATCCGCGTGGCGACGCAACCGGAACGGCTCAGGCAACACCCCGAGCTCCTGAACTCGAAATCAGATCAGGCGGTGAGGGAATCGCGGCCCTTACGGCGACGCGCCGAAACGATTGCACGACCCGCACGGGTACGCATACGAAGACGGAAGCCGTGAACACGCGCGCGGCGGCGATTATTCGGCTGGAACGTCCGCTTGCCCTTGGCCACGGTCAACACTCCTCGAAGTTCATTGACGCCTCCCGGCGTCATTCAGTGATCGACGCCTTACGGCGCCTTTGGATACAACAGGTACAGAACAATCAGCTTCACTCGTTGTGGCTTGGAAGACCGTTCCGACCTGACATATGTAGCCAGCACGAAGCGATCACCACCAGCGGGTGACCGTTCGAGGCTACTTACCACCGTTGCCAAGGTCAAACCAGCCCGATTCGGAGCCCTCCCGCGGCAACCACGGCGACACGCCGATACTTACATCATTCCGCAGATTCCATTCACAGTGTGCATACGGCCGTGACCTCGAGCGAGGCGGCAAGTGTGACCTTGGCAACAGTTCCGCTACGGACTGCAGGTGACCCGAAGGCAACCCGGACAGTTCCACCGGCGCATGCTCTCGACAAGGCCTCATCAGCACATACGGGCACGAGCGCCGGACGCGACCCCGAATCCCGAGTTTCCACATTCATCCACAGGGCTGTGAGTGTTGACGCATCCCCGACACCAAGTGGCGAACGCCTCGAGTTCCGACAAAGTTGCAGGTAGATCAATTTCTCGATCACTTTGACGAATTTGGTTGACGAAAAAACCGACTCAGTGCAGGTTTGTCCACATCTGTGGATAATTGTGTGGAAACACAGCCCAGGTGGCATATTCGTAGCCTGTTACGGGGTTCTCACCCCGGGTGGTAATCCACCGAATCATTCGACGCCGCAGCCATACGCTCGGCAGCTGCAGCACACCCACTGTCGGCGAAACACGGGAAGGAACCACGTGAACGACGATCCCAACGCGCTCGCACGGGTCTGGGTCGACGTGGTTGCAGAACTCACGAGTGATGACCCCGGAAGTAATCTTCCGGCTTTGAGCAGCAAGCAGAAGGCATTTGTCCGTCTGGTGAGGCCTCTCACACTTGCTCAGGGTTTTGCACTCCTCTCGGTTCCATCGCCATTTGCTCAAGAGACGATCGAGCGCGATCTGCGCGAGCCGATCCTGCAGGCACTCGGACGCCACCTCGGCGGCCAGGTCGAGGGACTCGGTGTCCGCATCGCACTCGAAGACGATGCCGACGCACCCGCCGAACCGGTCGAGGAGCGCACGGGCAGCCGTCAGTTCGAGTCGGTCAACTCATCGGGCGCATACCGTCGGCGCAGATTCACCGAAGGCGACGGCGAACCTTCGGACTCCGAGACTGCCGAGACCGAAGAAGTCGACGACGACCGCGAAGCACTCGCGAGCGTTCACGAATCGTGGCCGTCGTACTTCACGAAGCCGCCCGCTACTCCTTCTGCTTCGGGGTCCGGCGCCAACAGCCTCAACGCGAAGTACACCTTCGACACTTTTGTGATCGGATCGTCCAACCGATTCGCTCATGCCGCTGCCGTCGCGATCGCGGAGGCGCCGGCGCGTGCCTACAACCCCTTGTTCATCTGGGGAGCTTCGGGCCTGGGCAAGACGCACCTTCTTCACGCCGCCGGCCACTACGCACAGCGACTGTTCCCCGGCATGCGGGTCAAGTACGTCTCGACCGAAGAATTCACCAACGACTTCATCAACAGTCTTCGTGACGACCGCAAGGTCGCGTTCAAGCGTCGCTACCGGGAAACGGATGTCCTGCTGGTCGACGACATCCAGTTCATCGAAGGCAAGGAAGGTATTCAGGAGGAGTTCTTCCATACCTTCAACACCTTGCACAACGCGAACAAGCAGATCGTCGTTTCCTCGGACCGTCCGCCCAAACAGTTGGCAACCCTCGAGGAGCGTCTGCGGACGCGCTTCGAATGGGGCCTGATCACCGACGTTCAGCCGCCTGAGCTCGAGACGCGTATCGCGATTCTGAGCAAGAAGGCGAGGATGGATCGCCTCGAGGTCCCGCACGACGTCCTCGAGTTGATCGCCAGCCGTATCGAGCGCAACATTCGTGAACTCGAGGGCGCGTTGATCCGCGTCACCGCTTTTGCCTCGCTCAACCGCCAGCCGTTGGATCTGACGTTGGCCGAGGTGGTCCTGCGCGATCTGATGCCCGATTCGTCGAGCCTCGAGATCAACGCGGCGACGATCATGGCGGTGACGGCCGAATACTTCAACATGTCGATCGACGACCTGTGTGGGCCGGGTAAGGCCCGGCCACTCGCTCAGGCCCGCCAGATCTCGATGTATTTGTGCCGTGAGCTCACTGATTTGTCCTTGCCGAAGATCGGTCAGACGTTCGGCCGTGACCACACGACGGTCATGTACGCCGACAAGAAGATCCGTAAGGAAATGACGGAACGCCGCAAGGTGTACGACCAGGTTCAGGAGTTGACCGCAAGGATCAAGCAGCGCTCCAAGCGTTGACCTGCACTTATTTCGATCGATGCCGCTCGAGGCAGAGGTTCCCTCGAGCGGCATCGGTGTATTCGAAGGGTTCCACGTGCGGTCCCCTCGAGGGCGGTTGTCCACCTCGAGGGACGACACGCCGTAGTCAGACACGCCGATGAGAACAAACTCTTCGTTTCTTGTGAAAAGTATTCACATCTGTGGATAAGTGTGTTGATAACTCCGAAAGTCTGTGGAGTTCTCGAGGAGGAATCCGAAAACTTTCAGAGAGTGCACAGAGGGGGTCGATTGGTCCTCGAGTCTGTCCTCGAGAAGTGCACAGGCCCTCGAGGGGACCTACCAGCGTCGACAACCGTTGCTCCACAGATTGCACAGGACTTATTACTACTACTGAGAATTTCCTAGGAAAAGCTCTTTGAAAATAGTTCTGGGGACAACTCCTGTTGAGAACCTCGCCTCAGGCTGCGCTCGCCGCGGCTTCGGCTTTCCACTTGCGCCCTCGAGGGCATACGGTGGGCATCGCTTGGTCTGTGTCAGACTTCAAGTGAGCTGATGCAGATCCGCAGCAGACGAACATGCCTACCGAGAGGAATAACCCGGCGATGGAGCTTGGAAGCCTGAAGTTTCGCGTTTCCCGGGAAGAGTTCGCTGATTCAGTAGCGTGGGTTGCTCGTAGCCTGCCCTCGAGGCCGCCCGTGCCGGTTCTCGGCGGAGTTCTTCTCGACGCAACCGAAGCCGGCCTCACCGTTTCCGGGTTCGACTACGAGGTATCCGCGCAGGTCCGCGTCTCGGCAGATGTCACAACTGCAGGTCAGGCACTCGTCTCCGGTCGCCTCCTCGCAGATATCACCAAGTCACTTCCCAACAAGCCGGTCGATGTGACCCTCGAGGGCACTCGCGTGCTCATCTCGTGCGGAAGCGCCAAGTTCTCCCTGCCCACGATGCCGGTCGAGGACTACCCCCAGCTTCCGACGCTTCCGCAGCAGTCCGGGTCCATTCCCGTCGACCTGTTCTCCGAAGCCATCAGCCAGGTAGCTGTTGCAGCCGGCAAGGACGACACCCTTCCGATGCTCACGGGTATCCGTGTCGAGATCGAACAGAATTCGATCGTCCTCGCCGCTACCGACCGCTTCCGTCTCGCCGTACGTGAACTCGAGTGGACTCCGGCCAATCCCGACGTCCAAGCTGCTGTTCTCATCCCGGCCAAGACTTTGTCCGAGTCCGCGAAAACGCTTGCCGGCAATGCAAATTCGCCGGTCGAGTTGGCTCTCGGCTCCGGTACGACCATCGGAAACGACGGACTCCTCGGCATCGTCAACGACGGACGCCGCACCACGACGCGCCTCCTCGACGCCGAGTTCCCGAAGTTCCGTCAGTTGCTGCCTGCTCAGCACACCGCGATGGCAACGGTCGAGGTCACGCCTCTCATCGAAGCCATCAAGCGTGTAGCACTCGTCGCCGAGCGTGGCGCACAGGTTCGCATGCAGTTCTCCGCTGACGGCCTGCTCCTCTCTGCGGGTGGCGACGACGCCGGCCGCGCGGAAGAGACGCTCAACGCGTCGTTCCAGGGCGAAGCACTCACCATTGCGTTCAACCCCGGTTACCTGATCGACGGGTTGAACTCGCTTCACAGCGAAAACGTTCTGTTCGGCTTCACCACTCCCAGCCGTCCGGCTGTTCTTCGCCCCGCGGCCGAGGAAGAGCCCACGGCAGACGAGTCCGGTAACTTCGCTGCGCCCTCGAGCGAGTACACGTACCTGCTGATGCCGGTTCGCCTTCCGGGCTGAGTGGAACCCCGCACTTCAGTTCGCGCCTGACCAGGGAGAACAGTATGAAGATCGGACTCGTAGGTCTCGGCAAGATGGGCTTCAACATGCGTGAGCGCTTGCGCGCGCATGGCCTCGAGGTGATCGGATACGACCCTCGACCGGAAGTCACCGATGTCGGGTCACTTGCCGAACTCGCTGCTTCCCTCGAGGGACCTCGAGTCGTCTGGGTGATGGTTCCGGCCGGTGACATCACCCAGAGCACCATTGCCGAGCTGGCGGATGCCCTCGAGGGTGGCGATCTGGTCATCGACGGTGGGAACTCGCGTTACACCGACGATACTGTCCATGCCGAGCTTCTGGGCGCCCGTGGGATCGGTTTCCTCGACTGCGGTGTCTCCGGTGGCATCTGGGGCCGTGAGAACGGATACGGCCTGATGGTGGGCGGATCCGAGACCGACGTGGCGAAGGCAATGCCGATCTTCGACGCTCTGCGCCCCGACGGCGACGCTGCAGACGGCTTTGTCCACGCCGGCCCCGTCGGTGCTGGTCATTACGCGAAGATGGTGCACAACGGCATCGAATACGGCCTGATGCAGGCGTATGCCGAGGGGTACGAGCTCCTCGAGGCGGAAAGCCTGATCGCGGACGTTCCGGGCGTGCTCCGAGCTTGGTCGAAGGGGACCGTCGTACGTTCGTGGTTGCTCGATCTGCTTGTCGACGCCCTCGAGGAGGATCCGGAGCTTGCGCAGATCACGGGCTATACCGAGGATTCCGGTGAGGGCCGCTGGACGGTAGAGGAAGCCATCAAGCACGCTGTCCCCGCTCCCGTCATCTCCGCTGCTCTGTTCGCGAGATTTGCTTCACGACAGGATGATTCACCGGCCATGAAGGCGGTGTCGGCCTTGCGCAATCAGTTCGGTGGTCACGCCGTCAAGAGCGCCTCGCCCAAGAATTCGGCTTCTGGAAGCTAAGTGTTCGTTCGTAGATTTTCGCTGCGTGACTTCCGATCCTGGGATTCGCTGACGCTTGACCTCACGCCGGGAACAACCGTGTTCCTCGGTTCCAACGGGCACGGTAAGACGAACGTCCTCGAGTCACTCGGGTATCTGTCGACGCTGTCGTCTCATCGAGTGTCCACGGATGCACCGATGATCCGCAGCGGTTCGACCAGTGCTTTTGCCGGTGCAACGGTGGTCAACAACGGGCGCGAACTGACCATCGACGTCGAACTGATCGAGGGAAAGTCCAACCGCGCCAGGATAAATCAGTCTCCGACGCGTCGCCCACGCGAAGTGTTGGGGATTTTGCAGTCGGTGATGTTCGCGCCGGAAGATCTGTCGTTGGTTCGAGGAGATCCTGGCGATCGTCGACGCTATCTCGACGAGTTGTTGACGTCCCGGATTCCCCGAATGGCTGCTGTCCGTGCGGATTACGACAAGGTGCTGCGCCAGCGTTCGGCGCTACTCAAAACTGCCGGTGCGGCTTTGCGTCGCGGTTCTCGTGGTGGCGAGTCCGACAACGTCCTCTCCACCCTCGAGGTGTGGGACGGGCATCTGGCCGCTCACGGCGCACAATTGTTGGCCGGGCGCCTCGAGTTGGTCCATGATCTGGCGCCGCATCTGGCGGAGTCGTATCGTTCCATCGCACCCGAATCCCGGCCGGCGTCGATTCGATACAAGAGCAGTCTGGGGTCCTCGTTGGATCCCGAATTCACCGATCCTGCAAGGATTTCCGGTATCGACGACGTTGCATACCTCGAGGAGAGATTCCATCTCGAGTTGGCGCAGATGAGGTCGAAGGAAATCGATCGCGGAGTGTGTCTGGTCGGTCCGCATCGGGACGACCTGGAGCTGATTCTCGGCGACAGTCCGGCGAAAGGTTTTGCCAGCCATGGTGAATCGTGGTCTTTTGCGCTTTCGCTGAGACTGGCAGGTTTTGCTCTGTTGCGCGCGGACGGCAGCGACCCGGTCCTGATGCTCGACGATGTCTTCGCGGAATTGGACCGTCGTCGCCGTCGTGCGCTCGCCACCGTTGCCGCCACCGCAGAACAGGTACTGATCACAGCTGCTGTTCCCGAGGACGTACCGGACGAACTCGAGGCGGCCAAGTTCGGCGTCGAAGCCTCCGATACCGGAGACGGTCGGATATCCCGGATAGTGCCCGTAGGCTCGACAGATCAGGAGGTCGAGTTCGATGACTGAAGACAGCAGCGCGGCTCCGGAGCCCGAGCTCAAAGGGATCGATCTGGCGCGCCGTGCCCTCGAGGAGGCACGCGCGACGGCAAAGGCCAACGGCAAGGCCGTCGGGCAGGGGCGATCGTCGCCCAAATACGGAAGTGGCCGACCGCGTCGACGCAGCGGTTGGTCCGGCCCCGGCCCGGATGCGCGGGACCCTCAGCCGTTCGGCGCTCTCACCAGCGCTATCTCCAAATCGCGTGGGTGGTCCCCCAAGGTGTCCGAGGGCACGGTCCTCGGTCGGTGGCCGCAGGTCGTCGGAGAAGACATCTCCGCGCACGCCGAGCCGATCTCTCTGAAAGAAGGTGTTCTCAGCATCTCCGCCGAGTCGACGGCGTGGGCTACCCAGTTGCGCATGATGCAGTCCCAGATTCTGGCCAAGATCGCTGCTGCCGTCGGTGACGGCGTCGTGAAGACACTGCGCATCACCGGTCCGAGTGCGCCTAGCTGGCGCAAGGGTGAAAGGCATGTGAAAGGCCGCGGACCTCGCGATACGTACGGCTGAGGAAAACTCAACCACGCCCTGGTTCTACCTATTACTTCGTGTTACAGTTAAAACTCGCTAGTGAGTGAACTGTGTCACAAGGCTGTCGTTCCCTACCGATCGGCAGGCATGAAGGAGTAGCTAGATGTCGCAGAAGATATCGACACCCGCTTCGTCGTTCGCCGAGCCGGATCACATCCTGTTGCAGGCTCGCAATGTCGAGTTCGACTGGTCCGATCTGCCCATGCACTGGATTCCGGGCGATCCGTTCAGCACACACGTTCTCAACGTGCTTCACCTTCTCCTCCCCGCCGGTGAGGAATGGTTTGTCGAGACCTTCAAGGAAGCTCTTCCTCTGATCGAGGACGAGAAACTCCGTGAAGACGTCGTCGGATTCATCGGCCAAGAGGCGATGCACTCCAACGCGCACTCGGGTGTCCTGGTCCATCTCAAGGAAAACGGCCTCGATCCGACGCCGTACACCCAGCAGATGGAGTGGGCATTCTCGAAGCTGCTCGGACCGCGTCCGATGACGGGTCTGCGTGCCGAGAATCACCTGGTGGAGCGCTTGGCGATCATCGCGGCCATCGAACACATCACTGCTTTCCTCGGCGACTGGGTGCTCAACGCCAAGGGACTGGACAAAGCCGGCATGCACCCGACCATGCTTGATCTCCTTCGCTGGCACGGCGCCGAAGAAGTCGAACACCGAGCCGTCGCGTACGACGTTATGCGCTACTTCGACAAGCGTGAGACCCGCCGGATCCGTACCCAGATCCTCGTCACGCCCGCAATCGTGTGGCTGTGGATTCGCGGTACCCGGTTCTTGATGCGCAACGATCCCGAGCTTGCCGCTCAGGCTCCCAGCCGTCGACGCCCCCACCTGTCCGATTTCATCGCGGCCGGTAAGCGCGGCACAGTTCCCACGTCGTTCGAGCTGGTCAAGCGGATGTCGACCTACTTCAGCAAGTCCTATCACCCCAGTAACGAGGGCTCGACCGCCCAGGCGGTGCAATACCTCGCGTCGTCACCCGCAGCCCAGGCGGCCGCACGGTGATTTCACTCTCGAGGGTCAAGGACGTCATCTCCGGGCACGACGGGTTGCCGCGGTTTCCGGCGCCACCCGATCTGTCCGGCAAGAACCGTCCCGACCGCGCCATGCGCATCACGGAGTTGTTGGCGGACAAGTACCTTCGGGTGTTGACGGCCTACGACTACAACCCCGAGATCGCGGGCCACAACCCCGACACGGCCATGAACATGGTGGTCAGCACACGTGAGGTGGTGGCAACCGACGAGAACGTCGTTCGCCTGCGCTTCGAATCCGCCGACGGCTCACCGATTCCGCCGTGGCATCCGGGTTCGCACCTGGACTTCCATCTACCTTCGGGTCTGCGGCGTCAGTATTCGCTGTGCGGCGACCCGGCCGATCGCACGGGATACAGCGTCGCGGTGCGCCGGATCCCCGACGGCGGTGGCGGTTCCATCGAGATGCACGCTCTCCAGCCCGGTGAGCACGTCACGGTACGCGGACCACGCAACGGCTTCCCGTTTGTCGGAGAAGGCAGCGCGTTGTTCGTCGCCGGCGGCATCGGTATCACGCCGATCATCGCAATGGTCCGTGCGGCAAGAGAATTGGGGATGGACTGGTACTTCGTGTACTCGGGCCGCTCCCGTGAATCCATGCCGTTCCTCGACGAGATCGCAACCTGGGATCCCGAGCGTGTCTTCGTGCGCCCGGACGACGAGTTCGGATTGCCCACCACCACAGACCTTCTCGGACGAGCGCCGGTCGGCGGCGCCGTGTACTGCTGTGGCCCGACGCCGATGCTCGATGCCGTCCGCCGCGGTTTCCGCGATACACCCTCCACCGCTTTGCATTTCGAGCGGTTCGGGGCTCCGCCGGTGATCGACGGCAAGGAATTCGAAGTGCAGCTTGTCAATTCGGGTCAGGTACTCACCGTGCCCGCCGACGAGTCCGCGCTCGACGTCATCAAGAAGACATTGCCCGGTGTCGGGTACTCGTGTCAGCAGGGTTTCTGCGGAACCTGTCGTGTGAAGGTACTCGCGGGTAAACCCGATCACCGCGAAAGGCGTCTGACCGACACCGAACAGGAAACGGAGATGCTCATCTGCGTATCCCGTTCCGACGGTGGACGTCTCGTTCTCGATCTCTAGATATTTCCCGACTCCGAAGGGTTCGACAATGTCGAAGCACTCTCCTGTCCATGCCGTGACCGCGCGTCGCGTGACCAACGGTTCCGTCAGCCTGGCCGTGTTCGAGCAGGGCAAGGCAGACGGCGAGACCATCGTCCTGGTGCATGGTTGGCCCGACACCCATGAATTGTGGAACCGCATCGTGCCTTTGCTGGCAGACGACTTCCGCGTCGTCAGCTACGACAGCCGCGGGGCCGGTGAGAGCACAATCCCCTCGAGGGTGCAGGACTACCAACTGAGCGCACTGGCCGGCGATCTTTTTGCCGTCATCGACGCGGTCAGCCCGGGCAAGCCGGTGCACGTCCTCGCGCACGACTGGGGATCCGTCGAAACGTGGGAAGCGGTCTGCGAGCCGGGTGCCGAAGAGAAGATCGCGTCGTTCTCGTCCATCTCGGGCCCCAATCTCGATCATCTCGGCAAGTGGATCCGGGCGAGCGCGTCCAAGCGTCGTTTCCTCGGCCCGGCGGCGCAGGGAATTGCGTCGGCCTACACCGTTCTGTTCCAGATTCCCGGCCTGTGCACCCTTCCGTTGCGTCTGTGGTTCTCCAAGCACTGGCCGGCGTTTCTGGGCTTCTTCGACGGTCTGGACCCCCGTGTGGTCAACACCGCGCCCACCATCGCCGACGACATGGTGAACGGACTCAAGCTTTATCGCGCGAACATCCGGCCGTCTCTCGGCAAGCCGCGGGATCGGTACACGGACGTGCCTGTTCAGCTCATTCTGAACAAGTACGACAAAGCCGTTCGTCCGGTGGGATACGAAGACACCGAAAAATGGGTCTCCGACCTGCAGCGACGTGAAATTGCCGCGGGACACTGGTCGCCGTTTTCACATCCGGGTGAGGTTGCCGAACATGCGCGGGCATTTATCGCGAGCCTGAGAGAGCGTCGCTCGGAGAAGCAAAGTTCCTAGCGTTTCACCTTCCGGGGATCGTAAAAATTCGTCTGCGGCGCAGCCAGGGGTGTCATTGGCCGCTTCTAGTCGGTGCTTACCAGTAAGATGGTCAACGGTAACTAGCGGCAACATTCTCGAACCCGCTCCGACGACACCCGCAAGGGCTTGCTGACGGCTGCGCTCGAGTATTGACGGAGAAGGAGAGCTACCCACCCGTGGCTGCCCAGAAGTCAGATACAAGCACTTCCAGCAAGGACTACAACGCGTCGTCCATCACCGTCCTCGAAGGACTCGAGGCGGTACGTAAGCGTCCAGGCATGTACATCGGTTCCACCGGTGAACGCGGTCTGCACCACCTCATTTGGGAGGTCGTCGACAACTCGGTCGACGAGGCGATGGCCGGACACGCCACCAAGGTCGAGGTCACCCTCCTCGAAGACGGCGGAATCCGCGTCATCGACGACGGCCGTGGCATCCCGGTCGGCATGCACGCCTCCGGAGTTCCCACCGTCGAGGTCGTGCTGACCCAGCTGCACGCCGGCGGCAAGTTCGACTCCGACTCCTACGCCGTCTCCGGTGGTCTGCACGGCGTCGGCATCTCGGTGGTCAACGCGCTCTCGACCCGGCTCGACGTCGACATCAAGGTCGACGGCTACCGGTGGCAGCAGACGTACACCGATTCCAAGCCGGGAGAGCTCGTACAGGGCGACCCGACGAAGGAAACCGGCACCACCGTCAGTTTCTGGGCCGATCCCGAGATCTTCGAGACCACCCGCTACAACTTCGAGACCGTTGCGCGTCGTCTGCAGGAAATGGCCTTCCTCAACAAGGGCCTGACCATCACGCTGACCGACGAGCGCGCCGAGGTCATCGACGACGAAGCTGCCGAGGTGGCCGAGGCTCCCAAGTCTGCTGCCGAAGAAGCCGAAGAAGCTGCTCAGGCAGCGCCGCGTAAGTCCAAGACCCGTATCTACCACTACCCCGGTGGACTCGAGGACTACGTCCGGCACATCAACAAGAGCAAGACCCCGATCCACAACTCGGTCGTCGGATTCACCGCCAAGGGCACCGGCCACGAGCTCGAGGTCGCAATGCAGTGGAACTCCGGCTACTCGGAGTCCGTGCACACCTTCGCCAACACGATCAACACCCACGAGGGTGGTACCCACGAAGAGGGCTTCCGCGCCGCACTGACCGCAACGGTCAACAAGTACGCGCTCGAAAAGAAGCTGCTCAAGGACAAAGATCCCAAGCTCACCGGTGACGACATCCGTGAAGGACTCGCGGCCATCATCTCGGTGAAGGTCGGTGAACCCCAGTTCGAGGGTCAGACCAAGACCAAGCTCGGCAATACCGAGGTCAAGTCCTTCGTGCAGAAGGCGTGCAACGAGCACCTCGCGCACTGGTTCGAGGCGAACCCCGCCGACGCGAAAACCATTGTGAACAAGGCTGTTTCGTCGGCGCAGGCCCGCGTCGCCGCACGTAAGGCGCGTGAGCTGGTCCGTCGTAAGAGTGCGACCGACCTCGGTGGCCTGCCAGGCAAGCTCGCCGATTGCCGCTCCAACGATCCGGAGAAGTCCGAGATCTACATCGTGGAGGGCGACTCTGCAGGCGGCTCGGCCAAGTCCGGCCGAGACTCGATGTACCAGGCGATCCTCCCGCTTCGCGGAAAGATCATCAACGTCGAGAAGGCGCGTATCGATCGCGTCCTCAAGAACACCGAAGTCCAGTCGATCATCACCGCGTTCGGCACGGGCATCCACGACGAGTTCGACATCGCCAAGCTGCGCTATCACAAGATCGTGCTCATGGCCGACGCCGACGTCGACGGTCAGCACATCGCAACGCTGCTGCTCACGCTGCTGTTCCGCTTCATGCGGCCGCTCGTCGAGCACGGCAAGGTCTACCTCGCGCAGCCGCCGCTGTACAAGCTCAAGTGGCAGAAGGGTGCGCAGCCGGAATTCGCGTACTCCGACCGCGAGCGCGACGCGATGGTCAAGGCCGGCCTCGAGTCCGGCAAGAAGATCAACAAGGACGACGGCATCCAGCGCTACAAAGGCCTCGGCGAGATGAACGCCAAGGAGCTGTGGGAAACCACGATGGACCCGACGGTGCGCGTTCTGCGTCTCGTCACGCTCGACGACGCGGCTGCTGCCGACGAGCTGTTCAGCGTGCTGATGGGCGAAGACGTCGAAGCACGACGCAGCTTCATCACCCGCAATGCCCGGGACGTTCGTTTCCTCGACGTGTAGGCCTGCGGCCCTGTGCGTGGTTGAGGAGTCCCCGGGCTCCTTTTCCGCGCACAGGGGCTTGCCCCCTCTTTTAAGAAAGTGAGCTCATGACCGACACCACGTTGCCACCGGACGGTCCGCAACACGACCGGATCGAACCGGTCGACATCCAGCAGGAAATGCAGAACAGCTACATCGACTACGCCATGAGCGTCATCGTCGGTCGCGCTCTGCCGGATGTCCGCGACGGACTCAAGCCGGTGCACCGCCGCGTGCTCTACGCGATGTACGACAACGGATATCGCCCCGACCGCGGATACGTGAAGTCTGCCCGACCGGTCGCCGAGACCATGGGTAACTACCACCCCCACGGCGACTCCTCGATCTACGACACGTTGGTCCGTATGGCCCAGCCGTGGTCGCTGCGTTACCCGCTCGTCGACGGTCAGGGAAACTTCGGATCCCGCGGCAACGACGGCGCAGCCGCCATGCGTTACACCGAGTGCAGGCTCACGCCGCTCGCGATGGAAATGCTGCGCGAAATCGACCACGAGACAGTCGATTTCACCCCGAACTACGACGGCAAGACGCAGGAACCGACGGTTCTGCCCAGCCGTATCCCGAACCTGCTGATCAACGGTTCCAACGGCATCGCCGTCGGTATGGCCACCAACATTCCGCCGCACAACCTGCGTGAAGTTGCCGAGGCCATCTACTGGGCGCTCGACAACTTCGAAGCGGACGAGGAAGCCACCCTCGCGGCCGTCATGGAGCGCATCAAGGGACCCGACTTCCCCACGCACGGGCTCATCGTCGGTGGACAGGGCATCCAGGACGCCTACACCACCGGCCGTGGCTCCGTTCGTATGCGCGGCGTCGTCGAGATCGAAGAAGATGCCAAGGGCCGCACCACGATCGTCATCACCGAGCTGCCCTACCAGGTCAACCCGGACAACCTGATCACCTCCATCGCGGAGCAGGTTCGTGACGCCAAGATCGGTGGCATCTCCGACATCCACGACGAGTCCTCGGACCGCGTCGGCATGCGCATCGTCGTCACCGTCAAGCGTGACGCCGTTGCCAAGGTCGTGCTGAACAACCTTTACAAGCACACCCAGCTGCAGACCAGCTTCGGCTGCAACATGCTCTCCATCGTCGACGGAGTGCCGCGCACGCTGCGCCTCGACCAGATGATCCGTCTGTACACGGCGCATCAGCTCGAGGTCATCGTTCGTCGTACCAGGTACCTGCTTCGCAAGGCACAGGAGCGCGCCCACATCCTGCGCGGTCTGGTCAAGGCGCTCGACGCTCTGGACGAGGTCATCGCCTTGATCCGTGCGTCGCAGACCGTCGACATCGCTCGCGCGGGATTGATGGAACTCCTCGACGTCGACGAGATCCAGGCCGACGCCATCCTCGGCATGCAGCTGCGTCGTCTGGCCGCCCTCGAGCGTCAGAAGATCGTCGACGAATTGGCCGAGATCGAACTCGAAATCGCGGACCTCGAAGACATTCTGGCTCGCCCGGAGCGTCAGCGCGCGATCGTTCGTGACGAGCTCAAGGAAATCGTCGACAAGTACGGCGACGACCGTCGTACCCGCATCATCGCCGCCGACGGAGACGTCAACGACGAGGATCTGATCGCCCGCGAAGACGTCGTCGTCACGATCACCGAGACCGGTTACGCCAAGCGCACCAAGACCGACCTGTACCGCTCGCAGAAGCGCGGCGGCAAGGGTGTTCAGGGTGCCGGCCTCAAGCAGGACGACATCGTCTCGCACTTCTTCGTCACGTCGACGCACGACTGGCTGCTGTTCTTCACCACGAAGGGCCGCGTCTACCGCGCCAAGGCTTACGAACTGCCCGAGGCGAGCCGTACAGCTCGCGGTCAGCACGTTGCCAACCTGCTGGCATTCCAGCCGGACGAACGCATCCAGTCCGTCATCCAGATCAAGACGTACGAAGACGCGCCTTACCTGGTGCTCGCCACTCGCAACGGTTTGGTCAAGAAGTCCAAGCTCACCGACTTCGATTCCAACCGCAGCGGTGGCATCGTCGCCATCAACCTGCGCGGTGAAGACGAACTGGTCGGCGCTGTCCTCTGCTCCGCCGAAGACGACCTCCTTCTCGTCTCGGCACAGGGCCAGTCGATCCGCTTCTCGGCCACCGACGAGGCACTGCGTCCGATGGGCCGCGCCACTTCCGGTGTCCAGGGCATGCGTTTCAACGGTGACGACGAGCTGCTCTCGCTCAACGTCGTTCGTGAAGGAACGTTCCTCCTGGTCGCCACGTCGGGCGGTTACTCCAAGCGAACCGGCATGGAGGACTACCCGGTGCAGGGTCGCGGCGGCAAGGGCGTGCTCACGATTCAGTACGACAAGAAACGTGGCACTCTGGTCGGTGCGCTCATCGTCGACGACGACGACGAGCTGTACGCGATCACCTCGGGCGGCGGCGTCATCAGGACGGCTGCCAAGCAGGTTCGTAAGGCGGGACGCCAGACCAAGGGCGTGCGTCTGATGAACCTCGGCGAAGGCGACACACTGCTCGCGATTGCGCGCAACGCCGACGAGCCCGAAGAGCTCGCTGCAGAGACCACCGACAACGCAGACAATGCCGATGGAGCTAAGGAGTCCTAGTGAGCACTCCCAACCAGCCGGGCAGTGACCAGAAGAGCGAAAGCACTTCAGGTTCGACGCCACCGAAGCCGGAGCAGGCAACTGCTCCGGCGGGGCCGCAGACCTCGAAACCTGCAGCTCCAGCGGACGGCGGACCCAAAGCTTCTGAGGCAGCTCCGGCGCCCAAGGCACCGGAGCCGCCTCGCGGCCCGTCGGCTCAGAAGCCGGCGGGTGGGGCTTCCGACGTCGCGGGTGCGGCCAAGGGTCAGGCTCCTTCCGCTCCTTCTGTGGCTCCGGCTGCGCCGGTAACTCCGGCAAAGGGTGACGGTCAGGCTCCGCCGCAACCGGTTGCCAATCAGGCTCGTGGCAGCCAGGCGCCGCCGTGGCAACGCGGACCCCAGCCGTCGGGTCAGCCGCAGGGGCAGCCAGCTCAGAACCCCGCTGCTCAGAACCCGGCGTCCAAGGCCCCGGCGTCGAAGGCTCAGCCACCGCAGAATCAGGCTCCGCAAAGTCAGCCGCAGACCAACATCACGCGCCCAGCCGGCGCTGGTGCTCCTGCGGGTCGACCGGCAGCTCCTGCCGGGGGTAAGCCGCCTGCGGGTCCGCAGCGTCCTGCAGCGGCAGGCCCTGCGCAGGGTGGTCCGGTGCAGGGTGGTCCGGCCAAAAACCCCGCGCAGGGTGGTGCGCCGAAGGGACAGCCGCAATCGGGTCGTCCCGCTGCCGGTGCACAGACGGGTCGTCCTGCCGGCAACCCGTCGGCACGTCCCGTCGTGACGGGAACGGCGGCTGCCGCAGCTACCGGTGGCGTCGCCGGCGCGGCAGCAGCCAAGGCTGTTACACCCTCGGGCACAAATCCCAAGGCTGCAAACGCCACGGTCGCCAATCCCACGGTCGCTAATCCGAAAGCAAAAGCCGCCGCGATCGACGGGCCGACCCGGCACATCGATCGCAAGGATCTACCAAAGGACATGCCTGACCTCTCCGAGGCCAAGCATCCGTTGCCTGCTGCGGTGAAGGGTGAGAAAACTCACGCCGTATCGGCTTCGGTCGTGGACGGTGCGCCGCTGCGCGCAACGGTCCAGATCCGTCGTATCGACCCGTGGTCCACGCTCAAGATCACATCCGTGATCTCGGTGTCGCTGTTCTTCGTGTGGATGGTGGCCGTCGGACTGCTCTACGTCGTTCTCGACGGCATGGGCGTCTGGGATCGCCTGAACAACGCGTTCACCGACATCGTTGCCGACGGCGGCTCCGACGGTCTGGTGACGGCCGGCCAGGTGTTCGGCTACGCCGCGCTGATCGGCATCGCGAACATGGTGCTTTTCACGGCACTCGTCACGATCGGATCGTTCATCTACAACCTCTGCAGCGACCTGGTTGGCGGCGTAGAGGTAACTCTCGCCGACCGCGACTGACCTGCGAAAACATTGCTCCGCCGGGCCCGTTTTGGTGTCAGCGGCCCGGTGGGGTAATCTTTGGAATCGGTTCAGGGGCCTATAGCTCAGGTGGTTAGAGCGCTTTACTGATAATGAAGAGGTCGGAGGTTCAAGTCCTCCTAGGCCCACTCCCATGTGCCGAAGAAGGGTTGCTGGAATGAAGGTTTTCCTGCTTGTCGGGGCCGGAATTCTGGTAGCTCTCGGGGTCACCAAGCTGATCAAAAGTCAGCGCGGAGACAAGGTTTGGCACGATTTGGAAACAGGATAGAACCTAGGTACTCTGACTCCGGTCAGAAAACCGAACGGGGCCTTAGCTCAGTTGGTAGAGCGCTGCCTTTGCAAGGCAGATGTCAGGAGTTCGAATCTCCTAGGCTCCACAGTAAGAAAACACCCTCCCGGGATCCGGGAGGGTGTTTTTGTATGCCGATGTACCCGATCTCTGCTCGCCCCGGCCGGTGCCCGACTTGCCCGACTTGTGTGCCCCCGTTTTTGAGCGAACGGCACTTTCGGCGCACTGAAGGCGATGAACATGCCGTTCGCTCGGAGTGGGGTGGCCAGAACCGCGCCCACTATGGACCGTTCGTCCCGAATTCTCCGGAAAGTCTAGTGGTCATAACCAGCCGGGCGTAGCGTGAGGAGAACCCAATTTCAGGAGGTTCGTAGTGCTTCACAACGACATTCCCAGCCACGGTGAAATTGCCGCACTCGCGGAGGTGGAAGGGCCCACCTGCATCACCATCGTGACTCCGACTGAAGATGCGCCGCAGGATTACGACAAAGCGCGCATAGCCTTCAAGGACCAGGTCCGCTCGGCACTCGCATCGGTGGAGGATCCGGCCGAGCGCAAGCAGTTCGAGGCCGAATACGCAGAGCTCGACGACGACGACGATTTCTGGCGCTTCCAGTCGCGCTCATTGGTCACGTACGCGACGCCGGACCGTCTGGTGACCTTCCGCCTCCCCAACCGTCTGCAGGCGCTCGAAACGGTCAGCGATCGGTTTCATCTCAAGCCACTGCTCCGTTCGGTGACGTTCCCCCAGACGGCGTTTGTTCTCGCTCTGGCAGAGGGTTCGGTGCGACTGATCGAGATCGCTGCCGATCAGCCGGCCGACGAGGTTCGTGTTCAGGGAATGCCGAAGAACGCTGCGGATCACGCGGGCAAGTCGTCAATCAACAGCCGTACCGAAGCGGGTCGGTTGTCGGGGTCGGACAGCCGAAAGTTGCGCGTCAATCAGTACGCCCGCGCAGTCGATCACGAGGTCCGCGGTGTGCTCGCCGGCCGTGACGTCCCCTTGATTCTGGCCGCTGCGGAACCCATCGCGTCGGTGTATCGCTCCGTGAATTCGTACCGCCACCTGGTCGACAAAACCGTCGAGGGAAACCCGGAAGCCTTGTCGACGCAGGAAGTGGCGGACGGTTCGCGTCCGGCGCTCGACGACTTCCATGCCGAGCAGCTGGCGGCGGTGCGGGACACCTTCAATGTGCGCACGGAACAGGGACGCACTCAGACGGACGTCGCCGACGTGGCAACAGCCGCGACGTACGGACAGGTCGACACCGTTTTCATCGACATAGATTCCGTCGTACCCGGAAGTCTCGATCCCCAGACGGGCGCTCTCACGACCGGTGAGTCGACTAACGGAAGCACCTACGGGGTCGTCGACGAGATCGCTCGTCGTGCGCTCCTGACGGGTGCGCGGGTGCTCGCTGTTCGCGCGGAGGACATTCCGGGCGGCGGCGCAGTTGCCGCGATTTTGCGCTTCGCCCCGTAAACAGACTGGACGCGTGTGCGCCTCGTGACCTGATTCGGGCACGGGGCGCATACGATTCCGGCATGAAACGTGTGTGGGAACGGCTGCGCCTCTATTGCAAGACGCTGCACCCGGTCGGGCTTGCCTTTGCTCTGGTCTTCTTCACCTGGTCGATGAGTCCGTCCCTGTTGCCGCGCGCGTGGTACCTGCAGGGCGTTGCGACGGGCATCTCGCTCGCAATGGGATACGGCGTCGGCGTGACGGTTGCCTGGATGATCCGCAAGTGCGGCGTCGAACCGCAGTGGTCGGATCGCACCAAGAAGATCGGCTGGCGAATCCTGTTGGTCGCGGCCGTCATTCTGGTGCCGACGTTCTTGGTCCTCGGTTCGTGGTGGCAGCAGATCGTTCGCGATCTCGTGGAAGCTCCACGCACCAATCAAGCGAATTATCTTCTGGTGTTGATGATTTCGCTCGGAATCTGGTTCATCCTGCTCGAGGCAGGCCGTGGTCTTCGGTTCACCACCAACAAGCTCACCGCCGTCGCACTACGGTTCGTTCCCCTCGAGGCGGCGAAGGTCGGCAGCTTGATCGTCATCTTCGCCCTCGGCATCTTCATCGTGAACGGTGCGCTGTACAACGGGCTGATCGCCTTCGCGAACTGGAGTTTCTCCGGTGCGGATCACGAAACACCGGACGGCATCGAACAGCCCATGATTGCAGAGCGGAGCGGTTCGCCGATGTCCGCCGAGGCTTGGGATTCTCTCGGTCAGGAGGGGCGCACCTTCATGGGTAGCGGTCCCACTGCAGCCGAGATCTCTGCATTGACCGGACGTGAAGCGAAGCAACCGATCCGGGTGTATGCCGGACGTGAATCCTCGGACTCGATCAACGGTGTCGCACAGCGGGTCGTCGACGAGTTGGAGCGCACCGGCGGATTCGACCGCGGAACTCTCGCAGTTGTCACGACCACCGGTCGCGGTTGGGTGAACGAGGACGTCGCGTCGGCGTTCGAGTACGTCGAGGGCGGGGACACGGCGATCGCGTCGATGCAGTACTCGTTTCTTCCGAGTCCGTTGGCCTTCATCGCCGACCGTGAGACGCCGATGATCGCCGGCCGCGCACTGTTCAACGCGGTGTACGCCAAGTGGATCGACCTGCCCGTGGAGACGCGACCGGAGCTGGTTGTCTTCGGTGAGAGCCTCGGCTCCTACGGTGGCCAGGCAGCATTTGCCGGCGCTCAGGACATGATGACGCGCGTCGACGGCGCACTGTGGGTCGGAACCCCCAACTTCACTGCTCAGTGGCAGGAAATCACGGACAGTCGTGACTCGGGCTCACCGGAGATTCTGCCGGTGATCGACGGTGGCCAGGCAATTCGGTTTGCCGGTGATCCGGAAGATCTGGAGCTGAAGTCGGACTGGGACGA
Organism: Rhodococcus sp. 27YEA6; assembly: GCF_044908235.1. Lineage (NCBI taxonomy): Bacteria > Bacillati > Actinomycetota > Actinomycetes > Mycobacteriales > Nocardiaceae > Rhodococcus > Rhodococcus sp. 27YEA6. The sequence goes on along the minus strand of NZ_JBIYCY010000008.1, from coordinate 189,685 downwards.
CGATCGCATCGTGTACTGGCAGCACGCCAGCGACCCGATCACGTGGTGGTCCTTCGACCTGCTGCTCAACAAGCCGGATTGGCTCAAAGAACCGCTGGGTCGCGACGTGGATCCGGGAATGACATGGGTTCCTCTCGTGACCTTCTGGCAGGTAACCCTCGACATGGTCTTCTCGGCTGACGTCCCGTCCGGGCACGGTCACAATTACGGCGAGGATGCAGCGGACATGTGGGCCAAGATCCTGCACCCCGAGGCCTGGACCTCGGCTGATACCGACAAGCTTCGTGCGCTGCTGACCACCAATCTGGAGCCCACGAAGTAGTCGTAAACGGTTGTATTTCAGCCTGTTAAGGCGAAAACCTCACGAAAAAGTGTTACGTGAGGTATGTGTTACTCTGCGTTCGCTGTGTGCCAAGCCACAGCGCAAGCGAACGTGGGGAGATCGAAACGTGAAGAGCAGAGCATGGTGGGCGGCCGGGGTCTCCGTCGCGGCACTGGTCATGGGTGCTGTGACGGCCCCTGCCGCAACGGCGGAGCCGGCGGATTTCTACACGCCGCCGGTCGAGCTTCCGGCAGGTGCCAACGGAGATCTCATCAAGAGTGAGCCGTCACCACTGCTGCTGAGCGTGCCCGGATCGAACGGTGCGTGGCCGGCAACCGCCACCAAGATCATGTATCGAAGCGAGGACGCCAAGGGCGCCCCCGTTGCCGTGACGGGCACCTATCTCGAACCGTCGAACCCGTGGACCGGGCAGGGGGCGCGTCCACTGGTTGCCGCAGCGGTGGGAACGCACGGGCAGGGCGATCAATGCGCTCCGTCCAAGCTGTTCAACACCGGTATCGAGTACCAGTTCCCGACGGACGTCATGGTCGGCTACGAGTCCATCTGGGTGAACACGTTGCTGCTCAACGGCATTGCCGTCGTCGTCACCGATTACGAGGGCCTCGGAACTCCGGGCGATCACACCTACGTCAACCGTGAAGCCGAAGCGCACGCCGTTCTGGACTCGGTGCGAGCCGCTCAGCAACTCCCGAACACGAGCATTCCCGCCGACGGCCCCATCGGACTGTGGGGTTACTCGCAAGGTGGTGGAGCTGCCGCTGCCGCAACGGAATTGAAGCCGTCGTATGCTCCTGAGCTTGATCTCAAGGGCACGTACGCAGGTGCACCGCCCGCCGATCTGGCGGCGACGCTGCAGCAGGTCGACGGCACGTTCCTCACCGGAGTGATCGGATACGCGCTCAACGGGATCCTTGCCCAGTACCCCGAGGTTCAGCCGCTGCTCGACGCCGAGATCAACGATCGCGGCCGACAGATGTTGGCCGCCACCAAGAACCAGTGCGTCGCCGAAAGTGGATTGCAGTTCGGCTTCCAGCAGTCGTCGAACTTCACCAATTCCGGTGAATCACTCTCCGCGGTTCTGGCGCGTCTACCCATGGCGCAGGCAATCCTCGATGAGCAGAAGATCGGCAAGCTGACGCCGGAGTCGCCCGTGCTCATTCAGCATGGCCGCTCCGACGACATCGTTCCGTTCGGCCAGGGACAGCAACTGGCGCGAGACTGGTGCGGCAAGGGTGCGACGGTGCAGTTCTCCGTCAACGAACTGCCCCCGATCATTCCGGGCATGGCAATCAATCATGCAACGCCGTACTTGGTGGGTACCCCGGAATCCGTCGGGTACATGATCGATCGCTTCAACAACGTCCCAGCACCGTCCAACTGCTGAACGTGAACATCGAAAAGCCCCGGAACACAATCTGTTCCGGGGCTTTTCGTATGTCGACTAAGCGGTCTTCTCGGCCGAGTTCTCCTCGAGGCGAGGGGGTGCGGAAGCGACCGGCGGATGCTCGCGTCGGCGGCTCTTGAAGAACACCGCGCCACCGATCACCGCAACACCGGCGATGACGAACACGGTGACGCGCTTGCGACCGCGAGGCTTCTCGGTGCGTTCCGTGGATTTCGTGGGGATGGCCTTTGCGCGCTCGACGCCCTTCTTGGCGAGGACTTTGCCCTGACGACCCAGGAACAACCCGACCTGCCCAGCGCCGCGAGCGACCGACGTGGCGACCACCGCAGCGATGCGGCGAGCGTTGTCGGCTGCCTCGGACTCCTTGATGCGAGCCGCTGTCTCTTCGAGGTAGGCGGCAGTCTCGTCGAAGGTGTCCTCGACGCGGGCGCGCGCGTGATCGAAGGTGTCGGGCAACTGCGTGCTGAGGGACTCGGTCACTCGTGTCATGACTTCACTGTGCCATAACAGTGGGGCGAGGACAGGGAGACTTTTGCGGGGCGACATCCGCGAGAACGCCGGCAATGGCACGATGGTGGTGTGACTTCAACTCATCAGACCGCAACCGCAACGCTGCACACGAACCGCGGCGACATCAAGATCGCTCTGTTCGGCAACCATGCGCCGAAGACCGTCGAGAACTTCGTCGGCCTCGCCGACGGCTCGAAGGAGTACACCACCGCAAACGCCGCCGGCACCAAGACCGGCCCGTTCTACGACGGTGCCATCTTCCACCGCGTCATCGACGGCTTCATGATCCAGGGTGGCGACCCCACCGGAACCGGCACCGGCGGCCCGGGCTACAAGTTCGGTGACGAGTTCCACCCGGAACTGCAGTTCGACCGCTCCTACCTGCTGGCCATGGCCAACGCAGGCCCGGGAACCAACGGCTCGCAGTTCTTCATCACCACCGGCCCGACGCCGCACCTGAACCGTCGCCACACCATCTTCGGTGAGGTTCTCGACGACGATTCCAAGAAGGTTGTCGACGCTATCTCCTCCACCGCCGTCGATCGTGGCGATCGTCCGGTCGAGCCCGTCGTGATCAACAGCATCACCATCTCCTGAACAGGTAAAACAAGCAGATGACGAACCCCGGTTGGGGCGGCGGTGCGAGTGAGGGCATCCCGCCCCAACCGCGGTGCGTCCGCCATCCAGATCGACCTACCGCACTTTCCTGCAATCGGTGTGGACGTCCGGCATGCCCGGACTGTCTCCGTGAGGCGGCGGTGGGATACCAATGTGTTGACTGTGTAGCTGCCGGTCAGCGTGACGTCCGTCCCGTTCGGGGCGTCGCCGGAAATGCCGTGAGCCCCACCCGCGCGGTCCCGGTCGTGACGTACACCTTGATGGGGCTCAACGTCCTGGCGTTCCTCGCGACCTTCGCGCAGTCGCGAAGCATCATGAACAATCAGGTCGGCTCGTCGATCTTCGCGAACTGGGCACTCAATCCGGGGCTGGTCGCCAGCGGTGACTGGTTCCGGCTCATCGGCTCCGGGTTCCTGCACTTCGGAATCCTGCACCTCGCGGTCAATATGTACGCCCTCTACATCCTGGGCCGCGACACCGAAATCGTGATGGGCCGCTCGAGGTACATCGGCATCTACCTGGTTTCGCTTCTCGGCGGTTCCGCCTCGGTGATGGCATTCCAGCCGGTGTTCTCCTCGCTCACGGCCCTGTCCTGGACCGCTGGAGCGTCGGGTGCAATCTTCGGCATCATGGGCGCACAGGCCGTCCTTCTACTGCGTTTGCGTCGAAGCCCGGTCCCGATCATCTCGGTGATCGCGATCAATGTGATCATCAGCATTTCGCTGCCCGGGATCTCGTTCTGGGGTCACGCGGGAGGTCTGGTGGCAGGTGCCGCAACGGCCGCTGCATTCCTGTACGCCCCACAGTGGTTGGGCGCCGGTGAGAACCGCGTGAAAGCAGTGCGGATCGGCTGGATCGCTTTTGGTGCCGTCACTGTGGTGACGTTGGGAGTCATCGTGCTCCGCGTCGTCCAACTGCGCGAACAGCTGGGAATCAGTTAGCAAAAATCCTAGGGCCCAGCCGTTCTATGGCTCAGCCGCCGATGATGGACTCGCAGGCGAACGTGATCTCGAAGCTCGACGTCGCCGTCGGGTTGCCCTTGTCCCGGGCGCCGATTCCCTCGCCCGTCACAACGAAGGTATTGCCGTCCTGCTTGGCACTGGCAGATCCGCCGGGCAGTCCCGGTGCGTATCCGGCGGTGTACGGCAGACCGTTCGATCCACCCTCGCTTCCGGCAATTCCAGCAGTCTGAACCGTGCCGGATTCATCGACGATGGCCGAGACGGTCAACATGCCGTAAGTGGCATTTTCCGCGTCGAGCAGTGTCATAACTGTCGTGCCGCCGTCCTTTGCGCACTTCGTCTCGAATTTGGCGTCGAGCGTCTTCCCGCCGACGGTGGCCGAGGATGTAGCGGACGAGGCGCCGGCAGCGCTCTTGTCGGAGTCGGTCTTGTCGGAGTCGCTGCCGCAGGCGGAGGCGAATAGGGCGACCGCCGCGAGGGTGGCAGCGACTGCGGTGGAGGACCGGCGGGTCATCGTGGTCCGAACCAACTTCGTCATGTTCTGTCCTTCAAGTCATGCGGTGCGTCCGCACTTGCTCTGGCTGTTTCGGCGACAACACTAACCACTGACTCGGTGCTCGTAGCGCTAAACCCCCAGCTCAGACGGGTTTGTCGCCTTCGGCTGATCAGGGACATTCGTCGGGCTGCCCGGGATCATCTGCCGGATCTTTGGGAGCAATCGCACATGCAGAGACGGCTTCTGTAGAGATTGTCCACATAGGTTGGGCTCAGTCGTGCTTCTACTGTGGCTTGAGTCACTTCGTAGATAGCAACGCTGACCTTTTCCGAGGAGTACCCCTGCCATGACCTCCACCGATAGCACCACCACTGACGGTGGGGTTGCGCCGAGCGAGATCGAATCTCGCGTGGTGAAGAAGGTAGCGCGACGACTGATCCCCTTTTTGATCCTGCTCTATTTCGTGAACTATCTGGATCGTACGAACATCGCCTTCGCGAAGCTCACCATGAGCGCCGACCTCGGGATGACCGAGACGATGTTCGGCCTTGCGTCCGGTCTCTTCTTTGTCGGCTACCTGCTGTTCGAGGTGCCGAGCAACCTGGCCCTGCACCGCTTCGGCGCCCGGTTGTGGATCGCGCGGATCATGCTCACCTGGGGCATCCTTGCCGCTGCGCTGGCATTCGTGCCTAACGTGGGCAGCCTCTATTTCCTCCGCATTCTGCTGGGCATCGCCGAGGCCGGCTTCTTCCCCGGAGTTCTTCTCTACCTGACCTTCTGGTTCCCGAAGAAGTACCGCGTGCGCCTGATGGGTCTGTTCCTGCTGACGCTTCCGCTCTCGTCGGCGCTCGGTGCCCCGCTTTCGGCGGCCATCATCCAGTACGGCGACGGACTGTTCGGCCTCGCCGGATGGCGCGTGATGTACCTGATCGAGGGTCTGCCCGCCGTGATCTTGGCGTTTGTCGTCTGGTTCTACCTCACCGACCGTCCCGCCGACGCGAAGTGGTTGACCCTCGAGGAGCGCACCTGGCTGATGAAGTCGATGGCCGACGAGGAGAAAGAACTCGGCGACGCCGGTCACCAGTCGGCCGGCAAAACCCTGCGTGATCCCCGCGTCATCGGTTTCGGTCTGGTCTACTTCGGAATCACGTACGGCCTTTACGCTTTGAGCTTCTTCCTGCCCAGCATCGTCGCGGGATTCAAGCAGACGTTCAACACCGATTTCTCGCTCGTCGAGACAGGCCTGATCGTGGCCGTCCCCTACGCGATCGGCGCTGTCGCGATGGTGCTGTGGAGCCGCCATTCCGACAAGACCGGTGAACGAATGTGGCACGTTGCAGCCCCGACGCTCCTGGGCGCGGTATCCATTCCGATTGCGCTGTACCTGGATTCACCGTTCACCGTCATGATCGCGGTCTCGCTCACCGCCGTCGGCGTGCTGTGTGCACTCCCCGTATTCTGGTACCTTCCCACCACGTTCCTGACGGGTGCCAGCGCGGCCGCGGGCATCGCCATGATCAACTCGATCGGCAACGCGTCGGGCTTCGGTGCTCCGTACATCACCGGCTGGCTCACCGATGTGACCGGAAATGCCAAGGCAGGACTGTGGGTGGTGGGCGCCGTGATGCTCTGTGCCGCAATCCTTGTGGTGGCGCTGGCAAAGCGATCGAGCAAGCCCGCTCAGATCTGACCGAGTTTCCCCGCACTGGCACGCAGCCGGATCAGGAGCGCAAGATCGAGCGCCTGGTCCGGCTGACGCCACTGTGTACCGATCAACCTGTCGATCGACTCGAGCCGTTGGTACAGAGTGTTGGCGTGAATCGCGAGCGCGGCGGCGGTCGCAGAATGCTTGCAATTGTGTGACAGGTACGACGCGAGGGTGTCCAATAGCGGAACGCCGCGTCGTTGCTCCTCCTCGAGGAGAGGACCGAGGGACCGCTGCGTCAGCGATTCGAGTTCTTCGCGGCCGGTGCGGCTGAGGAGAATTCGGTAGATACCGAGTGAACTTGCCGGCTCCACGTGGGAGGCCCGCCCGAGAGTCTCGAGGACGTCGACGGTGTGCTGTGCCTCGACATAGGCTCGCGCCAGAGCTTCCGCTCCCACCGCGGGATCGGCGATTCCGACGGTCGGGTTCTCCGCCGGCTGAACCCACGCCTTCGCAACTGCTGCCGGTGACATTCCGGGAATCAGTGCGATGACTCGTGAACCATGTTCGGCAACAACGGTTCCTGACGGGAATGCAATTTCCTCGATACTGCGACGCGCACGGTCGACGGCGTCGGCCGGGCGGGCCACCACGACGGTGTACGAGCGGTCAGGATTGAGCCCGGCCAGGCGGAACTGACCGGTGACCTCGGCCGGCGTCGGCGCAGGCCTGGTGATCAGATCGACCAGAAATGCGTCGCGTGCCCGACGGGTGGCTTCCCGGGCTGCCCGTTCGCCGACCAGTGCCAGCGCAATGGCGGGAGCAGACCTTTCGAGTGCCAATCTCATGGCGGCGGTGGGTTCCTGGCGCGAGAGTAGGAACAGAACTCCGAGTTGGTCACCGGCACTGCGTACTTCGGTGGCGAACAGGAACTGCTCACCGACGGTGAGCGTCACCTCCTGCTCGCGTCGGTCAGCGGCAAAGATGTCGAAGACCCGATGCACGCTCTCGCTCACCCGTTGCAGTCCCGGTGGAATCTCGGATGTTCCGGTCACGAAGAACACCGGCGAACCCGTCGACGCCGAGGTTTCCTCCACGAGTTCACGGACTCCACCGCCGCGCAGGACAACTTGTGTGAGCGATCGGTCCCAGGTCAGTGTCTGTTCGAGAAGTGCTGTGCGCTCGGCAAGTTCGGTGTTCGCGGCGTTCACTTCTGCAACCGTCGCGCGATAGCGTTCGAGAGAGCGGGCATTCTCGATCGCCACCGAGGCATGAGCTGCGAGGGCGGACAGCAACGCAACTTCCTCGTTGCCGAATCGGCGCTCTTGACGTTTGCACGCGCAGAGGGCACCCAGGATCTTGCCGTTCAAAGTCAGCGGAACGGCCAACAGGCCGCGCATGTTCTCGGCTCGTGCTGCGTCGTCGGCCGGTCCGATATGTGCAAACGAGGGATCGTTGCGATAGTCGGACGACCAAGCAGGAGAAGAGTTCTCGACCACTCGACCGATCAGACCTTCGCGGAACGGAACCGTGAGGCCGAGCAGTTGGGACGTGTACGCACCGCTCGTGACTTCGATGATCAAGATGTCGTCGTGAATGAGAGCCAGGTACGAAAGGTCGACCCCGAGTAGTCGTTTGGCCTGATCCACGATCTCCTGCAGGAGGGCGTGGTGATCGTGCATCGTGGTGAGCAGCGACGCGATGTCGTTGAGTGCCCCGAGTTCGGTGGCGCGCTGTCGGCGCTGAGCCAGGAGACTTCGTAGTTGAAGCGCCGATCGGGCTTCTCGCTCGATCTCGGCGGCGACCTCGGGGCCTGACCCAGCGGCCAACTGATCGCGGTGTTCGATCAGTTCCTCGGTGGATGCCTCGGCCAGGAGAAGCTGTAGCCAGTTCTCGTGCATCCGCGCTCCCTTGTCAGACCAACTCGTCAGACCAACTCGTCTGACCAAAGATGAGTATGGAGAGAATGTCCATACAGTTTCCGGTTTCTCGGAGTAAATCTACATGGGGCGGTGTAGCCGCCGTCACTATCGTGGAGACATGACACTCCTCGAGGCGCTCGGCTCGCAGATCGATGCGGATCGACTGATCACCGACCCCGACATCATGGCGAGCTACATCCACGACGACGCCGAGTGGGCTCCCTACGAGATGCCTGTCGCAGTGGTCCGCCCGCGCACAGCCGAGCAGGTACAGACAGTTGTGCAGGCGTGCATCGCCCACGGTGCGCCCGTCGTCACGCGCGGCGCCGGAACCGGTCTGTCGGGCGGAGCCAATGCAGTCGCCGGCGGCGTCGTGATCGCCTTCGACGCGATGAACGCCATCAAGGAGATCAACACCCTCGAGCGTTTGGCCGTGGTCGAACCCGGAGTGGTCAACGATCACCTCCGCGACGCCTGCGCCGAGCACGGCCTCTGGTATCCACCCGATCCGGCGAGCGCACCCTGGTCGACGATCGGCGGCAACGTCGCGACCAATGCCGGCGGCCTGTGTTGCGTCAAGTACGGCGTCACCAAGGACTACGTACTGGGCATGCAGGTGGTCACCGGAACCGGTGAGCTGGTTCGGCTCGGGCGTCGAACTGCCAAGGGAGTGGCTGGGTTTGATCTCTCGGCACTCATGGTCGGCTCCGAAGGCACTCTCGGGGTGATCACCGAGGTGACCGTCAAGCTTCGTCCTCAGCGCGATCCCGAACGCACCATCGTCGGATACTTCGACTCCATCGTTGCTGCGGGCAAGGCCGTCGAAGCCGTCGCCGCAGACGGTCTCACGCCGTCGGCCCTCGAGTTGATCGATCGGCAGTGTCTCCTTGCCGTCGATGCCTGGAAGAACATGGGCCTCTCGGCCGATGCCGAGGTGGTCCTGCTCGGCCGCATCGACACACCTGGCGAGATCGGCGACGCCGAAGCTGAGCGAATGTTGGCCTGCTTCAACCGCTCCGGGGCTACCTGGAGCGCCAGATCCACCGATCAGGAGGAAGCCGACGCCTTGTTCTCCGCCCGGCGTCTGGCGTACCCCGCCCTCGAGCGGCTCGGCCCGGTGCTCACCGAGGACATCTGCGTCCCCAAGGCAGCGGTCCCGGAGATGTTGGCGCGCATCGAGGCCATTTCGGCCCGGCACGACACGCACATCGCGAACATCGCGCACGCGGGTGACGGCAACCTGCACCCGCTGCTGATCACGCCACACGACGACCAAGCGGCGCGAAGGCGCGCTCAGGCCGCTTTTGCCGAGATCATCGACAACGCCCTCGAGTTGGGCGGAACCGTCACCGGCGAGCACGGCGTCGGCCTGCTGAAGATGGGTGGCCTGGCGCAAGAACTGTCACCGGCCGTCGTCGCGATGCATCACGCGATCAAGGGCGCACTCGACCCCCACGGAATCATGAACCCCGGCAAGGTGATCTGAAAGGCCGGGTGATCTGAAGGCTGGCTCCGTAACCGAATCGGTTTCCGGAGTTACGCCGTCGAAATGACGAGTTCCTACGCTCGAGTTGAACCGTTTGGCCAACTCGACGTATGGAGTCATGAATGTTCTCTTCCGATTTGACGCTGGCAAGTGTTGTTCCGCGGCGCGTGGACACGGTCGAGGCCGTCCGGGCGGCAATCGCTCTGGACGGCGCCGCGGTCTTCGGTGGCCTGCGCTCCGAGGAAGATGCCATTGCCTTCGCGTCGAAGTTGCTCGGTGAGAAGTGCATTCGCGTCGGCCGTCAGTTCGAGGCGAGTGCCAAGAGTCAGGATGCCGAAGCAGCTGTCGTCGACACCCAACCGGTGGACGAACGCGGCAGGAAGCGCTCGTTCGGCATCTCCGGCGAGCGGATGACCGCCCACAACGACGGTTTTGCGTTCGGTGACTACGCGCCCGACTATCTGTTTCTGTGGTGCAAGCGTCCGGCGTATCCGAGTGGCGGCGACTCGTTTCTCATCGATGCGCTCAAACTGACGCGGTTGCTCGCCTTCGATCCCGCAACCGCTGAATTGGCCGAATTCTGTTGGAGCACAGACATCGACCATTCGGAACCGAACCTCCCGCAGAACACATTTGCGCCGATCGCCAGGACGGTGCCGAGTGGACGCAACCAGGTTCGCTATCACCCGTACCTCGCGCCGATCGCCGGTGAATCGGAAGTAGCGCAGTGGCCGCTGGTGAAGCAGTGGAGTGAGGCTGTGATTCACGTGCGCGACAGCGGTCCGATGTTCCGCGCCGAAGCCGGCGAGATGATCTGCATCGACAACTACCGGGTACTGCACGGCCGCGACGGATACACCGACCCCGGCCGTGAGCTGTACTCGATCTGGGGATGGTCGAGCGACGCAGTCGCGGTGCCGCAGCAGGCTCTCGACATCGTGCAGCCGGACCTCGCGGCACTGGCCATGTAACCCGCGCTTATTTCTCGGGCGGCACCAAACCGTGAACGGCGAGCACGTCCAGGACGTCCTCCGGTGACGTGCCGAGATCCCAGCGTCCGAAGATCAACAGCTTCTCCGTGTCGGTGGGACGGTCGACGATGTCGATCTCGAGCATCGGGACGCGTCGACCGAGGCGCGGGTAGCGGACGAGACGGACCCGGTCGATCTGTTCGCGGGTGAACTCGTGGCGGGCGCGCAGGCGCTGCACCGCGATCGACTTGGTTCCCGCGTCTTCGATCACAGCCAGGCGGGGGCGCTGACGCAGGGCGAGTCCGCCCATCACGAACAGCCCGATCACCGCGAGGGCGAGCAGGAAGCGCCCGGCAGGCTCCGTGGGCGCGATTATCGAGGCGATCGCGAGGGCAATTCCGCCGCCGAACATCGCGTAGACAACACCCATCGGAGTGGCCCACGAGACGACTTCCGTGGCGTTGTCACGAGGCTGTGGATGAAATTCATCCTCGAGCATGTGGATAACTTCCTAGGTTGTCCACAGGGGTTATCCACAATGGGGATGAATGACACCCATGTAATTGAGAGACGGTCACGATTCGAGTCGAATCAGATACTCGCTGGTCAGCGCCATCTCATGGTCATCACAAGACCCACAACCATGAAGCCGAAGCCGACGAGGAAGTTATAGTTTCCCAAGTCGTTCATCCACGTGATCGAATCCGCGGCCAAGTAGTACACAATCAACCACGCCAGGCCGACGAGCATGAATCCGAGCATTACGGAGACGTACAACGTGCTCGACGGACCCATCTTCACCTTCACCGGAGTGCGGTTTGCCGGGTTGACTGTGTAGTCGTTCTTCTTACGGACCTTCGACTTGGGCATGACGTCCTCGCTCTACGGTGTGACCTGCATGTGTTACCTACACGCTAACGTAGCTGTGTCCAGTTGGTCACCGGCCGACCTGCACAATCCGGGAGGAGCCACGTGTCTTCGGGTGAATCTTCACGAACCGTCTGGCACATCGGTGTACTTGCCGTCTGCCTGGTAGCCGGTCTGATGGTCGCCACGGCGCAACGATCCGCCGAGGAAAACCAGCTCCAGGTCACCGAAAGCACCAGGCTCTCCGATCTGGTCCGCAGCGCCCAGGCCAATGCCGAAAAAGTTTCGGCCGACCGGGACGAACTTGCCGCTCAGCTCGATTCGCTGCAGCAAGACGCCGCTCGGTCCGACGCCGGAGTGGCCGCCGCGCTCGGAGACATCAAGAACATCTCCGCCGACGCGGGACTGACGGAGATGACCGGCCCGGGTGTTGTCGTCACGATGACGGACGCTCCGCGCAACGCCGACGGCAAGTATCCGGTCGACGCCACCCCGGACGACCTCGTCGTGCATCAGCAGGACGTCCAGAGCGTCCTGAACGCACTGTGGGCGGGCGGTGCCGAAGCGGTGGGCATGCAGGACCAACGGATCATCAGTACGTCGGCGCCGCGGTGCATCGGAAACACCCTCCTTCTTCACGGACGTACCTACAGCCCGCCGTACGTGATGAGTGCCATCGGCGACGTCGCGCGCCTCGAGGCGGCACTCGCTGCCGAACCGGGCATTCGGATCTACAAGCAGTACGCGACCCGCTTCGGCCTCGGGTACACGCAGGCGACGCCGTCGCAGATCACGGTCCCCGCCTATACCGGCGGATAGCACAGGCGTTTACCCTGCTCTCATGAGGATTCTCGTCGTCGACAACTACGACAGCTTTGTGTTCAACCTGGTGCAGTACCTCGGCCAGCTCGGAACCGAAGCCGTGGTCTGGCGCAACGACGATCCACAACTGACGGCAGACCTCGAAGGTGCAGTAGCGCAGTTCGACGGCATTCTCCTGAGCCCGGGCCCCGGAACTCCGCAGCGCGCGGGAGCGACGATGGATCTGGTGAAGGTCTGCGCCGATACCAAGACTCCGCTGCTTGGCGTCTGCCTCGGACATCAGGCGATCGGTGCGGCTTTCGGCGGAACCGTCGACCGCGCGCCCGAACTGCTTCACGGCAAGACGAGTCTGGTTCATCACAAGGACGTCGGCGTCCTGGCCGGACTGCCCGATCCGTTCACCGCTACCCGCTACCACTCGCTGACGGTTCTCGAGGACACCATTCCCGAGGAACTCGAGGTGACCGCCCACACCGAGAGCGGCGTCGTGATGGCGATGCGCCACCGCGAACTGCCGATTCACGGCGTCCAGTTCCACCCCGAGTCCGTACTCACCCAGGGTGGACACCGGATGCTCGCGAACTGGCTCGCAGTCTGCGGTGAGGCGCCGCCGGAAGGGCTCGTCGCAGCCCTCGAGGCCGAGGTCGCGTCGGCGCTCGGCGGCGCATTGCCCGCAATTCTCTGACACCTGTCCACAAAAAAGTGCCTCCCGGAAATCTCCGGGAGGCACTTTTTCACTTTGCTAGCGGCCGGGGATTCCGAGCGCTCCGACGCTGACGGTGATGACTGCGTCCTTGGAGATCTCCGAGCCCGGAGGCTGCGTCTGCGAGACGATCTTGCCCACCATTTCCGGGGTGAGCGTCGTGCTCTGGTTCTGCACCAGCTGCGATGCAGTTCCCGCCCAGCCGGCTGCGCGAAGCGTGCTCAACGCCTCCGACACCGTCTTGTTGGTCAGATCAGGCATCGCGACCTGGTTGCCGTTGGACACTCGTAGCGTCACGGTCGAACCCTTGGTGGCCGAAGTACCGCCGGTCGGGTCGGTCGAAACAACCTGTCCCTTGGGCAGTCCCGAATCGATCTCCGTGATCTGGACGACGAACCCGGCACCTTCGATGTTGGGCCTCGCCACCTCTTCACGCTGACCGGTGACATCCGGGACACGAACCTGCTCCGGTCCGGTGCCGACGGTGATCGAGACCGCGGAATCGAGAACAACCGACACTCCGACGGCCGGGTCCTGATTGACGATCTTGTCGACCTCGGCGACGGTCGATGCCGCCTTGCCGATGGTCGGATCAAGTCGGAGTCCGACGGAGTTGAGCTTCTTCTCGGCGTCGTCCTGGCTCAGGCCGGTCAGGCGTGGGATCGCGACCTGCTCGGGTCCGGTGGACACGTCGATGGTGACGGTGCTGCCCTTCTCGATGCGCACCCCGGCAACCGGACGCGTCGTGATGACGTTTCCGGCAGCGATCACCTTGTCCGTCTTCTGCTGACGCTCCACCTGGAATCCGGCGTTGGTCAGCGTCGCCTCGGCGACGTCGGCGGGCTGGTTGGTCAGGTCACCCGGAACGGTCACCATCTCGACCTTCGGCGAGTTCACCCGAATGAGGAAGAACGTCACCAGACCGATCACCAGAAGCGCCGCGATGCCCATCAGGGCGTAGCGCCCGCCCTTCTTCTTGGCAGGCGGCTCGGCGGCGCGAGTTGTCCTCGCAGGAACCGGCTCGACCGGATCGGGAGCAGTGCGGTAGTTCCCGGTGTCGGAGCCGACGGCGCCGAGGATGGTGGTGCGGTCCTCGTCGTTCATCACCATCGGCGCACTCGGACGCTGACCGCCCAGGACGCGTACCAAGTCGCTGCGCATGTCGCCGGCGCTCTGGTAGCGGTTGGCTGGGTTCTTGCTCATCGCCTTGAGAATGATCGAATCCAGCTCGCGCGGAATGTCGGGATTGATCTCCGACGGCGTCTGCGGATCCTCACGAACATGCTGGTACGCCACGGCGACCGGTGAATCACCCTTGAACGGCGGCTCGCCCGTCAGAATCTCGAACAGCACACAACCGAGCGAGTAGACGTCCGAACGTGCGTCCACCTGCTCACCTCGCGCCTGCTCCGGCGAAAGGTACTGAGCGGTGCCGATCACGGCGGCCGTCTGCGTCATCGGGCTCGACGCGTCGGAAATGGCACGGGCGATACCGAAGTCCATCACCTTCACGGCGCCGGCACGGTTGATCATGATGTTGGCGGGCTTGACGTCGCGGTGCACGATGCCGTTGCGGTGGCTGAAGTCCAAAGCGGCGCACACGTCCGCGATCACTTCCATCGCCTTGCGCGGAGTCATCGGCCCGGTGCTGCGCACGATGTCACGCAACGTGTCGCCGTCGACGTACTCCATGACGATGTACGGCAGCGGCCCGGCGTCGGTCTCGGCTTCACCGGTGTCGTAGACGGCCACGATCGCCGGATGGTTCAGCGCGGCAGCGTTCTGCGCCTCACGACGGAACCGCAAGTAGAACGTGGGATCGCGCGCGAGGTCTGCACGCAGCACCTTGATCGCGACGTCGCGGCTGAGTCGGAGGTCGCGCGCCAGGTGAACCTCGGACATTCCGCCGAAGCCGAGAATCTCACCCAGCTCGTAGCGGGAGGAGAGATTGCGGGGTGTCGTCATTGGTCTTGTCCTAGCGGTTCTTCAGCGTCTCCGGGATCCGCCAACGGCTCAGTGGTCGTTGTGGTCGTCGTTGTCGTCGTGGTGGTGGTTGTGGTCGTCGGAGTTGTTGTTGTCGTGGTCGGCGTTGTTGTGGTTGTTGTCGGCTCGGTCGTGGTTGTCGTCGGCCGAGTCGTCGTTGTTGTCGGCTCGGTGGTCGTCGTCGTCGGCCGAGTCGTCGTCGTGGTGGGCTTGGTCGTCGTGGTGGTCGGCAACGTCGTGGACGTGACGACGGGCGGCGTCGGGTCGCTCGGACCGTCGGTCGCGATCCAGACTCCGCCGATGATCAACGCCAACAAGATCAATCCGCCGCCGGCCCATGCGACGGCCTTCTGCCCACTGGTCATTCCGCCGGCTGCCGCGTCGTCCGCAACAGCTGCGCCCGTCACCGGGCCCGCGTACGTCGGCGGCATGACCTGCGTGGCACCCGTAGCCGGCAACGCGCTCGCGGCACCGGTGGCGAGCAGACCGGGCGGCGGTGGACGCCTCCCTGCCCGAACGGCTGCAACGGCGTCGGCGAACTCACCGCCACTGGCGTAACGGCCGGCCGGATCCTTGGTCAACGTGATGTCGATGAGCTCGCGGATGTTCGGCGGCAGGTCGGCCGGCATCGGCGCCGGGGTTTCCTGCACGTGCTTCATCGCGACGGTCAGCGCGCCGTCACCGGTGAACGGGCGTCGACCCGAAAGTGCTTCGTATCCGACGATTCCCAACGAGTACACGTCACTCGCCGCGGTCGCGTCCTGACCGAGAGCCTGCTCGGGCGCGATGTACTGGGCGGTGCCCATCACCATTCCCGTACGCGTGACGGGAGAGTTCTCGACGGCCTTGGCGATGCCGAAGTCCGTGATCTTCACCTGGCCCGTCGGCGTGATGAGGATGTTGCCCGGCTTCACGTCGCGGTGCACGACACCGGCGTCGTGTGCGACCTGCAGGGCGCGGCCGGTCTGCTCGAGCATGTCGAGGGCATGCGGAACCGCCAGGCGGCCGACGCGTGCCAGGACGGCGTTGAGCGGCTCACCGTTGACGAGTTCCATCACCAGGTACGCCGTGGAATCGCCCGAGCTGTCACGGGTCTCGCCGTAGTCGTAGATTCCGGCGATACCGGGATGGTTGAGCTGTGCGGTGGTGCGGGCCTCGAAGCGGAAGCGCTCCAAGAACTCCGGATCGGAAGAGAACTCGGACTTGAGTACCTTGACGGCGACGCGACGGTTGAGCCGGGAGTCGGTGGCTTCCCACACCTGACCCATCCCACCGGTGGCGATGAGACGGATCAATCGGTAACGATCGGCGATCAAAGCGCCGTTGTTCAACGCCACGGTTCAGCCCCCTTGGATTCCGGCTGCGATGACTGCACGACCGATCGGCGCAGCAACCGAGCCACCGGTAGCGGCAAGTCCGCGGTCACCACCGTTCTCGACGATGACGGCCACGGCGACCGTCGGATTCTGCGCCGGTGCAAAAGCGATGTACCAGGCGTGCGGCGGGGTTTCCCGCGGGTTCACGCCGTGCTCGGCGGTACCGGTCTTGGACGCGATCTGAACCCCGGGGATCTTGCCGTCGCCGCCGGTGAAGTTCTCCGAGCCGATCATCAGATCAGTCAGCGTTGCGGCCACTGCCGGCGAGATCGCCTGACCCATCGACACCGGTGACGGCGTACTGAGATCGGTCAGATCCGGTGCTTGCAACTGGGAGATCAGGTTGGGCTGCATCCGCACACCACCGTTGGCGACGGTCGCGGCGATCACTGCGTTCTCGAGCGGGGTCACCGCGACGTCGCGCTGGCCGATGCTGGTCTGGCCGAGAGCCGCGTCGTCGGAGATGTCGCCGACGGTGCTGTCAGCAACCGGCAGCGGGATCGCCGGAGTGTTGGGCCCGATGCCGAAAGCGCTGGCCTCGTCCTTGATGGCGTCCGCGCCGTCCTTGATGCCCAGTTCGACGAAAGCCGTGTTGCACGAGCGCGCAAACGCGTCGCGCAACGACGCCGTCGGGTTGGGGCCGCAGGTGCTGCCGTTGTAGTTCTCGAGGGTCGTGCTGGTGCCGGGCAGCGTGATCTGCGGAGCCGCGGTCAGCTGGTCGTCCGGCGTCGCACCGTTGCCAAGAGCTGCGGCCGTGGTGAGCACCTTGAACGTCGAGCCGGGTGGGTAGGTCTGCGAGATCGCGCGGTTGACCAGCGGATCGTTGGGATCGGCATTGAGCTCGTCCCACGCCTTGGTGGTCTCGGCACCGTCGTGGCTGGCAAGCAGGTTCGGGTCGTAGCTCGGAGTGCTGACCATCGTCAGGATGCGTCCGGTGCTCGGCTCGATGGCGACGACGGAACCGGTGTAACCCTTGCTGGTCAGCTGGTCGTACGCCACCTGCTGCATGGCCGGATTGAGCGTCGTGACGACGTTGCCGCCGCGCGGATCGCGTCCGGACACCAGGTCGAAGAAGCGCTGACTGAACAGCCGGTTGTCCGAGCCGTTGAGAATCGGATCCTCGGTGCGCTCGAGGCCGGCGCTGCCGTACTGCATCGAGTAGAAGCCCGTGACCGGTGCGTACGGGTACGGATTCGGATACTCGCGCAGGTACTTGTACCGGTCGTCGGTGGCGCGGGAGGCGGCAAGCACCTGACCGGAAGCCGAGATCTGACCTCGCTGGCGTGAGTACTCGTCGAGCAGCACCCGCGAGTTGCGCGGGTCGGCTCGCAGGTCGTCAGCTTTGATGACCTGTACGTACGTGGCGTTGGCGAGGAGCGCGACGACCATCACCATGACGGCCATCGCGACGCGGCGCAGTGGAGTGTTCATACGCGCGGCATCATCTCGGTATTGGCGTCAGCGATTGGGGGCGGACCTTTCTTCTTCGTCACTACCGGCGCACGAGCCGCGTCCGAGATCCGGACGAGGATGGCCAGCAGTAGATAATTCGCGAGCAGCGACGAGCCGCCGTACGACATGAACGGTGTTGTCAGACCAGTCAGCGGGATCAGCTTGGTGACGCCGCCGACGACGACAAAGATCTGGATCGCAATGGTGAACGACAGACCGGCGGCGAGCAGTTTGCCGAAGCTGTCGCGCACCGCCAACGCCGTACGCAGGCCGCGCACGATGAGAAGCAGGAACAGCATCAGCACAGCGGCCAGGCCGATCAGGCCGAGCTCTTCGCCGATGGTCGCGATGATGAAGTCCGTCTTCGCGAACGGCACCTGGTTGGGGCGGCCGCTGCCCAGACCCGTTCCGGCGATACCACCGGTGGCCAGGCCGAACAGCGATTGCGAGATCTGATAGCCAGTGTTGGCGTAGTCGCCGAGCGGATCGAGCCAGGTGTCGACGCGCACGCGCACGTGACCGAACATCTTGTAGGCGAAGAAGAATCCGATGGCGAGCAGTCCGCCGCCGATCACCAGCCAGCCCACACGTTCGGTCGCGATGTAGAGCATCACCAGCACGGTGCTGAAGAGCAGCAACGACGTACCGAGGTCGGTTTCGAAGACGAGCACACCCACCGAGACGATCCAGGCGAGCAGGATCGGGCCCAGGTCGCGGGCACGCGGAAAGTCCATGCCCAGGAAGTGTTTACCGGCCGAGGTGAACAGGTCGCGCTTGGCGACGAGCACGGACGCGAAGAAGATGATGAGCAGGATCTTCGCGAACTCACCTGGCTGAATGCTGAATCCGGGCAGGCGAATCCAGATTTTTGCGCCGTTCACGCTCGAGAACTTCGCCGGCAGGATCGCGGGAATCGCCAGGAACACCAGGCCCGCGAGGCCAAGCGTGTAGCTGAACCGCGCCATCAGGCGGTAGTCCTTCAAGAACACGAGCAGCAGCACGAAACCGGTGATCGCCAATGCAGTCCACATGACCTGCTGGTTCGCATCCGGTGACGGTGCCTCGACGCCGTTGTAGAGCGCTGTCTGTTCGTCGGCGAGGTCGAGTCGGTGGATGAGCACCAACCCCAGGCCGTTGAGCAGGGCGACGATCGGCAGCAACAGCGGATCGGCGTACGGCGCATACCGCCGAATTGCCAAGTGCGCGATCAGGAACAAGCCCGTGTACGCGAGTGCGTACTTGGCGAGGTCCAGCGTGATCTTCTGTTCCTGGCTCGCCTCGACGAGCAGAAGCGAGACCGTCGTGATGATGACGGCAAAGCCCAGGAGCAGCAGCTCCACGTTTCGACGGGTCGACTGGACCGGCGCCGGGGCAAAACCTCCGGGCGGACTCGGAAAAGCCGTCCCCGCAGCTGCGTTGGACGACATCAGTTGACCGTCCTGCAAGTCTGACCGGGAATGTCGGTCGGCGTCGGCGTAGTCGTGGGTGCCGCCGTCGTCGGCGCAGCAGGCTCCCCGGGCGGTGTGGGGGGCGGCGTGGTCTCCGGTGCCGGCGGGGGAGTGGGCGTGGCCGTCGTCGTCGGAATCGGCTCACAACGAGGCAGCAGATCGCCGCCGATGAGACGGATCATCTGGCTCTGCGCATCCTCACGCTTGCCGGACGGCAACCCGGCGCGCACCTGCTCCTGCGCCGACGGCTGCAGATCGGTGACCTCGAGGATGTTGCAGTTGCTGGGAATCGCGTCAGGGGAGACGAGAGTGAGGACGTCGTCGTCGCCGACGCAACCCACCAGATCCGCGTCTTGCAGCGAGTAACCGAGCACCGAACCGGGGATTCCGCGCAGCACCGTCACGCGGCCGTTGTCTTCGCCGACGTAGTAGTTGTTGCGGATGACGGCGCGGCCGATCACGGCGCCGACGCCGACCAGTGCGATCAGCACCACGGCGAGGACCACCCACCACAACCGGTTCCGCTTCTTCTTCGGTTCCGGTTCGGGTTGGGAGACAACTCGCTTGGGCGTCGCGCGCGGCGGACGCATGGCAGCGGCGCGGCCGGCAGCGGTGTTGGGGGGAGGGGCGTCCTCTTCCTCTTCCGTCGACGCGGCGCCCGCGACGATGGGATGCGACTGGCCGTAGTCGAGGTCGATGACATCGGCGACGACGACAGTGACATTGTCGGGACCGCCGCTGCGCAGCGCCAATTCGATGAGGCGATCGGCGCACTGCTCCTGCGAGCCCTCGCGCATCGTGTTCTCGATGGTCTCGTCGCTGACCACGTCGGAGAGGCCGTCGGAGCAGAGCAGGTAACGATCGCCGGCGCGGGCTTCGCGCACGGTGAGCGTCGGCTCGATCTCGTTGCCGGTCAACGCCCGCATGATCAGGGATCGCTGCGGGTGAGTGTGTGCCTGTTCGGCGGTGATCCGACCCTCGTCGACCAACGACTGCACGAAAGTGTCGTCGCGGGTGATCTGCGTCAGGTGGTCGTCACGCAGCAGGTAGGCGCGTGAGTCGCCGATGTGGACCAGGCCGAGCTTGCTGCCGGAGAAGAGGATCGCGGTGAGCGTGGTGCCCATGCCGTCGAGTTCGGGTTCTTCCTCGACATGATCGGCGATGGAATCGTTGCCCTCGCGGGTGGCTGCCTCGAGCTTGCCGAGCAGATCCTCGCCGGGCTCGTCGTCGTCGAGATGCGCCAGGGCGGCAATCATCAACTGCGACGCGACCTCACCGGCCGCGTGTCCGCCCATACCGTCGGCCAAGGCCAGCAGACGGGCACCGGCGTACACGGAATCTTCGTTGTTGGAGCGCACGAGACCGCGGTCGCTGCGCGCCGCGTAGCGGAGAACAAGGGTCACGGGCGTAGCTCGATTACCGTCTTGCCGACGCGAACCGGGGTGCCCAGCGGGACGCGCACCGCAGTCGTGACCTTGGCGCGGTCCAGATAGGTGCCATTGGTCGAACCGAGATCCTCGACGTACCAATCAGCGCCGCGCTGCGAGAGCCGTGCATGGCGCGTCGACGCGTAATCGTCGGTGAGAACGAGCGTCGAATCGTCGGCGCGGCCGATCATGACGGGCTGAGAACCGAGGGTGATGCGGGTGCCGGCGAGGGCGCCCTGCGTGACCACCAGGTACCGAGGCACCTTGGCCTTGCCCAGCGAGGGCAGGACCTTTCCGGCGCGGGTGTACCGCGGCGGAACCCTGACCCCGGAGCCGGCGTAGATGTCGGAGCGGAGAGTGCGGAGGACTGCCCAGACGAACAGCCACAGTAGGAGCAGGAAGCCCGCCCGTGTGAGTTGCAGAATCAGGCCCTGCACGGCTGTCCACCTCCTTCTATGGCTCGAGCCCCGCCGCAGCGGGGTTCGAGCATTGTCGACTGGCAGCATCATAGGGGGCTCTGGGCCCCGAAGATCACGATACTGACAGCCGCGTGACGGCGGCGCGCCGACGGACCGCCGAATGTTCGATTGTTATCGGAAAAATCCTGGCGTCCGTTTCTCAGCTCAGAGAATGCGAACCAGAATCTCCGAGTGACCTGCGCGAATGATGTCGCCGTCTGCCAGCTGCCAGTCCTGGACCGGTGCTCCGTTGACGGTGGTGCCGTTCGTGGATCCCAGATCGGACAGCATCGCGGTGCGGCCGTCCCAACGGATGTCGATGTGGCGACGTGAGACGCCGGTGTCCGGGAGGCGGAACTGAGCTTCCTGGCCGCGGCCGATGACATTGCTGCCGTCGCGAAGCTGGAAGTGGCGTCCGCTGCCGTCTTCGAGCTGCAGGGTTGCCGTCAGGCTCTGGGCCGTCGGTGCGTAACCGCCCTGCGGCTGGGCATAGCCCTGCTGCGGGTAGGCCTGCGTCTGCTCGAAGTTGCCGCCCTGCTCGTAGCCGGCCTGCTCGTACGGCTGCTGTGTGTACGCCTGCTGGTCGTAGCCGCCCTGCTGGTAGCTCTGCTGGTCGTAGCCCGGCTGATCGTAGGACTGGCCGTTGTAGGGCTGCTGGTAACCCTGCTGGTCGTAGCCGCCTTGCTGGTAGCCCTGCTGGTCGTACCCACCCTGGTACGCCTGCTGGCCGTAGCCCTGCTGGTCGTACGGCTGCTGCTGGTAACCCTGCTGGTCGTAACCGCCGCCCTGCTGGTCATAGCCCTGCTGGTCGTAACCGGCCTGCTCGTACGGCTGCTGCTGGTTCGGGTACGCCTGCTGGTCGTAGCCACCCTGCTGCTGGTTGTAGCCCTGCTGGTCGTCGCCCGTGCGGTAACCGTCGCCGCGGTCGTAACCGTTCTGGTAAGGCGCTTCCTGGCCCTGCGGAGCGGCGTAACCGCCGTCGTCGTGGGAGTACCCGTTCCGTGCCGGCTGCTGCGGTTCGGGCTGGCGACCCGCCGGTTCGCGGCTTGGTTCGTAGCCTGAGTTCTGCGTCATGGGGCCGGCTCCTGGTTGTGACGGGACTGGATTGGAAACAGGGGGAACAATCGGTGCGGGTCGCTGAGGCGGCCGTTGTGGAGGCCGCGACGAAACCTGCGGAACATGCGACGGCGGTGATGCCTGCTCGGCGTCACCATCCGGGTCGACGGTTCCGCGGGTGCGGAACTGACCGGTGTGGAGCGTAGGCGAAGGCTCGAAGGTGACCGAGATGTCGCCGTACGTCTGCCAACCCTGATCGCGGATGAAATCCTGCAGGTGTCGGCTGAAAGCTTTTGTCGTCAGTTCGCGATCTGCTGCCAGCTCTTCGTGATCGGAGTTGTTGATGGTGATCACGTAGTTGTTGGGGGCGAGAAGGATTCCGCCGCCGAGGTGCTCGACGCGGTCACGTGCCTCCTGCTGGAGCGCCGCCTCTACTTCCTGCGGCACAACACCACCACCGAAGACCCGCGCGAATGCGTCGCCGACAGCTCCTTGGAGCTTTCGTTCGAAACGCTGCACGATGCCCATCGGGCCCTCCTCTCGCCTCGCATCTACGACAGCAAAATGCTCGGCAAGTAGCGCCGGCACCGCCTTGTCGCGTGTCGTCCAAACTGCTGTACAGGTTCCACGGTACTGTCAAATGACGCTTCGGCAGTACCTGGCCGCTGTTTCAGCATGGTATCGGTTCTGGGCTTTCGGGTGCTCGGTGTTCATCGATTCGTGCCCTGAGCTGCACGAATAGAACTTTCAAAGTTTGTCGTGATAATGTTTCGGCGTTGCTCGGGCGAGTGGCGGAATGGCAGACGCGCTGGCTTCAGGTGCCAGTGTCCTTCGGGACGTGGGGGTTCAAGTCCCCCTTCGCCCACCACAAGACGAGGCTACAAACTCTAGCGAGTTTGTAGCCTCGTTTTTTGTTGTCGGCTATCTGGCCGCAGCCTCAATGAAGCTCAGAACGAAGTCCAGTGCGGTGCCCGCAAACGAGTCGTTGACGGGTTGAGTGGCCGCGGCGGGCGCAGTGATCTGCGGGTTCATCATCCCTGGCGGCAGTGTGCCGGGTGGGAGATTGATGATGGCGTTGATGTCGTAGATGGTGTTGTCGGGACCGTTGGTCACCGCGAAAGAGATACTGCCGAAGTCGGCGACCGGAGTGTCGGCCGATGCAGTACCAACTGCGCTGCCGAAGGTGATCGCGGCAGCGAGCGCGCCGACACCGAGGGCGGCGGTGGTCCGGGACAAGCGAGTAGGCGTTGCGGGTCCATTCACAGATGTGCTCCCTTTCGTGGTGACAGCATCCGTGCGCGGGATGCCAAGCAGCCAGGAGATTGCAACCACTATCGAGGAAGATAACGGACAATCACGTCATGGCGGGGCGGTTCGGCACCGGTTGCTTGGACAACGGATCTGAGTCGATTCTCAAGTCGAGCGAGGACTGCGCGCGAGTTTTCGCGTGAACGAAGGCCCTTTAATAGGTAGCCTAGATTTTTCGTGAATGAACCATCAGTTTTGGACACGGGGCCAGGAATATCTTCGTTCTGGTGGCCAGAATCTTCTCCCGTGTTTCAAATATGGTCGTTTATGAACCATCCGATAGAGAGTTCGGAAATGATTGCTGCGTCAAAATCGAGCTACAGGGAGTCAACGATGTCCTTGACTTTTTCTCCATCACTCGATGAGAGTCCTTCGTTGATCTGCACGAAGATCAACGCATTTTCCGAACCGTAGCGGTGTGGTCCGGCCAGAAAAGCGGCATCGGCATAGCTTTTTACTGTTTTGTGGTACAAGTCGGCATTGTCGAAGATCATGACGGTTCCGCCTTCGCCCGGCACCGAGGGGAGATCGAAATCGTAGGCACCGGTTGCTGCCACTGCGAGCCCCGTGGTGCTTCCTGGTACGCAGTTCTTGCCGATGCCGGCGTCTTCGATTTGTGAACACACACTTGCTGGCGTCGTAGCTCCAGAGGAGGCGGATGTAGCTTCAGCGGAGGTAGTCGTAATTTCATCGGAGGAAGCCGCAGCACCATCGGAGGAATCGGACGAACAACCCGATACGACGAGAAGCGCGGCAGTAGCAGAGACAGCGGCAAAGATCTTCAACGAGTTCATAGGTCTCTTCTTCAGATCGCCAATTATGGCGGTGTTAATGAGAACTTCACTTAAGCAGATAAGTCCGACAGGTTTCAGCCGACGCACCGAACAACGGGTGCGATCGAACGTTCGCGCGCAGATTTGAAAGACTCATCCCATCCGACGCCGAGTTCGGTGCATTTCTCTGGATCCTCCACAGCTGATACTCGAACGGGTCGACCTTCCCGTGAATCGGACCTTCGACAACATCCAAATAGTTCACCCGCACTTGCACATGGCAAGTGCGGCGTGCCCCGTAGGTCAGGGCCTTCCTCAGTCTGTGGACCGGCGGCCGATAACCGTCCCTTATGTCAGGTCGAAGGCCGTCCGGCCACCGGTCCGACACAATACGATCGATGATCGGCGAGAAATCCTCGAATTCAGCGACATCTACCACCAGTTCGCTGTCCGAACAGTTCGTGGTGATCGCGGGCGGTCACCTCGGACGGCCCGGATGCCGATCTGCGGAAATGATTGCGAGACTGGGCCGAAGCCAACCAGCAAAAGGGTTCCGACGGGCGTGGGCGGACCTGCGGGCGCTGGCTAGGTGATCAACAAGAAGAAGGTTCAGCGCCTCTGGCGTGAGGAGTCGGTGCCAGGGTCACCTCGATCACTGAGGCTCATGCGCCGAAAGTGTTGTGGGCTATTGACTTTCAGCTCGACTCCACGGCGGATGGGCGGAAGTTCAAGATTGTATCGATGGTCGGCGAACACACCCGACAATCGGAACGGTATCCGGGGCCGCCGACAACCTTTCGACGCAGCAGGCCAGGCTTCGCACCGGTTCATGCACTCTCGCCGCGGGCGAATCGCCCGGTGAATCCGACAATCAGGATCGGGTATCGAAAATTCCGGGCAGTCGCCCCGAATGTCGTCTGGTCCGCCTAATAGGATCACGACCATGATGGTGATGACGGCGTGAGCGAACTCGGCAAGAAGGCATTGAAGGAGACCGAGATCCGTACTCGGTACATCACGCCTGCCATCATGCGCGCGGGCTGGGACCCCGAGAAGAGTCAGATGCGCGAGGAATACACAATCGCGCCCGGCAAGATCGTGGTACGCGGCAAACTCCACGCGCGCGAGACCTCTAAGTCTGCCGACTACGTGCTGTTCCTCAAGCCGGGCTTGCCACTGGCTGTCGTCGAGGCCAAGGACAACAAACACAGCCTTGGTGCCGGCATGCAGCAGGCACACGGCTACGCAGAACGCCTGGACGTGCCATTCGTGTTCAGCTCGAACGGTGACGGCTTCCTGTTCCACGACCGAACCGTCACCTCCGGTGATATCGAGCGCGAGTTAACCCTCGACGAGTTTCCCTCGCCAGAGGAGTTGCATCGCAAGTGGCTCGCGTGGAAGGGCATCGAGCCTGACACCGCCGAGTCCCAGGTCATCGAGCAGGACTACTATTTCCAGGGCAAGGAGCTGCGCTACTACCAGCTCCAAGCGGTGAACCGGACGGTCGAGGCAGTAGCACATGGGCAGAAGCGAGCACTGCTCGTCATGGCCACCGGCACCGGCAAGACATTTACCGCCTTCCAGATCATCTGGCGACTTTGGAAGTCCAAGCGCGCTAAACGGGTGCTGTTTCTCGCGGATCGCAACATCCTGATCGACCAGACTCGGGTCAATGACTTCAAGCCGTTCGGCAACGCGATGACCAAGATCACCAACCGCACGGCCGACCCCGCCTTCGAGATCTTTCTCGCCATCTATCAGGCAATCACCGGCACTGAGGACACACAGAACATCTACAAACAGTTCTCGCCCGACTTCTTCGACCTCATCGTGGTCGATGAGTGTCACCGGGGAAGTGCCCGGGAAGACGCCCAGTGGCGCGAGGTGCTCGACTACTTCAACGGCGCCGTCCAGATCGGTCTCACTGCGACCCCGAAGGAGACCTCCGACACCTCGAACATCACCTACTTCGGCGAGCCGGTTTTCACCTACTCGCTCAAACAGGGCATCGACGACGGATACCTCGCGCCATACAAGGTCGTGCGCATCGACATCGACAAGGATGTCGCCGGCTGGCGCCCAGAGGATGGAAAGACGGACAAACACGGCCAGGTTATCGAAGACCGGATCTACAACCAGCGTGACTTCGACCGCCGCCTGGTCCTTGAGCAGCGCACCAATTTAATTGCGAAAAAGGTAACGCAGTACCTCGCGGAGTCTGGCGACCGGTACGCCAAGACCATCGTGTTTTGCCAGGACATCGACCACGCCGAGCGGATGCGCTCGGCGTTGGCGAATGAAAACAGTGACTTGGTAGCTAAGAACCGCAAGTACGTCATGCGCATCACGGGTGACGACACCGAAGGTAAGGCCGAGCTCGACAACTTTATCGACCCCGAATCGCGCTACCCGGTAATCGCGACGACCAGCGAGCTGATGTCTACAGGCATCGACGCTCAGACCTGCAAGGTCATTGTCCTGGATCAGTCGATCAGCTCGATGACCAAGTTCAAGCAGATCATCGGCCGCGGGACTCGCATCAACGAAGAGCACGGCAAGTTCTACTTCACGATTATGGACTTCCGCCGAGTTACGGAGTTGTTCGCTGACCCAGACTTCGATGGAGCGCCGGTAGTCATCTATACGCCGGGTCCGGACGATCCGGTCGACCCGCCGGATGGCCCCGACACTTTCGGCCCTGATAATCCCAATCCACCTGTGATCGACCCTCCGGTCGATCCGTCGGACCTCCCCGGACCGCGCACGAAGTACGTGGTCGGTGACGTGCCCGTCGTACTCGTGGCCGAGCGCGTTCAGTACATGGGTCCGGATGGAAAGCTCATCACCGAGAGACTCACCGACTACACCCGCAAACGGGTTCACGATGCCTACCCGACTCTCGACGCCTTTCTGACACGCTGGAGTCAGACCGAGAGCAAGCAGGCGGTTGTCGATGAGCTACGAAATCAGGGTGTGTTCTTCGAGGCACTCGCCGAGGAGGTCGGCAAGGACTTCAGCCTCTTCGACCTTGTCTGCCACGTCGCCTTCGACCAACCGCCACTGACCCGCCGCCAGCGTGCCGACAACGTACGCGCCACCGGCTACTGGGCCAAGTACTCCTCCAAGGCCCAAGCGACGCTCCAGGCGTTGCTCGATAAGTACGCTGACGAGGGCGTCGAGCCGGACCACAATGCGCGAATCCTCCAGATCCATCCGTTCATCGACATCGGCACCCCGATCGAGATCGTCGGCCAGTTCGGGGGCAAGCTTGAGTACGACTCCGCCGTCGAAGAGCTGGAGCAGCACCTCTATACGGCAGGGTAGTAAGGAATATTTGTGAGCAATATAAGCGGGATCGTGAAGTCGATCCAGGACATCATGCGCCAGGACGCCGGTGTCGACGGCGACGCACAGCGGATCGGTCAGCTCGCCTGGATGTTCTTCCTCAAGATCTTCGACGACCGCGAAGCCGAGACCGAACTCCTCAACCCCGACTACATGTCGCCCATCCCGACAAACCTTCGCTGGCGCACATGGGCGGCACCGAAGGAAGGCATCACCGGTGACACCCTGCTCACCTTCGTCAACAACGACCTGTTCCCGACGCTCAAGCAGTTCGCTGAGACGTCGACAACAGGCCGCGCGAGCATGGTCGGCAATGTCTTCCAGGATGCCTTCAACTACATGAAGAACGGCACCCTGATCCGGCAGGTTGTCAACAAGATCAACGAGATCGACTTCAACAGCTCCGAAGACCGGCACATGTTCGGCGACATCTACGAGCAGATCCTCAAGGACCTCCAGAACGCGGGAAACAGCGGCGAATACTATACGCCCCGTGCTGTCACCCAGTTCATGATCGACATCCTCGGACCGAAACTTGGTGAGACGGTACTCGACCCTGCCTGCGGCACCGGAGGCTTCCTCACCGGAGCGATCGAGCACGTCCGTGCGAACCACGTGAAGACACCCGACGACGAAGCGCGGCTTCAGCATTCGATCCGTGGAGTGGAGAAGAAGCAGCTGCCGCACCTGCTGTGCACGACGAACATGCTCCTGCATGGTATCGACGTGCCGACCAACATCGCCCACGACAACACGTTGAGCCGGCCGCTGCGTGACTACGGCAACGCAGACCGCGTCGATGTCATCCTGACCAACCCGCCGTTCGGCGGTACCGAGGAACCGGGCATCGAGAACAACTTCCCGCAGGCCTACCGCACCCGAGAGACAGCGGACCTGTTCCTCGTGCTCATCGAGCATCTACTCAAGGATGGTGGCCGCGCTGCCGTCGTCCTGCCTGACGGCACTCTGTTCGGTGACGGCGTTAAGGCACGTATCAAGGAGAAGCTGCTGACGGACTGCAACCTGCACACCGTGGTCCGGCTCCCGAAGGGGGTGTTCAACCCGTACACGAGCATCGCGACAAATCTCTTGTTCTTCACCAAGGGTCAGCCCACGACCGAGATTTGGTACTACGAGCACCAGTACCCGGCGGGCTACAAGAACTACTCCAAGACAAAGCCGATTCGCATCGAAGAGTTCGAAGCAGAGAAGGCGTGGTGGGGCAACCGTGTCGAGTCCGAGGTCGCGTGGAAAGTCTCGATCGACGAGATCAGGGGCAACTGGAACCTCGACATCGCCAACCCCAACAAAGTGGACGCCGAGCACCGTGACCCCGATGAATTGCTCAAGGAGTACGAGGAGCTCCTGGGCGAGATCGACGCAACCCGGACCAGTCTTCGCGACGCGTTGGTTGCCGCGATCGAAGATGGGCTGAAGTGAATAAGCAGACCTTCGTCGATTCGTTCGGTCACCTCGCCGATGCGCCGGGCGGTGTCGACAAGCTCCGACGGCTGATTCTCGACCTCGCGG
This sequence comes from Rhodococcus sp. 27YEA6, assembly GCF_044908235.1. Classification (NCBI taxonomy): domain Bacteria; kingdom Bacillati; phylum Actinomycetota; class Actinomycetes; order Mycobacteriales; family Nocardiaceae; genus Rhodococcus; species Rhodococcus sp. 27YEA6. The sequence continues at coordinate 160,779 of NZ_JBIYCY010000008.1, read as the reverse complement.
TCCGGGGGAGTCTCACAGACCAAGAACCAGCCGATGAACCTGCTGCCGCACTGCTCAAGCGAATTACGGACGAGCGCGCGCGACTGGTTTCTGAGAAGCAAATCCGAGCCTCCAAGCGACCGGGTCCGGTCCCGGAAAACGAAGTACCCCACCAGCTTCCCTCGGGGTGGCTTTGGGTTTGGCTGACGGATGCGCTGATCAAGCTGACCGACGGTACGCACCATTCGCCACCGAATGGTCCGAGCGGTGATTTCGCGTACGTATCCGCTAAGAATGTCAAGGACGGCTACATGCGCCTTGACGCTCTCACGTACGTATCTACGAGTGACCATGCCGAGATCTGGGCGAGGTGCGACCCAATGCCGGGTGACGTCCTATTCGTAAAGGACGGAGCGACCACTGGAAACGCCGCGCTCGTCGAGTTGGAAGCGCCCTTCAGCATGCTGTCGAGCGTCGCCCAGTTACGCCCAGGATCCGGCTTATCGGACCGATATCTGCTGATTGCAATGAGGTCCCCTACCGTTCGGGACGAGCTCCGTCTCGGGATGAAGGGCTCTGCTATCACCAGAACGACACTTACGAAGCTCGGCAAGGTCCTACTTCCACTGCCGCCTGCGGCTGAGCAGCAGCGCATCGTCGACCGTGTCGACGAGCTCATGCGCCTGTGCGACGAGTTGGAAGAGCAGCAAGGCACTCGGGTCGTGGCTCGCTCGACGCTGACCGCCGCGTCCCTACACCGGGCCGCGGTAGCGGACTTCGCTGACGACCTGCGAGCGGCAACAGGGGCTTTCGCCGACAATATCGGCCTCCACCTTGCTCCGGGTGAAGGCGACCTCGCTGCTCTGAAGCGTGTACGCACGGCAATACTCGATCTTGCCGTTCGCGGACGGTTGACTCACCGAGACCCCGGCGATATGCCCGCTACGGAACTCCTCAAACGGATCGCAGTCGAACGAGACCAACTCGTCAAGGCAAAGGAGATCCGCAAGCCGAAGAAGTTCTCCCCAGCGGTGCCGAGTGAGGACATGGTCGCGCTTCCTGAGGGATGGACGTGGGCGCGGGCCAATGAGTTCTTCATCGCCAGTGACTCGGGCTGGAGTCCCCGGTGCCTCGTCGAACAGGCGGGTCCCGGTGAGTGGGGAGTACTCAAAACGAGCGCCGTTTCACGAGGGGTGTTCGACAACGTTGCAAATAAGAAGCTTCCACGGGCCCTTGAGCCTCGGCCGCAACTGGAGGTTCAACCGGGCGAGTTCGTGATGATTCGAGCGAGCGGTTCTAAGGGCCTAGTCGGTCGAGGGGCCATCGTGACCGAAACCGAGTCACACTTGATGCTCTCGGACAAGCATATTCGGTTGTCCTTCCTCTCTGAGGCATCGACCCGCTACTGGGCGATCTTGAACGACAGCACCGAGGTACAGCGCTACTACTCGGCCGAGTCCTCCGGAACCAGCACGATGAGCAACGTGACCCGGGATCGAATCGGAGCCTTGGCAGTTCCGGTTCCTCCACTAGGTGAGCAAGTGCGGATTGCGGAAACCGTGGATGCGCTCTTTGCTCTCTGCGACGAGATTGAGCAGCAGCTCTTGGTTGCAAAAACACTCAGCCGAGACCTAGGGTCTTCGGTCGTCGCCCACGCAACCTCCGCCGATGGGGGGAACTCAGCGGCGTGAAGTGACGGGGCAGCCTCTCCTCGCCAGAGCTTGCCAAGCCCAGGGGTGTGGTGTAACGAGGTCTGACGGGCTGTCTCATTTCCTTCTTATTTCCTTGGAATTGAAAGCTCAGCGCCGGCCAAGTCCGTGACCTGCTCGGCGATGCAGACCAGCGCCCGATACTGCGTCTTGTCGGCAGCGAGGACTGACGGCCGGGGCATCGCCTGCCCGGCGGCCGGCCACCTTCGGTGTCCCCCGAAATGAACTCCGCTGCGCTCCGTTCTGCGAAAAGCATTGATTTGTTTTCACTTCTGGCCTTCCGATTCTCGTCGGTGACCTGCGCGCAACCCCTGGCGGCGCAAGCGCCGGCCGATGGCTCCGAGAAATTTTCGCCCCTCGCACGCTCCCGTCAAAATTTTCTCGGCCCAGGGGTGGCGCTCCGGCCCCCTCATGCCGACGCGATTCTCCTTTGCCAGAAGGCGAAAAAATTGGCGGGGCACGAGGCCCGGTCACTGTCACAGCAAGGGGAGCGACATGCAGAACATCCGTTTGAGGACCGCCACCGACGTCTTGGCCGCAATCCCGGCGTTGCTCGGATTCGTCCCCGTCAATTCCGTCGTGATGATCGCTCTCACCGGATCACCGGCCACCCTCGCGTTCGTTGCGCGCACCGATGTCGTCGGTGCCGATGCGGCAGCCGACTACAGCACCGCACTCGCGCAAGCTGCAGCCGCGTCCGTTATCTGGGTTGTCGTCGGCGCCGGTCCGGTGGCCGCCGCCGGACTCGATCAGATCGAGGCGGCTCAGCGCGAGCTCGACAGCAGGGGAATCCGCAGCGTCCGCACCCTTGTCGCCGAGTCTCTCGAGGTCGGAGCGGAGTGGTTCGACACCAACGGCGAGGAGAGTGGCCGCACCGCCGACCCGATCCTGTCGGAGGTCAGCATGAACCGAATCATGAGCGGACGTCAGACGTCGAGCAGCCGCGCCGAGATCGAAGCCCGTTACCGCGAGGACACGGCCGCCGACATGGACGCCGCCCGCGCCGCCGCAGCCGAGCAGGGTGAGGACTTCGCACGAAACATGATCACGGAAATCGCCGCAGTCGTGCGCAATTTCGAGGTTCCCAGTCTCGATCTCGCCGCCCGCGCCGGATTGTGCGCGGCAGCGGACCCGCACCACCGCGACGCCATGATCGGAATCGTCACGATCAGCCCGCAAGCCGCAGCGGACGCCTTCGCCACCATCGCCGCGCACCTACGCGGAAACTACCGAGTCCAATCCTCACCCTTGCCGGGTTGGCCGCATACGTCGACGGCGACGGAGCCGCCGCCGGAATTGCGCTCGATGCCGCGAGCGCCTTCGGCGGCGACCCCAGCCTCACGACGTTGCTCAAGCTGCTCGACTCGTCCCGCACGGCCGGAATCAAGCCGGAGGCGATCGCCGAACTTGCCACCATCGGCGTCGAGGTGGCGAGGTCGATGGGAATCGACCTCCGCGCCGGGCTTCCCATGGTTGTCTTCAATCCCGATAACGAACGCGCCGCCGTCTACGCTTAGTGACGCAAGGTCTCTTGCTAGTCCTGTATTTGCGCCAGCGCTCTTGGGAGGAAGCAGCTTCTTCAGCTCAACCCAATGGGTTTCATCAAGGATCCCGTCCGCAGTCGCGCTGACAATGTCGTCCCAACCAGACGGGGTGAACCTAGGCTTTTGCGGACCGAGGTAGAAAGAGTAAGTCATCGAACAATGATGACGCACAGTTCAGATAACACCTACGTGTCCGAAATGTCGTCCCCATCGGGGACGCCTCAACGCCGAGACTTCAGTGCTGCCTGCGCAGCATTGAACCCACCCATCCCGTGGACCCCGCCGCCCGGCGGAGTTGCGGACGAGCAGAGGTAGACGCCCGGGTCGCCGGTGGCATAGGGGTCCAGTCCGAACCGGGGGCGCGCGATGATCTGCCGCGCAGTGTTCGCCCCCGCGGAGATGTCGCCGCCCACATAGTTGGGGTTGTACGCCTGCATCTGCGGCACATTGCGCACGTGGACGCCCACGACCCGGTCCCGGAACCCCGGCGCAAAGCGCTCGATCTGACGCGTGACCGCATCGGTGGCGTCACCCGGATAGCCATGCGGTACATGCGCATACGCCCACACGGGATGGATGTCTCCGACGGAACGGGAAGGGTCGGCCAAGAACTGCTGGCCCAACAGAATGAAGGGCTTGTCCGGCATCTGACCCCGAACGGTCTGGCGTTCGACAGCAGCAGTTTGCGAAATCGTCCCGGACAGATGCAGGGTGCCGGCCTTGCGGGCATGCGGATTCGTCCACGGCACGACGCTTCCGTCGGAGTCACCACGCACGGCGTAGTCGACCTTGTATGCGGCGGTGCCGTAGCGGAATTTGCGGTAGGCCCGGGCAATGCGGTCGGGCTGCCGACCGTCGAGCAGACGACCGGCAGCGTCGGGTGCGATGTCGAGCATGACGATGTCGTAACCGGCGATCTGGGAGTAGTTGGTGACCCAGTTCCCGGTTTCGATGGTGCCACCGAGGCTGCGCAGGATCGACGCGAGGGCGGCTGCAATTGAGCCCGAACCACCTTGCGCGACAGGCCAACCGTGAGCATGAGCGGCCGCAGTGAGCATCGAGCCGACAGCACTGGAGAGTGGAAGGGTCAGCGTCCCGAACATGTGCGCCGCGACGCCACCGAACAATGCCCGCGCCTGTGGGGTCTTGAACATCCGCGCGAAACCCGTCGCGGGAAGCAGAGCGCCCGTCCCGAAACGGGCGAGCATCAGCGGGTGCTTCGGGACGTGGACGATCGGCTGGAAGACGTCCTGCACCAACTCGTCGAAGTTCTCGGAGAGGTATCCGAAGACGTCGAGCCACCTCTTACCGTCGACACCCAGTCCCTCAGCGGTCCGGTTGATGTCGCGCCACAGAACCCCGGCGGTGCCGTCGTCGAGTGGATGGACCAGATCGATCTCGGGCCACAGCCACGTCAGGCCATGCTTGGCGAGCCCGAATTCGCGGTCGAGTTCCTTGAAGTAGGGAGAAGCCAAAGCGGTGGGATGGAAGGCGGAGCAATCGTCGTGGACGAGCCCGTCGACTATGTATTCGCTACTGCGGGTGCCACCGCCGATCTTGTCCGCACCCTCGATGACATGGACGTCGATTCCGGCGCGGGCGAGTTCGATCGCCGCCGCGAGACCGTTGGGGCCACTGCCCACCACTACTGCTGTTGTCATTTGCGCTTCGCCACCCGTCTTCTCAAGGGTGAGCCTACGGAAATTACAGCGATGGCATTCTGCGAGCAAATAATTCAGGCCTAGACCTTGGTTGATCGATCAACTTTTGTTACAGTTCGAGGCGCACTGGCCGCAGCTGATTCTTATCGCTGCGGCCAGTTGTTGCATTCATCGCCCATCGCGCCTGTTTCCTGCGGATTCGGTATCCTGTGAATCGGAACTTCTCTGCACAGACGCAGCTCCGAAATCTGTCGAGGGGCCTTCTGGCTCCCTGCATCGCCGCAGTTCAGAGCAATTATAGGGCTACCTTAGTTGCGCCCGTGCCGGGGTTCTGAATTATCGTTTTCGTTACACGGTTGACTCACAAAAGTTTCAACCGACCGAAGACTCACGTCGCCGGGTGCCAGAACGCACACCATCGCGTCTGCGCAGGGCGGCTACTTCGGTGGTACCGAACACATCGTCGTGTCGGTGCTTTGAAGGACTTGCATTGCAAGTTGATGGCCATCAGCGCTGCTGGTCGTCGGTGCATCTTTATGGCATACGAAGGCTGGGTATGAAGCAACTTCCAGGCCCCCAGGGCCTCTATCACCCGTCCAATGAGCACGACTCCTGTGGAGTCGCATTTGTTGTCGACATGCATGGTCGCCGCAGCAGGGACATCGTCGAAAAGGCGATCACCGCTCTGGTCAACCTCGAGCATCGCGGCGCTGCCGGATCAGAACCCAACACGGGTGACGGTGCGGGCATTCTGCTGCAGGTTCCCGACAAGTTCTTCCGAGCTGTCGTGGACTTCGCGCTGCCCGCCGAAGGCGCGTACGCAACCGGTATCGCATTCCTCCCGCAGGGCGATGCCGATGCACACGAGGCTGCTGCTGCAGTCGAGAAGATCGTCGTCGAAGAGGGCCTGAAGGTTCTCGGCTGGCGCGAGGTCGGAACCGACGACTCCTCGCTGGGCGCACTGGCGCGCGACGCGATGCCGACGTTCCGTCAGATCTTCATCGGCTCTGAAGGTGACAAGTACACCGGCATGGATCTCGAGCGTCGTGCATACGTGGTGCGTAAGCGCACCGAGCACGAACTCGGCTCCGAAGGTGCCGGCAAGGGTGGCCCGGGTAGCGAGACCGTGTACTTCCCCAGCCTGTCCGGCCAGACGTTCGTCTACAAGGGCATGCTCACCACCCCGCAGCTCAAGGGTTTCTACCTCGATCTGCAGGACGATCGTGTCGAGAGCGCACTGGGCCTGGTCCACTCGCGCTTCTCCACCAACACGTTCCCGTCGTGGCCGCTGGCGCACCCGTTCCGACGGGTCGCTCACAACGGTGAGATCAACACCGTCACCGGCAACGAGAACTGGATGCGCGCTCGCGAGTCCCTCATCGACAGCGACGTCTTCGGTGGCCGCGAGAACCTGGACAAGATCTTCCCGATCTGCACCCAGGGCGCCAGTGACACCGCTCGTTTCGACGAGGTGCTCGAGATGCTGCACCTCGCCGGCCGCAGCCTGCCGCACGCAGTTCTCATGATGATCCCGGAAGCCTGGGAGAAGCACGAGAGCATGGACCCCGCTCGTCGGGCGTTCTACGAGTACCACTCGGCTCTCATGGAGCCCTGGGACGGACCGGCGTCGGTGTGCTTCACCGACGGCACCGTCATCGGCGCCGTGCTGGACCGCAACGGTCTGCGTCCGTCGCGTCTGTGGATCACCGAAGACGGCCTCGTCGTCATGGCGTCGGAGGTCGGCGTTCTGCCGATCGATCCGTCCACCGTGGTCCGCAAGGTCCGCCTCCAGCCCGGCCGCATGTTCCTCGTGGACACCGCGCAGGGCCGGGTCATCAGCGACGAGGAACTGAAGAACGAACTCGCTGCCGAGCACCCGTACCAGCAGTGGATCGACGAAGGTCTGATCCACATGGACGACCTGCCGGACCGTCCGTACACGTACATGTCGCACGAGCGCGTCGTCCTGCGTCAGCAGCTCTTCGGTTTCACCAACGAAGAGGTCAACCTGCTGGTCAAGCCGATGGCTCTCTCCGGTGCCGAGGCTCTGGGTTCGATGGGTACCGACACTCCGATCGCCGTGCTCTCGTCACGTCCCCGGATGCTGTTCGACTACTTCTCGCAGCTCTTCGCTCAGGTCACCAACCCGCCTCTCGACGCGATCCGTGAAGAGGTTGTCACCAGTCTCGGCGCGACCATCGGCCCCGAGGGCGACCTGCTGCACCCGAATGCGGACTCCTGCAAGCAGATTGCGCTCCCGCAGCCGATCCTGCACAACGACGACCTGTCGAAGCTCGTTCACGTCAACGACGACGGCGAATTCCCGGGCTTCCGCAGTGTCGTTATCCGTGGCCTGTACCCCGTCAAGGAAGGCGGCGACGGTATCCGTCGTGCGCTCGAGGGCATCAAGTACCAGGTCTCGCAGGCAATCGAGGGTGGCGCACGCATCGTCGTGCTCTCGGACCGCGAGTCCACCGAGGACTACGCGCCGATTCCGTCGCTGCTCCTCACCTCGGCTGTGCACCACCACCTGGTTCGTGAGAAGTCGCGCACCAAGGTCGGCCTCATCGTCGAGGCCGGCGACGCCCGCGAGGTGCACCACATGGCGCTCCTCATCGGCTTCGGTGCCGCAGCGGTCAACCCGTACATGGCTTTCGAGACCATCGACGAGTTCCTGCAGAACGGCGAGCTCGAGGGTCTGACCCTCGAGAAAGGCATCGCGAACTACATCAAGGCAGCCGGCAAGGGTGTCCTGAAGGTGATGTCCAAGATGGGCATCTCGACGCTCGCGTCGTACACCGGTGCTCAGCTGTTCCAGGTCATCGGCCTCTCACAGGAGCTGACGGACGAGTACTTCACCGGTCTGCAGTCGCAGCTCGGTGGCATCGGCCTCGACCAGATCGCAGCCGACGTCCAGGCACGTCACGCCGTCGCATACCTCGATCGCCCCGAAGAGCGCGCTCACCGCGAGCTCGAGGTCGGCGGCGAGTACCAGTGGCGTCGTGAAGGCGAGTACCACCTGTTCAACCCGGACACGGTCTTCAAGCTCCAGCACGCAACTCGCACAGGTCAGTACGAGGTGTTCAAGGAGTACACGACCATGGTCAACGACCAGTCGGAGCGTCTTGCCGCTCTGCGTGGTCTGTTCGACTTCAACATCGGCAAGCGGCCGTCGATCTCGATCGACGAGGTCGAGCCGGCCAGCGAGATCGTCAAGCGTTTCTCGACGGGTGCGATGAGCTACGGCTCCATCTCCGCCGAGGCTCACGAGACTCTCGCCATCGCGATGAACCGTCTGGGCGCCCGCTCCAATTCCGGTGAGGGCGGCGAACATCCGTCGCGCTTCACGCCGGACGAGAACGGCGATCTGCGTCGCAGTGCCATCAAGCAGGTCGCGTCGGGACGCTTCGGTGTCACCTCGCACTACCTGAGCAACTGCACCGACATCCAGATCAAGATGGCGCAGGGAGCCAAGCCCGGTGAGGGCGGCCAGCTTCCGGCTCACAAGGTGTACCCGTGGGTGGCCGAGGTTCGGCACTCCACGCCTGGCGTCGGGCTGATTTCGCCGCCGCCGCACCACGACATCTACTCGATCGAGGATCTCGCTCAGCTGATCCACGACCTGAAGAACGCCAACCCGCAGGCCCGCATCCACGTGAAGCTGGTCTCCGAGGTCGGCGTCGGAACCGTCGCGGCCGGTGTCTCCAAGGCACATGCCGACGTCGTTCTGATCTCCGGTCACGACGGTGGCACCGGTGCCACCCCGCTGACCTCCGTCAAGCACGCGGGCGCACCGTGGGAACTCGGCCTCGCCGAGACCCAGCAGACGTTGCTGCTCAACGGTCTCCGAGACCGCATCGTCGTGCAGGTCGACGGCCAGCTCAAGACGGGTCGCGACGTCGTCGTCGCTGCCCTGCTCGGCGGCGAGGAGTTCGGTTTCGCCACCGCACCGCTGGTGGTCTCGGGCTGCATCATGATGCGCGTCTGCCACCTCGACACCTGCCCCGTCGGTGTCGCGACGCAGAACCCGTTGCTGCGTCAGCGTTTCAGTGGCAAGCCGGAATTCGTCGAGAACTTCTTCATGTTCATCGCCGAAGAGGTTCGCGAGCTTCTCGCGGAACTCGGCTTCCGCACGCTGCTCGAAGCCGTCGGCCAGGTCGACATGCTGGACACCACGCGCGCTCTCGATCACTGGAAGGGAAGCAAGGCAGGCAATCTCGATCTGTCGCCGATCCTCACCCAGGTCGAGTCCGCGTTCATGGACCAGGACGTCCACTGCACCGGCACGCAGGATCACGGTCTCGACAAGGCACTCGATCAGCAGTTGATCGTCTCGGCCCGCAACGCACTCGACAAGGGTGAGGCGGTCTCCTTCGAGTCCGCGATCACCAACGTCAACCGCACGGTCGGCACCATGCTCGGCCACGAGGTCACCAAGGCGTTCGGTGGAGAGGGCTTGCCCGAGGGCACCATCGACATCACGTTCACCGGTTCCGCCGGTAACAGCTTCGGTGCTTTCGTGCCCAGCGGTATGACCCTGCGCCTGCACGGCGACGCCAACGACTTCGTCGGCAAGGGTCTCTCGGGTGGACGCATCGTCGTACGCCCGCCGCTCGATGCAGCGGAAGGCTTTGTCGCCGAAGACAACATCATCGGTGGCAACGTCATCCTTTTCGGCGCCACCAGCGGCGAGGCTCTGCTTCGCGGTGTCGTCGGCGAACGCTTCGCAGTCCGTAACTCCGGCGCCACTGCCGTCGTCGAGGGTGTGGGCGATCATGGTTGCGAGTACATGACGGGTGGAAAGGTGGTCATCCTCGGAGCCACCGGACGTAACTTCGGCGCCGGCATGTCCGGTGGCGTCGCGTACATCTACAACCCCGACAAGGCATTCGAAAAGAACCTCAACACCGAACTGGTGGACCTCGAGGATCTTTCGGGCGACGACTTCACCTGGTTGAAGGGCGCCATCGAACGTCATCGCGACGAAACCGGCTCCGAGGTTGCAACGCGCATCCTCGCTGACTGGTCGCAGCAGGTGGGTCACTTCGCAAAGGTGATGCCCCGCGACTACAAGAAGGTTCTTTTGGCCATCGCGGCCGCAGAGAAGGATGGCAAGAACGTGGACGAGGCAGTTATGGAGGCAGCTCGTGGGTGATCCAAGCGGCTTCCTGAAGCACACGTCGCGCGAACTTCCGGTTCGCCGGCCGGTGCCGTTGCGCCTGCTCGACTGGAAAGAGGTCTACGAGGAGTTCCCGAAGGAAACCCTCAAGACCCAGGCCAGCCGTTGCATGGACTGCGGAATTCCTTTCTGCCACAACGGTTGCCCTCTCGGAAACTTGATTCCCGAGTGGAACGACCTGGTCTACAAGGACCACTGGCACGACGCCATCGAGCGTCTGCACGCGACCAACAACTTCCCGGAGTTCACCGGTCGACTGTGCCCCGCACCCTGTGAGGCGTCCTGTGTCCTGGGCATCAACCAGGATCCGGTCACCATCAAGCAGGTCGAGGTCGAGATCATCGACAAGGCCTTCGACGAAGGGTGGGTCAAGCCGGTTCGCGCCGCGCACGCCACCAACAAGAAGGTCGCAGTTGTCGGCAGTGGTCCGGCCGGTCTGGCTGCAGCGCAGCAGCTGACCCGCGCCGGTCACGCAGTGACGGTCTTCGAGCGGGCAGACCGCATCGGCGGCCTGCTGCGCTACGGCATCCCCGAGTTCAAGATGGAGAAGCGGCACATCGACCGCCGTCTCGAGCAGATGGAAGCCGAAGGCACCGTCTTCAAGACCAACGTCAATGTCGGCGTGGACATCACCGCGGACGAGCTGCGTGAGCAGTTCGACGCAGTGGTTCTGGCCGGCGGCGCCACGGCAGCTCGCGATCTTCCGATCCCGGGCCGCGAACTGGACGGCATCCACCAGGCGATGGAGTTCCTGCCGATCGCCAACCGCGTGCAGTTGGGTGACCTCGACGCTCCCACCATCACCGCTGAGGGCAAGAAGGTTGTCATCATCGGCGGCGGCGACACCGGAGCGGACTGCCTCGGCACCTCGCACCGTCAGGGTGCGGCCAGCGTCCACCAGTTCGAGATCATGCCGCGTCCGCCGGAGACTCGCGCCGAGCAGACTCCGTGGCCGACGTACCCGCTCATGTTCCGCGTGGCTTCGGCTCACGAGGAGGGCGGCGAGCGTCTGTTCTCCGTCAACACCGAGAACTTCGTCGGTGAAAACGGCAAGGTCACCGGACTCAAGGCTCACGAGGTCGAGATGAAGTCGGGTCGCTTCGAGAAGGTCGAGGGCTCGGACTTCGAGCTCGAAGCCGATCTCGTGCTCCTGGCCATGGGCTTCGTCGGTCCCGAGAAGCCGGGTCTGCTCACCGATCTCGGTGTCGACTTGAACGAGCGTGGCAACGTCGCCCGCACGTCGAAGTGGAACACCAACGTCGACGGCGTGTTCGTGGCCGGCGACATGGGCCGCGGCCAGTCCCTGATCGTCTGGGCCATCGCCGAGGGACGTTCCGCAGCAGCCGCTGTGGACACCTACCTCGAGGGTGTCACGGCCCTTCCGTCACCGATCCACCCGACAGCGGCTCCGCAGCGCTAGAGGCTCTCACAAAGCCGCACCCCACCGCATTCGGTGGGGTGCGGCTTTGTTTCTGCAAGCAATTCGCACGATCTGTAACAAACCTTCATCAATCGTGCATCGGACAGACACAACGCCCAGACAGTATGATTCCGGAGCACCGATAGTGGTGTATGGGTTGCTGAAGGTAAAACTGGGGAGTTTCATGCGTGCGAGGCGTCTCGTTGCGGTGTTGTCGGCACTTGCTGCGGCAGTAGTGGTACCGGTTGTCAGTGCTCCCGTGGCGTCGGCTGATCCCTGCCCCAGCCTGTACGTCGTGGCCATCCCGGGAACGTGGGAGCCCTCGGGCACCAGGCCCGGCGCCGGCATGCTCGCCCCGGTGACCAACGGGCTTCCGGGCTCCGTTCGCACCGATTACGTCACCTACTCGGCGACGGCCTTCCCGTGGGAGTCCAACGTCTACGCCAAGTCGAAGCAGCAGGCTGTCGACAATGCCCGCGGCATGATCGGCGCCATGGCCGCCTCGTGCGGTGACACTCGCTTCGCCATCGTCGGATACAGCCAGGGTGCCGACGCGGCAGGCGATCTCGCAGCAGAGATCGGAACCGGCATCGGCGTGGTCCCCCCGACTCGCGTCGAGGGCGTCGGCTTGCTGTCAGATCCCCGTCGTTCCGAGTCCGACGTCCTGATCGGCCCCGCTGTCGGCGGTAACGGTGCCAGCGGCCCTCGCATCGGTGGATTCGGTTGGCTGTCAGGCAAAACGGTGACGCTCTGCGCGGTCGGTGACCTGTACTGCTCGACGCCGAAGGACGATTTTGTGATGCGCCTGGCCGGATTCATGGCTCAGGCGTCCGATCCCACTCCGGCCAGTGCGCTCGCGCTGCGCGACGAAGCGGCCGTGATCGTCAACGATCTGATCACCGCAGGCGGGCTCCCCGCTCTGATGGCCCAGCTCGATCCGGGCGCGAATTCGCGTCGCATCGATCAGCTGGTCGACTTCTACGGCTCGCAGGTCCACACCGACTACACGCGTTACGTCGTTGACGGCGCAGGCAATTCGGCTACATCCTGGCTGCACGGCTGGTTGGCCGGCAAGGCCTGATCAGCAGTACGTCTGCTCCGCCGTGTCGACGTAGATCTCGGCAATGCGCTGCGAGGACATCGGCGTGATCTGTGAGTACACCTCGCCGACGGAGTTGAACTCCGCCAGCACTTCGGACCGAGGCATACCGTCAGCGAGAGCCTTGCAGGTGCCGTCGGCGTAGAGGATCTCGGCGGAATCCATTCCGGCGGGAGGGATCCCGGCCAGACGCAGCGCGGCGATGTACCGCTGTCCCTTCTCGCCGGCGTTCGCGACGATCTCTTCCGGTGAGCGTGCATCGATTGGTGCGTTCGCCGGTGGCGCTACCGGTAGTGATACCGCCGGTGGCGTCGATTCGACGACGCTCGGCGCGGCTTCCGGTGTTGTTGCGGCGAGCGGGCTGGTCGGCAGCTCGGAAAGCGTACTGGGGGCAGTCGAACTCGACGTCGCCGCGACCGACGTGCTGGTGGCAGCAGAAGTGGATTCCGATGCGTCGCTGTCGGATTGGCTGCTGCAGCCGCTGAGGAGTAGGCCCGCTGCCGCGACGCAGAGGACCAGTCTGTTCGTGTTCATCACCCGTGAGTGTTACACACCGTACCGCTTATTTTGTCCGTTTTAAGGAAACTCCCTTTTGCCCTGTTTTTAAGTCGAAGTCCTGTGATATACATCTGTTCAGTTGTTACTTGTGAGTAGGAGCACACCGCAAAGACCTTGTCGGCGGCGGTCGAAACACAAGCAATGACTGCGAGTTTCGTCCCCCATCACATAAACGGCAGGGAGAAATCAGTGCAGAAATCTCACAAGAACGGCAACAGACGTCTCGGCACGCGCGTGGCCGTCATTGCAGGTACCGCAGGTGCGGTCCTCGCGTTCGCGGCGCCGATGGCCTCGGCTCAGGATCCGGTCGACAATTCGATACCCGGTGCCGCAGTGTGTCCGGCTACTGCCGAATCCTGTGTGTCGGTTGTGGTTCAGAGCGGAACCTTCGACAACAACGGCTTCAACCTCCCGATCGGAAAAGGCGACATGATCATCGCCGCCGAGGCCGGCTCCGGTGAAGGTGAGTCCACCGTTCTTCTCCCGCGCGACGACGGACACCACGGTGTCTACTCCAAGCCGTTGACCGTTCCGGGTGGAGTCCTCGGAATCGACCTGCCGTTCGGCAATCTGTTCGGCCTCGCCGCAGTCACCGCCGAGGTGGAGGCGACCGCTGCCCCGACCCTCAACGGCATCATCACCGACATGGATCTGAGCATCCCGGTGCGGATGAAGATCAACAACGCGTTCCTCGGCGACAACTGCTACCTGGGCTCCGCGGCTGCGCCGGTGAATCTTCGTCTCGCGCCTGACCCGTCGGTGGTACCGACCTACACGGTGCTCCCGGACAATGCACTGAAGGTGAGCCCGGTCGGGAACCAGGCCACCGGCTTCGCGCTGCCCGCCGCCAGTGGTTGCGGACCGTTCGGAGTGCTGAACCCGATCGTCAACTGGCGAGCAAAGGTACCGGCCACGTCGGGAACCTCGCTCAGCACGATCTCCGACGCCTACCTGTACCCGGGCGGCCTCACCGGTAGCGATCCTCTCGACGATCTCGGTGGCGGAACAGGATCCAGCGGTTCCAGTGGCTCGAGCGGTTCGTCCGGAAGCTCCGGTTCCTGAAAACTCGGATGCCTTGAAGCAGCGGTGGTGGCGGAATGTCACCACCGCTGCGGCGTCCGACCTGTAATAACCTGTGCCTCAGGGTGGGCGAAGGCGGACTCCATCAGGAGCACCTGCGCGGCCACGAAATCACAGGGGAGTCCTCAAACATGTTTCGAGACAGCGTTCTTGCGAGTCCGGTCCTGCGCCGGGGTGTGACGGCACTGGCAGTTGCGGCTGCAGCCACCATGTTTGTCGGTACTGCAGCGACGGCGGAGCCGGCAGCAGTTGTCGGTGAGGTGTCCGCGGACTCCATCGCGGCAGCCCGCACTCAGGCCATCGGAACGACGGTCACCGTCGTGGGAACCGCGACTACGCCGTCGGGAGTGTTCGAATCCAGCTTCTACGACAAGGGCTTTGGTCTCCAGAGCGGCAATTCGGGCATCTACATCAGCGATCCGAACAACTCCGGGATTGCTCTCGGCGATCAGGTTCAGGTCACCGGAGTCCTCGCGGATCAAGAAGGCCTGCTCGTCGTCCGCCCGACTGCCGTCGAGGTAATCGGCACGACTACCCAGATCAGTCCGGCACGACTGCCCCTCAATGCAATCGGTGAAGGCAGCGAGGGTCGTCTCGTGACGGTGTCCGGAATCGTGAGCGGACCCGTCGTCGACGATCTGCCGTACGGCCACAAGATCCTGGTCTCGGGCGCCGAGGGAAACACCGTCATCTTCGTCAACACCCAGACCGGAATCGACGTCGACGCCATTGCAGTGGGACGCCCGATCACCGTCACCGGCTTCAGTGGCCAGTACGCCAGCACCTACGAGATTCTTCCCCGTTCGGAAGCCGATGTGCAGCAGGGCTTCACGGGCAGCCTGAGTTTCGGAAGCTGACCTAGATCTCGAACCGAGCTCCGACGCGCATCGACCCGGGAGACAACCGGCTGATCGTGCGTCCGAGCTTGGCTTCGACGGTCACGGGTACGACGGCCTTGTTCGTGCGAACCGCTTTCACGATGGCACTGGCGACTCGGTCAGGCGTGAAGTTGCGCTTGCGGTAGAAGTTGTCGACCTTGGTCTGGTTCTCGAGCTGCTCCTCGGCGGTGGTCCCGGCGAACTCGGTGGTCTTGAGGATGTTCGTGTGAACGAGGCCAGGGCAGATGGTGCTGACGCCGATGCCGTGTGGAAGCAGCTCTGCCCGTAGGCAATCCGAAAGCATGAATACCGCTGCTTTGCTGGTCGAATACGCAGTGAGCGCCTTCTGTGGTGTGTACGCGGCGGCCGAGGACAGGTTGACGACGTGCCCTCCTGTTCCCCGGTCGATCATCATCGGGGTGAATGCCCGGCAGCCGTAGACAACTCCCCAGAAGTTGATGTCCATGACGCGCTCGAACTGGCGCTGCTCGGTGTCGGCGAACGTTCCCGAGAACCCGATTCCGGCGTTGTTGACGACGATGTCCGGTACGCCGTGATGTGCCGCGACGGTCTCCGCGAACCGAATCACGGCCTGTTCGTCGGACACGTCCACCTGATAGGCGTGGGCACCGCCACCGAACACCGCTTCGGCGCCGCCGGCTTGCGAAGGGATGTTTACAAGTGCCGCAGTGTCCTGCGCGCTTTCGAGATTGATGTCGGAGACCACGACGATAGCTCCCTGGGCGGCGAAGGCGAGGGCCGTTTCACGCCCGATGCCGCTGCCCGCACCGGTGATCACCACCAGCGTGCCGGTGAGATCGCGCAGTCGACGCTGCAACTTCGTTCCGCGTCGCCAGCCGGTGACGTCCTTCAGTAGCCCCATTGGTTGCCCTTTTCGTGTGTACGTTTGTGGCGTGTGTCTCTAGCTGACTTCCCCTCTGCGAAAGGTATCCGATGAGCGAGCTTCGTGTAGTTGCAACCATCCCGGCCAAGTCCGGTTCCGAGGACGACGTCCGATCGGCTCTGACAACTCTCGCGGAGGCGAGTCGGTCCGAGGACGGCTGTGTGTCGTACGAGTTGTTCGAGTCAGCGGCTGCGCCCGGCACGTTCGTCACGATCGAAACTTGGCGCGGGCAGGAGGAGTTGGACGCTCACATGCAGTCCTCGCATCTACAGGCCGCCCTGGCCGCTGCCGGACCACTTCTCGACGGCGCTCCGGCGATTCATCCGTTGAAAGGCGCCTGAATCAGAATGAATTCCTGACCTTCGCTAAGGGTCCGACCTGCGAATGTCGCTCGAAAACTGACCAATCGTCGCGCTTCATTCCACTGAGCGAGACCTGCGACTAATACCTGTGCCTTAAGTCACAAACTGTCTCGACAATGCTTCACATCACAGTTTCTGACCTGGAGGTTTTGAATGAGTCGCAGTTCTCGGCGCGGTCACCGCAAGGTTGCCGCCGTCGCGCTGGCAGTCTCCGCCGGCCTGTTCGTCTCGTCGTGCGCTGACAGCGGGAACGGGGGTGGGAGCGGCGACGCACCGGACTCCGGTTCGGGATTGTCCATCGGCCCGGTCAACGAGCAGTCCGGCGAGGGCGATCCGGTCAAGGGCGGCACCCTCACGTTCAGCGGGTACTCCGCCGTCACCAATCTCGATCCGGCGAAGACTCAGATCGCCGGTTCGGTCGCCGGTTCGGAGTTGGGCGCGATCTACGACACGCTCCTGCGGTACGACCCGGCATCCAAGGAATTCGTTCCGAAGCTCGCAGAGTCGATGGAGCCGAGTTCCGACTTCAAGACGTGGACCCTCGAACTGCGTGACGGTGTGAAGTTCAGCGACGGGACGCCGGTGGATTCGGCGGCCGTCTCGGCGAGCCTCAATCGCTACGTCACCAACAAGGGACCGCAGTCGAGTCTGTACGCGTCGAAGGTCGCGTCGGTAGACACTCCGGATCCGTCGACGGTCGTCTTCAATCTCGTCGACCCGTGGACCGGTATCGAGTCACTGCTCTCGACGGGCCCCGGCATGATCGTCGCGCCGAGCGCCCAGCAAGGTGATCAGTTCACCCCGATCGGCGCGGGTGCCTTCACCCTCGAGAAGTTCGCTCCCAACGAGGAATTGATCCTCGACGCTCGGGAGGACTACTTCGACGGTGCCCCGAACGTGGACAAGCTGCGGTTGATCAGCATCGTCGGTTCGCAGTCCACCACCGAATCGCTCAAGAGCGGCGGCACGGACGTCGCGTACATGCGGTCGCTACCGAACGTGCTGGATCTGATCGACTCCGGCTACCCGGGCTTCGTCGACATTCCGTCGCTGTCGTACCTGTCGCTGGTGAACACGGCACCCGGTCGTCCCGGTGCCGACGTGCGCATCCGTCAGGCATTGGCGCTCGCAACCGATCCCGTCGCACTCGACAACCGACTCAACGAGGGCAAGGGTCTGCCCGGGCAGGTCATCTTCCAGGACACCTCTCGCTGGCACAACGACGTCGCTCCGATCGGCGTCGACACCGCCAAGGCGAAGCAGCTTCTCGACGAGGCCAAGGCTGACGGTTACGACGGCAAGATCACATACCTGACGCTGCAGGAGAATTCGGCGCAGGCGATGGCTCTCGCACTGCAGTCGATGGCCAACGCCGTCGGATTCGATTTCCAGATCGAGTACGTCAACTCGGTTGCCGACGTCGTCAAGCGTTTGTACGCCGACCGCGACTTCGACATGGCAACAGGTTCCGCCAGCCTCGCGGAAGCCGATCCTTTCGAGCGTCTGTACTCCAATCTCAAGTCGGGTGGACGGAACAACGCCACGAGCTTCTCCGACCCCGAGATGGATACGCTGCTCGATCAATTGGGTGTCGCGACGTCGACCGACTCGAAGATCGAGGTGCTCGCCAAGATCCAGGAGCGCGCCAACGAGGTTGTGCCGTGGCAGGTTTACGGCAACACCCCGTGGCTCGGTGTGTGGGGACAGAACGTCCACGGCATTCAGCAGAGCCTGGACGGAATCATGTTCTTCGACAAGGCCTGGAAGAACTAGACACCTGAATGACTGACTGGACCCGAGAAGCGTCCCTGCGGGGACGCTTCTCGGCATCAGAGAGTGTGATCGATCAAGAAGTGAGATCGAGGGCAGCGCGGACGATGCTGTCGGAGTCGAGGCCGTGGTACCGGTAGACGTCCTCGAGCGAACCGACCTGACCGAACCGGCTCACTCCGAGCGCAGCACCCGGAACGTTGTTGATTCCCGTCAGGAACGCGAGGGTGTGCGGGTGCCCGTCGAGAACGGTCACCATCGGCGCGGACCGGCTGCTCGGAAAGACCTGATCCAGGATCCACGACGGACCGTCCGCGAGACCGCGCCGAGACTGGAGTGCTTCGAAGAGCAAGCCGGGGCTGGTCACGCAGACGACGTCGGCGGAAATGCCCTGCTCGCTTAGTCTTTCGGCTGCGACCAGTGTTTCGGTGACGGTGGCACCCATGCCGACCAGGGTGACGGCCGGATCAGGGTTGTGCCGCAGTGTGTATGCCCCGGCCACCACCTGACGTCGACGGCGTTCTCGCGCAGCCGGATCGGTCGGTACCGCGGCCAGGGCCTGATCGACCGGACGGGTCGACAGGCGCAGATACGACGAGCTGCCGTCCGGGCGACCGAGGCGTCCGATGCTGTCGAGGAGCGTCCACTCCACGTCGACGGCGAATGCCGGTTCGAAACTGGTGCAACCCGGCTGTTCCAGTCCGATGGACGGGGTCTTGATCGACTGGTGCGCACCACCTTCGGCGGCCAAGGTGACGCCCGACGGAGTGCCGACCATGATCGACTGCCCTCCGGCGTAGATGCCGTACGACCACGGTTCGAGAGCCCGTTCGATGAAGGGGTCGTACATCACCCCGATGGGGAAGAGTGGCTGGCCCCAACGACTCCAGGTCGCACCGAGTTCGCCCATCAGTCCGACCAGGTTGGTCTCGGCGATACCGAGTTCCATGTGCTGACCGGTGGGCTTCTCACGCCAGTGCATGATCGTTTCGGCGTCGTCGGCAAACCAGTTGTGCCGCTCGTCGGGGGACCACACGCCGACCTTGTTCAGCCAGCCTGCGAGGTTGGTGGTGGAACTGACGTCCGGGCTCAGTGTGACAACACGTTTCGCGGCGTCCGGCGCTTCGCGGCTGAGGTCGAGTAGTACCCGGCCGAGAGCTGCCTGAGTGGTGGACGTGCCGGAGGGCGTACGGCCGATGTCTTTCGGAACTGCCGGGGGCACCAGATGCTCCACCTTCGGGCGAGCCAGGCGCCCAGCGGTTTCGGCGCAGATGCGGCCGGACGGGCTGTCGGTCTCGAACCGTTCCCAGGGCTTCGACGGGTCCATGCCGAGTTCCGACGCCAGGTGCTCGTACTGCTCGGCGGTGAGCAGCGACGAGTGGTTCTGCGGATGACCCTGCGTCGGCAGGCCCCGACCCTTGATGGTGTACGCGATGATCACGGTGGGACGGGTGTCGTCGATCTGTGCGTACGCCTCTCGCAGAGCGTCGAGGTCGTGGCCACCGAGATTGCGGATGGCCTCGAGCACCGTGGCGTCGTCGAGGTCGTTGATCAGCGCCGTGATCGCGTCGGCGTCCGCCGCGTCGCCGGGCAGTCTCAGACGTACCTCGTCGGCCGTGCATCGCAGCAGGCGCTGGTACTCCGGATTCGGCATGTCCAGGATTCGTTCGCGCAACGCGGTGCCGCCCGGCCGGGTGAACAGTGATTCCAGCAGCGCACCGAACTTCACGGTGATGACCTGCCAGCCGGCACCCGAGAACATGCGCTCCAGGCGGGTTGCCGCGATGTTCGGCACCACCCGGTCGAGTGATTGGCGGTTGAGGTCGACTATCCACACGATCTCACCCAGTTCGGCAACCGAATGATCGAGAACTGCTTCCCACACCGCGCCCTCGTCGAGTTCGGCGTCACCGACCAGGGAGTACTGACGCCCGGTTCCGGCGCCGCCGAGGGAGGCGTCTACGTATCGGCGAGCGATGGCGCCCCAGATGGGAGCCGTCGCGCCGATACCCACCGAACCGGTCGAATAATCCACCGGATCAGGATCTTTCGATCGACTCGGGTAGCTCTGCAGGCCCCCGAATTCGCGCAGAGTCGTCAGGTAGGACTCGTCGAGTTCGCCGAGCAGATAGTTGATGCCGTGGAGCACCGGCGCCGCATGCGGCTTGACGGAAACCCGGTCGCCGGAACGAAGTTGGCCGAACCACAGGGACGTCATGATCGAGACCATCGACGCGCACGAGGCCTGATGGCCGCCGACCTTGAGCCCACTGGGATTCGGACGGACACGGTTGGCGTGATGGATCATCGCGGTCGACAACCACAGAACGCGCTTCTCGATCTCCGCCAGTGACTCGGGAGCGTTCTGGTCGATGTTGGGGCTGTTCACGGCCGGTCCTGCCTTCAGTAGTGGACATCGATCACCGCACCGCCTGTACCCCAGATCGTGGGGCCGACGATGTGGTTGTGATGTTTGGCAGGACTTCCTGAGGCCGAACCGTTCGGTGCGGCAAAGTCCAGCCGCACCTGTCGATCTGTTGTGCAGATTCTGCGTCAAAGTCCATCATCGGCATACAGATTGAGCAATAGCTACCCGGTGGATTGAGCAATGTGCGCAACACCGAGGGCTGTGCGCCGTGACAGGTGGGCACTATGCGCAGTGCACCGCCAGTCGCGCGCGGTCAGTCCATCAGGTCGTGGACGTAGCACCAGCGCCAGGATTCGCCGGGCTCGTGTGAGCGCATGACCGGGTGCCCGGTTTCGCGGTAGTGGTTGGTGGCGTGCTGATGAGGGCTGGAATCGCAGCATCCGACGTGGCCGCAGGACAGGCACATGCGCAGGTGAGACCAGTTATCCTCGCCCAACTCGGCGCACTCCTGGCAGACGCCGGGCGTAAGCGCCGCAGGGTCCGTTTCGGGCGCATTGGTTAGTTCCTCGCAACCGGTGGGAGCGGGTGCGGGCTGCTGTGTGCGAGCTGCTGCTCGCTTCAGGATTTTCTTCATCGCCTTCCATACTGCATGCTGCCAGGGTGAACGGCATATTACTGGGGGTTGTAGTAGCGGCGTTGCTGGTGGCGGCGGTCGCGCGAAGGTTCGGGCTGTCTTCGCCGCTGATCCTCGTCCTGGTCGGTTTGATCGCCTGTCAGATACCGGGTGTTCCGGAATTGGAACTCGATCCCGACCTCGTCCTGTTCGTCGTGTTGCCTCCACTTCTGTACTCGGCAGCACTGGACAGTTCATACCTGGCTTTGCGCTCGAATCTGCGTCCGATCGGATTTCTCGCGGTGGGGCTTCCCCTGGCGACGACGGCTGCGGTGGGCTTTGTCGCCTACCTGATCGTGCCGGAGTTCTCGATAGCGGCTGCTCTGGTTCTCGGCGCCATCGTGGCGCCGCCGGACGCGGTGTCCGCGAGCGCAATCGGACGCAAGCTCGGCCTGCCGCGCCGAATCATGACCCTGCTGGGCGGGGAGAGCCTGCTCAACGACGCCACCGCTCTGACGGCGTACAAGGTCGCTCTCGCGGCTGCCGTCGGTACGGGTGCGACGCTGATCGGCGGCTTCGAGACTTTCCTCGTCGCGGCGGTCGGTGGAACGGTGATCGGCCTCGCGGTGGGGTTCGTCATCTCGAAGGTTCGCGGCAAGCTCCAGGATCCGGTGATGGAGAGCGGAATCGGATTGGTGGTGCCGTTCTTCACCTACCTCG
Source organism: Rhodococcus sp. 27YEA6 (assembly GCF_044908235.1). Lineage (NCBI taxonomy): Bacteria > Bacillati > Actinomycetota > Actinomycetes > Mycobacteriales > Nocardiaceae > Rhodococcus > Rhodococcus sp. 27YEA6. Next base: position 138,935 of record NZ_JBIYCY010000008.1, on the reverse strand, counting down.
CTGCGGAAGAGGTCCACGCGTCGGGCGTCATCGCGGTCGTCGTAGCCGGATTGTTCCTCGGCCAGCGCTCCACCCGCGCGAGTTATGCGACGCGTTTGCAGGACACGGCAGTGTGGAGGGCCGTCGACCTGATCCTGGAGTCGTTCGTCTTCCTGTTGATCGGTCTCCAATTGCCCAGTGTCGTCAACGGATTGCAGGGGTACAGCACTTCGATCGTCGTCTGGGCGTCGGTTGCGGTTCTCGTGACCGTCGTGGTGGTCCGAATCGCCTGGGTGTTCCCGTTCACGTACGTACCGCGCTGGCTGTCGCCGCGTATTCGAGCGAGGGAGCCGGAGATTTCGGCGCGGGCGGTGTTCGTCGTGTCGTGGGCCGGTATGCGAGGGGTCGTGTCGCTGGCAGCTGCCTTCGCCATTCCGCTGACGGTCAACAGTGGTGAGGACTTCCCGGGGCGGTCGCTGATCCTCTTCCTGACGTTTGTCGTCGTGGTCGGCACGCTGTTGCTGCACGGCCTGACGTTGCCGTGGGTGATCCGTGTCCTCGGCGTGCAGGGGGACGAAGAGCAGTCCGACGCACGCGCCGAGGCGGCAGCCCAGGACAAGGCTGCACGGGCCGCTGCGGCGCGGCTGGACGAATTGGTCGGAGCCGACGCCGACGACGTCCCTCAGGTCCGCAATCGTGCCGCGGACATCTTGCGAAGCTGGAACACCCACCGCGCGAACTCGGCGTGGGAGCGACTGGGACGCAGCGACGAGGATCTGGGGGAGAGCCCGTCGAACGCCTTCCGCTCGCTGCGCCTCGAGATGATCGATGCCGAGCGAGGCGTCTTCATCGCCGAACGCGATGCCGGCCGGATCGACGACGAGGTCCTCCGGAAGGTGCTTCGCGAGCTCGATCTCGAGGAAGCGACGCTCGACCGGGACTAGACCGGCTGGTCTGCTGTCCACGAAGGTAACCGCTGGCCAGGGTCGGTTTACCTGACTGTTGAGGCCTGCAACTTAACCGATTCCACTGAGCGAGACTCGATCCAATTTTCTGTGCCTCCCATCACAGACTGTTTCGTGTTCAACATCACGTCACGGTCTTACCCCGCCTTGGAGGCATTCGAATGAGTCGTAGTTCCCGCCGCGGAAGTCGCAGATTGGCTGCGGCTGCGCTGGCGATCACCGCAAGTATGTTCCTGGCGTCGTGCGCCGACAACGGCTCGAGCAATGGCGGCGGCGAATCCGCTGATTCCGGTTCCTCGCTGAAGATCGGCATGGTCAACGAGCAGGCTGATCCCGGCACTCCCACCAAGGGCGGCACGCTGACGTTCAGCGGTTACTCGGCGGTCACGACTCTCGATCCCGCGAAGGCTCAGGTTGCCGGCGCCACCGGTGGCAGCGAGCTCAGCGCCATCTACGACGTGCTCATGCGTTACGACCCCATCGGGCAGAAGTTCGAGCCCAAGCTCGCTCAGTCGCTCGAAGCGAGTTCGGACAGCAAGACCTGGACGCTGAAGCTCCGCGACAGTGTGAAGTTCAGCGATGGTACAGCTCTCGACTCGAAGGCCGTCGCCGACAGCATCAACCGCTACGTCACCAACAAGGGACCTCAGTCGAGCCTGTGGGCTTCCAAGGTTGCCTCGATCGACACCCCCGACGCGACGACCGTGGTCTTCAACCTCGTTGATCCGTGGACCGGCATCCAGTCGATGCTCGCCACCGGACCCGGCATGATCGTCGCCCCGAGCGCCCAGCAGGGTGACCAGTTCACCCCGATCGGCGCCGGCGCCTTCACCCTCGAGAAGTTCGCTCCCAACGAGGAACTGCTGTTGGCTGCTCGCCCCGACTACTACGACGGCGCACCGAACATCGACAAGCTCAAGCTGATCAGCATCGTCGGAGCTCAGCCCACCGCCGAAGCACTCAAGACGGGCGGCATCGACGCCGCGTACATGCGTACGCTCACCCCGATCCTGGATCTGATCGAGTCGGGTTACCCCGGCTTCGTCGACATCCCGTCGCTCGGTTACATCGCCAACGTGAACATGGCCCCGGGCCGCCCGGGCTCGGATGTCCGTGTCCGCCAGGCGATGGCGCTGGCCGTCGATCCGGAGACGCTCAACACCCGCGTCAACAACGGCAAGGGACTGCCCGGCCAGGAAATCTTCCAGGACACCTCGCGCTGGCACAACGACGTCGCACCGATCGGCGTCGATCCCGCCAAGGCGAAGGAACTGCTCGATCAGGCCAAGGCCGACGGCTACGACGGAAAGATCACCTTCCTCTCCATCCAGGAACCGTCCGCACAGGCAACGGCTCTGGCCATCCAGGCGATGCTCAACGCAGTCGGCTTCGACGCTCAGATCGAATACGTCACCGGTGCAGGTGATCTGGTCAAGCGGATGTACGCCGATCACGACTACGACATGAGCACCGCAGCACTGAGCCTCGCCGAGGCCGATCCCTACGAGCGTCTGTACACGGGCATCAAGTCCGGTGGCCGTAACAACGCGACCGGCTACTCCGACGCCGAAATGGATGCTCTCCTGGACAAGTTGGGCGTCGCAACCACCGACGAGGACAAGAAGGCAGTCCTGGCCCAGATCCAGGAACGCGCCAACGAGACCGTCCCGTGGCAGGTGTGGGGCAACGTCGCCGCACTCGACGTGTGGAACCAGAACGTTCACGGACTCGAGCAGAGCCTCGACGGAATCGTGCTCTTCGACGGAGCTTGGAAGTCCTAGAGAGCCTGAAGTTCACAGCCGGCCCCGCGCCCGTATTGCAGCGGATCGGGGCCGGCTGCGAACGAAGAAATGAAATCAGAGGAACTGCTGTGTATTGCGAGCTCGCTGTCCGAAGGAGACGAAATCGATGAACATCGGCGCAATAGGTAAGAAATTGGGCCAGCTCGTCATTGTGATCCTGATCGTCAGCTTCGGAACCTTCGTGCTGGCATCACTGATCCCCGGCGATCCCGCTGTCTCCGTTCTCGGTGAAGGCCGAACGCCTGCCGAGTACGAGGAAGTTCGGCAGCAGCTCGGACTCAACGATCCACTCCTGGTTCGCTATTGGGACTGGCTGACCAGCGCTCTCCAGGGCGACCTCGGCAACTCGCTCGTTCCCCCGCAGCAGGACGTCCTCACCGCGATCAGTTCCGCTCTCCCCGTCAGCGTTCAGTTGGCAGTGATGGGTCTGGTCATCGCACTCGTCGTCGCAGTTCCGCTCGCACTCTGGTCGGCGCACCACGAAGGCGGCGTCATCGACCGCGTCATCAGCGCCGCGACGTTCGGTGTTCTTTCCGTCCCGAGCTTCCTCGCCGGTCTGTTGCTGATCATGGTCACCGTCAACTGGCTCGGCTGGTTCCCGCGATCACAGTGGGTGCGCATCGGCGACAGCCTCTCCGGAAACCTCTCACACGCAATACTTCCCGCGATCACCATCAGCCTCCTCGAGATGGCGATGTTCACTCGCGTTCTCCGATCCGACCTGGTGACGACGCTCCGTGAGGATTACATCCTCGCGTCGAAGGCCAAGGGAATGCCCACGCTGCGAGTGCTTTTCAGTGACGCGCTCCGCCCGTCGTCGTTCTCGCTCATCACGATGATGGGTCTGGCTCTCGGCGGCATGATCGGCAGCACCGTGATCGTCGAGACGCTGTTCTCGCTGCCCGGAATGGGCACGCTCATCGTCCGCGCAGCGCAGCAGGGTGATTCGCCGATGCTGCTCGGCGCGGTGGTCGTGATCGCGGTCATCTACGTCCTCGTCAACAGTGCGATCGATGTTCTGTACACCTATCTTGACCCGAGGAGTCGTCGTGTCCATGTCTGAAGTGACGCCAGACGGAGCGGCCCCGTCGCCGGCCCCGTCCGAGGTGATGACATACCGGCAGCAGACAGTCCTGCTGGCTCCCGGTCCCGTCGAAACGCTGGAACAGCCCAAGAATCTGGTCCTGATCGGATCGATTCTCACAGTGGTCGGCGTTGCGCTGCTCGGCACCGCACTCTTCGGTTCAGCGATCATGATGACCGTCCGCATCGTGCTCGCGCTCGTTGCCCTGGTTTTCCTCTTCAAGGGTCTCGGCAAACTCGGTACGTCCAAGTGGGGCAGTCAGTTCGATCTCTCGTACTGGCTGGCGTGCATCTGGCTGGTCGCGCTGATCCTGGCCGCGATCTTCGCGCCGCTGCTGCCACTCGGTGAGTACAAGGACACGGTCAAGACCTTGGCCGAGCCGGGCTTCGCCTCGCCGAGCCTGCTCTCCGATCATCCGTTGGGTACCAACAACTTCGGTCTCGACCTGCTTGCCCGCGCCCTGTTCGGTGCTCGCGCCTCCTTGACTGTCGCCATCTGCGCCGTGCTGATCGGCATGATCATCGGTGGCACCATCGGCGTCATGGCCGGCTATTTCCGTGGCAAGGTCGACGCCGTGGTCGGAATCCTGACCAACTCGCTGCTGGCCATTCCTTCTCTGGTGCTGCTCATCGCACTGGCCGCGGTGCTCACGTCGAACCTGCGCAACATCACCCTCGCACTGTCGATTCTCTGCATTCCCAGCATGGTTCGAATCGCCAGGGCAAACACCATCGTCGTAGCCCAACGCGAGTTCGTGCTTGCCGCGAGAGCCATGGGCGCCACCAAATGGCGCGTCATCTGGCGCGAGCTGGTTCCCAACGTCCTCGTTCCCGTCGCCGCGCTCGGCCTGGTGGCCGTCTCCGGCCTGATCGTCGCGGAAGCATCACTGAGCTTCCTCGGACTCGGTATCGCACAACCTGATCCGACCTGGGGCAACATGATTGCGGAAGGTCAGGGCGGGATCGTGGAGAAGCATCCGTTCATCGTCCTGGTACCAGGCGTCTTCCTCTTCCTGACGGTGTTCTCCTTCAACCTCATCGGCGAGAAGTATCGGAGTAAGCTGTGACCACTTCAGCTCAGAACGGCGTTCCGCTGCTGCAGGCGGACAACATCAGAACCGTATTCGCCACTCCCCGTGGCCAGTTGCGAGCAGTCGACGGTGTCTCGATCCACGTCTCCGCCGGCGAAACTCTCGGCATCGTGGGTGAATCCGGTTCCGGCAAGTCGGTTCTCGGGCGCACTATCATGGGACTGCTCCAGAAGGGCCCGGCTCTCGACATCAGCGGGACGGTGACGTTTGCCGGCCGCGACATGTCGACGATGAAGAAGTCGGAGATGAAGCACTTCTGGGGACCCGAGATCGCCATGGTCTTCCAGGATCCGATGACCTCGCTCAATCCGTTCAAGCGCATCGGTACCCACATCACCGAATCCTTGAAGTTCCACCTGGGTCTGAAGAAGGACGCGGCCCGCGATCGCGCAGCGGAACTCCTGTCGATGGTGGGTATCCCCGAGCCCAAGCGTCGGCTCGACCAGTACCCCCACGAACTTTCGGGAGGTATGCGACAGCGCGTGGTCATCGCGATGGCGCTGGCTTGCGAGCCGAAACTGCTGATCGCCGACGAGCCGACCACCGCTCTCGACGTGACGGTGCAGAAGCAGATTCTCGATCTGCTCGCCTCACTGAATGACAAGCTCAACATGGCCGTCATCCTGATCAGCCACGACCTCGGTGTGGTCTCGGGGCGATCGGACCGTGTCGCCGTCATGTACGCCGGTTCCGTCGTGGAAACGTCGGCAACCGAAGAGTTGTTCACTCGTCCTCGCCACCCGTACACCGAAGCGCTGATGGCCGCGATTCCGCGACTCGAATCACCGACGCACACAGTGCTGCAGACAATTCCGGGTGGGCTCCCGGACATGACGAAGCCGATCACCGGTTGCCGCTTCGCCGCTCGCTGCCGATACGCCCAGGACGACTGCCTGACCGGCGACCCGGCCCTGGCTCCCGGCGGACCGGGGGACAACACAACCGAAAGCCACACGTTCGCGTGCCACTACCCGGTCGACACCCCCGAAGGCACAACGGCATTGGTCGCCAACGAGAAGGCCGGCACTACCGCAGCGGGCCTGACGCTCGCGGTGAAGGAGATGGTCTGATGACTGCATCAGTGGATACCAGGAAGTCCGAGACGGTGGACGCGGCCCTGACGGTCGAGGACTTGGTCGTCGAATTCAACGTCGGCAAGGGCCAGACCGTTCACGCCGTGTCCGGGATCAGCTTCACCGTCGCTCCGGGCGAAACCTTGGGCGTGGTCGGTGAATCCGGCTGTGGCAAGTCCACGGCGGGCCGGGCGATCATGCAGTTGCCCTCACCGACGTCGGGCTCGATCCGCCTCGGAGAGACGGAAATGACGGCACTGGGCGCGGAAGAATTGCGTCGCAGCCGCACTCAGTTGCAGATGATCTTTCAGGACCCGATCTCCTCGCTGAACCCACGACGCAAGGTCAAGGCTCTCATCACCGAGGGTCCGTCGATCTGGGGCGGAAAAGACAAGGCCGCCATCGAAGCTCGGGCGCGCGAGGTTCTTGCCGAGGTCGGGCTGGACCCGGACATGGTGTGGGACCGAACCCCACGCGAACTCTCGGGTGGTCAGTGCCAGCGCGTGTGCATCGCCCGCGCATTGATGCTCGACCCCAAGGTCCTGATCTGTGACGAGCCGGTCTCGAGTCTCGACGTCTCCGTGCAGGCGCAGATTCTGAACCTGCTCGAGGACGCGAAGAAGCGTCACGGGCTGTCGCTGCTGTTCATTGCGCACAACATGGCCGTCGTGAAGAACATCAGTGACCGCGTGATGATCATGTACTTGGGCCGCGTCTGCGAAATCGTTCCCGCAGAAGGCATGCAGAACCGCGCGCTGCACCCGTATACGCAGCTACTGCTGGCGTCGATTCCCGATCCCGACGCCACCGTCACTGCGGCGCAGAACGTCGAGCAGAAGGTCATCGAACTGCCCTCGCCGCTCAATCCGCCCAGTGGCTGCCGCTTCCGCACGCGGTGCCCGCTGGCTACTGATCTCTGCGCCGAGGTAGTTCCCGAGCTGCGTCTCGTCGAGGGCGGCCATCAGGTGGCGTGCCACAACGTGTGACTACACGCGAAGCATGTTGCGTACGTGACCGGTTTCGTTGATCGACCCGACCCTGCGGCTTCCGTTTCGCGACACGAGAATGCGCGTGACGGACACGTACTCGATCGGGAAGGTCAACGGGCGCTCCAGTCCGAGCAGTTCCTGCAGAACGATGTTGACGACGCCGCCGTGGCAGAAGATCGCCACGGTGGCGTCGTTGTCCGTTGCCGCGACTATCTCGTCGATCGCACCGAGGACTCGCGCACGAAAGGCGTCGCCGTCCACCGACTCGGGAAGCCAGCCGGCTTTGATGCGCGCATAGGTTTCCGGCGCCCGCTCCAGGACCTCGTGCATCGGGATGTAGTGCGGCTGCTCGTAGTCGTATTCCGCCAGACCCTCGCGCTGGGTGACCGGAAGGCCCAATATCTGCGCTACCGGGGCTGCGGTCTCGAGTGCGCGCTTTTGCGGGCTGCTGAAGAGTCCGGTGATCCGGTACGGCGCCAGTGCTGCGGGCAGCCGTAGTGCCTGGGCACGACCTTCGTCGGTCAGCGAGGGATCTGCGCGGCCTTCGGTGACCTCGGCCAGTTCGGGGAGCGCGTGTCGGATCAGGAGTAGTTGCACCTACGTCACCTTGCCATGTACAGATCGAACGCCACCACGAGGTTTCGGCCGTCGCGTTTTGCCTGGTACATCGCGTTGTCGGCGATATCGAGCAGAGTCTCCATGCCCGGCATCGCGCGATCGGCCCAGGCGACGCCGATACTGACCGTTCCCGCGAAACCGCGAATGGATCGCGCGTGGGCCTCTTGCGCCTCTCTGATGCGCTCCGCGAGCTGGATGGCTTCCTCGAAGGTGCAGTCGGCGGCGGCGACGGCAAATTCCTCACCACCCAGTCGGCCGGAGAGTCCCAGCCCTTCGGTAGCGGCGAGGAGGGTGTTTCCGAACTGTTCGAGGACGGAATCGCCGGTGAGGTGGCCGAGGTTGTCGTTGATCGATTTGAAGTGGTCGAGATCGAGCATCATGACGGCGATCGGTCGTTGCGCCGCGTGCTGGGCGTCGAGGAGTTCCTGCGATTGGGTCCAGAACGCGTGGCGACTCAGCGTTCCGGTGAGGGCGTCGCATTCGGCGATGCGTTGGAGTTCTCGCTCAGCGCGCCGCTGTGCGCCAGTGGCGACGGCTACGGCGATGGGGGAGAGTGCCATCAAGATGACGGAGATCCGGGTGGTCACCCCCTCACTGAGTAGGTGCACCGGATCTGCCAGTGCCAGACGTCCCTTACCCGCCATGACCAGTGCCCACGCGCTCCATCCGGCTGCCAGGAGCGAAGTGCTGAACAGTGAGACACGCATTGCGCACCACAGGAGCGCCGGCATCGGCAGCAGCAGCGCAAGGGCTCCCTGGACCTCCAGGGCGAGTGGCAGACAGGCCAGGAGAGCGGCCAGAGGTGCCAGGATCTGTGCGAGCCGCCTCAAGCGCAGACTCTGCCGCACGGACGGCCCGCAGGTTCTTCGAATGTGTTCGAGCGTCGGTGCCGACAGAACGATCGGCAGCACGATCAGATACGTACACAGGTCGGCGAAGAACCACCCCACCAATTCCGTTGCCGCACCGCTTCCTTCGTGGAGTTGAGTGCGTAGTGCGCTGGCGGACCCAGCCGTGAACGACGCCAGAACCGAGATGAGGAAGATTCTGGCCGTGTACTTCGTCTCGGAGATTCGCCGTGGAAAGCAGCCGAGCAAGTTCGCGGCGATCAATCCTGTCGTGACGCCGACCAGATTGATCGCATTCAGTTCGAAGGCCCTCTGCACGGGGCTTCCGGTCGCAAGATCCGCCGTCAGCAGCGCTGCGCCGCCGACAGCGAGTCCGATCGGCGCAAATGAGCGCGGGTTACGGAGGAGAATGCCCAGAAGGATTGCGTTGGCGGGCCAGAAGGTCGACAGAAAACCGGGCGGACGGGCGGCGATGCCCGCCAGGGCGACAACGAGGATCGCCACGAAAATCAGGCACGAGCGCACCCGACGTGTCGAACGGTCCATGGTCAGCCTGTCGTAGAAAGCAGAAGCTGTCCGAGACTAGCAATGATCCGGCTACTGTCCGAGTTGTAACTTTAAGTGTCATCCCCGACGGTTCGGCTGCGTGAGGCGTCGGATCAAGTTCGCCAACTCCTCGGGCTGATCGATCATGGCGTGGTGATGCGCCGGGCGCAGGACGTGAAAACTCCCACCGAGGTAGGTGGCGAGTTTCTGCTGCTTTGCCATCCAGGCGATGGACCAGGGAGTGGTGTGGCCAGTGTGTGCGGCGACGACGCTGAGGTCGATGTCGGGCAGTGGATGCTTGCTCGAGCGTCGTAAAGCGGTGAGCTCCAGCGCCATATCGGTGTACGCGACGTATTCGATCATCGCCGCTTCCAGATAATGAGGCTCGCGGTAGATCTTCCGGACCCATTCGAGAGTGGCTTCGGACGACCCGCTCGGCGGCACGGACTGGTTGAGGATCTTGCGCGTCGTCGTGCCGAGGAGTCGTTGGAGCCCGGTGGTGCTGAACGAAGCCGCGGCGGCTCGGGAGGCGATCAACAGCAGGTCGCGGGGGAAAAGACGCTTCGGCTCCTTCTCGGCACTGGAATCGAGGAGGAGCATCCCCGCAGCCCGATCGGGGAACAGGCGCGCGAAGCCTTCGACGTAGAAGCCGGCGATGGAGTGGCCGACGACGACGGCCGGACCACTCAGTCCCAGAGTGTCGAGCACGTCGCGGATCCGCTGAGCTTCGCCGCGGACGGTCGGAACTTCGGAAGTAGGCTCGCTGAGCCCGAAGCCCGGGCGATCGAAGCGGACGACGGTGTGGTCCGACTGAAGATGACGCGCGCAGTCATCCCAGTCGAACCAATTGCCCGCCAGCCCACCGCACAGGACGACGACGGGGCCGTCGCCCTCGGCAAGAACATGCAGTCGGCTCTCGCCGACCTGCAAGATCTCGCCCGGTGGTTTCACGTGGAACAATTCCGGCACGCGAGAATCCGGACTACTGACGCGGTTTCGCGAGGGGGAAGGCCAGTGTCTCGCGGATGCTGCCACCCGTGATCAGCATGACGATTCGGTCGACGCCCATCCCGAGACCACCCGTCGGCGGCATCGCGTGTTCGAGGGCTTGGAGGAAGTCTTCGTCCAATTCCATCGCTTCCGGGTCGCCGCCGGCCGCGAGCATCGACTGCTCGGTGAGCCGGTTGCGCTGATCCACAGGGTCGGTCAGCTCGCTGTATGCGGTTCCGAGTTCGACGCCCCACGCCACCAGGTCCCACTTCTCGGCGACGCCGGGGATGCTGCGGTGCGGCCGGGTGAGCGGCGACATCGAGGTGGGGAAGTTGGTGTAGAACGTCGGGAACTCCGTGTAGTCCTCGACCAGATGCTCGTACATTTCCTGCGCGATGGCGCCGGTATCCCAGCTGGACTGGTACGGGATCTCGTTGGCGTCGCACAACTTCTGCAGGTCTTCGAGACTTGTCTCGGGGGAGACGTCGACACCAAGTGTTTCGGCGACGGCGCCGTGCATCGTCTTCACCGGCCACTCACCGGAGATGTCGACCTCGACCAGTTCGCCGTCCGGGCCGGGACGCATGATGATCTCGCGACCGAATGCTGCGACGGCCGCCGCCTGGATCAGCTCGCGGCACATCCGCATCATGCCCTCGTAGTCGCTGTGGGCTTCGTAGGCCTCGAGGATCGTGAACTCGGGATTGTGTTTGAAGTCGACGCCCTCGTTGCGGAACACGCGGCCGATCTCGAACACCTTCTCCATACCGGCGACGCACAACCGCTTCAGGTACAGCTCGGGTGCGATGCGGAGATAGAGGTCGAGGTTGTACGCGTTGATGTGTGTCAGGAACGGAGCGGCATTCGCGCCGCCGTGCACCTGCTGCAGAATCGGGGTCTCGACTTCGAGGTATCCGCGACCACCGAGTGAATCGCGCAGCGACTTCACGACGGCGCTTCTAGCCTCGAGAAGTTCGCGGGCCTTCGGGTTGAGGGCGATGTCGAGGTACCGCTGGCGGACGCGGGTCTCGGGATCCGAGAGGCCCTTCCACTTGTCCGGCAGCGGGTGCAGGCACTTGCCGTTCATGCGCCACTCGACGGCGATGAGCGACAGCTCGCCCTTGCGGCTGCGCCCGATGGTTCCGCTGACTTCGATCAGGTCACCGAGATCGAACTCGGCAGCGAACTCCGCCAACTTCTCGCGGCCGACGTTGTCCTGATCGACCAGAACCTGGATGTCGCCGGACCAGTCGCGCACGTCCGTGAACACCACTCCGCCGTAGTCGCGGACCCGCAGGAGGCGTCCCGCGATTCGCACGCGGGTGCCCTCCGGTGACTTCGCTGCGGCGGCAATCGTGTGGGTCGGCGGATAGGCGACGGGGTAGGCGGCGATCCCTTCGTCGGCCAGTTGCGCAAGTTTGTTCATGCGCACCCGGACCTGCTCAGGTCGCCGCGGACCGTTGGTCGTGAACGTCGGCGCCGAGTCCGGCGGGCTGCCGTCGGCATGCAGTCCTTCGGACGTCACCAGAGCTGCCGGCACCGCCGCATGCGTACCGGTGTGCTTGACGACCTGGCTGGACTTGCGCCCGAAACTGGGCAGCACCACAAAGCCTTCGGCGATGGCCGACGCGAATCCGACGCGCGGCAGTTCGCGGTTGTCCTCGAAGCAGAGGAAGCGCGGCACCCAATCCGGCTGGTATTTCACGTTCGAGCGGTACAGCGCTTCGAGCTGCCACCAGCGGGAGAAGAAGACGAGCACCGAGCGCCAGATGCGGAGGATCGGGCCGGCGCCGATGCGCGAACCTTCCTCGAACACCGAGCGGAATACGGCGAAGTTGAGCGAGACTCGCACGACGCCGATCTCGTCCGAACGTGTGGCCAACTCCGAGACCATCAATTCGACGACACCGTTGGGCGCCGTCGGCTTACGGCGCATCAGGTCGAGCGAAACACCGTTCGGTCCCCACGGCACGAGCGAGAGCATGCCGACGACGCTTTCGTCCTCGGTGCCTTCACCCATGACGGCTTCGACGAGGAGGCAATCGCCGTCGAGGTGATCGCCCAGTCGGCCGAGCGCCATGGAGAAGCCGCGCTCGGTGTCGGTGTCGCGCCAGTCGTCGGCGCGGATGATGACGGCCGCCATGTCCTCGGGCGGGATGTCGCGATGGCGTCGCATCCGCACGGTGACGCCGTGACGCCTCACTCGGGTGACCGCCTGGCGCACCGGGCGCATGTCGCGTCCGTTGAGATTGAACTCGCGGGTGCGCAGGATCGCTTCGTCGCCGAGCTGCAGGACGCTCAGGCCCGCCTTCTTGTATGCCGTCGCCCCGGTTTCGCTGGCGCCCATGACGGCCGTCGCCCAGCCGTACTGCGATGCGAGCCCCTGCCACGCTTCGATGGCGTGCGGCCACGCTTCAGGATCACCGATGGGATCACCACTGGCGAGGCAGACGCCGATCTCGACGCGGTACGTGATCGCGGCCTTGCCGCTCGGCGCGAAGATGACCGCCTTGTCGCGGCGGGTGGCGAAGTAAGCGAGAGAGTCGTCGGCACCGAAGTTCTGGATCAACCCGCGGATCGCGGACTCGTCATTTCCGGTGAGGGCGTTGTTGGAGCGTTGCGCGCGGAAGAGCGTCATGACGGCGGCGAGGAGCGCGATGGCACCGAGGAGACCGAGGACCGTGTTGACGAAGACACGCGGGTGGCCGTCGAACACCTCGTTGTCGACCGAAGCTGCAGCGGTGACGCGGTTCAGGGCCCAGAGGAATCGCTGGTTCTGCGGTAGGTCACCTGGGAAGAGTTCGACAAGGCCCCAACCGATCACGGTCGCGACAGCCATGCCGCCGATCAGCACGCCGAGTGCTTTCCAGCCGGCGCCGCGCCGTACGCGTGTGTAGAACTCGGGCCTCGCCGCGATGAGGATTCCGATCACGACAAGCAGAACGACAACGGCCACGGCGTTGTTCGGGTTCTTGTCGACGATCGCGGAGGCGATGTTGGTGAGGGTGATCAGTGACAGGTAGATCGTCAGCAGCCACCAGGCGATGCGCTTGCGGCTCGCGAGGGCGGCGGCGAGCAGGGCGACGACGAGCGCCCACGACAGGCTCGTATCCGGTGCGTCGAAGTAGTAGCTGTCGATGTATTCGCGTGGGACGCGGAGGATGTGCCGCAGTACCGGCGAGATGCTCCACAGGAACACCAGTACGGAGAAGACTCCGAGGATCAGTCCCGAGATATGGGGAACCTGGCTGAACCGCCCTTTGCGGAATCGACGCGCCTGGCGCGGATTTTCGGGTGGCGATTCCACCAACTCTGCAGTGGTGTCCGATACCTCGGTCAATGGTGCCATCGAGCTTCCTCTCCTACCGGTCGATCAGATCCTCACGCTAAGTGTGGTCTGTCGTGTCCAGTTTTGTGGGAGGAGGAAGATGATTGACATGACCGACAACATTCCAGCAGTACCCATCCGCGACGAAATGATTCGGCTCGGTCAGTTTCTCAAGCTCGCGAACCTCATCGAATCGGGCGCGGAGGCCAAGGAAGTGATCGCCGACGGCATGGTTTCGGTCAACGGTGAGGTCGAAGATCGTCGGGGCCGCCAGCTTCGTGACGGCGATGTCGTCGAGATCGGCGGGATGGCCGCCAAAGTGGAAGCCCCCGCCTGATCCCGCGACTTCTGACTAGCTTTCGCGAACGACGACGCCGTCCTGGTCGCTGTAGACGATCTCGCCGGGGTTGAAGGTGACTCCGCCGATTTCGATCGGCACGTTCTTCTCGCCCGAACCGGTTTGCGTGCTCTTGCGCGGGTTGGTGCCCAAAGCCTTGACGCCGATGTCGAGGGTGCGCAGGATCGCGGAGTCGCGGACGGCTCCGTTGACGATGACACCGGCCCAACCGTTGTCGACGCCGCGGCCGGCAATGATGTCGCCGACCAGGGCGGTGTGGATGCTCGCGTCACCGTCGACGACGAGGACTCCGCCGTTGCCGGGTTCGCTGAGGGTCTGCTTCACGAGCAGGTTGTCCTGGAAGCACTTGATGGTGGTGATGGGGCCGGCAAAGACTTCACGTCCACCGAACTGGGTGAACTGCGTGTCGCAGCTACGAATGTCGGGTCCGATCTCGTCGGCAAGGTCAGCGGTCGCTACAGGCTCGGTCATGCCCCACAGGATAGTCGGCGGGGCTCGGGCCTAGTTGTCGTCGGGGAGTATGCCGTTCAGCACTATGTCGGCAAGAGAATCGGCAAACTGTCCCGGGTCCGAGACGTCGCGAACCGACATCGCAAAGATGGCCGCGCCAGCCATGATGTCGAGAAGAGCGTCGGCGTCGACGCCGCTTCGGATGTCGCCGCGCTCTCTCGCCGCCTCGAGTCGACGGTTCAGCTCGACGCGGACTCCGGCCAGTTGCCGCACCACGAGAACGTCGCGTAATTCCGCGTTTGTTCGCACTTCGCTCATCAATCCGGGAGCAGCGGCTCGCGTGGCGGGAGCTGCGAACAGAGCAACCGCGCCGTGCACCAGCGCGCGAATCTGATCCGTGATCGTGCCCTCGGTGCCGAGTTCGGTGTCGATGTCAGCGCCCTGTTCGACGTCGAGTACGGGATAGATCGCGTCGTTGACGATGTGTGCCTTCGACGGCCACCGACGGTAGATGGCTGGACGTCCTACTCCCGCACGCGTGGCTATGGCGTCGATGGACGTGCCCGCGTACCCCTTTTCTTCCAACAGTTGCCTGGTCGCGTCCAGTACTGCGTCGTCGATTGCAGGGTTTCGCTGCGGGCCCAGGCGGTGCTGAGTTTCGGAATCTTTGGACATTTTGGGCAAATCCCTTGCGGTATCGCTGTGATGGCCGTTACATTCTGTCACGGCTTTAGTCGATACATATTGTATCGACAATCGGCACGTGCGCATCGGCGCCACCGAACCACGAGGAGTGGTGATGAACCTTCGAACCGAAACAGAAACCTCCGGCGAAGATCCCGACTACGCCGAATTTGCCAGGCCCGGCGAATCCCGCAACGACCCGGCGGAGATGCGGCGCAGCCTCGAAGGCTGGCTCGCGACCGTGCTGTGGCGAGGCTCGAAACCTTCCGTGACTTCGGTCGAGGTACCGGCCGCGAACGGCATGTCCAACGAAACTGTGCTTTTCGATGCGACGTGGATCGAGGACGGGATTCGAGGCGAGCATCGCCTGGTCGCCCGTATCGCCCCGCGGGACAGTGCGGTACCGATCTTTCCGTCTTACAACCTGGACCAGCAGTTTCGGGTCATGAGCGCCGTCGCCGCTCACACGTCGGTGCCGATCCCGCGGGTGTACTGGTCCGAGAGCAACCCGGACGCGCTCGGCGGCGAGTTCTTCGTGATGGAACGGCGCGAGGGCGAAATCCCGCCAGACGTCATGCCGTACACGTTCGGCTCGTGGCTCTCGGAAGCTTCGGCCGACGACTGTTCTCGACTCCAGCAGTCATCGGTCCGGGTGCTCGCCGAGCTACACGCTATGGCCGATCCGCACCTCGCACTCCCCGAGTTGTGCCGCGATGGTGCCGAACCGACTGGGGCAGAAGCACTTCGCGCGCACCTCGAGGACCAGCGGCGCTATTACGAGTGGGCAACAGCCGACGGACCAGGATCTCCTTTGATCGAGCGCGGTTTCGACTGGATCGAAGCGAACCTTCCCGTCGATGCCGGTTCCGCAGTGCTCTGCTGGGGTGACTCGCGGATCGGAAATGTCATCTACCGCGACTTCGAGCCGGCGGCGGTCCTCGACTGGGAGATGGCCACACTGGGGCCGCGTGAGCTGGACCTCGGCTGGATGATCTTCCAGCACAGGTTCTTCGAGGATCTCGCTGCCATGGCAGGACTCCCCGGAATGCCGGACTTCCTTCGTCGCGAGGACGTGGCAGATGCCTACCGCTCGCTGTCCGGCCACCAGGTTGCGGATCTAGATTTCTACATCCTTTACGCCGCGCTGCGGCACGCGGTGATCATGTTCCGAGTCCAAAGTCGCGCAGTGGCTTTCGGTCAGGCCGAATTCCCCGACAACCCGGACGAGATGATCCTGCACCACAAGACACTCGAAGCCATGCTCGACGGCACCTACTGGGAGTCGCTCGCAACATCCCCGCTCACAACAGGAGATGCACGATGACACTGTCCCCGCTCGACGACTACCCGGTACATCAGATCGCCGAGACCATCCGCCACGTGGGCACCTCGGATCGAAACTTCTACGACCGCTACTACTTCAACTGCCATGCCGGCGTCGACGGCGACACCGAGCCGCTGTTTCTCATCATCGGTCTCGGTCAGTACCCCAATCTTGGTGTATGCGACGGCTTTGCGGTTCTTCGGCGCGGCGAAGACCATATTGTCTTCCGGGCATCCCGAGCCTTGGGTGACGATCGTATGGACCTGTCAGTAGGCCCACTGCGAATCGAAATCATCGAGGGTCTGCACCGCCTACGTGTGGTGTTGGACCCGAGTCCCGAAGCGCCGGACCTGAGCTTCGACCTCACCTTCGAGTCCGACGGCCCCGCCAATCTCGAGGCCAGACATTTCCATCGCCAGCTCGAACGAGTCACCTTCGACACGCAACGATTCGTGCAGACCGGAATATGGTCCGGATCCTTGACCGTCGACGGCGACGTCATCCCGGTCACCCCGGAGACGTGGCGGGGTAATCGCGATCGGTCCTGGGGTGTGCGACCGGTCGGCGAAGCGGAACCGCCTGGACGCAAGGCAGATCCGGCGATAGCCGGCAGTCAGAACTTCTTCTGGATTTACTCGATCATGCAATTCGGCGACTTCACCATCGTCACGATCGTCCAAGAAGATCAGCAGGGACGTCGAATCCTCGAAGATGCGACTCGCGTCTGGGCAGACCGCTCGCGCGAGCCGGAGTGGTTGGGTCGACCGGACCACCAGCTCACCTTCATTTCCGGTACTCGCGAGGTGAAGAGCGGAACTCTGTACTTCCGGCGCCCCGGTGCACCAGGCGAATCCGACCACATCCTGGAGATCACCTGCGAACCGATACTGCCCAACTACATCGGTGTCGGCACGGGCTACGGACTCGAGCAGGATTGGCGCCACGGGATGTGGCAGGGCGAACTGGTGGTTCAAGGCCTGCGGGAAAAGGTTTCGGACATCGAACCGTGGAAGAAGATGCTGTGCCCGGTCGACAACTTGGCTCGGTTCACCCTCGTCGAGGACGGCGTAACCCGCACCGGGACAGGCCTGTTCGAGGTAGCAGTCATCGGACCTCACCAGCGATACGGATTTACCGGCATCGGTGATGTCGCTCCGTAACTCCAGATCACCACACCACAAATCCCAAACTGCAGAGAGAGGCACTGCCACATGTCCACACGCACACGAATGTTGTTCGCTCGCACTGCAAAGGCCGCCGCATTAGTCGTTACAGGTGGTCTGATGTTTGCTGCTCCCGCCACGGCAATCCCGCTTGACCTGGGCTCTCTCAACACAGGCTCGCTTGGAGCGGTCGATCTCGGCTCGCTCGATCCTGTCCTCGCGCCGACACCGAATTTGGCCTCCGTGGCCAACTTTCGCGACGTTGCCGGCAACGACGGTAGGGGATACGCCACCGTCGACGGCTCACACCTCAAGCGCGGCGTCATCTACCGGTCCAATGCGCTGACCGCTACCACCGACGCAGACAAGACGACACTCACCGGCCTCGGACTTGCCGACGCCTATGACCTGCGCGGCGCAACCGAGATCTCCAACCCGTTCATCGGTGGCGCGGACAAACTCCCGGACGGTGTGACGTACACGAACATCCCCATCGAGTTCAAGGATCTCACCCAGCTCGCGACGACGATCAAGTCGCCGGAGGAGGCCAAGCAGTTCTTGGTCGACACCAACCGCAGTTTTGTCACCGATCCCGTTCGCCGTGCCGGCTTCAAGCAGGTCCTCTCGGACATCGCTGCGAGTGACGGGGTGCAGTTGTTCCATTGCACCTCAGGCAAGGACCGCACGGGTTGGACCGCGATGTTGCTGCAGTCCATCGCCGGTGTCCCCGCCCAGACGATCATGGACGACTATCTGTTGAGCAACACCTACCTTCAGGCGACCAACGAGAAGATCCTTGCGCAGATCTCTCAGGCCCTGAGCCCGCAGGTGGCGACCAATCTCGAGCCGGCCCTCGGTGTCGACGCTTCGTACCTGGAAGCTGGACTCGCGCAGGTAGCCAGCGATTACGGAACCGTCGACGGTTATCTCACCGAAGGTCTCGGACTCACTCCGGACACGATCGCGCTTCTGAAGGCCAAGCTGGTCGGCTAGTTTCTCGCTGCTAAAACGCTTGAACGAACGAGTACCAGTCGCCGTCGAACTCCTGGTATCCGATCTCGCCGTCGCGGCGGGGCTTGCCGAGATATGGTGCGCCGTCAGGTAAGTACGCCAATCCGATCGAATCGATTAGACCACCCTCGATGTGGAAGCGGCACCCGTTGCCGACGGGCCAGACCTGCAGGACCCGGTAGACGCCAATTGTTTGGTTGTCCATCGACTTCTGGCAATCCGCGGCCACTGCTTCGAGCGAATCTTTCGACAATGCAAACGCAGCACGCGAAGGGACGGACAAGGTCACGAGCGCACCGGTGACGAGCACGATCACCGGCGCGATCGTGCTCAAACGCAGAGTTTTGTACTTCATCCAACCAATCAGGCTGAGTATCAACCACACTCCACCCAATCCGAGTAATACCGAGGCGGCGAGCGCAAAGAATGGAAAGTACACAACCGGCGGCATGAAGGACCACACGATGACGCCGCATGTGAGAGCGACAAGCACTGCGATGACAACTGCCATCACCTTCCACCAGGATGCCGGACCTCCGCGCTTAGTTATCGGATCACCGTCAGTCATCGGACAACCCTTGCACAAGGCAGTAATTGTGGGGTGGCAACGAATGGAATTGTTGCCACTGGTTTACGTCGAGGCCGTCGTGCGTTGATCCGAGAGTTGGTCACTTTCAGTGCCGGCTATCTCTCTGATGCCGGAGGGTATGGTCGGATTGTGAACCAGGATCTGATCATTCGCCGCTACGTATCCTCGGATGAGGATGTGGTCGTCGACTTGTGGTCGCGCGCTGCCCGTGAAGCCCACCCGTTCCTTGCGGGTGAGGGAACGGGCGAACGGGAGCAGAAGATGCGAGAGGTTTATCTGATTCAGGCCGACAATTGGGTCGCTGAGCACAACTCCGCTGTCGTTGGACTGTTGGGAATGATCGGCTCCGAAATCGGGGGACTGTTCGTCGCGCCGGCGTCACAAGGGTTGGGCGTCGGGCGGGCGTTGGTCGAACACGCCACAACCATGCACGGCGAGGTGACACTCGAGGTCTACACCCTCAACGATCGCGCCCGCAGGTTCTATGCGCTGATGGAGTTCGAAGAAGAGGGGCGTCGACACGACGCCGAGACGAACCATGAATTGATCACCCTTCGTCGCACTGGTCGCGACTCCTCCCTCATCTAGGCATGAGAAACGCGAATCAGCCCGGGTGCCAGGAGTTCCACCACTCCACGATGGGAACCTGCTTACGCTTGGGCCTGCTGGTCTGCCTGCAGGTGCTTGACCGGGCATCCCGTGGGGAAGGTGCCGAGGTCTTCGACCTTGTAACCGCTCGGGTAGCTGCGGATGTTGGGCAGTTCGCGGGCGAATTTCCGCTTCGTACGCACGGGGAAGAACCGCAGCAGGCGCGCGCGGACCTTCAGCGCACCGCGTGAGACGACGCGCATCGCAGTGCTCGGGTGCCTGTAGTGGAAGGCGTCGAGTAGGTGATCGTCCATGAGAGCGAAGGCGAATCCCTTGACCAGAGCCTTCGGTGCCAGGTTGTTGGGCGGGAAGGTGCACATCAGGTCGAGGGTGGAATCAGCGACGGCTCGGGCACCGGGATCGAATGAAAAGTGTTCGCGCTCATAGTCGTCGAGAAGTTTGACGAAGCCCTCGTAGGTGTCAGGAGTGTCTTTGATGTTCATGTACCGACCCAGGTGGCGGTAATAATTCGTCGACCCGACGATCTCGTTGTCGGTCATCTTCCGCCAGCCGTACTCGTCGAGCCATCTGACCGGCGTGACGACGAAGGTGGCCAGGACATAGAGCATGTCGTCGTTGGAGATGTCGTACGAGCCGTGCATCTGATTCATTCGACGCACGCTCTTGCGGCCTTCGGTGCTGCTGAGGCCGTGCTCGAGGATGGCGTCGAGGATCAGGCTGGTGTCGTCGTAGCGCTTCTGAACCTTGTCGGTGAACTCGCCTGTGGAGAAGAGGAGCTTGCCGATCGAGGGGACAGCGTATGTGCGGAACAGTGCGAAGCTGAGCGCCTGATTGATGTCCCAGGGAAACTCTTGCGCCGCGAGAATGCGCGACATCTCTTCGTAATCGGTTTCGGGATCGAGTTGATCCGTGCGACTGCGGAGGTCGTAGCGCTTCATCTGAACACTCCCTGGGACTGGTCTGCGCGCGGCAGAGATAGGTGTGAGCTGCACCACCGACTGTAGTTCTGACAACACGCGTTGTCTAGGGGGTGTGAATAGTCGTCTTTCCTTCGTTTCGGGCGTTGTACCAGGGGTATCCGGAAAGTGTTGTCGACCCGAGGAGCAGCTATGAGCGTCACACGCACGGCCGGGGTTTTTGCGGCCATCGGACTACCGATTGCCGCGAGCGTCATGTTCGCCGGAGTCGCCTCGGCTGATCCGCCCCACCCTTTCGGCGGCGCCGCCGTCACTATCGGGTGCCCGAATCAGGGGTCACTGGCCTCGTTGACCGGGCTCACCGGCCAGTCCGGACCAGAGTCCAATCCGCCCATCGCCAAGGGTGATATTCGCTTCGATTCGTTCCCGGCCGCTGCACCCATCCCGGCGGCGGGTCAGGTGACTGTTGCTTGGGTCAACACCGACACGGGCAAGTCCGGAATCGTCGACCTGGTCGGTACCTATCCGTACCTGTCCGCGACGGTGAACACCGGCGTCGGCAATGTCGTTGCGACGGCGTTCGGTTCGATCAACTGGGGCAGTAGCCCCATCTGCCAGTCGAATCCGACGATCGGCAGGTTCATAGCCTGATCTTGAGCCTGATCGTCACAGCCTGAACGGGCACAGGGTTGGCGGTATCGCGTGATTATCTGTCATCTCGGAGATACCGCCGGGTCCGTCCCATCCCATATTCTGAAACATGTTAGGTGAAAGCATATTTCAGGGATGGAAAAGGTGGCGACGTGAACGGGTCGAGCGCGCGTCAGTTGATGAGCCAGATGCTCGTCGAAAAACGAAACAGTCTTGCGCCCGAAAAGGTCGGCATGCGCTGCGAGGGTGCTCGCCGAATGCACGGCCTCAGTCGGCGCGATGTCGCGCAGATTGCCGACATCAGTTTCAATCACTATCAGCGGCTGGAACAGGGTACGTCCGTTGGTGTTTCGGCTCCGGTCATCGTGAGGATCTGCGACGCCTTGTTGATGGAAGACGACGAGAAGGCGCGCATGCTGGCATTGCACCAGGTATGGGCGCGCCCTCGTCGACCGCTGGCTGGATCCCGAGTTGCCGGATCTCAGGCTGCCGGTGAAATCTCCGGCAGGCAGCGGGCCAGTTCGTCCGGCGTGTAGAAGAAACTTCCGGCGCTCACCGGAGCGCACGGGGCAGCAAAGGCCGTCTCGCGCTCGTTGTAGAGCATTCGGACCAGACGCTTACCCTCCGGTCCGGCGTACACGTCCCACTGCACGTTGGCAGCCATCGGGCTGACCTGCGATCCGCGCCAGGGGTTGTTCGCATAGGTGTAGAGGTCGCCCTCCGCCTGCGAGACGGTGCTTCCCGGCAGTTTCAAGAGTGCCGCGAAGGGGATGATCGTTTCTGCGTGTGCAAACCGGAAATCCGCTCCCGGGACGGCGTCGTCGCCGGTGTGTTTCTGCAGGCCGCGCAGGAACTCGTCGCGCAGGACGGTTGCCATCCGGTAGGTGACGTCTTCACCGGTGAAGCCCGGGCCCTTGGCGTAGAAGTCCTCGGCATCGTTCGTGTATGCGAGCCACTGCGCGTCAGCAGGTTCGATGAACCGCTCGAAATTCCACTTGCCTTCTTCGGCCATGCCCGGAGTGATGATGTACGTGTTGTACAGCATGTACGCGGCGTCGACTTCGTTGTCGATCGTGCTGGAACCCTTGCCGCGGTCGACGAGTGAGAACTCGCCCGCGCTCAGGCGGTTGACGAAGTCCTCCGAGTAGAGCCTGAGCATCATGTGCCGCGAGACCTCGCGGGTGCGGGGAAGATCGGCGATCTGGTCGTCGACGGCTTTCAGTCGAGGATCGGACTCTTCGTAGTCCTTGTAGTCGGCGTTTGCATCCGAGTCGTGGAAGTAGAGAAGGTCGGCATCCGTGGTCACCGGTGCAACATCGCCGGCGACGGCTGGAAACGCACCGGTCAGCCCTTGCGCGAAGTTCTCGGCGCTGTCCACGGCACGGTCCACACCCGACGAGGTCAAGGTGATGGTGCCCTGCTGCGCTGCGATGGCGTCGAACAGTTGGGGGAGGCGTTCAGTGACCCGCGCGCCGAGCTGTCTGTGTTCGGTAATCCCGAGTCCGCTGAGGTTGCCGTACCCCAGCTTCTTGTTGGCGGCCATGAGATCACGAAGGGCCGGGCCGAATTCCTTGCCGACGGGAGTCAATGCGTTCTCGGCTTCGGCGATTTCCCACAGCTGCAGGCTCAGGTCGTCGTACTTCAGGCTCGACAGTGCTCTGGAACCATGGCGCGCAACACTTTCCGTGTACACGGGGGAGTATCCCGTCGGCGGCGCCTGATAGTCGGCGATGCGCTGGCCGGGAGTGTAGGGCGTCTTGGACGTGAAGCCGCCGTCGCTGACGGTTGGTATCTCTGTCGAACCGGAGCTCGAACCGGCGTCGAGCGAACCGAACGGTGACGCCGTGGCGATGGACTGGACGCTGCTGGTGACAAGCACTAGTCCGACAGCGCCGGCAGCGGCCAGCACGCCGAAGCGTGAGCTTCGCATGGTGAGTTGATCCTCTCCGTCGGTGCCGAGGTGACACGACGGAAGGAAAGTTAGAACAGCTAAGCGTCCGAATTGCACCTATTTGCCCATGTGCAGATGGACGCGGGGTTAAAAGTTTCGGATTCGCAGAGCTCAGGAGGGTTTGGCGGCAATCCCGATCGACACGGAGAGCGACAAAGCGATGAGGGTCATGGCCAGCCACTGGTAGCTCTTGGGCGTGGGCTGCTTCTTACGTCCGAACTTGCTCACTGATGTCTCCCGTTTGTCCGTGGGTACTCAGCACATATTACTGTTCCATTACCCCAATGGCGCGGTCGACCGGAAACTGTGCGCGATCAGACAGCAGGCGGACCGCGAAGTCCGCCCGCTGCCCCGCGATCAAGAGATCGTGCGCAGTTCCCGTCGCAGTATCTTGCCGGTGACGGTCTTGGGCAGTTCCTCCACCAGCACCACGGAGCGTGGGTACTTGTACGCCGCCATCCGCTGCTTGCAGTGATCGATCAGATCTTCCGGGGTGACGGACGCCCCCGCGACGAGGCTGACAAACGCCTTCACCGTCTCACCGCGGTATTCGTCGGCGATCCCGACGACTGCCGCCTCACGGACTGCGGGGTGCTCGGCAAGAACGTCCTCGACCTCGCGTGGCCACACCTTGTAGCCGGACGCGATGATCATGTCCTTCTTACGGTCGACGACGTAGAACCAGCCGGCTTCGTCCATGAAACCGACGTCGCCGGTGTGGAACCACCCGTCGCGAATGGCCGACGCACTCTCCTCCGGCTTGTTCCAGTAACCGCGCACCACCTGTGGACCTCGGACGACCAGTTCGCCGATCTCTCCGATCGGCAGGACCGCACCGCCCTCGTCTTCGATGCGGACCACGGTGTTGGGTACGGGAACGCCGACAGACAGTGCTCCGGATGTGGGGTCGACCGGCGTATCCGCACCAACGGGAACGGCATGGGTCGGCGACGTGGTCTCGGTCAGCCCGTAGATGTTGTGCAGCGCAGCACCGGTCATGGCGCGGACGGCCTCGGCGGCAGTCGGCGAGATGGGTGCGCCGCCGGAATACAGCAACCGCATGGAGGAGAAGTCTTCCGGCGCGCAACCCGGAGTGTTGAGCAGTGCCGTAAAAGCAGTGATGGCGCCGACTGTGAATGTCGGTTGGTGCTCACGAATCGCGTCGAGCATCACCTCGGGCTGGAAGCGATAGGCAAGCACCAGCGGCATTCTCGCCAGGACGGACACCGCGATGTGACCGATCAACCCCGTGATGTGGAAGAGCGGTGCAACTCCGAGAACCGTGTCTTTCGGGGTGAGCCCCAACCAGTCCCGGTACACCTGGGCGTTGAAGGTCATATTCGCGTGAGAGGTCATCGCTCCCTTCGGCGGACCGGTGGTTCCCGACGTATACGTCAGTACCGCAATGTCTTCCGGTGCAGCGTCAGTGGTGATCGGATCGCCGAGACGATGTTCGTCGATCAGCGTCGCGAGATCGTCGGTACCGAGATCCTTCTTAACAATTCCGTCGAAAATCCTCGGATCGTTGCGACTTTGGTACTCGAGTTCCGAGGTGGTGATAACTCGCCTGACCGGCGAGTCGGAGACGACATTGCGGCCGACGGACTCGTAGAGCCCCTCGAGAGCGATCAGAACCGCTGCTCCGGAATCTTCGAGTTGGTATCCCAGTTCTCGTTCACGGCTCATGGGATTGATCGAGACTGCGACGCCGCCGGCTTTCCAGATTCCGGCGAGCGCAAGCACGAACTGCGGAACGTTCTGGAGGAACAGAGCGACGCGGTCACCCTTCACCAGTCCACCGGCTCGGAGTGCTCGGGCCAGGGCGTCACTCTGCTGATCCAGTTCGGCGAAACTGAGTTGACCGTCGAAGTACTTCACAGCCGTGGCGTCCGGATCAGAGCGGACCGCCGCTGCCAACATTTCGAGCATCGTGGGGTGCTCTACGTCGATGTCGGGGGGAACGTCGTTGCGGTACAACGCCAACCAAGGGCGATCTTCGTATGTCATTTGATGGCAACCGGATTCACGGGAGAGCCGCTGGCCTTGGCAACCTTGAGTGGCGCGGCGACGTACAGGAACGTGTACTGGCCGTCGGCCGCGCAGTCCGCGGCCAACTTCTCCAGATCGCAGATCTCGGTGAACACCACTCCGAGGTTGCGCATCAATGCGTTGTGGAGGACCAGTGCCACACCGTTTTCGGGGTCGGTGGTGACCTCGTTGGCAATGGTGTCGGTGACAAGGTTGGGGATCTCCATGTCCTGGAACCACTGGACGAGTTCGGGGCTGTAGATCAGGCCGGGCTCGCAGAAGCCCTCGTAGAAGGCTTCGCCCTGGTCGAAGAACAGCTTGAGGAAGTTGGTGCGGATGACGAGGATGTCACGCTTCTCGATGGTGACCCCCTGCGCTTCGGCACAGGCCAAAAGATCATGGTGCGTGAAGGTTTCGGCCTTGTCGAGGTTTTCCTTGCCGCGGAACTTTGCCATGTCGAGAAGTACTGCGCGTCCGACGACGCCGCGGTCGGCAATCGGTTCGACGCTGGCCTTCTCCAGGCCGCCGACAGTGGTATCAGCCGAGTATCCGTTCCACAGGGCGCCGTCGTACCAGACATGGCCGAGTGCGTCGTACTGCGTCGAGCCCTGCAGGAACGCGTCGATCTTGTCGTCCGCGTAATGCAGGCCGCCGGGGAAGTTGGGTGCGTCGTCGCCGTCCCAGCTGCTCTCGTCGAAGATCTGTGTGCGCTCGGCAGGGCTGCGTCCCGGCCACACCGGATCACCCTTGGGGTCGCCGATGAGCCGTTGAAGCGTGAACACGGAACCCTGCTTGATGGTTCCGACGCCACGAAGCACCTGTCCGGCGTCGAGGTAGTTCAGTGAACCGACCTCGTCGGACTCTCCCCACTTGCCCCAGTTGCTGGGTGCGTCGCGCAGGAGTTCTCCAAGATATGGCGCCTCGGTCATGGTGATTCGATCCTCTCGCTACCGACACCGAACGATCGCTCGGGCGGACCTGGGTCTTTGTGATCCACATCATGTTCAGGCTGATAACTAGTAGTCAACACGTTCATAGATTTCCGTGGTCATCGCATTGTTGGAAATCCAATGTTCGGTAATACTGAACACTGTGACCGAATTTGAGAATGCTGTCCTGATCGGGGCGTCGATCCGGCAAGCGCGGCGTCACAGCGGGCTCTCGCTGCGTGAATTGGCCAGGCGTCTCGATGTCAGCCCGGCTACCCTCAGCGCTGTCGAGACCGGAAAGACCAGAGTCAGCGTCGACCGGTTGGCGGCAATCGGCGGGATTCTCGGAGTGCGTTTCGACGCTCTGCTCCCGGCGGCGATAGTGCGTCCGCCGGAACAGCCGCGATGGGGAGGCGACGACGCCGACCCGGACGCACATTTTCGCCCGAACAAGTGGCGAAGGTTCGGTCCGAGTTCGTTCGATCCGGTGTTGGCTGCAGCGCTCGCGGAGATGGTGAAGACCGGATATCACGGCGCTGCGATGCGTGAGATCGCCAAACGTGCGCAGATGAGTGTTCCGGGTCTGTATCACCACTATTCCAGCAAGCAACAGATGTTGGCCGAAATTCTCGACCTCACCATGG
This sequence comes from Rhodococcus sp. 27YEA6, assembly GCF_044908235.1. Taxonomy (NCBI): domain Bacteria; kingdom Bacillati; phylum Actinomycetota; class Actinomycetes; order Mycobacteriales; family Nocardiaceae; genus Rhodococcus; species Rhodococcus sp. 27YEA6. The sequence goes on along the minus strand of NZ_JBIYCY010000008.1, from coordinate 112,315 downwards.
CTGAACTGAACACGAGATCGTTGGCGGCTATCGACGAGGGCGAAAGTCCCTCCGAAAGGCTGGCTTTCCTCGTCGAATGTGTGACCTTGTTCCATATCTATCGGCGTGATCAAGGATTCCTCGGCGCCAGCGAAATGCGCAGTCTCACAGCCGAGAACAGGTTGCGCATCACGGAATCACGCAACTACCAGCAATGGTTGATGACGAAGCAGGTGGACGACGGAATCGCCGCCGGTGTGTTCGAGACGGATCGGCCGCGACAGGCCGCGCGTGCGATTGTCGTGATGTGTGTCTCTGTCGCGCAATGGTATCGGCCGAGCGGACCACAAACGCCCGAGGAAATTGCACGCGACTACGCGCGTTTTGCGCTGGATCTGGTGCGCCTTCAGCGACCGTGACGGACGTCATCCGGTTCGGGTGATGCGCCAGCGGGCAAAGGGGTCCATGCTTGGAAGGTATCCGTACCGCGACTCGAGTAAGGAACGAAACCCAATGTCTTCCAAGCTGTCTCACAAGACCTACATGATCGGTGCCGGCATCGGAAACCTCTCGGCTGCCGTCTATTTGATTCGAGACGGTGAGTGGAGCGGTGAGGACATCACCATCATGGGGCTGGACATGCATGGAGCGAACGACGGCGAATCTGCCGCTACCTTCCAGCACCAGTACGGTCATCGCGAGCTGGGCAACGACGCGGGCTTCATCAATCGTGGCGGTCGCATGCTCAACGAGGAGACCTATGAGAACCTCTGGGACGTGCTGAGTGTGGTTCCGTCGCTGGACAACCCGGGAAAATCGGTGACGGATGACATTCTCGATTTCGACCACGCGCATCCAACGCACGACGTCGCACGATTGATCGATCGCGACGGCATTCGCAACAAGGGTGAAAACGACTACAAGCACATGCAATTCGACAACAAGGATCGGTACTTGTTGACGAAGCTGATGACGATGCCGGAGTCGGACGAGGCAAAACTCGACGACATCAGTATCGAGCAGTGGTTCGAGGACACTCCGCACTTCTTCACCACCAACTTCTGGTACATGTGGGAGACCACATTTGCTTTCAAGCGGGTGAGTTCGGCGATGGAGCTGCGCCGGTACATGAACCGAATGATTCTCGAGTTCAGTCGCATTCAAACTCTTGCCGGTGTCACCAGATCCCCGTACAACCAGTACGAGAGCATCATCTTGCCGATGCGGGCCTTCCTCGAAGGCAAGGGTGTGAAGTTCGTCAACGAACTGAAGATCACGGAGTTCGTGTTCAAGGACACCCCGCTACGAGACGAGATCATCGTGACGGGACTCGATTACGAAAACGTCCGCACCGGTGAGAAGGGCCGAATCGACGTGGCGGAGGGCGATTTCGTCTTCGACACCAACGGCAGCATCACCGACAGTTCTTCGATCGGCGATCTCGACACCCCGATCGTCGAAGACATGAGATACGCACCGAGTGCGCTGCTGTGGAAGCAGGCCACCGAGCATTTCTACGATCTCGGGAATCCCGACAAGTTCTTCGGGGACCGGGCGCAGAGTGAGTGGACCAGCTTCACCGTCACCACTTCGTCACACGAGCTCATCAACGAGATTTCCCGAATCACCAAGCAGCTCCCCGGAAATGCGCTCAACACATTCGTGGACTCGAACGTGCTTCTCTCGATCGTGGTCCACCATCAGCCGCACTACCACGCGCAGAAGGAGAACGAAGGAGTCTTCTGGGGTTACTGTCTGTTCCCGCGCAAGGACGGCGACTACGTGAAGAAGCCGTTCATCGAGATGACCGGGCGGGAAATGCTGGAAGAGACGCTCGGACACCTCGAGGCGCTCGACGAGAGCGGTGCGCTCGCCGCGCGTCGACAAGAGATTATGGACAGCGTCGTGAATTCGATTCCCAGCCATATGCCTTACGCCAGTGCGCTGTTCAATCGGCGCGCCGTCGGCGACCGGCCGCTGGTGGTGCCGAAGCACTCCAAGAACCTGGCGTTCATCAGTCAGTTCGCGGAGCTGCCGTTCGACATGGTGTTCACCGAGCAGTACTCGGTGCGCTGCGCTCAGGTAGCCGTCTACAAGTTCCTGGGGATTCCAGAAGACAAGCTCACCAAGATGCATCACTACGAGAAGGATCCGAAGGTCCTCGCCAAGGCCGCAGTGACGATGTTCCGCTGAGGGGTGCTCAGCGACCGTGCCGCTTCTCGTAGTCCTCGCGAGTGCGATCGGCACGGCGCTGGGCCTTCTCGTCGAGCAGTTCGGGATCGAGTCCGTGGCTCAGCAGGCGGTGACGGCGGTAGATGGTCCCGAGCGCCACGACGAAGTACGCGAGCGGGATGAGCAACAAGGCCATCATGGCCAAGGGAATCCAGATCGGTCCCGGGATCAAGAGGAACAGCAGAAGAATCAGCGTCGCCGGCACGGTGAAGCGGATGATGTAGCGGGCCTGGGCACCCGGTCCGACCAGATCGTTCCGCACCCAGTCCTGGTACCGGTCGGGGAGCGTCTTCCCCAGGAGGTATCCGCAGTACTGAGGAAAGTTCGGGCGAGTCTGTTCGGCCATGGCATCCAGGATAGTGCCTGGTACTGCCGCTTACACCGGTGCCTTGAACGTGCGTCGGTAGGCGCTCGGTGAAACGCCGAGCGCCTCGTTCATGTGTTGACGCATGGATGTCGCAGTCCCGAAGCCGGTTCGAGCAGCAATCGCATCGATCGACAGATCGGATTCCTCCAGTAGTTCCCGCGCCCGATCGACACGTCTGCTGGTCAACCAGCGGTTCGGTGTGGTTCCGACTTCGTCGCGGAATCGACGGCTGAACGTGCGGACGCTCATGTTGGCGCGCGTCGCCAGGTCCGCCAGGGTGATCGGGTCGTCGAGATGTTCGAGGGCCCAGTGCCGAGCGTCGGCAGTCGATTCCGAAGGCTTGTCGGCCAGGGGGCGTCGGATGTACTGAGCTTGGCCACCGTCGCGCCACGGCGGTACGACGCAACGCCTCGCGACGGTGTTCGCCACTTCCATGCCGTGGTCACGCCTGACGATATGCAGGCAGAGGTCGACTCCCGACGCCACCCCGGCCGAGGTCAGGATGTGGCCTTCGTCGACGAACAGCACGTCCGGATCCACGTTCACCTTGGGATAGACACGCTGGAAATGGTCGGTGTTGCGCCAGTGCGTCGTGGCGCGGAGTCCGTCGAGCAGACCCGCCGCGGCGAGGATGTACGACCCGGTGCAGATCGAGACCAGCCGAGTGCCCGGCCGGATGTGTTGGAAAGCTGCGGCCAACTCGGGGGAGAGGTAACCGTCTTCGTAGGCCGGACCCAACTCGTACGACGCGGGGATGACGACGGTGTCGGCGGTGGCGAGCAACTCGCTCCCGTGGTCGACCGAGATGCTGAAGTCTGCGTCGGTCTGCACGGGATTGCCGTCGACGGTGCACGTCAGGATCTCGTACAGCGGCCGATCCTCGACGTCGAGGGCACGTCCGAAGATGCGCGCCGGGATGCCGAGTTCGAAGGGGATGACTCCATTCAGAGCCAGTACGACGACGCGATGCGGACCAGACATGGCTTGATTCTTTCATATATTGGCAATCTGGCCACTGTTCTCCATCGAATCCGAACTGCAGAATTCTCTCTGTGACTTCTGAGACCGCTCTCCCCGAATCAGGCCAACAGCAGGTGAGCCCGCCGCGCTTTCACCGCGCCTGGTCCGTCGCGATCGTGGCATTCCTGGCGTTGGTCGGTGCGGCGAGCTTCCGCGCTGCCCCATCGGTGCTGATCGATCCGCTGCACGAGGATTTCGGGTGGTCGCGCGCCAGCATCTCGGCGGCCGTCTCGGTCAACCTGATTCTGTACGGGTTGACCTCGCCGTTCGCTGCTGCCTTGATGGAGAGGTTCGGTATCCGGGCGGTCGTCACCTCGGCGTTGGCGCTCATCTCGCTCGGCAGTGGTCTCACGATCTTCATGACCTCGAGTTGGCAGCTCATTCTGCTGTGGGGTGTCTTCGTCGGTCTCGGTACCGGTTCGATGGCGCTGGCGTTTGTCGCCACCGTCGTCGATCGCTGGTTCGTCGAGAAGCGTGGTCTCGTGACCGGCATCCTGACGGCCGGTGGTGCTGCCGGTCAGCTGGTGTTCCTTCCGGTCCTGGCGAAGATCGCCGAAACGTACGACTGGAAGAGCGTCGCCTTCACAGTTTCGTTTGCCGCACTGGCCGTTGTGCCGTTCGTTCTGCTGTTCCTGCGTAACTATCCGTCAGACGTGGGTACGACGCCTTACGGAGCGCCCGCCGATTACGCCCCACCAGCCAAGCCTGTCTACCAGCGCGGCGGCGCCGGGGGCCGGGCGATCTCGGTGCTGGTGATGGCGTCGAAGACCAAGGTGTTCTGGCTTCTCGCCGGTACCTTCGCGATCTGTGGCGCGAGCACCAACGGCCTGATCGGCACGCACTTCGTCCCGGCGTCGCACGATCACGGAATGCCGATCACCACGGCCGCGTCACTGTTGGCGTTGATCGGAATCCTCGACATGGTCGGCACCATCGCTTCGGGTTGGTTCACCGACCGCATGGACTCGCGAAAACTTCTCGGCATCTACTACCTGTTCCGCGGAATCTCGCTGCTCTTCCTGCCGCTGCTGCTCGCCAACACCGTGAATCCGCCGATGATCGCGTTTGTCATCTTCTACGGGCTCGATTGGGTGGCGACGGTTCCGCCGACCGTCGCGCTGTGCCGTCAACACTTCGGCGCCGACGCTCCCATCGTGTTCGGTTGGGTGCTGGCATCGCACCAGATCGGTGCGGGTCTGGTGGCCTTCTTGGCCGGCCTCGTTCGTGATCAGATCGGCTCGTACGACGCTGCCTTCTTGGTGGCCGGCGCGCTCTGCGCGATCGCTGCAGTCATGTCGTTGTTGATCGCAAAACGTCCGAAAGAGGCAGTATTGGTTGACTCTGTCTGATTCGGCACTGTGATCGGTACCACCGACGGGGTAAGTTGTGTGTAACTCCAAGAACTACTCACCAGTAGGGGTACTGAAATGCCTGCTCCGTCCGCTGCGACCTTCTCGCGGCTCGCCGATCTGATCGCCATCGACAATGTTGCCGATCGCCCGACGAAGTCCATCACCGAGGTGTTCACCGGCAAGGAGCTGGCGACCATCCCCGTCGGCACCGCCGACGACGCACTTGCGGCCATCGCCCGTGCCCGCGTCGCCCAGAAGGAATGGGCCAAGCGCTCCGTCCTCGACCGCGCTGCCGTCTTCCACCGCTACCGCGATCTCATCCTCGAGAACCGCGACGCCCTCATGGACATGGCTCAGGCCGAGACCGGAAAGTCGCGTACCGCAGCTCAGGAAGAAGTCCTCGACATCTCGATGACGTCGCGTCACTACGCACGTGTGGCGCCGAAGCTGCTGCGCCCGCGTCGCGTCTCCGGCATGCTCCCGGGTCTGACGAAGACCGTCGTCCGCTACCAGCCCAAGGGCGTAGTCGGCGTCATCTCGCCGTGGAACTACCCTATGACGCTGGCCGTGTCCGACGCCATCGCCGCGCTGCTCGCCGGCAACGCCGTTGTCCTCAAGCCGGACAGCCAGACGCCGTACTGCGCGCTCGCCTGCGTCGAACTGCTCTACAAGGCGGGTCTGCCTCGCGACCTCTTCGCCGTGGTTCCCGGGCCGGGCTCCGTCGTCGGCACCGCCCTGGTCGAGAACACCGATTACCTCATGTTCACCGGTTCCACCGCGACCGGTCAGCTCCTCGCCGAGCAGGCCGGCCGTCGACTGATCGGCTTCTCCGCCGAACTCGGTGGCAAGAACCCGATGATCGTCGCGGCCGGCGCAGACCTGCGCGAGGTCACCGACGCCGCTGTGCGTGCGTGCTTCTCCAACTCTGGTCAGCTGTGCATCTCCATCGAGCGCATCTACGTCGAAGAGTCCATCGCACCCGAGTTCATCCGCATGTTCGGTGACCGCGTCAAGAAGATGAACCTCGCCGCCGGATACGAATTCGGAATCGAGATGGGCAGCCTCGTCTCCGAGGCGCAGGTCAAGGCAATCTCCGCTCATGTCGACGACGCAGTGGTCAAGGGCGCCACCGTCATTGCCGGTGGCAAGGCTCGGCCGGACATCGGACCGCTGTTCTACGAGCCCACCCTGCTCACCGGGGTTCCCGAAGACGCCGAGTGCTACCGCGACGAGACCTTCGGGCCGCTCGTCTCGATCTACCCCGTCAAGGACGTCGAAGAGGCCATCGCTGCGGCCAACGACACCGAGTACGGCCTCAACGCCAGTGTGTGGGCGGGAAGCAAGGCTGCCGGTGAAGCCATCGCAGCGCGCATCCACGCCGGCACCGTCAACGTCGACGAGGGTTACGCACCGACCTGGGGCAGCACCGCAGCACCGATGGGCGGTATGGGTGTCTCGGGCGTCGGTCGTCGTCACGGCGCCGAGGGGCTGATCAAGTACACCGAACCGCAGACCGTTGCCACCACTCGCGTCATGAATCTCGGTGGACCGCGCGGACTTCCGGCCAAGGTGTGGGCAAAGCTCATGCCTCACGCCATCAAGATCATGTCCTGGGTTCCGGGCCGGTAACGGGTGGAAACCGCCAGCGCGTACATCGAGGCAACGCCGGTATCGGTGTGGAAGGTTGTCAGCGACATCGAAGGTATGGGTCGCTTCAGTCCTGAAAACACCGGTGGAACATGGACTTCCGGAACTCCGGGCACTGTGGGTGCAAAGTTCAAGGGCACCAACAAGCATGGTCTGATTCGGTGGAGCACGCACTGCACGGTGGTCGACGTGGTCGACTGCCGGAGGTTCTCCTTCGAATCGGACGAGCCGAAAGCGCGGTGGACCTATGTGCTCGAGCCTTCGGGAACGGGCACCGTGCTTACCGAGACTCGTGAGATCTATGCGACGCCAGCGCTTTACGTGCGCATGATGTCGGGTAGCGGCCTACTCGGTCGGGGTCGAGATCAGCTGATGCAGACCGGAATGGAAACCACCCTGGCGCGCATCAAGGCGTTTCTGGAGAGCTAGAAACTGACACAAGTGGGGCTGCACTCGATTCGAGTGCGGTCCCACTTCTGTTGTTGGAGATCTAGTTTGCAGTGCTGATGAGCGCAGCGTCGATGAGCGCGGTGTAGACACGCTCCGGTTCTTCGGCGATGCGATTGAGTACGTACAGCCACCACTGTGTTCCGAAGATGACGTATTCGCGTGTGGTGAAGCCCGCTCCTCGGAGTGCGTCCAGTTGCTCGGTGCCGAGGCCGAGCAGCATCTCGAACTCGACGTGCTCGCCTCTGAGCTTCGAATCATGTTCGGCGCGTAGTGCTTCGAGGATGTCGCGGTCATGTGTCGCGATGGAGACCTGGTGACCCGAGTCGACGATTCGGGCTGCGTAGTCGAGATACGCGCTGCGCAGTTCGGCACTACCGCGTGGGTAGGCGACGGACTCGGCTTCGAGGAAGGCGCCCTTTACGAGACGGATGCGACCGGGTCGGTCCAGCAGAGCGGTGAGATCCTTTGCCGTGCGGTGCAGTCGGGCCTGAACGGTGATCCCCACGTGAGTGAACCGCTCGGCCAGTCGCGCGTGCATGTCGAGGACCAGGTCGGTGCGGTCGGACGCTTCGGCGGAGATGATCAGCTCAGCACCGGCGCGTTCAGTGGTCTCGGCCAGGCGCACGACATTGCGAAAGCACTGCTCTGGATCGATCACCAAGCCGATGTGCGAGAGGTCGAACGACACGGTGCTGTCGACGCCCGACGTTCCGATCCGTTCCGCCAATTCCACGAACACATCGGTTTCGGCGTTCGCGAGTTCGGGATCCCGGACGCTTTCCCCGGTGTATTCGATGCTCGCCTTGTGTCCTCGCGCGAAGATCGAGGGGAGTCGGTCGAAAGCGTCGTCGATGGTTTCGCCGCCGATGTAGCGAGCGGCGACTTTCCGTGCGAGTGCTGCCGTCGCAGCGTCCGCCATGGTGCGTTCTTTCAGGGATTCGTCGAGTGCGAGGCGGCGTAGGGCGTCCGCGGCCTGGGCTTGTAGATCCGTGTTCACGGCTTCAGCGTATCCGGACGAGGGTGCGGGAATTATTCTACGAACTCTTGCGTTCGATCTATTGTCGATATATCGTCGATACGTCAAACAAACACAGACAGTCCAGGAGGACAACATGTACGCCCCACACAACAACCCAGAAATGCAAGAACGTCGCGAGCATGGCCGCCGAGGCCCGCATCGTGGACACGGTTTCCGTCGAGGATTCGAGGGCGAGCGACCCGAGGGTCGCTTCGAAGACCGAGCAGAAGGACGCCCCGAAGGCCGGCGCGGTCGACTTGACCAGCGCGGACACGGTCGGCCTCACTTCGGTGAAGCCGGCGCCGCGCTCCGTCCCGCGATGGGCCTACTCCGAGGTGCCGCTGTCGCGGTAGCCGCAGGTGGGACCGCCGAGCAGGTAGCCAAGGCCGAGGCAATTCTCGCCGAGGCACGCCGAGCACTGTTCGAGATGCTGGCGGAAAAGCCGGCTGACGCGCAGCAGGCTCACGCAGAATCTACCGCCACGCTGCCGGCAGAGTGATCACGGCGCTCAGGCGCCGACGGTGACTTCCTCGCTGTTCATGCCGGAAACGTGGCCGTCGGCGCCCTCTCGCCAGTACCCGACAACATTGTGCTTGTCGCGAGCAATTCCTCGAACTTCCCTCAGATGCTTACGAATGCGACGGCTTGTTGCGCTTTCGCATGCCACCCACGCGTAGATGTCGGCCGATTCGGATTCGGGAAACTCGACCTTCTCCACAGCCTCGAACAGTGCGCTCGGCGCCTTTCCGAGGCCACTCCCCACGAGCCACGTGTACGTGACGTCGCCGCGAGTGACAAATTCCTGTCGATCCTCTTCGGTTTCGACCTCGATGATCGCCTGTGCGACATCGCCTTCACGAAGTTCTTCGACAATCCTGCCCAGTCCGGGGAGACCCGTGGCGTCTGCGACCAGCAGCTGCCAGCGAGGACCCGCCGGTGCTTGGTAGTGGGACCGCGAACTGTCCGACCAGAAGACGCCTAGTAGGTGACCTGGTTCGGCCCGCAGGGCCCAATCCGCTGCAATACCGCCAGGGTGCACGACGAAGTCGATGTCCAGACGTCGGCCGCCGTCGTGCACCTTGCGCACGGTGTAGTGCCGCCACGGTGGCTCGGTTCCGAGATCGGCCTTGCCGTAGTCGGGATTGTTGAAGTAGTCGTATTCTGCTTCTGTTTCACCGGGTTTCGGGAACGCGAGGTCGATGCGCTCGTCGCCTTGTCCGCCGGTCGGCCAGTGCCAGTCGCCTTCTGCCTCGATGCTGATTCGCCGCATGTGCGGGGTCAGGGACGTGACGGTGACAACGCGGGCGGGTTCGCAGAAAGACATGCCTCGACCCTATGGGTCCGGCGTGTCGAAGTGGAGACAGATGCTGTCGCAAGACGGACATCGAGCGCAGCCGAAAAGGCCAGCGTATGCCCCGGGGCATGATTCTTCCCCGGTGCACACGCTGGCCTTTTCAGTTATGTCGGTTCACGCCGCTGTCGGTGGGCTGTTCCCGCCGATCGGCTGTTGATACGGATCGATCGACATCGGTGGGTAGAACACTGTTTTTCGGATCCGGACCGATCTCCACCCGCCACTCCGTGTGGTGCAGCGTCCGGTGGTGATGACCGCACAACAAGATCAGATTGTCGAGATCTGTTGGGCCACCATCGTTCCAGTGAACAATATGGTGGGCATCGCACCACCCCGACGGTGTCCCGCACCCCGGAAACGCGCACCCACCATCACGAACCGCCAACGCCCGCCTCTGCGGCACCGTCGCTGTTCTCGCTTCCGTACCGCACTCGAGCGGAACACCATTCTCATCCAACAAAATCCGCGTCACGGTGCAGTCGCACGCCAACATCCGCGCGGTATCGATACTGATCGGACCTACCCAATCCGTCCACGCAAACCCGAGTTCATCGGTCGACGGCAGGAGGTCTTTCAGAACTTTAAGGTCCGTCATATCTTTTGCCGACGCGGTGACCGTGATGTGTGGTTTCACCCCGCCCTCGATCGGACCCAACCCCGCCCGCTCGTACCGCCGCAACAACTCGCAAAACCCATCCGCCCGCCGTAGCGCCGGGGTGCGGGTGTCTTTGACGCCGTCCTTCTCCGGTGTCGGAGCAGACAGGCTCGACAGCAACGTGATCAACCGGGCCCCGTTCACAGCATCCAGGTCGCCCTTCACCGACACGCGCCCGTACAGGCCTTTCGAGGCGTAGAACTCATTACGCTCCGAATCTTCCCCGACCGGAACACCGTCCTCACGCTTTCCGTACTGCTTCTCGATCCGCCGGATCGCCGCCCGCACCGCATCGCAATCGGCAATGTTCTTCGACGCCAACCCCAACAGAATCCCGCGGGCCTTGTCCACATCCGCCGGCGTCATGTTCTTCGGTGGATGCTGACAAAACGACGCCACCTGACGGGCTTTCAACGCATCCACGTCACCACGATGGAATGCATCCGCGACAACAGGTTCGAGCAACAGCAACCGCGCCAACCCGACCAGCAGACTGCACTCACCGATCTCCAGATTCGTCGACCCATGCAACCACTGCGCGATCGCCCGAAAACCCTTCCCACCGAGAACCTCACGGGAAAACATCTCCACGATCAGCAACACCATCCGCGACTGCAACTCGTTTCGGACACGCACCAGATCCAGAACCTCACCCTTGAGGTCCTCGCCATCCAGTTGCCACGCTTCCCGACTGTCCATGCTAAAAATCTAATCGAACAAAGTTTCGAACACAAGAGAATCGCAGGCGAAAATTGCTGCTGTCCAGCTACTTTCGACAATTCGGGCAAATGTCAGATCGAACCCAGCTCCCGCGCACGAGCTACCGCCGACGTCCGCGACTTCACTCCCAACTTGCCGAAGATGTGAACCAGGTGCGACTTGACCGTGGTCTCACTCAGGAACAGTTCTTTGCCGATCTCTCGGTTGGAGCGACCCGCCGCCACCAACTTCAGAACTTCGATTTCCCTTGGGCTGAGGCTGGTTTCGGGTTTGCGTACCCGAGTCATGAGCTTCGACGCGATGGCGGGGGAGAGAACGCTGTCCCCGCTCGCAGCGGCGCGGACGGCTGACAGCAACTCGACCGGTGGTGTGTCCTTGAGTAGGTACCCGCTGGCCCCGGCCTCGACAGCGCTCAAGATGTCTGCATCCGTGTCGTAGTTGGTCACGACGAGTACGTGCGGCGGATTCGGAAGCGCGCACACCGCGCGGGTGGCGTCGACGCCCGTCTTCCCGGGGCCGAATCGCAGGTCCATGAGCACGAGGTCGACCGGCGTGGTGGCGCAGAAGGCTATGGCTTCCTCGGCGGTGCCCGCTTCGCCGACTACCTCGATGTCGGCTTCGCTTTCGAGCAGCGCTCGTAGCCCGGCGCGCACGATCGCGTGATCGTCGGCGAGCAGCAGGCGGATCACGGTTCGCCGACTTCGAGAGGAAACGTCACTGCGACGGCCGTGTGTCCCGGCTCGGACTCGATGGAGAAGATCCCGCCCTGCAGTTCGACGCGCCGGCGAATTGCATTGAGGCCGAAAGATTCCGCCGGGCCACGTTCGAGAACTGCCACGTCGAAGCCGCGACCGTTGTCGACCACGTCGAGGCTGACGGTGTCGTCGGAATAGGTCAGTGTCACAGCCATTCTGGTTGCATCGGCATGGCGGAGAACATTGGACACCGCGCCCTGAGCGATGCGCACCAATGTTGCTTCGAGGGGCATCGGCAGCCGCACTGCCTCGCCTTCGACGACGGAGCGCGCTTCCAGTTCAGGACTGCTCGCGCGTTCGCAGATTCGACGAAGCGCGTCGGCGAGCGACTGACCGTCCAAGGCCGCGGGCGTCAATTCGGCTATGAGTTGGCGGGTTTCGGCAAGACTGTCCGCGGCAGTTTCCCGTGCGAGGCTGATCTGACGGATGGCCGGGCTGTCCGGGTCGGCGCGTTCGGCAGCGTGAAGGAGCATCTGGATGCTCGAAAGTCCCTGGGCCACGGTGTCGTGAATCTCGGCGGCGAGTCTTTCACGTTCCGCGAATTTTCCGGCATCGCGAGACGTCGACGCCAATTCTTCACGGGTATTCATCAACTCGTCGATGAGACGACCGCGCTCGGCTGCCTCGCGGTACAGCGCTTGATATCCGAGGCCGATTGCAACCGCTACGGCAGCGCCGATGATCGGGCCGACGGCGCCGGCAATCGTCCATCCACGATGCAGGCCGGTGCCGACCACGGCGACAGCCGTTGCCGCGGTGACGGCGAGAAGACTCCAGGGGCGTCGCAGAATATGGAGATAGAGGAAGAAGAGTCCGAACGCGAGGTAGGCGGCGTCGGCGGATACCGCCATCGTCGCGATCCAGACGAGGGTCAGCACGGCCAGCCACCAGCGGGCAGCGTTGCCGCGCAGCCTTTTGGCGACCCCGAAAAGATAGATGGCAACAAAGATCACGGCCAACGCGATGATTGTTGCGGTCAGGTCGGATTCGTCGATCAGCGCTCGAAGAAACACCACACCGGCCAGCGCCATGACAAGGACATGCAGGCCCAGTTGTAGGCCGGCGAAGACAGGCGTGAGCGGAGATCGGTGCATCTCGCCCAGCTTAGCGAGGTTCGGGCCTGGTTCATCCATCAAAAGTTGTAAACCGGGATGGTTCTTTCGAGCGCTGGAATGTCGATCCGAGGTGCGATGGAAAGAGTCTGCATCCGCGAGAGCGTAGAGGCAAGCACAGGAAAGGAATTCACAGTGTTTGTCGCAATGAGGGACTTACGGGCAGCGCGAGGTCGTTTCGCGCTGATCTCCGTCGTGGTTCTGTTGGTTGCACTTCTGGTCAGTTTTCTCAGCGGGTTGACTGCAGGACTTCGCCATCAGAACGTGTCGGCCATCGAGGCCATGAATGCCGACACGGTGGTGTTCGCCGACACCGGAGCCGGGGCGTCGTTCGACGAGTCGGCGCTCACGCAGGACCAGGTCAACGCTTGGACCTCCACGTCGAAGGACGTCGATCCCATCGGAATCGGTCGCGGGAAAGCGGGATTGGCCGACGGAAATCAGAAGTCGGTGGCCCTGTTCGGCGCTGATGGCGGTTTCGGTGACGTGACGCCGTCGGCGTCAGGCACGGTGGTGTTGAGCGAAGGTGCCGCCCGCGATCTGGGGGCGGGCGCCGGCGATCAGGTGAGTGTCGGTACGCAGCAGTTCACCGTCAGCGCCGTTCGCGGTGACGACTGGTACAGCCATTCGCCCGTCGTCTGGATGACGCTCGACGACTGGCAGGCGGCCAATCCACGCGGCGGAGTTGCGACAGTACTGGCTGTCACCGGAGCCTCCGACGCTTCCGCAACGGACAAGGCGGCTGCGACGACGTCGACGACGGTCAGCGGTTCGCTCGACGCGATCGGTTCGTACAAGTCGGAGAACGGGTCGTTGACGTTGATGACGCTCATGTTGTTCGCGATCTCAGCCTTGGTGATCGGTGCGTTCTTCACGGTGTGGACGATCCAGCGAACTCCGGACATCGCGACGCTGAAAGCGCTCGGTGCGACTACCGCTTCGCTGGTGCGCGACGCACTGGGTCAGGCGCTCATCGTTCTGATTGCCGGTGTCACCGTCGGAATCGGGCTGACGGCCGTGGCCGGATCGCTGATCGGTGACGCCATGCCGTTTGTCCTGGACGCATCCACCACCGTCGTACCTGCCGTGGCATTGATCGGGCTCGGTCTGCTCGGCGCGGCCTTTGCACTTCGATTCCTCTCGACCACCGATCCACTCACAGCATTGGGGAGCGCACGATGACCATGACAACCGGCACCACAGTTCTCGACATCCAGAACGTCGATCTGACGTTTCCCGATGGGCAATCGCGGGTGACGGCGCTGGACGACGTGTCTCTGCGACTGCACTGCGGCGAGATCGCCGCGATCACCGGGCCCTCGGGTTCGGGCAAGTCCAGCCTGTTGGCGGTGGCGTCGACGCTGATCCGTCCGGATTCCGGGCACGTCTATCTCCGGACGCCGGAAGGCAGCACCGACATCGCTGCGCTGAGTCGGCGGGCGGCGTCGGAGCTGCGACGCTCGTCGATCGGCATCGTCTTCCAACAGTCGAACCTCGTGTCTTCGCTGACTGCACTGGAGCAGCTCGAGGTGATGGCGCATCTGGGGCAGTCCGTGTTCACGTCACGGACCCGTCGCAAGGCCGTGAAATCAAAAGCGATGGATTTGCTGGACGCTGTCGGGCTCGCGGATCAGAGCGGAAAACGGCCGTCCCAGCTGTCGGGCGGGCAGCGACAGCGCGTCAATCTCGCGCGAGCATTGATGAACGATCCGCAGCTTCTCGTGGTCGACGAGCCCACGAGTGCGCTCGATCAGGAGCGCGGTGCCGCTGTCATGGATCTGATCATCGGCGTGGTGCGGGAACGCGAGGCGGCAACCCTTCTCGTGACACACGACCGAAGTCACCTGTCTCGGATGGATACTGTCTATCGTGTTGTTGACGGTTCCTTGGCGGAGGATCAGGAGGCGCTCGCGGCGTGACTCAGGCGGGCACGATTCGGGCATTCGTCACTGCATCCGGGCGGGAAGTCAACCCGCGATTTGCTGGGCAGTTAGACTGTTGTCGACTCGGGCAACTTGAGAGGACGTGTTATGGAACGCCGCCGCAACGTTGCGCAGCCGCCACAATCGCCGATTGCGGATCTGGAGCAGATGCCTGCCCTGATTCTCCTCGACAGGCTTCCGGTGCCGGTCATGGCCGTTCACCGCGACGGCAGCATCGTTTTTGCCAATCCGTCCTTCGCTGACATGCTGGGATATCCCAAGAAGGCCGTCTCGGCGTTGCGTTTGCAGGACATCCTCTACGACAAGGATGCCGACGACGTCAGTGCAGAGCAGGCCCATCGTGAACTGAGTTCCGAGCCGGGCTCGGTCAAGGAGTTCGTGCACTCCGACTCCACGTTGGTGCGCGCGACGGTCAGTCAGTCTCTGCTCCGACGGGACGACGACACGATCACCCTTGCCGTCCTCCACGATCTGACGGAGCGCCTGTGGAACAACCCACGGCACATCGACGACAAGCCCACCAAGTAATCCCAGCTACTTCCGGGATTTGACGGTTCGGTCCAGGCCGAGGGTGGCGGCAAGGGTGTTGACCACCCATTCTTCGTACTGTTGGCCGGTCCAACCCGCGCCGACCACGAGGTCTGTATAGGTCTCGGGACTGAGCAGCGTGAGTGCGACGTTCACGGCTGTTTCGAGGTCGACGGTTGGCGCTTTTTCGACGATGCCGACCATCAGATGTTCCTGCACCGTGCGTCTCTGAGTGCGGTTGATTTGCCACAGACGGGCGGCGTCCTCGTCGGCGGAAGCGGCGGCCCGCAGTGCCAGCAGGATGTCTGCGGTGCGTTCCAGAATGAGCCGTCCGTGGTGAACCTGAATCCGGAGTTGTCCGAGTGGATGTGGGGCGCCGAGTGCTGCCGCCACCCACGGACGGTCGAGAGTTGCCGTCTTTTCCTCGTCGCCCGCAACGGCCACGTCGAGTAGTGCTGACAGCACGCTCGGCTTGTTGCCGAACACGAAATAGACACTCTGCACCGACACGCCCGCCGCCGCGGCAAGCTGCTTGATCGTGGCGGCCGCGTAGCCGGGATCGACAAAAACCTCACGCGCTGCCTCGATGATCTTGCGCCGCGCCGACGTGTCTTCCCGAAGAACCTCAGTCATGATTAGAGTTTAACTCTAGAGTCGAACTCTAGCGACTCGGGAGGCGAAACAATGACAAAGGTTCTTGTACTCGGTGGCTACGGTGCCGTCGGGATTCCCCTGATGAAACAACTCGCGAAGGTCCCCGAAATCTCCGCGTACTCCGCCGGCCGTGATCCTGCCCGCGCGGACGTCGTCGTTGATCTTAAAGAACCAGGCGCGTATTCGGCTGCGGTTCGAGACTTCGATGTTGTGGTGAATGCCTCGGGTTTCGAGGATGTTCGCCTGGCAGAAGAAGCGGTACGCGGTGGGGCGGCATTCGTCGACATCACGGCGACCTCGAGCTACTGCGAAGAATTGGAAGCGGTCGACGGACCCGTTCTCATGGGCGTCGGGTTGGCGCCGGGATTGACCAGTGTCCTTGCAACCGAGGCGCATCGACTCGGCGACGGACCCGTGGACATCCTGATCGGCCTCGGCGGTGGAGAACTACACGGGCCGGCCGCAACGGCGTGGACGTACGGGATGTTGGGCACGAGGTTTCCTGATCCCGACGGACGATCGGTCCGCAACTACACCGGGATGAAGACGTTTCGAATACCGGCCGATGCGACCGGCTACCGCACCGGTCCTGCTGTGCGGGCCGACTTTTCGGACCAGCATGCGTTGACGCGAGACCTCGGTGTTCCGGTCAGGACGTACCTGCGATTGGACACGTCCACCGCGACGCTCGGACTTGCGGCCATGACGTGGGCACCCGCGCTACAGAAGGTCGTGCCGAAGAAGCTGTGGGGCTCGGATCGTTGGGTAGCGATGGCCCGAGCGGATACCGGCCCGGCGCTGTGGGTTTCGGGGCGTAGCCAGTCGGTCGCGACGGCAGCTATCGCCGCGCGCGCCGTGCAGGTGATTCGGGATGCCGCGATCTCGAAGCCGACGTGGTTCCACGCGGTGGAAACCACCGAGTCGTTGCAAGCGGCGGTTCCCGAACTGTCAGTGCGGCAATGGGATGGTGCGCGCCGATCGTCCGGCAAGACAGTCCACTAGTCGGGGCGAGCCGAGAAACGGCAATCCGGCGGCCGCATTGGTGAGACAACCGGGTACGACGACGCGGACGACGTGCAGGCCGGCGTGGAGAACATCAGTTGTGGTGAGATCGACCCATGCCGGCCGGAAACCGGCTGCCGTCAGAGCGCTTTCGGTGCCGGCGGCTGATGTCAGAGAGTCGAGTCCCACCTCGCCGACGACGGCACCGACCAGCTCACTCTCGAATCGTGCTTGGATCTCCGGGTCCAGGTGAAGTTGCAAGTGGCATCCGTAGTCCATCACGTCGGCAAAATCCGATCGGTAGGCGCCTGCATAGCTTCGGTCAGCTCGCCAAGGCGCAAGCGGACTGGTCGGGGAGGCCGCGGCTCGACCGATGCCGCTCTCCGGGTCGTCGTAGTCGGCGGAAAGCAGCTGCAGCTGAAGCGCTTCGCCGAGCGACTTGAACGCAGCCGTCTGCGCTTCTTCATGGCAGGCGGTACCGATGGTCGAGTATCCGGTGAGTCCGTCGTGGACGAGGGCGCCGAGCACCGGGATCCCGAAATCGCTGTCGAATGACAACCACCTGGTCGAGAGGGTGCCGTGATTCCCCAGTCGCCGAAGCACCTCGGGAATGCCGGTGACGACCCGAACACCACTCCGCCCGGTCCAGGACAGCGTCATCGCGTCTCGTTCGACTATCTCGCGCAAGGCATTGTCGATTGCGAACTTCACCGAGGGTCCGGCGGCGAGACCCGCCTGAGCTACCGGAGAGATCGCCGGACCCGTCCGGGCGACGAAATGAGGATACGAACCCCAGACGAGTTCGGCCGGTACCCAGATATCCGAACCCGTGATCAGGTCGGCTCCGCGAGTCCAGTCCATCTCCAGATCGGCGGTTGGTTCGACGAACGGGAACTGTGGCCGCGCGTACTGGGCGGCGTCGAAACGCGCGAGTTGTGACAGGTCGATGCTTGCTCCGATCAACGCATCGGCCGACCCGCGGACGATCGGTTTGGCGACGATGTTGCCGCAATATCGTTCCACCGCTTCGCCTATCGCAGCTGCGGTAGGCCGCGCACGGTCACCCAGATCGAAGCAATATCCGGCGCCGGCCGAGTCACTGGACCAGGGTGAAAAGCATTCTGAATCACTGACATACGAGTGAATCAGTTTGAACTCGGGCGGAAAGTGCTGGGGAACAACGGCGTCGACCAACTCTCGAATGATCCCAGTTCGGCGGTCGACGAGCAAAGATCTCATGCGAGAGGTACCGGCAGATGCAGATGGGTGGTTGATGCGCTGGTCAATCTGCTACCTCCAAGAAGGGGAAAAGCTGCTGGGGCGTTGTTGTACAGGCCCGGAGTCAGGACGCGGACGACGTGCAACCCGGCAATCGAGATGTCGCCGGTGGTGAGATCGACGGAAATCGGCTGGTGTCCCCGTGACGTCAGAAGCGCTACGAGAGAAGCCAGATCCAACGGCGCTTCGTCGGGAATCTCTGATACCGAGAGTGTTTCGGTGTAGTCGAAGAGATGTTCCTCCGCGGCCAGGGCCATCGTGGGATCAAGATAAAGCTGGGCAACAGTCGGCAGATCGACGACGTCTTTCCATTGCGGATCGAACTCGTCCCGGTAACGACGGTCGGCCCGAAAGGGTTTGTACAGGTGCGCCGGCAGCGTTCCGTCCGCCACGCTGCGCCAGGTCGGCCCGTCGGGGTCGGCGAGGTCGATCGTGATGGCAAGTACGGCATACGCCTCGACAAGCGCCTTCGAGACTGCCGCCTCCACCGTCGGTCGACAAGCTGTGCCCAGCGCGACCAGTCCACGTCGGTCATCGCGGATCCACGCTGTGGCGACGGGAATGCCGAAGGGGGAGGGAAGCAGAAGCACTCGAACGCTCCGGGTCTGGCTCTCCAGATCCCCGAGTTGGCGGTGCGCAGGCAACCGCTCCCAGTCGGAAAGCTCGATCGCCGGCTGTGACCGGTCCCCGCACCACCACAGCGCGGTGGCATCGCGTTCGAGAAGTTCCAGCAGAGCTGACATCTCGGCCTCGTCGCGTGAGCGTCCCGCTGCGATTCCGGCGTACTGCAACGACGCGATCGGTGGCTCGCAGCGACGGGTGCCTGTGTAGTACCCGAGATAAGTCAGGGCCGCAGGCACGTAGGTGGGCACCTTTTCGTCCATGGTGTGACCCAATGCCCAGCGAATGTTCAGATCAGAGGTGAAGGGAACAAAGGGGAATCCGGGAAGGCGGTACTGATCCTCGCTGTACAACGCAAATTTCGCCGGATCGACGACCCGTGAGCCGGCCAGTTCCAGCGCTGACGCACTGCTGCGGACCAGATCTTCGGGGACCACGTTGCCGCAATATCTTTCGACGGCCTCACCGGTTGCCGCCCCGCGGGCCGCTGCGTCGTTGCGTATCGAAGCCCCGAATCCGTAAGGGTCCGCGCGAAACAGTGAACCGCTGCCGCCGAAGTTTCTGGTGTCGGCCACCCTCGCGGCCCAACCGACCCAGCCCGTCGGCATGTCCGAGCGAATGTGTGGTTCCAGTGAGGTCAGCACGCCGCTCCGGGCGTCGACCAGCAAGTCATCCACCGTCAGTTCCTCCGAGTATCGGCAGGGTCAACGACCCGGAAAATGATTGGTGCAGTGCGGTACTGCGTGTTCCTCGATAGCGATCACCGTCTCCGAGATTGCGTGCGAGGCGGGGGAAGTCCGAGCCGGCGATCCGCAGCGTCAAGACATCACCCGCGCGCACAGTGTGCAACACGGGATCCAGATCGATGGTCACCATCGTCGGCTGCAGGCTGACACCCGCGCCACGTGCGATCGATCTGGTAACTCCAGCGGGATCTACGACGCTCAGTTCGGCGATCCAATCGGCTTCGCCCTCGGGTGAATGCACTTTCAGCTCCACCGATGGTGTTCCGGAGAGTACGGAGTCGTGCTTGATATCGAAAGTCAAGACAACACAGTTGTTTCGGTCCCGTGAGGCGTCATACAGGAAGCTGTAGGCCGCATCCTTCCGATCTGGTTCGAGATGAACGCGATTCGCACCCGTGACAAACGGTTCGGTCGACCATTCGCCGACACCCCGGTCGAATACCCGATTGATGGTCAGGGGCCGCGCAGCGAATACCGATTCCATCCACTCGACCTGAAGGCGGCCGAAACTTGTCTCGCCGACCCTTCCAGGGCGGAGGTCGTGCGCCCAGGGGCCCACGATCAAACTCTGCGGCCCGCGCCCCACGGACGTGAAGTGCCGCAGTGTCTCCCGAATCATCGCATCGTCCCAACCGCCGATGTGCAGCCCGGCGATGTCGAGTTCGGAGAGTTCGTCCGCGGACACCAGATCATCGCCACCGAAGTCTTCGCGTTTACGAGCGCGAAGGATCGGCGTCAACCAGCCCGGTGAATCGGAGGTCAGACCAACCTCCTCGATCATCGACTGCACCGGGAGATGTTCCAGCAAAGACGAATCCGAGCGCATCAGGGCAGGGATGAAACCCTCACGAGAGGAAGACGAATCTCCGTGCTCGCCCCACCACGCCAGATGCTCGGCGAGGAGAAGTATCCCCGAGGGATCACGTTTGACGCGGTCGCTTCCGATGGTCGGCACCTTGGAGACGACGCCGTCTACACGAAATGACCGATCGGCGCTGTTGGTCTCGGTAGCAAATGCCCAGGCGGTTCCGGCCGCATACGAAGCCCCGCTTGCGATGACGCACTCCGGTGTCCACGGCTGATCCTGCAGCCACTCGGCCAGGGCGGCGCTGTCCTCGCGCTCGTGGACGTAGGGTTCCCAAGATCCGGTGGAATCGTGCCGTCCACGTACGTCCTGACAGATGAAGGCAATTCCTCGCAATCGCCATTCGATCCCCTCCGCCAGATGCCATCCACGCCCGTACGGGGTGCGGATCACGATCAGTCCCCGCGGTGAAGAATCCGGTGGGAGAAGCACATCCGTAGCCAACGAAGAACCGTCTGCTGCCGGGATCTTCACGCCGAGTGAGATCACCGGAGCGTCGGCGCGGGTTCGAGAACGCCGCCGGGCAGTGGTAGCACGGGATGGCGAGTCATCATGAGGGTTCGCGGATTCATCCGGATCTGGTGGTGAAGGTGTGATGGCGGTGCGCCATGTACACCAGCCACGACGTCCGAACATGCAAGCGCACTGGCCATTGCGGCTGCGGTGGGTGAAAGTCCAAGCGGACGACGTTCGCTGCCGGCGAGGTGATTCCACAGTGCCTGCAGATGATCCGGGACGCGCGACGCGGCAAGCCGTCGACCGCAGACGTCCCGGTAGCTTGCGCTGCCGATACCGTCGAAGAAGGGTCCGATGCAGATATCACCCAGCTCCGCGTGGACGCGTTGCCACGGTGTTTGGTTTCGGCGGCACCAGGTATCGAGTTCCGACCACTCGTCGTGAGGAGGAGCACCGGCAACCGACAGTACGAGGTCCGAAGACGCAACGTCGTCTTCGATTGGCGCAGTGGTGGATACGACCTCGAGATGCGTAAGAGCCTTGGAGAGCAGGGCGATGCAAGCATCGGCAACGGGCCCGATCCCGTCCATCAGCACACGCTGTGGGCGCGGAATCTCCGGCGCTTGACCTGGAACAGCCAGCACGCCGCGAGAGACGAGGGCGTCGGCGATCTCGATAGCTTCCGGGCCGAGCACCGAACCAGAGCGCCTGAGAAAGTTGTCGAGTTCCGCGAGGTCTTCGGCCGGCGCGCCGATCGTGACCGCGTTCTCGTCCGGTGTCAGGTAATGCCAAACACCGTCCGGGGTCGGATACAGCTGGTGTCCGTCGGCGAGGGCGTACACGGATCTCCTTGTCGGTGCCCGCACCCGACGAGTCGGATGCGGGCGGGGTCATCGGCAGATCAGACTGTCGAAACAGTCTGGATCAGGGGAGGTTTCAGCTCTGGAAGCTGAACGGGTTGTCGACGAGGGCGTTGGTGCCCACACCCTGCAGAGCGTGTGCGGACGTTGCCTCGGCAACCGGCTCGAAGGTGAACGGGTTGTCGACGAGAGCGTTGGTGCCGACGCCCTGGAGTGCATTGGTCGGAGCCGAGTTGGAGATGCTGTCGAACGAAATGTTGCTCATTGTCATCCCTTCCGTAATGGAAACCATTTCCATTACGATGTCACCGTACGAAAGATCGCCACGGAGAGCAACAGGTACAAGAGAGTGCATACATGAGCGAGACCCCGACGACGGGATCCGTCGAAGCGCAACCACATGTCTTTCGGGACAGATCGTTTCGATTGTTCTTCACGGCTCGTACGATTGCCGTAGCCGGTGCGGCGGTCACCGGAGTGGCCATGCCGATCCTGGTGTTCGACATCAGCCGGTCTCCGTTTCTCACCTCACTCGCGGCTGCGGGGACGGTTCTGCCGTATCTCGTGTTCGGCTTGTTCGCCGGCGCCGTGGCAGACCGAGTCAACCGGCGGACGGTCATCCTGTGTGCGCAGGCCGTAGCTGCACTTGCCTTGGCGAGTATTCCGGCAGCGCAGGCACTCGGCGTATTGACGGCGTGGCATGCCGTCGGCGTATCGATGTGCATCGGAACGTGTTTCGTGTGGTTCGACGCCGCTGCTTTCGGAGCGCTGCCTGCTCTGGTCGGTCGGCAGAGGATACCGGCGGCCAACAGCGCGCTGTGGACGTCCAGCACGCTGATCGATGTTGTCTTTCCGGCGATAGCCGGCGTGCTCGTGGCCTCGATCGGCCCGGCCTACGCATTGGGTGCTGATGCACTGGCTTACGTACTGGCCGGGCTGGCCATGGCCTCGATCGGAGCCTCGTTTTCGATTACTCCTGCGGCGCCGAAGAAGTCGGGAACCGGAATTGCGCGTGACATACGCGAAGGCCTCAACTTCCTCTGGCAGTCGCCGCTTCTGCGGGCCTTGACCGGCGTCGGCTTCGTCAATTCGCTGACGCAGGGTGCGGTTACGGCTCTCCTCGTGGTGTACGCGTCCGAGAGGCTGGGGATTGCGACGTCGAGTCCGATGATCGGTGCCGTGTGGACGGCCGTCTCCGTGGGTGGAGTGGTCGGCGCACTCGTGCTTCCACGGCTACCGGCGCGGTGGCCGGTCGGGGCGATCACGGTCGGGGCGCTGACCATCGGCCCGGTGGTGCTGTTCGTCGTTGCGACAACCGGCAATACCGGCGCCGCGATCACGGCGCTCGTCGTCTACTCCGGCTGTGCGACCGTCACCATCCTCAATGGCATCGGTGCACGTCAGCGCCTGACTCCGGATCGTCTGCAGGGGCGCGTGAACACCACGGCGAGGATGGTCGCCTGGGGTGGTTCGCCGGTCGGCGCCTTGATTGCCGGGGCAATCGCAGGACGCTGGGACATCGGCACTGCCTACCTCGTTGCGTGCATCTTTGCGCTGGTCGGGGCGCTCTTCGCGTGGGCGAGCGCGCTGCGGACCGACCCTTACCCGCACAGATGAGCATGTGACTATTAATGAAAACGACTGTCGTTATGGTTAGATCCACCTGTTCATGACTGCGAACCCCACCTACTCAGGAGTGCGATGACGCTGACCAGCGAGGCAGCACGACGAGTGCCGTCGCGTCCACATCCCGTCGGCGAGCGCGGGTACGTCCCGTTTCTGTTGGCCACGGCGGTTGTGCTTGTCGCGGTCTCCACCGTCGCGGTGTGGTCGGGTGCCGCGTCGGTGTCCTTTGCCGACGTGTTCGCGGTGTTGTACGCGCACGTCGGCGGTCCGCCGGTCGACCCGCTGCTCGATCGGATCGTGTGGGGATTGCGGGTACCGCGCATTCTGATTGCGGCATTGGCGGGCGCCGGATTGTCGTTGGCCGGCGCCGTGCTGCAAGCGTTGGTGCGCAACCCGATTGCCGATCCGTACATTCTGGGCGTGGGTTCCGGAGCATCCTTCGGTGCAGTACTGATCATGACGACCGGCATCGGCACCGGCCTGTCGATCGGTGTCCCGGTGGCAGCCTTCCTGGGGGCCATGGTCTCCCTGATCGCGGTTCTCGTACTGGGTCGGCGAGAGGGAATGCTCGTCCCGCTGCGCATGGTCCTGGCCGGAGTTGCCATCGGCTATCTGCTCTCGGCTGCAACAAGTTTTGTGCAGTTGCGCGCCGATCCGAGTCAGCTTTCGGGAGTGCTCTTCTGGTTGCTGGGCTCGGTGAGCGGGGCCAGTTGGTCGGATCTCGGTGTGCCCGCCGCGGTGATCACCGTCTGTGCGGCAATTCTGTTGACACAATCGCGCCAACTCAACGCGTTGGCCATGGGAGACGAGAGCGCGCAATCGGTCGGCGTGGACGTGCGCCGTACCAGGTTGCTACTACTGGTGATCGCGTCGTTGCTGACCGCGGTTGTCGTATCCGTCGCCGGGGGAATCGGTTTCGTGGGGCTGCTCGTGCCGCACGCCGTACGACTTCTGGTCGGTTCCGATCACGGCAAGCTGCTCCCCGCGACCGCGTTGGTTGGTGCCACCTTCCTGGTGATTGTCGATCTTGCGGCTCGGATGTTGGATGCGCCCAACGAATTACCGCTCGGGATCATCACCGCCGGATTGGGTGCACCGTTCTTCCTCTGGTTGCTTCGACGGGACGGCGGTGCGCAGTCATGAGATTGTCGGCCAGCGGAATTCACGTCGTTCGGGGCGGACGCCTCGTGGTTTCGGGTGTAGACCTCGAAGCGCCCGAGGGAAGCGTGGTCGGACTCGTCGGACCGAACGGCAGTGGAAAGTCCTCCCTCCTTCGCGCGTTGTATCGCTCGATGAAGCCGCGAAGCGGAATCGTGAAGGTGGACGAGGTGAATGTTTGGGACGATCTCTCGCCTCGATCGGCGGCACGCATCATCGGTGTTGTGGGGCAGGAGCATTCATCCGATTTCTCGTTCAGCGTCCGCGAGGTGGTTGCAACGGGTCGGACGCCGCATCACAGCGCGTTCTCTCGACTCGGCGAGATCGACCGAGACATCGTCAGCGCAGCACTGGTGCGAACCGGCATGCAGGGCTTTGGATCACGTCTCTTCGCCGAACTGTCCGGCGGAGAAAAGCAGCGTGTGATGTTGGCCCGGGCGATCGCTCAACAACCGTCGGTGCTGGTCCTGGACGAGCCCACCAACCACCTCGACATCCGTGCTCAACTCGAATTGATGGAATTGGTCGCCGAACTCGGTACCACGACGATTGTCGCGATCCATGAACTCGCCTTGGCCGCAGCGTATTGCGACTACGTCTGTCTGCTCTCCGGCGGGGTAGTTGTCGCGACAGGACCAACGGCCGAGGTCCTCACCGAGGACCTGCTGTCCGAAGTATTCGGGGTTCAGGTGCATCTCGGCACTCATCCGTTGACCGGGCGCCCCCTGCTCTCGTTCGCCCCTCCGCTCCTACACACGAAAGAAGCAGTGTCTTGAAATCCTCGATACGTACTGCCGCGCTGTTGTGCTCGGCCGTTACCGCCACCGCAGTACTGGCCGCATGCGGAAACTCCACGGCGGATTCGGCGGCGTCGTCGTCCGAGAAGATCACCGTCACCAATTGTGATCGCGAGGTCACGGTGCCCAAGACGGCGGAGCGGATTGTCTCGCTGTATCCGTCGATGACGGAACTTCTCATTCAGCTCGGCGCCGCCGACCGCATTGTCGGACAATCGAATACCGACCTCTCTCCTCCCAGCCCCGAACTCGCTGATCAGTTCGCGGCCGTGCCGGTACTGAGCGCCGGAGTTCCCGCGAAAGAAGCATTGCTCGACGCCCGTCCGGATCTGATCGTCTCCGACGGGGAATACTGGTTCGACGGTGACCGATTGCAGACCATGGACGAATTGCGTGACCTCGGCATCCCGATCTTCGTGAACAGCGGCTACTGCCACAAGGCCGTCACCGAAGGCAGGATCGACGACGTCTGGTCCGACCTCGACGGTCTCGGCGCCTTGACCGGAACAAGTGACGCGGCAGCAACCCTCCTGGCCGACGGCAAGAAGTCCCTCGCAGCAACCGAGGCATCTGTCGCCGGGCAGGAGCCGGTTCCCACTGTGATGGTTCAGGTTTCGGAGGGACAGTCCTATGCTCTGGCCAGGGGCCTCTACAGCAGTGTGCTCGAGGCCGCCGGGGGAAGCAATCTTTTCGAGAACGACCTTCCCGACGGAAAGTACTTCGGCCAGGTAGCCACGGAATCGGTGCTCGCGAAGTCGCCGAAGGCTATCCTCGTCGTCTACTCCACCGAGTCGGCTCGGGAATCCACCCTGGATGCTGCGCGGACGGCATTTGCCGGAACCCCCGCCGCGGCGTCGAATGCGATCTTTGCCGTTCCGGAGGCATGGTTCGCCGGCGAGTTGGTCTCGATCGACGGGGCCGGCGAGGTGTCTCGCCTGCTGCACCCGGGTTCGTGACCGCACTCGAGCGAATCGAGGCCGTCGTATCGCTGCATGCAGTGTTGGACCGGACGGTGAGTCCGTCGGAGCTACCGTTCGACGAGCACGCACTGCCGCCGGTGACGTGTGAATCCGTGGAACTGCCGGCCGCGACGCCACTGCCGGCCTGCGGGTTCGCGGACGTCTTGCAGGCACGGCGGAGCCGCTACGACCCCGCACAGACGGCACTCCGAGCAGGCGAGCTGTCAAACGTGTTGCACCACAGTGTTGTCAGCAGCCCGACGGCGGGCGGGATGCGCGAACTGACGCTGTCGTTTGTTCTCAGCCGACCCGGAGACGAGCTCGGAGCCGGGGTATACCGATATGCCCGAGGCCGTGCCGAAGCTGTCCGGCCAGGCGACGTGCGAGAGCACCTTCGAGCGAGCCTTCTCCAACCCGAGTTCGTCGACGTGTTCCCGGTTCTTTTGTTTGTGGTTGCCGACGTGGAAGCGCCGCTCGAGAAGTACGCGATGCGGCACTACCGCACGATGCACGTGGATGCCGGTGTGCTGGTTCAGAATCTGTACCTCGTGACCGAGGCGATGGGACTTGTGGGCTGCGCCATCGCAGGATTCACGGATGCGCGAGTGGCATCTCTGTT
Source organism: Rhodococcus sp. 27YEA6 (assembly GCF_044908235.1). Classification (NCBI taxonomy): domain Bacteria; kingdom Bacillati; phylum Actinomycetota; class Actinomycetes; order Mycobacteriales; family Nocardiaceae; genus Rhodococcus; species Rhodococcus sp. 27YEA6. The sequence continues at coordinate 85,542 of NZ_JBIYCY010000008.1, read as the reverse complement.
GAATCTCGCGACGACGCAGCTTCCCGTCATGGCTTTTGCCCTCGGGAGGCGCAGCTAGGTCAGGCGAGGATGCGCGCCTTCTGGGTCTCGAACTCGGCCTCGGTCAATACTCCCGCATTCTTGAGTTCGCCCAGCTTGGTGAGCTGTTCGAGCTTTAAGTCCATCGATGCTGCCGGAGCTGCCTGCGGTGGCAGGGGTGGTAGATCGGGAATCGGAGGCACCGGCTGGGCCTGCGCTGCGCGAGCCTGATCTTCGGCGGCCCAACGGGTCCGCTGACGGCGCTGAACATTGCCGTGAATGGAGCTTGCGACGGCTACCCGGCCGGCTCGCCTCAAGAAACTCATGCGTCCTTCTCCGTATTGCCTGGTGCGGTGTTGTCGAGTGCGGTGGCAAGTTCGTCCAAGCTCAGGTGACCTTCGGTGACAATCTTTGCGCCGCTGCGTGTCCACGCGTCGATCACCGGCAGTATGGCCAGTTCCTCGTAAACGAGCACGGCGGCAACACTACCGGTGGCCAACTCGTCACCAACGGCGGCGATGTCGCCGGCGTCGAGCAGTCCGGAGGCTGCGCCGTCGAACTGCGCCAGATCGAAATCTGCGAGTTCGAAGGTCGATGCCGGTACGACGGCCACTGATCCATCGGCGGCTTTGGTGACGAACTCGAGGTCGAGGATGCGGATCACGCCGGAGTCGACGAGAGTGAGCAGCTGCTCGAATCCTGCGGAGGTCGGTGCACCGCCGGGAAACTCGACGGCAACGTATTCGATCGGACCGAATTGGTCTTGGTTGGACATCGGTTACTTCTTGCCCTTCGTGGGTTGCGGTTCTTCCAGAGCAGGTACTTCGTCGGGCATGCGGCCGGCCGGAATGATGGCGAGCAGGGAGAGTCCGGCGAGGACGAGTAGCGAGGTTCGCAGGGCGCGCAAGCGCGCTTCGGTGTTGATCCGGATGGCTTCGTCGATCTGTGCTTGTGTCGCCGAGGTGTTTTCGAGCGTCACGACGAGTTGATCGTTGGGGACGAAGTTGACCTGGTCGAGATTGATCCCGGACTCGACCTTGAGTGATGCCGGGATGGTGGGGTTGTCGATCAGCTGCGAGCTGACGAGGGAACCGAGGATTCCGACGGCGAAGACGCTGGCCACCGCGATGCCGACGCTGCCGGACATGTTGTGTACCAGTCCTCGCCAGGCACCGACGTCGCCGGCCAGTTCCTTGGGGGCTGCGGTGAGGAGGGTGTTGAACACCAGCGCAACGATGGCGCCCTGCCCGAGGCCGAGGGTGATCAGTCCGATGACGACAAAGATCTGATGCCAGTCGCCACGAATGGTGAAGGCCAACAAGATGAGTCCAGCGGCAACGACGACGAACCCGGCTCGTGCGATCAGACGCGGGGAGTACGTCTTGTACAGACGCGCGACGACGGTGCTCGCGATGAAGATCGAAAGTGTGTACGGGATGATCGAGAACGACGTCTGCAAGCTGCTGCGGCCCTGGATGATCTGCATGTACAGCGGAATGAGGAAGTTGGCCGCGGTTCCCACGAACATCATCGTCGCCATGCAAATCGTGGTGGCGCGCTCGGCGCCGGTCTTGAGGACGTCGAGGTTGAAGAGCTGAGGCTTGTTCTGCGCCTTGCGGCTTCGCGTCCACTGGAAGAATCCCTGCGCGCAGATGGTGCCGAGGACGATCAGGATGGCCGCGGGTGAAACACCGATGACCGAGAACGGCGCAGCGTCGGTGGCCAGGATGACGCCCCACGAGTTCAGGCCGCTGAAACCGAAGCTGAGCAGGATGACGGCAACGGCAGCAATGGCGGCGCCGGCCCAGTCGATGGTGATGTCCTTCTGCGGGGGAACAGGTTTGACCCGGAAGCTCAGGATCAGGTTGACCACCGCGAGAGCCACGACGAGGGCGAACGAGTATCGCCACCCGATCGTCGTCGCGAAGGAACCGGCGATGAGCAGCGCCAGCACACCGGCCGCCGGGATTGCTGCTGCCAGGTAACCGATGGCCTTTGCCTGCTGATCGCCACTGAAGTTCGTGGCGATGAAGACCGTCAACGCGGGAGCGATGAGGGCGATCACGGCGCCGGATGCAGCTTGGGCCACGAACAGCATTGCCGGGCTCTGACTCAGGGCGACCGCGGCCATTGCGAGGCCGTGAATCGCGACGGCAATCTGGAAGACCAGACGCGTTCCGTAACGGGCGCCGATCTTGGCCCCCAACAGAATGAAGGCAGCCATGGCGAAGGTGCCCGCGGTGATCGCGGTGCCGACACTTGTTGCGGGCGTGTCGAGATCGGTGGTGATGCCGGCCATCGAGACGGTCAGGGCGTTGACGGCGAACGACGCCTGAATCTGGGTGAGGACCACCACGATGAGTGGTAGCCAGGAGGCGGTGCTCACGGCGGCCGTTGTGGCGGCCGCGCCAGGCTTTACGGACATGATGGGTCACGCCTTCCTCGACACTGCGTGTACTCGCGACGTGCCCGGATCAGCCACGCACGGCTACATTAGCCGGAATTGTGCTGAATGGTCGCCTGCAAGTGGTTGGTTTCTTCGCGGTAGACCACCATCTCCCGGTGCAAGGCGCGACGGAAGCGCGGTTGCTCGGCCAAGAGTACGGCCAGCACGGTCAGCAACAGCCACGTCGCGGCCGCGCTCGCGAGGAGCAGCAGGACCGGAATCCACGGACCGCCCATCTGCTCGAGCAGCGTCGTCTTTGCCCAGACGCGCCAGTAGAGCATCAGATTGACGATCAGTCCGACACCGTACGAGATGACGAAGGACAGCAGGAACTGCTTCCACGTGCCGTCGTGGCGCCGCGCCGTCATCGGTTCTGCCCGCAGCGGCAAGCTCACCGACATCACGTTCGCGACCCCCAACCAGAGCAGGATCATGGTCAGCACCTGGCCGCACGCCTTCACCAGGTCGGCACTGCTTCCGGAGCGCCACGCGAGGACGGCGCTGAGCAGGAACCCGGCGCTGCCGACGAGGAGCAGCATCACCGCGTTTTTCGCGACGAGCACGTGCCAGAGCCTCGTTCCACCGGACAACGCAGCGCGCACGCGGCCGGCGTCGAAGCTGAGCGCATTGGTGCACACGACGCTTCCGACCACACCCGAGAGTGCGTACAGCGCAAGGTAAGGCAGTCGATCTTCCTTGGTGTCCCACTGGAAGAGGCGAATGAATGCCAGGTACGCCAAGCCCATTCCGAGGCTCAGCCCCAGCCGAAAAGCGATCGACCGAGGCTTACCACTCACCACGTGCCGTGCTTCCTCACGGATCCGGGAGCCGAGATCCTGCACATGCCGGACGACGGGGTTGCCCGAGTTCAGCGGGACGTAACCACGGATCGCGGCGGCGACGGTATCGGTGTCACCGGCATCGAGCGCGGCGACGCGTGCTTCGAGAACCGCAAGGTGGGCGGCGCGCAAGGCTATCCGTGCGGTGGTCACCGCGGCGACGGCGTCGGCCTCGGCCTGCGCGGCGGTGCCGATGCCGGCGTCGGCGGGCAGCGTCGGCTGCAACGTCGTGATCAGTTCGAGTTGGCGCGCCATGTGCGGCGACGGTGACAACCCGCTGTACGACGGTCGGCTCAGCGCTGATCGTTCGTCGTCGAGCGAATCACGGACGGCCGCGGCAGCCTTGCGGACGGCTGCCGGGTTGTGCCAGCGCACCGACCGGGCGTCACGCTCGGCGGCGACGGCCCGAGAGGCAACCTCGGTCAGATCCTCGACCGCTGTCAATGTCTGCTCCACTCGGTTTAGGTTGGTTTCATGACCACCAACTCGGAAAAGGAAGATCTCCAGCGGTACCTGCAGGCAGCACGTGATGCGCTCGTCTGGAAGCTCGACGGGCTGTCGGAGTATGACATTCGGCGCCCGATGACCCGGACAGGGACCAACTTGTTGGGTCTGGTCAAACACATGATCGGCGTCGAGCTCGGGTATTTCGGTCCGACGTTCGGCCGTCGGGTTCCCGATCTCCCCGCGTGGTTGCGTTCGGAGGAACTCAACGTCGACATGTGGGCCCGCGCCGACGAGTCCACTGCCGACATCGTCGAAACCTATCGCCGCACCTGGGCTTTCGCCGACGCCACGATCGAGGAGCACGATCTGGACGCCCCCGGCTTCGTGAAGCACTGGCCGGAGGATCGTCGCGACGTCACGCTGCACCAGATACTCGTTCACGTTGTCACCGAGACCCATCGGCACGCCGGCCACGCGGACATCGTGCGGGAGCTGATCGACGGCGCCGCGGGGATGAAAGCGGGCGACAACAATCTGGCTCCCGGCGATGAGGCGTGGTGGGCCGAGTACACCGACCGTCTGGAGACGGCGGCACGCCAGGCCCACCACGCCTGAACTACTCGAATACCGCTGCTGCGCCGATCACCACGACAACGATCACGAAGTTGATCAGTAGCAGTGGCCAGACGAAGCGCAGGAACTTGTCGTAGCCGACCTTCGCCATGGCCAACCCGCCGACAACGACGACGTTGGTCGGGGCAACCATCAGCATCAGGCCGTGGCCCATCTGGAAGGCGGTGATGACGAGTGCTCGGCTGACTCCGGCAAAGTCGCCCAGCGGCGCGAGCAGCGGCATCGCCAGGGTGGCGTGACCGGAACTGGACGGGATCAGGAACGCCAGCGGGATGTTGACGAGCATCACCAGGATCGCGAAGACCCCCGCCGAAGCGCCGCTGACCAATTGCTCCATCGCGTTGAGGATGGTGTCGAGGGTTTCGGTGTTGGTCATGATCACCGAGACGCCGCGAGCGAGCAGGATGACGATCGCCGGTCCGACCATGTCGCCGGCTCCACGCGTGATCAGGGAGACGATCTTCTTCTCACCCATCTTCGCGACTATGCCGACGAGAACGGCGGCGAGGATGAACAGCATCGCCAATTGCGGGAACCACCAGTTCAACTCGAACCAGTAGGGCTCGGTTGCCGTGACGTGGTACGCGTCGTACTCGGCCGGACCGGTAGTGGCGCCGAAGATGCTCGACCACGGGATGACGGAGAAGATCATCAGTCCGAAGGTGAGTCCGGTGATGAGCAGTACCAGCTTCTGAGTTCCGGTGAGCTTGCCGTCGATGTCCACCGGCTCGGCCGGCTCTTCGTCTTCGTCGTCCGCGATGTCGAAACCGACAAGCGACTTGGACGGATCCTTCTTCACCTTTGCGGCGTAGCGGAGAACGAATGCCACTGCCACAGCGGTCAATACGATCCACAGGATCACGCGCAGCACGATGCCGTCACCGATGGAGACGCCTGCCTCACCGGAGGCGACGCCGATCGAGAACGGATTGACGGTCGACGCCATGTTTCCGACCAGAGCGCCGAGGATGATCATGGTGGCCGCGACCATGCGGTCGTAGCCCAGTGCCGTCATCAGCGGTATGAGCAGGGCGTAGAAGCCGAACGTCTCGACCGAGAAGCCCATTGTCGAACCGAGCAGCGAGAACAGCACCATGATGACGGTGATGAGCAACCAGCCCTTGTCGCTGAGCTTGGTAGCGAGTTGGGAGACAGCGGTTTCGAGACTGCGGGTGGCAAAGCTGACCGAGATGAACGCACCGAGCGCCATGATGAAGAGGACTACGCCGACCGAACCGAAGAGCCGTCCGATGTTGTCGGTGTCGACGAACCCGGTGATCGAATCCTGGACGCCGTAGAGGCCGTTGACGGGGGAGAGGATCAGTTGCTGGATTCGTTCCCAGAACGACAGCGGAGACGTGACGGTTTCGAAGCTGCCGGGAACGGGTGAGCCGTCCACGTCGACGCCGAAGCGTCCGGCCGGAATGAACAGTGCTGCAATCCATACCAGGACGGTGACGATCGCGAGCATCGTGACCGCGCCGGGGAACTCGAACTTCTTCTTGGCCGGAGTAGGTGCGGACCCCGTGTCGGTTTCGGTGCTCATTTCTTCCCCTCGAAGGTGTCGGCGTACTCCTGGAAGAACAGTGCTTTGGCGACGACGGCCTTCTCGAGCTCGTCGAGCAGGACGCGTTCGTTGGGGCCGTGGATGTTCGCGTAACCGTCGGTGGCGCCGAACAACAGCTTCTCGGCGGTGGGCACTGCTGTATCCAAGGCCATCACGAGGGGGATCGAGCCGCCGCCTGCCATCAGCCCGGCCGGCTCACCCCACGACTGCGATAGTGCAGACAATGCCGCGTCGAAGGCCGGTCCACCTTCGGCTGCCGCAAACCCGTCGCCGGTTTCTCCCGCGGTGACGGTCAGTTGCAAACCGAAGGGGCGCAGGGCTTCCAGGTGCCGGACCAGAGCAGCCTGCGCCTCGGTGGCAGGTTGGCGCGGGTGTACGCGCAGATTGATCACGGCGCGGGCCGTGCTTGCGACGGCGTTGACCGCACCGTCCACAGGGGGAGCGTCGATTCCCGTCACGGTGATGGCCGGGCCCGACCAGATGCGTTCGCCGATGCCGCCGGTTCCGAGCAGCGGAAGCCCGTCACGGATCTCGGCGAGGGTGCGGAACTCGTCCTCGGTGTATGAACTGCCGGTCCACGGTTCGCGCATGAGGCCGTCGACCGCCACGTCACCGTTGTCGTCGTGCAGCGACGCCAGTGCGCGGATGAGCGCGAGGCGGGCGTCCGGTGCGGCGCCGCCGTAGAGGCCGTTGTGCTTGTCGGCTCCGAGAGTGGTGAGTTCGACGATCACCTGGGCCGATCCGCGCAGTGCGACGGTCAGGGTCGGTGATCCGGGTCGAACGCTCCCGACGTCGGCGATGACCATTGCGTCGGCCGCAAACAATTCGGGGGCTTCCGGCGGATAGTTGTCGAAGGGGCTGCCGAATTCTTCCTGGCCTTCGATGACGAGCTTGACCGTCACTGGCGGCTTTCCGTCGAAGACGCGAAGCGCGCCGATCATGCCGATGACGTTTGCCTTCGAATCTGCCGTACCGCGGCCGTAAATCGCGCCGTCACGCTTGCTCGGTTCGAAAGGCGGTGAATCCCAGAGTTCGACGTCGTCGGCGGGAACGACGTCGTAATGCGAATACATCAATACGGTCGGGGCTCCCTCTGGACCGGGAACTGTTGCAATGATGACCGGCGCAGTTTTACCTGTTATTTCGAGTTTCTCTATCTTCGTGACTCCGGACTTCTCCAATAGAGAAACGATCAGGTCGTGAGCCTCGAACAGGGGCTCGCTGGGGAAACCTTCTGTTGCTATCGACGGAATACGAACAAGTTCGACGAGTTCCGACTCCAGTGCCGGCATCAAAGCTGCAACTGTTTCCTTGATTGTGGAATAGGAGGGCGAGGCGGATTCTTCCGGCACGGAATTGACTCCTTCTGGGAAAGGCGAAAAACATTAGAGGCAGAGTCTTACACCCGATATGCGGGGTGTGAAAGGGTGACCCGAACAAAAAGCCGAAGTGGGGCGCCGGGCTCGCGATTCTTGACATTGACGTCAACGTCAACACACACTGTGACGGTGACCACCAGTGAAACGCAGGAGCGAGCGCGGACAGCCCGCAAACTCGGCGACGGTCCACGCCGTGCCGGACTGCTCGACACCGCTGCCCTCTGCTTCGGCGAACTCGGATACGACGCCGTGACGGTCGAGACGATCACGACCAGGGCTGATGTGTCCCGGGCGACCTTCTACGCGTACTTCTCGTCGAAGGACGAGGTCTTCCGCGCCGTCGCCGAAATGATGTGCCGACGCTTCCTCGACGCTCAGCACATGGAGGGCCCGGCGGCCGAGGATCTACGCGAAGTTCTCCGAACGACCACGTCGGCGTTCATCACGGCCGTGTACACCTACGGTGACCTGCTCGCGGTGATCGAGCATCGGGCGCGGGTGGATTCCGAGGTCGAGCGCAGTTGGTCGGCGGTTCGCGAAAAGCTCGTGAGCCGCTACGTCCGCTTTGTCGAACGGATTCGACAGGTTCACGACGTAGATCCCTGTGTTTCGCCCCCGGTGCTCGTTCAGATGATCTCGGACGCACAGATGGCCGGTGGAGCACGACTGAGTAAGGCGAGTGTCGAAGAGCAGAACCAGTTCATTGCAGATATGACGACGATGTCCGAGCGGTTGATCGGGTTCGAAGAGTCGAAATAGATTTTTTTACGAATGGAGTGATCGGTGGCAGAACAAGACGTGCTCGAAGCGGCTCTGGCGGAGATCTCTGCGCTGCAACACGCGCATTGGCCCGCCGGCATTCCCCGCGCCGTCGAGTATCCGCTCGAAGGTGGGGGACTTGTCGATTACTTGCGGCATTGGGCGATCGAGCGGCCGGATACTCCTGCCATCGTCTTCTACGGCCGGGTCATTACGTATTCCGAATACGACGAGCTTTCGGATCGTTTTGCCGGATGGCTGCTGTCACTCGGAGTCGAACGCGGCGATCGCGTCGGCGTTCACCTGGTCAATTGCCCTCAGTTCCATATCGCGATGCTCGGCATTCTCAAGGTCGGTGCCGTTCACGTGCCGATCAATCCACTCTTCCGTGAACATGAATTGATTCACGAACTCAACGATGCCGGCGTCAAGGTCCTACTGACGCAGAACACCTTCTCGAAGTTGGTGAAGAAGGTTCGCTCACAGACTCCACTCGAACACGTCGCGAAGACTGCAGTGTCGGACATGCTGACGGCGATCCCGACCGTCGAACTGCCCTTCGAGGTCGACGATCCGCGCCTGAGCGACTGGCAGTCGATCATCACCAGTGAGCGGGCGACTCCTGTCGCCACCGAACTCGATTCCCTCGCCGCCCTGAACTACACGGGCGGAACGACGGGAATGCCCAAGGGCTGTGAGCACACTCAGCGCCACATGGTTTACACCGCGGCCACCGCGACGCTTGCGGGCGGTGACCAGGTGGGTGCCAATCCGCCGGTGTCCCTGGTGTTCTTGCCGATCTTCTGGATCGCAGGTGAGGACTTCGGCATCCTGGTTCCGCTCGTCAACGGCGGAACCGTGGTCCTGCTGAATCGTTGGGATGCGGAGACCACGCTCGACGCTGTCGAGGCTTACGGCGTGACCTCGCTGGTCGGAACTGTCGACAATTACGTCGAACTGATGGACACGCCAGGATTCGCGGAGCGAAATCTCTCGACACTCCAGAACGTCATGGCAGTTTCGTTCGTTCTCAAACTCGATCCGGCCACGCGCCAGCGGTGGCGCGAGGCTACCGGCGGCGTTCTGCGCGAAGCGAGCTACGGCATGACCGAAACCCACACCGCGGACACGATCACCCTCGGCTTCCAGGACGGCGACTACGACCTGAAAAGCGAGCCGGTGTTCTGCGGAATTCCGGTGCCCGGCACCGACGTTCTGATCGTCGATCACGACGGCAGGCCGGTTCCCGTCGGCGAGCACGGGCAGATCATCGTGCGCAGCCCGTCCATCCTTTCCGCGTACTACCGCAACGAGGCGGCCACCGCCGACGCCATCCGTGACGGCTGGCTGCAGACCGGTGACGTCGGAAAGTTCAGTGAGCGTGGCGGTTTGCACTATTTGGCGCGGAACAAGGAAATGATCAAGACCAACGGCATGAGTGTCTTTCCCTCCGAGGTGGAAGCGCTGCTCATGCTGCACCCGGCGATCGAAAAGGCTGCGGTGGTGCCGAAACCGGACCCGGACAAGGGGCAGGTGGCTTTTGCGTTTGTCCAACTGGTCGAGGGTTCCGACACTGCGGCCGACGAGATCGTCTCGTGGGCCAAGGAGAACATGGCCACGTACAAGGTGCCCGAAGTGGAAGTGCTCGAGGCGCTTCCGATGACAGCGACAGGAAAGGTGCGCAAGGGCGATCTGTTCGAGCGCACTCAGGGGGACAAGTGAGACTGCTGATTGCGAACCGCGGCGAAATTGCGCTGCGGATCATTCGAACTGCCCGTGAACTCGGGATCGAGACGGTGTCGGTGTACGCCGAGGACGACGCGTCCAGTCCGCACGTCGCGGCGGCCACGGAGTCGGTGCCGCTCGGAGCGTCGGGCGCATCCGCGTACCTGGATCAGAGCGCACTGCTGAAGATCGCGGCCGAAACGGGCGCCACGCACGTGCACCCGGGCTACGGATTCCTCAGTGAGAATGCCGAATTCGCGCAGGCGTGTACCGAGGCGGGCATCGTCTTCGTCGGCCCGGACGCCCAGGTTCTCCGGACTTTTGGCGACAAGGCCAGCGCCCGCACTGCGGCGGTCGACTCAGGAGTGCCGGTCCTGCCGTCGACATCGGCGAACGCCGACCTCGACGAGGTGCGTGAATTCTTCGAGCGCAACTCCCGCGGCATCATGATCAAGGCGCTCAGCGGCGGCGGTGGCCGCGGCATGCGCGCGGTGCGTGACCCGAAAGCACTCGACGACGCGTACCGTGTGTGTGCGGCCGAAGCCCAGTCGGGATTCGGCAGTTCGGCACTGTTCGCCGAGGTACTCAGTGAGCACGCTCGGCACATCGAAGTGCAGATCGTGGCGGCACCGGGGCAAGGTGGAACCCACGCGCTCGCTCTGGGTGACCGCGATTGCAGCGTCCAACGTCGCCATCAGAAGTTGATCGAGGTTGCGCCCGCGCAGGGGCTGTCGGGGGCCCTGCGCGAGCGTCTTCACGCTGCGGCGGCGAGGCTGTGCGCCGAGGTCGGCTACCGCGGCATCGCGACGGTCGAGTTCCTCGTCGAGGAACGCGGCTTCGTCTTCCTCGAGGTCAATCCCCGAATTCAGGTGGAGCACACGGTGACCGAAGAGGTCACCGGAATCGACCTCGTCGCCGTGCAGCTCGCGATCGCGGACGGAGTTCCGTTCGAGAACCTGGAACTGCCAACAGGGATCATCGCTGTCGAGAAGGGCTCGGAGACAGTCGGATCCGTGGCAAACGCTTCGGGAATCGCGATCCAGACCCGCGTCAACATGGAAACCATGACGCCGGACGGCAATGCGTTGCCCTCCTCGGGCACGCTCGACAACTTCACTCCTCCGGGCGGGCCCGGTGTGCGCGTGGATACCTTCGGTACGGTCGGGCTCTCGCCGAGTGCGCGTTACGATTCGCTCTTGGCAAAGGTGATCACCCACACGCGTCGATCGGATTTTCCTGCCGCTGTGCGCAAGTCGATTGCTGCTCTGAGTGAGTTCACCATCGACGGCGTGGCGACCAACATCGAGTTCCTGCAGGCAATACTGTCGGACAAGGACTTCCGCGACGGCCTGGTCGACGTCGACTGGTTGGGTTCTCGATTGGCGGACCTCGTCCCCGACGTTGGCCCACAAACGCCCTCCTCGTCTGTGGACGTGGCACCGGACGAGGATGTGGTCCGTGCACAGATGGCGGGCATCGTCGTCGAACTCGCGGCAGTCGGTGACGGCGTCCATGCGGGTGGCCAGGTTGCCGTCCTCGAGGCGATGAAGATGCAGCATGTTCTCTCGGCGCCCGGTGATCTCGAAGTGGTCCGGGTCCTGTCGTCACCGGGGAGGTCGGTGGGTGCGGGCGAACCGTTGCTCGTCGTCCGTAGTGCAAGCGCGGGATCGAAGCTCGCCGAGGTCGACGAGGTGGACCTCGACGACGTGCGTCCCGATCTCGCGGAGATCATCGCTCGCCACGAGGTGACCCTGGACGCGGCGCGGCCTGCGGCAGTGGCGAAGCGCCACAAGCTGGGACGCCGGACTGCTCGCGAGAACGTCTACGACCTGGTCGACGACGACAGCCTGGTCGAGTACGGCGCTCTCGCACTGGCTGCGCAGCGCAGTCGGCGAAGCGAGGAAGACTTGATCGCCAACACTCCTGCTGACGGTCTGATCGGCGGAGTGGCGACCATCAGCGGCGGCGAGAGCGTCGTGATCTCGTACGACTACTCGGTGCTCGCCGGTACCCAGGGCATGCGCAATCACGCCAAGACCGACCGCCTGCTCGAGATCGCCGATCGCAAGCGAGTTCCGGTAGTGCTGTTCGCGGAAGGCGGCGGTGGTCGCCCCGGTGACACCGATGCAGGGGCGGGAGCGGGCCTGGAACTGGGAACCTTCCGTGCCATGGCGGCGCTGAGCGGCCGCGTACCCATGGTCGCTGTCGTGTCTGGCCGCTGTTTCGCGGGCAACGCGGCCCTGGCTGGCGCGTGCGACGTCCTGATCGCGACACCGGACGCCAATATCGGGATGGGTGGTCCTGCCATGGTCGAGGGCGGCGGGCTCGGAAACTTTCGCCCCGAGGACATCGGCCCCATCGACGTGCAGCGCCGCAACGGCGTCGTACACCTGGTGGCTGACGACGACGCTCATGCAGTGGCGCTGGCCAAGCAGTACCTCGGCTACTTCCAGGGTGCGAGCGGAGAGTGGACGGCTCCGGATCCGCGGCTCTCGCGGCATGTGGTGCCGGAGAATCGCCTGCGCTCGTACGACGTTCGTGGAGCGATCGACGCAATCGCGGACGTCGACAGCGTCCTGGAACTGCGTCGAGACTACGGACGCGGTGTAGTCACCGCACTCGTTCGTGTCGAAGGAGTGCCGTACGGTGTGCTGGCGAACAGCAGCGAGCATCTCGGCGGCGCGATCGACGCGGAAGCCTCGGACAAGGCTTCGGATTTCCTGGAACTGCTCGAAGCGCACCGCATCCCTCTGGTGACGCTGTGCGACACACCGGGATTCATGGTGGGCCCGGATTCGGAGGAGGAGGCGACGGTCCGAAGGTTCGGCCGGTTCTTCGTTGCCGGTGCTCGCCTCACCGTGCCGTTCGGAACGATCATCCTGCGCAAGGGTTACGGGTTGGGCGCCATGGCAATGGCCGGTGGTTCCTTCCACGCCCCCGAGTTCACGGTCGCGTGGCCGACGGGCGAGATCGGGCCGATGGGTCTGGAAGGTGCTGTTCGTCTCGGTTTCCGCAAGGAACTCGAGTCCGTCGAAGATCCGGTGGCTCGGGAAACGCTGTTCGGTCAGTTCGTGGAACTGGCCTACGCACAGGGCAAGGCGCTGATGGCGGCGACCACGTTCGAACTGGACGACGTCATCGATCCGGCCGATACCCGCGGATGGATCAGACAACTCGGCAGAAACAGTTGAGATCCTGCTGATTCGAGCTGTTGCCGCACGTGGGCGGGGCAACTAGCCTTGCCCACGTGTCGGCTGCGCGAGATAACGTCCTGATCATTCATTGGCACGACCTGGGGCGGCACCTCGCGAGTTACGGTGTCGCCGGGGTCAACAGCCCCCATCTCGACCGGCTGGCGGCAGAAGGCATCCGGTTCACCGACGCACACGCGACGGCGCCGCTGTGCTCGCCTTCGCGCGGATCGCTCTTCTCGGGCAGGTATCCGCACAACAACGGTCTGATCGGGTTGGCGCACCACGGCTGGGAGTACCACGCTGAGGTGCAGACGCTCCCGCAGATCCTCTCCGACAACGGTTGGTACACCTCGCTCTTCGGCATGCAGCACGAGACTGCGTATCCGAAGCGACTGGGCTACCACGAGTACGACGTCACCAACTCGTTCTGCGACTACGTGGTTCCGCGTGCCCAGAACTGGCTACGACGCTTCCCGCCCGAGCCGTTCCTGCTCACCACGGGATTCTTCGAAACGCATCGCCCGTACCCCGCCGATCGCTATACCCCGGCGGACACCGCAGCCCTGGAGGTCCCCGGATACCTTCCGGACGTGCCACAGGTGCGCGAGGATCTGGCCGAATTCCACGGCAGCGTAGAGGTGGCCGACGCCGCGGTGGGGGAACTGCTCGCGACCCTCGAGGAAGAGGGGCTCGACGAGAACACCTGGGTCTTCTTCCTCACTGATCACGGCGCGGCGTTCCCGCGTGCCAAGTCGTCGCTCTACGCCCCGGGTACCGGTATTGCCTTGATCGCTCGGCCTCCCGCGCGGTATCGCAGTGGCGGAAAGGAATACGAGACACTGTTCAGCGGTGTGGACCTTGTTCCGACCATTCTCGATCTCCTCGGTATCGATGTCCCCACCGAGGTGGAAGGGCGCTCGCACGCCGATGCCCTCGTCGATCGTGGAACCGAGCCGTCCGAACCTGTCCGGACCTCCTTGTTCACGGAGAAGACCTTTCACGACAGTTTCGATCCCATTCGAGCGGTGCGTACCAAGGACTACAGCTACATCGAGAACTACGCCGTCCGCCCCGCTCTGGATCTACCGCTCGACATCGAGGACAGTCTTTCCGGAAAAGCGCTCGGCACCGAGCATCTGGCGGTACGCGCACCCCGGGAGCTGTACGACCTTCGTGCCGACCCTGACGAGAAGATCAATCTGATCGATCGACCGGAAGTCTCGGCAATACAGGCGGAATTGTCCTCGCAGCTTCACACGTGGCGCGCCGAAACCGATGATCGTCTCCCGGACGAGGCATTGGGAAGCGCGATGGCGGTGCACCGCATGGCGGCGTACCTCGAGAAGATCGGTGTCCGACCCAACGTGCGGTCCGCCTACAGTGCGGACCGCGGTTACCTCGAGTCGGACACCGAAAACCCCTAGGGCCTTGCGGCTTCGCGCTCCTCCAACAATGCGATGACCCGCTCGACCAGCTCGTTGATGTCAGCGCCGGTTGTGTCGAATGCCAGGTCCGGGTCCTCCGGCGTCTCGTAAGGCGCGTCGATTCCGGTGAGCCCCTTCAGTTCACCCGCCCGCGCACGAGCGTACAGGCCCTTGGGATCTCGACGTTCGCATTCTTCGACGGGAGTGGTGACGGCAACTTCGAGGAAGGTGAGTCCGGCAGCTTCGTTGAGAGCGCGCGCAATTGCTCGATCCGAACGCAGCGGCGAAACCATCGACGCGATCGCCACGACGCCGGCGTCGGCGAACAGTCGAGTGAGATGCCCGACGCGTCGGATGTTCTCGGCTCGGTCTCCCGGCGAGAACCCGAGATCGTCGGAGATACCGTGGCGGACGTTGTCACCGTCCAGCAGATACGCGGTGCGTCCCGCGTCGACCAGCGCACGTTCGACAGCGACTGCGACGGTGGATTTTCCGGATGCAGGTAGGCCGGTCAACCAGATCGTCGCGCCCCTCTGGGTGGTAGACGCCCACCGCCGTTGACGTTCGAGTGAGGACGGATGCCACTTGATGTCGTTGCGGGTCTGCTCACCGGGAACGACGACGCGTGGCTCGAGAATGGTGCCGGCGCCGACGGTGTCGTTACTCTGCTCGTCGATCAGGATGAAGGCGCCGGAGTCCCGATTGTGGTCGTAGGTGTCGGCGACCACCACGGAACTGGTTCGGAGCGTGACCGTTCCGATGTCGTTGAGTCCCAATTCGACTGGGCTGTCCTGCTCGTCGAGCGTTTCAGGATCGAGACGGGTGTGCAGTTCTTGGACGGTCGCTCGCACGGTCCGGGACGTGTGTTTGAGCGCTATCCGATCGCCCGCGCGCAACGGTGTGTTGGACAACCAGCAGATCGTGGCTTCGAGTTCTCGGGCCAGAACCGGCAAATGAGCCTGCGCACCGCCACTGACCAGAACGTCGCCACGTCCGACGTCGATGTCGTCGGCCAGTTCCACCGAAACCGACAGTGGTGCAACGGCAGTACTGCGGTTGTCGTCGAGAGTGTCCAGACTGATCACGGTGCTCTTCGATCCGGACGGCAGGACCACTACCTCGTCTCCGACGCTCAGTGTGCCTGCCGAGATCCGGCCGGTGTACCGGCGACGATTCTGCGGATCGGGGCGCGAAACCCATTGCACGGGAAGCCGAAGCTCCTCGATGTGGGTCGCGGGCGCATGGAGTTCGACGCCTTCGAGGTACTCGAGCAGCGTCGGCCCCTCGTACCACGCGGTGTTCTCGGACCGCGTCACGACATTGTCGCCGGCTTTCGCGGAGACCGGTATGGCGAGTACGTCCTCGCGTCCGACTTGCCGTGCCAAGGCCCGCAATTCTTCCTGCACCTGAGCGAATCTCGCTTCGTCGAAGTCCACCAGATCGATCTTGTTCACCACGGCTACAAGGTTCGGAACACCGAGCAGTGCGGCGATTCTGGCGTGCCGACGGGTCTGACGCAGCACGCCGGTCCTCGCGTCGACCAGCAGGACCGCTACGTGAGCGTTGGATGCTCCGGTGAACATGTTGCGCGTGTAGCGTTCGTGCCCCGGGGTGTCGGCGAGTACGTAACTTCTTGTCGGGGTGGAGAAGAATCGGTACGCGACGTCGATCGTGATGCCCTGTTCACGCTCGGCACGTAGTCCGTCGGAGAGTGCAGCCAGGTCGGCGACACCGTGCTCGTCGGTCACGGAATCGAGGTGATCGGTTGGCAGACTGTCGGTGTCATGCAACAGTCGGCCGATCAGCGTGCTCTTGCCGTCGTCGACGCTACCCGCCGTGGCCAGTCGCAGGAGTTGGCGAGTGATGGTGGTCGTCATCAGAAGTAGCCCTCACGCTTTCGGTCTTCCATCGCGGCGACCGACGTTCGGTCGTCTGCGCGAGTCTCGCCTCGTTCGGAAACCGTCGCGACCGAGATTTCGGTGACGACGTCGTCGATAGTGGTGGCGTGCGATCGAACGGCGCCGGTGATGGTCAGATCGCCGACGGTTCGATATCGCACCCACTCGGTCGTTGCCGCGGCGTTCTCGGCGTCGGTGCTGAATTCGGAAGCAGCGAGGAGCATTCCGTCGCGCTCGAATACCCTCCGCTGGTGCGCGAAATAGATGGACGGCAGTTCCAGTTCCTCCTGGGCTATGTAGCGCCAGATGTCGAGCTCGGTCCAGTTGCTCAGCGGGAAGACACGAACGGACTCGCCGCGTCTGATCCGACCGTTGTAGAGCGACCACGGTTCGGCCCGTTGCGCTCGCGGGTCCCACTGGCCGAACTCGTCACGGAAGCTGAGGACTCTTTCCTTGGCGCGCGCACGTTCCTCGTCCCGGCGGGCGCCGCCGAACGCGGCGTCGAACCTTCCAGCTTCGAGAGCGTCGAGCAGGGTTCTGGTCTGCAGGCGGTTTCGCGATCCGCTGGTCTCGGTCGACTCCTGCACTCTGCCCTGGTCGATCGAATCCTGAACGGAAGCAACCAGAAGTGTGTGCCCGCCCTCCTTGATTCGGCGGTCGCGAAATTCGATGACCTCCTCGAAATTGTGACCGGTGTCGACGTGCAGGACCGGGAAAGGGAGTGGGGAGGGCCGAAACGCCTTCTCGGCCAGACGAAGCAGGACTATCGAGTCCTTGCCGGCCGAGAAGAGCAGGACCGGTCTCTCGAGTTCTGCCACCACCTCTCGAATGATGTGAACCGCTTCGGATTCGAGAACTCGGAGTTCGTCGACGACATCGGTGACGGTGCTCATGTGACGGGATATCCGTTCTGTTCGGCGTCGATGCGATAACGCTGCACCCATTCGCGGGATCGTCCGTCGCTCTGACGACGCAGCGGCGGTGGCGGGGCCAGTTGTCCGTCGAGGCCGAGGGAGATGAGGGTTTTTGCGACCACGGATTGCGGGTCTTCGGTGAGATCGCGGAACCCGACTTCGATGGGAGAGATGTCCTCTTCCTCGAACCAGCGCTTCCATTGGCGTTCCTGCTCACCGAGAATCGTCACCAGGTGCGCGATTCCGACTGCGTTGTACTGTGCACCGTCCGAGAGATTCGGTGGAGTCGCGTCGTCGCGCCAAACCTGTGTCTGCACGGCGCGCCACATCGACACAGCTTGAGCGACGACATCTTCTCGATAGACGTGGATGAACTGCAGGTCGTGATCGAGGGTGTCGTGGAGTGCGGAACGTAGGTCCGTCCCACTGCGCCAGGGCAATCCGGCCGCGCGATCGAGTAGGAGCGGCGTCTGGTTCCACATCAGCTTGCCACCCCAGACTCCGTTGGGGGTTCGGCCGAGTTCGAGAAGTTGTGTGCGCCACTGTTCGGAGGTGCGAGTGTCCGGCGTGCCCGGGTGGAACGGGGCGAGCAGACCCAGGACGGACTCGTCCGTGACGTCTTCGAACCACTGCCTCGGTTGCGGCGATCGCGAGGTCTCGGGGAGGTACTGGAAGAACTCTTCCGGCTCACCCGCGACCCCGGTTGCTCGCAGGGATTCGACCAGCAAAGTACTGCCGCTGCGCTGCGAAGCGCAGACGAGAAACGAGCGTTGGGCCTCCGTCATGCGAGCAACGCTAAGGGGGGCCGGAAACCGCCGCAAGCTGGGAAAATAAACTCACGTAGAGGTTAAATCTCGACGTGAAACGTTAAATGTGCGGGTCACGAAATGTCGCGCCGAGGCACGTCTTACGCAGTTGTCGCAAGGGCCGCGGCAAGCCCGAATGCGATGGCCATGAAGACAACTTCACCGATGGCGCGACGCAGGGATCCGTCCGAACTCATGCGGTGTGCAGCGCTCGCGACCACCCATGTCCGGCGCCACCACCATCCCAGGGCGACGAGCAGTCCGATCGCCACGATCTTGGCGAGGATCACCCGGCCGTATGCGGTGTCGTAGAAGGCGGAGAGTGAGTCGAGTCGCACGACGGCGTTGACGATACCGGTGACGACCAGCGCGAGGACGCATCGCCAGGCGAGAGCGGAGTACTTGGGCAACCAGATCGCCCAGGCACCGCGCGACGGTACGGCAAGCGCGAGTGCGGCGAGCACGCCGAACCACAAGGCCGCAGCGAGGACGTGAACGGCGTCGAGGATCGATCCGAAGCTCTGCTGCGCCATGTGCCCGGTGATCGGGCGGGCAGCGAGCGCCAACGCGGAGACGACCAATGCCGGTGCGACGGGCACCGTCTCGGGATTGGTGAATCCGTAGATGCCGTAACAGACGACGGCAAACGCGCACGCGATGATCGCGACGCCGACGCGGCCGACGTTGACCTCGGAGACGAATGCGCCGAAGTGCCCGATGGTCAGCGAGGTGACCGGGGCGCCGTCGGCCGCTGCGGCATTGAGCACGAGGAGCGTGATCTCGGCGACGAGCCACACTGCTGCCACCGCGGTGAGCTGAGTCCACATGACGGCGGGGGTTGTTGCCGGGCGGCGTGCACTGCGGCCCATCCAGGCGAGCGTCGCGATGCCGAGCGTCAACGAACCACATCCGATCGCGAGAACGCGGACCGTGCTCGACGATTCGGGTCCCGACGGGCTGGCGAGGCCCCAGGCGATCAGGACTCCCAGCAGAGCTGTGGGTACGGCAAACAGCAACCACCACCTGTTTGCCGTACCCGTCACGCGATCAGCTCGACTTCGGCTTACGGAGCACGAAGAACAGCGCACCGCCGAACACGACGACGCCGGCGACGATGAAGATCCACACCGGCATGCTGCCGGACTCCGACTCACCCGTACTCGACGCGGCGGCAGCGCCGGGAGTGCCCGACCCCGCCTCGGTGAGGGTGAACGTCAGGGTTCCGTTGACGGGGTGACCGTCAGCGGAGGTGACGCGGTACGCGATGGTGTAGACGCCGGTCGGCCCGAGATCGCCGAGGTCTGCACTGACAGTGGGTCCTTCGACGGACGGATCGCTCTTGGTCCAGAGGTTGCCGTCCGGGCCGGTGACGGTCAGCGCCGCGAACTGTGCCTGCAGAGCCTCGTTGAACGTGACCGAAACCGTGTCAGGCGCAACCTGAATGGACGCACCGTTTTCCGGGTTGGAGCCGACGACCGCGGAGTGTGCACTGGCCGTGCCCATTCCGAGCATCGTGGCCAGCATCGCGAGCATGCCGACGGCGATGACCTTGATCCGGGTACTCATCAGCGCTTGCTCCTGACCAGTGCGCCGAGGCCGAGTGCAGCGCCCAACGCGCCGAGCACCAGGCCGACGCCGCCGAGCCAGCGGGCGGTGTTGTCCGACGAAGAGTCAGAGGCTTCGGATGCGGCGGACGTCTCGGCAGCAGGCGCTCCGTGGGCATCGCCGGTGGACGCGGCGAGAGTCAGCGTCGGGGCGGGCTTGTCCGGCTCGCTGCCGTCGGCAAGCTCTTCCTGATCCCAGTTGACGACGTTGCCGTCGCTGTACGTCTGGACGGCCTTGAACTCGACCTCGTCCTGCTCCGGCAGCGGGCCGGCAGAAAGGACGAACTGCTGGAACTGGCCGGGGGCGATTCCGACGCCGGGGTCGGCGGTCCACGTCACGGACTTGGCGACCAACGAGGTGGGGTCCTTCTCCACGACGGCGGTCCAGCCGGGCATCGGTTCGGTGCGTGCCGACTTGAGGTCGGGGAGCGCCACCGTCAGCTTGGTGGTCGAAGCGGTGTCGGATTCGGTGGGCACGCGGAACGTGAGAACGGAGTATCCGCCCTGCGCAGCTCCTGGTGCGACGACGCTGACGTGTGCTGAAGCAGTTCCGGCGGCCAGCAGCACGGCGCTGCCGGTAGCGACGGTCGTGACAACCGCGCGCGAAATCAGGGTGTTCTTCATGTCGGGAAGTGTCCTCTTGGTCTGGTGAAGGGGTGGGGCGTTCTACGAATCTTCAGACCAGGGCAGGAGGACCGCGCCGCGAGATGCTGGCGCGAAGTAGAGCGTCGACAGGTCCGTGATGGATTCCGGTCGAGACGGTGTGGCCGCGGGAAGTGACGGCGGCGGGAGCCAGGGACGCCAGGACGACGTGAAGAGCGTGGGTGACAACGCGGTAGAGGCGCTCGGCGGCCAGGACCGCCACCGCACAGGCGACGGTGGCACCGGCGTGAGCACCGAGCATCACCAATCCCGGAGCGGGCGAATGAGCGTGCTCGGAGAGCGTCATGGTGGTGTGCGCGGCGAGCTGACCCAGGCCAAGGGCCACGATCAGGGCAGCGGGCCCCCGTGAGAGGGCGGGAAGGGTGGCCGTCACGGCGCCGACGGTTGCGCAGACGGCGAGCAACAGGGTCAGCGACGACGACTGTGGCAGCTCGCCTCCGCCGATCCCGTGCGCGGCGACAGCGAGAGCAGCCGAAGCGGAGCCGACAGCTGTCCCCCGGAGGGTCGCGGTCTGCTCGGCTGCTCTCACTGGCGTTCTCAGGTCTAGCGCACGCCGAGACGTGCGAGCAGATCTGCTTCGACGCCGTCGAGTTCGGAAGAAATCGCCTGGTGAGCTGCTTTACGGCGAGCCTGCGGCATCTGCTCGGCAGCGCGAACTGCCGTGCTGAGGTCGCCGAGGCGCTCACGGATGGCGGCGGCGAAACGCTGCGTCTCCGCGTCGTCGGGCTTGCGGCTGAGGATCTCGGTGACCGAGCTCTCGGCGCCGGCGATACGAGCGCTCAACTTCGCGCCGTGACCGGTGTAGTCACCGAGCTGGTCGACGGCGATGCCCATCTTCTGTGCACGCGTGGTGTCGAGCTGGGCGCGCACCGCCGTGGCTGCGCGGTAGGCGATCGGCAGGAGAACGGGGGCAAGCAGACGTGCCACTCCCAGGTACTTACGCACCTTGGCGACGGTCAGGCCCTGATTCGCAGCGGCCTTCTCCTGCGCCTTCAGGGTCGCGATCTGCGCCTTTTCGATCTTGTGCTGTGACTCGATCTCGGCTTTCTCCAGCTTCTTGAGCGACTTGGTCTCGACCTTGTCGCGCTTACGCTGGCTCTTGGCGTTGAGCTTCGCCTCGACCTCAGCCTTGTGCTTGAGAGCCTTTGCCTCCGCCTTGCGGGTGGCACGAGACTTTCGCTTCTTGAACAACCCCATCGAAAAGGACCCCGTTTCCAGGTGTTTGTGTGTTGCCAGGTACCTGCGCTTCGGCTTCAGCCTAGGGGAGCACATAATCTTCGTCATCGTGTGTTCCGTTAACAACCCCGCGCCCCAGCTCCCGATCATCGATTCGGGGGCGTTGACCCGATGCCGTCATCGGGTGCGTCTGGACGGGTTGTTTCCCGGGAAATCGGCTTCGGAACCCGTCGACACCGGCATCAAGCAGCGCCAGGATGCCGCGATCGCGAAGCGCGCGGAGATCGCCGAACTCGTGATCGGTGCTGCTCCCGAGCGTTGGGTGAAGATCAACCCCGACCAATCGGCGTCGGCTCAGGCTCGTGACACTCTCACTGCCTGTGAGGCCGGCGCAGACCGGATCTGGGGCGCGGTCTTGCCGGTCGAGCGCGACACCGGACGCAAGGGCCGCTGCGAAATGCTGATCCGTGACGACGAGGGTGGCGGGTACATCCCCGTCATTGTCGTCAATCACAAGGTGACCGATCCCGGCCAGGGCGCGATCACCTCGGGGCTCTTCGAATGGGAGCCCGCGGCCGATCCCAAACGCAAGGTCCGCAGTCAGGTCCGCGATCAGATGCGCGTCGCGCAGGTCTATCGGATGCTCGAGCGTCGTGGGCTGGCGAGCCCATCGCTGACGGCAGGCGCGATCGGATACAACGGAGACTGCATCCTCGTCCACGACCTCAGCGCGATTCTCGACGATTACGACAAGCGTTTCGCCGACCGTATCGCTGTGGCCCGCGGTGAGGTGCTGACGTCTCCGTCACAGGTGAGCGAGTGCAAGTCGTGCTCGTGGTGGACCGAATGCAAGCAGGAGTTGGTTCGCAACCGCGACGTCAGCCTGGTGGCTGTCGGATCGCGGGCCGAGCTTCTGCGCGACGTCGGCTGCAACACGATCGATCAGCTGGCCGCCTGGGACGGTGAGCCGCTCGAGGATTGGCCGCACGGAAATTTCGACGACGCAGTCGTGATCGCCAAGGCGTGGTTGGCAGATGCTCCGTTGGTGCGGCGGTTCGAGAAGATCTCGGTGACTCGGGCGGACATCGAGATCGACGTCGACATGGAGAGCTATCAGGAGCACGGCGCGTACCTGTGGGGGACGTTGCTCAATGTCGGCGGCTTCTCGATGTATCGAGGATTTGCGACGTGGGATCCGCTGCCGACGCGTGACGAGGCGCGGTCGTTCGCAGAGTTCTGGGGCTGGCTGATGGCGGAGCGTGCCGCGGCCGCTGCTTCGGGTAAAACCTTTGCCGCATACTGTTATTCGCGTTCAGCCGAGGACAAGTGGTTGTTGGACTCGGCGCGCAGGTTTGCCGGTGAACCCGGGATTCCGAGTAAGGACGAGATCCGCGAGTTCATCGACAGTCCGCAGTGGGTCGACATCTATCAAGCAGTGAGTGATCAGTTCATCTGCCCGAACGGAAAGGGGCTCAAGAAGATTGCGCCCGTCGCCGGCTTCAACTGGCGTGACGCCGAGGCCGGGGGTGAAGCGTCGATGGCGTGGTACCGCGAGGCGGTCGGCTACGACGGTGAGCCGGACGAGACGCAGCGGACACGCATCCTGCAGTACAACGAGGACGACGTCATTGCCACCAAGGTCCTCCGTGAGTGGATGACGGACCGCGCGGAGAAGGAAATTCCGCTGGCTTCCGAGTTGTAGCGCTGATCCGTTCTGTCGCAATTGTCTGAAACATCCTATTTAACAGTATGTTTCAACTCGTAGTTTCTCGTCATCGTGTGTCCGGAACCCGCATCCGCGCTACCTTCATCTGGTCGGCTCCACGATGGAGGGTGTTGCATGCTGAGCAGGCTGACTTCGAGTGCGAGCGACGCCGAACTGTCTGACGTCGAGCGGCGCGACCTCTTCGCACGCCAGATACTGCAGGTGACGACGGTCGCGCCACTGGCCAACATGGTCAATGTACTCAGCGTGTGCGCTTTGCTTGTGTATGTCGTACCCCCCGGTCACAACGAGTTTCGGGTGATCTGGGGTTCTGCGGCCTTCTTGGTCGTCCTCAATTCGGTGCGCGTCTGGATACCGCGAGTCGTCCTGAAGGGCCGGTACACGCCCAAACATACGACGAGGTACGACTACTGGGCGCTCATGCTCGAGGTGATCCTGCTCGGGCTTCTGCTTGTCGTTCTCGCCGCCGCGATGCTTCCCGTGACGGACAACTCGCGAAAGCTTGTGCTTCTAGCGACATTCGCCGGAGTCATGGGCGCCGGCGCCGTAGCATTGTCGACGGTTCGGTCGATAGCGGTAGCGTGGATTCTGGTGCACAGCATCGGATTGCTCGTCGTTATCCTGCCCAAGAGAACTACGGAATATGCTGTCCTCTCGTTCCAGTTGGTCGTGTACTCGGTGACACTGATTATCGGCGTCGTGTACCTCTGGGCGTCGTTCCGAAGTCGTTGTCTTGCCGAGTTCGAGGCTGCTGCCGAGCGCCAGACGGTCAGTTTGCTTCTCGACGATTTCGAGGGTGGGTCACGCGACTGGCTGTGGGAAGTCGACACCACCGGGACGTTGTCGCACACCTCCGCTCGGCTGTCGCAGATCTCGGGAGTTCCCGTCTCCGACTTGCGAACCCTGTCGCTGCGCGGATTGTTGGATCGGCTCGACGTGGGTTCGACGAAGAGTGGCCGAGCCGCGGTCCAGGTCATCGGAGATCACCTCGACCGCCTCATGCCGTTTCGAGAGGTCGTCATTCCCGTTCGTGTCGACGGCGTCGACCGATGGTGGTCTCTGTCGGGTCATCCCAGGCTATCCGAGGCCACGGAGTTCGTGGGTTGGCGAGGCGTGGGCTCGGACATCACCGAGAAGTACAACTACGAGCGGCGAATTCTGTGGCTTGCTGCAACCGACGGACTGACCGGGCTCCCGAATCGCCGGACGTTCGGCTCGGAGCTGTCCGACGCGCTCGGCACCGTCCGAACCGGCGAGGAAGTCCTTGTCGGAATCCTCGACCTGGACAATTTCAAGTCGGTGAACGACACGTTAGGGCACCCTGTCGGTGACAAATTGTTGATTTCCGTTGCTGCACGGCTCAATCGGGTGGTCGACGGCGCCATGTGTGCGCGAATCGGTGGTGACGAATTCGGCGTCGTCTTGCGGGGAACAGGGGACGGCGGAGAGGTGTTCGCTCGCTATCTGGATGCATTGCGTGAGCCGTTTTACGTGCGGGGGAATCGCATCGAGGTTCGTGCATCGATCGGCTATGCCGGCGCACCCGCAGATTCCGAAGATGCGGACACGCTTGTCATGTCCGCCGACCTGGCGCTGTATGCGGCAAAATCCGCCGGCAAGAACCGGGTAGGAAGATACTCACCGGTGCTGCGGGCGCGGGCCAGGGAGCGAGCATCGGCCCTGCAAGAACTTGGGCTTGCGATCGAGTCTCGGCAGTTCGAGTTGTACTACCAACCGCAGGTTCGTGCGGACACCGGCCGCGTCGAGGGTTTCGAGGCACTGCTTCGCTGGAATCACCCGGTGCGGGGCGTGCTTGCACCGCACATTTTCATCGATGTCGCGGAGGAGACCGGCTTGATAGTCCCTCTGGGGCTTCAGGTACTGAACATGGCGTGCGCCGAAGCCGCGACGTGGCCCGACGACACTTACGTGACGGTGAACGTCTCTCCGGTGCAACTGATGTCGTCCGGGTTCGGATCGGCCGTGAACGATGCGCTGGAGGCAAGCGGTCTGTCCGGCAAACGGCTTCAGCTGGAAATCACAGAGACGGGAGCAGTGGAGGAGCTTGCCGTCGCCGAGTTGGATCGCCTGCGTGCCACCGGAATTGCGATTGCCCTGGACGACTTCGGAACCGGCTATTCGTCTTTCGAGAGTTTGAAGAAACTGCCGTTGGACATCCTCAAGATCGACCGGTCGTTCATCACCGAACTGAGCGAGGGTGATTCGGCAGTTGTCACTTCGGTGGTCGAGGTGGCGAAGGCGCTCGGTATGCAGTCATTGGCGGAAGGCGTGGAGACGGCCGACCAGCTGAGGCTCTTGCTTACCGCCGGTTGCGAATTGGTTCAGGGTTACTACATCAGCCGACCGATGCCGGCGAAGGAAGTAGCCGAGTACCTCAGCGCAACTGCCCACTCCAACGGTGGGTATTTTCATTCGTTCTGACAACTGTGCGCCTTTATTAACCGCGGGCGGTTAATAAAGGCGCACAGCAGGGAGGTTAGCGCGGCGCCATGCGCAGTGCGCCGTCCATGCGGATGGTCTCGCCGTTGAGGTAGTCGTGCTCGACGATCATCTGCGCGAGCTGCGCGTACTCGGACGGCTGGCCCAGGCGGGACGGGAACGGAACGCCGGCCTCGAGGCCCTTGCGGTACTCGTCGGTGACGCCTGCGAGCATCGGGGTGTCGATGATGCCGGGAGCGATCGTGTTGACGCGGATGCCGAACTGCGCAAGGTCACGGGCAGCCGGAACCGTCATGCCGTGCACGCCGCCCTTGGAGGCGGAGTACGCGATCTGGCCGATCTGGCCTTCGAAGGCAGCAACGGAAGCGGTGTTGATGACGACGCCGCGCTGGCCCGACTCGTCGACGGCCTCGGTCTTGGCGATGGCGTCGGCGGCCAGGCGCATGACGTTGAAGGTGCCGAGCAGGTTGACGGTGATGACCGTGCGGAACAGCTCGAGGTCGTGCGGACCCTTCTTGGACAGGATGCGTCCGGCCCAGCCGACACCGGCACAGTTGACGACGATGCGCAGCGGGGAGCCCGACTCGACGATCTGGTTGATCGCTGCTTCGACCTCTTCGCCGCTGGTCACGTCGGTGGGGATGAGGGTGACGCCGGCGGGGACGTTGTCGCCTGCGCGCTCGATCGACGCGGGCAGATCCAGGCCGAAGACGGTAGCGCCGGCGTCGGCGAGGCGCTTGGCTGTTGCGGCGCCGAGGCCTGATGCCGCTCCGGTGACCAGTGCTGCGGTTCCCTTGATTTCCACTTCGTGTGCTCCTCGAGTTAGCGATCGGTAAGGCGGTGGTACGTGTCGAGAACCATAACGCGAGGGTGTACGTGAGGGCGAACGCGCGAGACCCGCGTAGGGCTGGGTACCTTGGACGCGAGGTCTGAGAGCAAAGCACCGGACGAGAGGGGACCTGCGTGAGCAAGGCGCCTGTGCGTCCCGCCGCTTCTGTCGAGAATTTCGAGCGGTTGCAGCGCGACCCGCTCTTCGAAGATCTCGCCGAACTGATTGCCGAGGTTCTCTCCTACGCGTTCGACGCTCCGGCCGCCGTCGAGATCGAACAGTGGACGATCAGTTGCCTGCCGTCGACCAACCGATCCGCGGAGCGCCATCGCTTGTTCACGCTCAATATCGGTCCGATGGAGATTCTGAGCGTCGAGTGCCATCTGGTCGGCGGTAAGCCGATCGAGCACGTCATGTCCGTCTACGTATCCAGTTCGGCACTGGAATCGCGAACCGGCTGCAGCATCGAAGAACTCGACGCCAAGCACGATCTGGTCGCCATCAGACGCACCGAGTTGGCGTCCGCCGACGGCGACGGGACCGTGATCGACTGCAGTCTCGAGGACTCGGATGCGTTGGAACAGTTTGCTCAACTGCCCGTCGACATGACGACGGTTCGTCCGCTCGCGGAGCATCTTGTTGCCAAGGGCAAGGGCCCATTTCGGCAGTATCACAACGCCGGGTTCGCCAAATATGTACTGGAAAGGTCGCTCGACCATGGTTGATCAGTTGCCCATCCGACTCCCGCGTGTGCTGCGAGACGGGGACGATGACGGCGCGGTCGACGTGCTGCAGGAATATTTCACGAGGCCGCTCCGAAAGACCGGTTATCTCCGAACCGGTGCGTTGTGGGATTCCTGGGATCCCAGTGGCAATCGCGATCGTGATGCGAACATCTTCACCGCGGAAGATCTTGTTGCGGTGACTCTTCTGTCGGTTCAGGTTCCGGCGCAAGGAGCCTTCTTCCTGCTCGGGGAGAACAATGCCGAACTGAACCGACTCCTGGCGGACGTGGGCCCGGATCGCGATCTGTCGAACGAACCCGATCCCTTCACTCCGGAATCCCCGGTGTGGCGGTTGGAGACGGCGCTTCGAGAGATTCACGGTGTCGGGCGAACCATGGCGTCCAAACTGATCGCGCGCAAGCGTCCGCGACTCTTCCCGATCTACGACGACGTCATCGGGCGGGAGTTGGGAACGAAGTCGGCCCACCTGGAACCTGTTCGCGTAGCCATGCGGGAAGACGAGTTGCAGAGTCGACTCCTCGATCTACGTGCACGAGCAGGTCTCGACGAATCCGTTCCGGTCATCAGGGTGTTGGACGTGCTGGCGTGGATGCAGGGTAAGGGATACAAACCGGCACTCTAGCTTTCTTGTCGGTGGGTGGGTTTATTGTCGAATGTATGTTCGATAACGGATCGACGGGCGGTGTGGGCACATCCGTCGATGAAGGCCGTCCTGTCGTCGATCCACTCATGTTGCCGGACATGCTCTTTGCTACGGCGCAGAGCGAGAACATGCTTGCCGCGCAAAAGGTGCTCGGTGCATCCATGTTGTCGGAGTCGAGATTCAACGCCGAACTCGACGTGTCCGGTGATGTCGACAAGGCGTGGCGGATCGCATGCAACGAGATCGCGGTCATGCTCACGTGCTCGCGTCGTACTGCCGAAGTCCACATCGAGATCGGTGATGCCCTACGGGAGTTCCTTCCGCTCACCAAGGCCGCCTTCGCTGCCGGCGAGCTGGACTATGCGCGTGTGCGCAAGATTGTCGACGGACTCACCGGGGCCGACCCGGAGGCGATCGCAGCACTCGAGCGCCGGGTACTTGCCTCGGCGCACCGTCTTCCGCCCGGGCAACTGGAGCGCGACATCGAGCGCCAGGTCTTTGCCTACGATCCGGATGCTGCCGCCGAACGTCGCCGGAAGATGCTGGAACACCGCGATGTTCGCACGCGAGCAGACCGTCACGGACTCGCCCAGTTGCAGGCAACACTCAGCGCGACCGAGGCCGTCGAAGCGCTTGGCCTGATCAGCGAGGCCGCCGGAAGCGTCTGCAACCACGATCCACGAAATGTCTCGACCCGTAGGGCCGACGCACTGGTCGCTCTGCTGCACGGCGAACAGGGGCTGACGTGCCAGTGTGGCAGCGAAACGTGCGAGGCAGCATTCACAGCAGCTCGATCGACTGCGCCCTCACGTCGGAAGCCGTTGTTGCACATCGTGTGTGATCTGGCGACGCTCCTCGGATTGATGTCAGATCCCGCGAGCATCGACGGATACGGGCCGATCGATCCTGATTTCGCTCGCGAGCTCGCCGCTGATTCCACCTGGCAGGCCTTGTTTGTCGATTTCCGCGCCCAGGCCGCGGGGAACCGACCGCGTCGGCAGCATGCTCCGACTGTCCTGCCGCTTGTCACCCGACGTGATCGCCCAAGTCGCGAACCGAACGGCTGCGGGGATCGGATTCGGGCAATGCAACGGTTGGTCGCGCGAGCCCCGGACATAGTTCGAAGATCGGATGGGCATGGCGCCCAGCCCGATCCACCTCCCGGCGCGCTGACCTATGCTCCGGGAGCGGCTCTGGCCGCATTGGTGCGGGCCGTCGACGGTCACTGCCGGTTCCCTGGTTGTTCGGTGCCCGCGAACAGGTGCCAACTCGACCACATCACCGAGTTCGATCCTTCCGATCCGAGACGTGGAGGGTGGACCGTTGTGAGCAACCTCCAATGCCTGTGTCGTCATCACCATCAGGTGAAGACATACAGGTTGTGGACGCCGGTGATGCTGGAGGACCGTGCCATTCACTGGACCGATAAAACCAGCGGGTTGACGGCTGTCACGGTTCCGGAGAGGCACTGACTTCGAAGATGGTTTCCAGACCGTCTTCTTCGTCCCACTGCTCACCGACTTCGTTGAAACGGTACTGGCTGATCAGATTTCGTGATGCGATGTTGTCCGGACTGATGGTCGCTCGAACGGTGTGTACTTCGGATTCGCGACTCGCGACGTCGAGAAGTATCTCGAGGGCGGCCCGTGCGTAGCCCTGGCGCCGGAACGCCGGGTCGATGCGTTATCCGACCTCCACCATCCCGCGCGCATCGGGGCGACCGTGGAATCCGGCCAACCCCACCGGCGTCGAGGTGCGGGCATCGACTGCGATGCGGGTGATCCACGCGCTGTCGAGGGGATTCTCTGCTATCTGCTTGCTACGGTAGCGCCACAAGCCCTGGCATTCTTCGCCGAGGAGATACGGGGTCAGGAGGTCGGGTGCGAGTTCCATTGCAAGATTAGCGTTGTCTTCACCCAGTGCGTGGAGGGCGAGTGATGGAACCTGGACCAGTTGAAGTCCACGTCCGCCGAGTGTCCAGGGTAGTTCGGTGACTGTCACAGGTCGGCGATCGGTGTCGACAGCGTTATGTCGACACCGATGCTCCGGAGATTGCCGTCGAGGACTTGCCAGATGGAGCGTTCGAGGAATTCGGCCAATTCCGCACTGGTCACATCGGAACCCGGCTGGCTGAGCCAACGGTTGACGCTGACGTCGACCAATCCGATGACGCCGAAAGCCAAGGGTTCAGCCATCTTCGACGGTTTGCCACGGCTGGTGAGGATCGTGCCCAACAAATTTCCCAATTGGACGGCGATTGCCGTCTTGGTTCCGGTCACCACTTTCGAACCGGTGGCCCGCGTACTCGGCGAGCCCTTGCCTAAAAAGTGGTGCAGTCGTGGATATTTCACAATCCACTGGAGGTAGGTCTCGACGGCCCGTGAGATGGCCTCGCCGACGGTGCCTTGTGGCGTGAGGGTGGGGGTCAGGTCGGTCATCATCATCTCGAGGATGCGGACTCGCAGCTGCTCGTCGAGGTCGGCTCGATCCTTGAAGATCCGGTAGACAACGGAACGGGGGACGTCGGCGCGCTCGGCGATCTGCTGGACGCCGACGTCGGCGCCACCTTCGTTGACTGCATCGAGTGCTGCGTCGAGGATCCGCGCTTTGCGCTGTTCCTTGTGATCATTCCAGCGAGTGCTGCGCCCGTCGGGCTGCGCCGACTCGGCTGTTTTTGTCATAAATCGAACGATACTCACCCTGCCATTGACTGGACAAGATGTCTCACATACTTTGGTGGGACAGCGTGTCACACACAGATACCGTTCTCTTCAGGAGTGGCAATGAGTAACAGGGTTTTTGTCGTCGGCGTCGGCATGACGAAGTTCGAGAAGCCGGGAGCCCGCGAGTGGGACTACCCCGACATGGCACGCGAGTCGGGTACCAAGGCGCTCGAAGACGCGGGTATCGACTACACCGAGGTCGAGCAGGCATACGTCGGCTACGTCTACGGCGAGTCCACCGCAGGTCAGCGCGCTGTCTACGAGCTCGGTCTGACAGGTATCCCCATCGTCAACGTGAACAACAACTGTTCGACGGGATCGACCGCGCTCTACCTCGCCACGCAGGCAGTCAAGAGTGGCCAGGCCGACTGCGCACTGGCGCTGGGCTTCGAGAAGATGCAGTCCGGGTCCCTCGGATCCACCTACGACGACCGTGAACAGCCACTCATGCGCCACCTCCTCGCTCTCGCCGAACTGCAGGAGTTCGCGATGCCGCCCGCTCCGTACATGTTCGGCGCGGCCGGCGTCGAGCACATGGAACGCTTCGGAACCACTGCAGAGCAGTTCGCGAAGATCGCCGTCAAGAACCACAAGCACTCGCTGAACAACCCGTATGCCCAGTTCCAGGACGAGTACACCCTCGAGCAGATCCTCGAAGCACGCCAGATCCACGGGCCGCTCACCAAGCTCCAGTGCTCGCCTACCTCGGACGGATCCGGCGCGGCGATCATCGCCAGCGAAGCATTCGTCGAGAAGCACGGCCTCGCTGCTCAGGCGATCGAGATCGTCGGGCAGGCCATGGTCACCGACATGAACAGCACTTTCGAGGACAAGAGCGCCATCAGCCTCGTCGGCGCAGACATGACCCGCAAGGCCGCCGAGAAGGTATACGCCCAGGCCGGGATCACCGCCGACGACGTCGACGTCATCGAACTCCACGACTGCTTCTCCACCAACGAGTTGCTGACCTACGAGGCGCTCGGACTGTGCGCCGAAGGTGACGGCGGCAAGCTCGTCGACGCCGACGACACCACCTACGGCGGACGCTGGGTGGTCAACCCGTCCGGCGGCCTCATCTCGAAGGGCCACCCCCTCGGAGCAACAGGCCTCGCGCAGTGCGCCGAACTCACCTGGCAGCTCCGCGGAACCGCGGACAAGCGTCAGGTCGACGGCGCGAAGGTCGCCCTCCAGCACAACATCGGACTCGGCGGTGCAGTTGTCGTGACCGCATACAAGCCCTACGCACGCTGAATCACACCCTCAACCCGCCAGCTACCCACTAGGAGTTTCATCATGGCTTCCGTTTCCGTCTCCGCCGTACTGCCCGCATCCCCCGAGAAGACCTGGGATGCGCTCTCCGATCTGTCTCGCTGGGAAGAGTGGCTCACCATTCACCAGGGCTGGAAGAGTGAACTCCCCACCGAGGTCGCGTTGGGCGCCAAGTTCACCGAGGTCGTCTCCGTGATGGGTATGGCCAACAAGATCGAGTGGACCGTCGAAGAGGTCGAGGTTCCGAAGATGGTCAAGATTGCCGGTACCGGAATGGCCGGCGTCACCGTCGAATTCATCCTCTCGGTCGAGGCCGACGGTGCGGGTTCGAAGGCAACCGTCGACGCCAGCTTCAAGGGCACCATGATCGTCGGGCCGATCGGCAAGGCAGTTGCCAAGAACGCCAAGGCTGATCTCGAGGCCTCGCTGGCCAAGTTCGCCGAGCTGGTCGGGTAACGGCTCGATGACGACACCGAAGACCAACGCGGTCGAATTCGATACGTCCGGGCTGGACGTATGGACCGATCCGGAGCACTTCGAGGTGACAGCCGAGCGCATCGCCGAATATGCCGCTGCCACAAACGACCCCATCGAGCGGCACCTGAAAGGCGAGATCGCTCCGCCGGTCTTCGCGGTGGTACCCGTCTTCATGTCGATGGCACCCGCTGCGCTGTCGGTGGCGCCGGTCGAACTGCTGATGAAGCTCGTTCACGGTGAGCAGGACTTCCTGTTCCACCGTCCGATCTACCCTGGCGACCACCTTGTCGCTCGTGCCAAGCCCATCGGATTCGAGGGCCGGGACAACGGATCCACCGTCGTCATCTACGTCGAAACCAAAACCGACAAGGGTGAATTGGTCAACGAGCAATGGATGACAGCGTTCTTCCGCAAGGTCGACGCGGGCCCCGGACTTGGCGAGAAGGCTCCCGAACACCGATTCGACGACGCTCTTCGCGCTGGTAGTCCCGCAGCGGTGGTGAACCAGCATATCGACGAGGACCAGACGTTCCGATACTCACCGGCTTCCGGCGATCCGATGCCGATTCACCTCGACGAGGAGATCGCTCGGATGTCCGGTCTCCCCGGAATCATCAATCACGGACTGTGCACGATGGCGTTCACGTCGTGGGGAGCCCTGACCGAACTGGCAGGCGGCGAGACCGAGCGGTTGCGCCGTCTCGCAGTGCGATTCGCGAAACCCGTACTCCCGACCCAGGACATCGAGACGGTGTTCTACAAGTCGGGTTCGGCAGACGGAGCCACGTCGTACTCGTACGAAACCAGTGCGGTCGGCGACCTCGTGATCAAGGACGGCCTCGCGGTCATCGCCGACAAATGAGTCTTCATGTCCGACAACTGAACTGATGGGAATCTGAACTGATGGGAAGTCTCGACGGTCGCGTAGCGATCATCACCGGAGCAGGACGCGGCATCGGCCGTGAGCATGCGCTGCTCTTCGCTCGTGAGGGTGCGAGCGTCGTGGTCAACGACCTCGGCGGCGCAAACGACGGTTCCGGTGCAGATGCCGGCCCCGCGCAGCAGGTAGTCGACGAGATCGTTGCCGCAGGCGGCAAGGCCGTTGCCAACACCGACAACATCGCCACCTGGGACGGTGCCGAGGGCCTCGTCAAGCAGGCCGTCAGTGAGTTCGGCCGACTCGACGTCCTGGTCAACAACGCCGGCATTCTTCGTGACGCCTTCATCGCGGGTATGGACGAGAGCCAGTGGGACGCAGTCATTGCCGTGCACCTCAAAGGGCACGCCGCGACACTGCACCACGCTGCCGCATACTGGAAGGACCAGAGCAAGGCAGGCGAGACCGTCAACGCTTCGGTCATCAACACTGCTTCGGCTTCGGGTACTTTCATGCCCAATGCGGGCCAGGGCAACTACGGTGCCGCCAAGGCGGGCATCGCAGCCCTGACGTTGGTGGCCGCTGACGAGCTCGATCGATACGGCGTGCGCGTCAACGCAATTGCGCCGATCGCGCGTACTCGACTGACGCTGGCGACACCCGGTATGGGTGCGCTCTTCGCGGCCGAGGTCCCCGAGGGTGAGTTCGATGCGTTTGCGCCGTCAAACATCTCGCCGCTCGTGGCTTATCTCGCGGCGGCGGACTGCAAGCTCACCGGCAAGGTGTATGCCGTTCAGGGTGGGGCCATCACGGAACTCGCCGGCTGGCACGGTGTGAACACCATCGAGAGCGAGGGTCCCTGGACCACCGCCGACCTCGCAGAACGACTGTAAGCGCATGGCACGCAACGCATACGAACTCGGTCTCGGGCTGAGTGAGGAGCACACCGCGCTTGCAGATTCGGTGCGCTCCTTCGCCGAGCGCACCATCACCACCGAGCAGGTGCGCGCGGCCGTGGAGTCGCGGACCGAGGACAAGTTCCCCCAGTTCTGGACGGCACTTGTCGGGCAGGACCTTCTCGGGCTCGCGGTTCCGGAAGAGCAGGGTGGCCACGGCGCCGGCCTGCTGACCTTGGCGGTGGCACTGGAAGCATTGGGCCGCACAGTCTCTCCCGGCCCGTTCGTTCCGACGGTATTGGCAAGCGCCGTTCTCGGCGCCGCCGATTCCAAGGCGGGACCCGAGTTCCTGCCCGGTCTGATCGACGGAAGTCGTACGGCAGCAGTCGCCTTGGGTGCACCGTTGGCGGCCGAGTCGTCGGACGGTGGGTACAAGATCACGGGCGCACTCGACGGTGTGCTCGGTGGTGAGCACGCCGACGTACTGCTGGTTCCGATCCAGTTGCCCGAGGGCGTTCGCTACGCGGTGCTCGAGAGCAGCGCAGTCGCGATCACCGTTCAGGACAGCATCGACGTGCTGCGCGGTAGTGCGCGGATCGAAGCTGACAATGCTCAGATCAGCGCCGAACGGATACTCGACGGTCTCACCGAGGCGCGGGTACGGTCCATTGCCGCAGTCGTTCTCGGTGCCGAAGACGTCGGTGTCATGTCCTGGTGCGTCTCCACTGCATCGGAGTATGCCAAGACGCGCGTGCAGTTCGGGCGACCCATCGGTCAGTTCCAGGGCGTCAAGCACAAGTGCGCGCAGATGGGCATTGCGCTCGAGCAGGCACGCGCCGTTGTGTGGGATGCGGCAAGTGCATTGGACAAGGGCGACGACACGGCAGATTTTGCCGCCGACATCGCAGCAGTCATCGTGCCGGACGCCGCAGTGCAGGTAGCGCAGGACTGCGTGCAGGTTCACGGCGGAATCGGATTCACGTGGGAGCACGACGCACACCTGTACTACCGCCGCGCGCTCTCGATCCGCGGCATTCTCGGCACCCGCGAGGATCGAGCCAATCATGTTGCGCAGCAAGCACTTGACGGTGTCAGCCGGGCTTCGGTTCTCGAACTGCCGCCGGAGGCAGAGGAGATCCGCGGCGGCATCGCGGCCGAGCTTGCCAAGTTGGTCGAGCTCGACGAGGACGACCAGCTGATCGCGCTCGGCGACGGCGGCTGGGTTCAGCCTCACCTGCCGAAGCCGTACGGGCGCGGCGCCGCTCCGCTCGAGCAGATCGTCATCTCCCAGGAAATCAAGGCTGCCGGTATCTCGATGCCGCAGCTTCTGATGGGAACGTGGGCAGTGCAGGCCGTCGTGGCACATGGTTCGGACAAGCAGAAGCAAGAGCTGGCCGTGCCTACCCTGCAGGGTGAGCTGGTGTGGTGCCAGCTCTTCAGCGAGCCCGGTGCTGGTTCCGACCTTGCGTCATTGTCCACGAAGGCCGAAAAGGTCGACGGCGGTTGGAAGATCACCGGTCAGAAGATCTGGACCACGGTTGCGCAGTTCTCCGACTGGGCAATGCTGATCGCCCGCACGGACGCCACCAAGCCGAAGCATCAGGGCATCACCTACTTCGTGCTCGATATGTCGACACCGGGCATCACCGTCCGCCCGCTGCGTGAGATGACGGGCTCGGCGTTGTTCAACGAGGTGTTCCTCGACGACGTGTTCATCCCCGACGAGAACGTGGTCGGTGAGGTCAACGACGGGTGGAACGTCGCCCGGACGACGCTGGCCGGCGAGCGCGTCGCGCTCAGCCAGAAGATGGAGGCGTACGCCTCGGACTCCGATCTGCTGAAGTTCGCGAAGTCGGCAGACCTGAGCCCGATCGGACGCTACCGTGTCGGCGAGCTGGTTGCGGAGAGTCAGGCGATCGATCTCATCGGTTCCCGCGTTGTGCTCAAGCAACTTTCGGGAATCGACGTGAGTACGACGTCGAGCGTCGGCAAGCTGTTGGCGATGAAGATCAGCCAGTCGATCGCCGAGTTCGTCGTCGCCGAACTGGGTGCTGCCGGAGCGGTCAGCATCCCAGGTCAGCCAAGCGACAAGGCGATGGAGCAACTCATTTCGGGTCGTGCCACCACCATCTACGGTGGCACAACCGAGGTGCAGCTCAACGTGATCGGTGAGCGCATGCTCGGATTACCGCGAGACTGAGGGTATTTATCGGGTGGGGCTCAGTCCTGGATTCTTCTCCAGGGCTGAGCCTCTTCCAGTTCGAAGGCCAATTCGAGGAGTGTGCGCTCGTCGCCGAGATCGGCGGAGAAATGCGAAGCCAACGGCAAACCGTTGCTGGTCTGATGCATCGGTAGCGAAATCGCGGGACCACCGGAAATGTTGTTGAGCGGTGTGAACGACGTGTACGCGATCAACTTGTCGAAAAGCTCCTCGAAAGGCTGAGCGGGAGAGAGGTATCCCAGCTCGGGGGTGGTGTGCCCCAGGGCCGGCGAGAGCACGACGTCGTACTTCAAGAACATGGCGCTGTATTGCTGCTGGAGCCGTCGCAGACGATAGAGCACGCGCGGCGTCTTCACCAGGTTCTTCCGGTACAGCGTGTAGAGGCCCTTGGTGAGATTGTCGGTGCCGGACTTGTCGAAGTCGGGTCCGAGCATTTGTTTGCCACCGGTGGAGATGGCAAACGACAGAAAGCCCCAGTAAATGCTGAAGTCGTCGATGAATTCGGGGCCGACGGGCAGTGCCGCGTCCTCGACATGATGACCAAGGCTTGCAAGGAGTTCGGCCGTAGCTTCGACGGACTTGCGCGTCTCGTCGTCCGTCTTGGTGACGGTGACGGAATCGGCGATCACGCCGACGCGCAGGCGGGTTGAGCTGGGTCCTTCGATCAAGCGAACCGGTGCGAGTCGCGGATTGCGGTAGTAGTTCTCAGCCGCAGACATCCATCGTGCAGTGTCGCGAACAGTGCGAGTAACGGCGCCCTGGGCGATCAACCGGATCGGCATCGACTTGTCGGCCGGATCGGCGATGGTGCGTCCGCGAGTGGGTTTGAGTCCGACGAGTCCGCAGGCAGCGGCGGGAATGCGAATCGATCCACCGCCGTCGTTGGCGTGCGCGATCGGGAGTACGCCGGCAGCAACAAGCGCGGCTGCGCCTCCCGAGGAAGCGCCCGACGAGTACGCCGGATTCCACGGGTTGTGCACGGGTTCTTCCGTCATGTATTCGGTGGACGCACTGAATCCGAACTCGGGCAGTCGGGTCTTGCCGATCGAAATGGCCCCGGTGGAGAGGAACTGCTTCGCGAAATCGCTGTCGGTTTTGGCGGGGATCGCGGTGAAGGCGGTACTGCCCTGCTGGGTGGGAAGGCCGGCGCTGTCGGTGTTGTCCTTGATCGCGGTGGGGACACCGGCAAAGACGCCCTTGGCGGGCCGGTTGCTCCTGGCGAGGGCACGATCGAAATCAGTGCAGGCCAGACCGTTCAATTGCCCCTGCACTGCCTCGGCGCGGGCGATTGATGCCTCCATGACTTCCCGTGCGGTCACCTCGCCTGATTCGATCCGGGCGGCGACGCCGGTGGCGTCGAGGTCGCCCAGGGCGTCGTCGGTGAAAGCGTGGATGGGGGTGTTCGCGGTCATGGGGATCCTTGTCAGGCGGAGGCACTCAGGTCGTCCGTCCAGCATATTGGACGGACGACCCCTGAGTGGCGCTATCTGTGGATTGCGGTATCAGCTACCGAAGATCGTCACTGCCTGCTCTGCTGCCTGCGGCGCCTGCTGGAACACTCCCTGTGGGATGAACTGCTGCGGAATGAACTGCTGGGGGCCCAACTGCTGGAAGTTCGTGACCATCGGGTGGATGACGTTGTTGAATACATCGTTGAACATGTGTTGTGTCCTTCGGTTACAGCGTTTTTCGAACTTCTGACTCCATCGACACTAAGCACGGTTCTGACGAGTTTCAACGAAAATTGCTGATACACAGGCAAGTTCAAGATCATTGCCAGCTGGGGGCCAGGAATCGGTCTTCCTTCACAGCTTGGACGCTGCGCCGTGCAGGTTCTTGGCTGTCGGGGAGGTCTCGACGGATTTGGGATCGGGGTACGTGCCCAGTACTCGATCGGCAGTTCCCGCGGTGGTGACGGTGAACCAGTAGTGCTCGTTCTTGAAGTGGTGGTTGCGGTGGTTGCGCCAAACTGACCGGTAGAGAGCAGTTTTCGGCTTGTAGTCACTGTGGATGAGGAAATGTGTCCACTCGTAACCGAGGCCGAGCACGGAAATGCAGGTCAGGAACGTCAGACCGAGTTCGACGCGGGGAAATGCCAGGAGGGCGACGGCTGTCAGAACGGGAATCACGATCAGGAGCGTCTGCCACGGGATGAAGATGAGTGAGACGGTTCGCGGCGCAAAGTGGTGTTCCCGATGGCTGCGCGCCAGCCGTGAATCGAGTGTGACGCCGGCAATGGTTCGTGGCTTCCAATGAAGAACGAAGACGTGAATGATCCACTCCACGAAGGGGAATGCGGCAAGCATCACGAGCGGAACGAGGGCGTCGGTGATCTGCCAGTTGCCCACTGCGATGCGCGCCGCCGCGGCGGCCAGCAGCATGGTGCCGATCATCCACGGCGTCGGTGACTTGCGGAACGTCCGTGCCGCATCGGCGAGAGTAAGAGGCTTGCTCATGGTTTCAGTCCTTCCAGGAAGGTGAGAGCGTCGCCGATTGCCGTCGTGCCGGTGTGAAGGAGCTGTGCGGCTGACGCCTCGGCAGTTGGCTCGTCGTGTGAAGTGATGGCGGAGGCCAGTTTTCGATACAGGTCGGTCTGGCCGACTTCGGCGACCATGACGGATGCAAGTGCAGTCATAGCCGGCTCGTATGCAGCCCGAAGGCTGTTGAAGATCAAACGGAAGGCAATGGAATCTGCGCTGTCGACGACGACGTCCCAGAACGCCAGAGCGCGGTCTTGCAACTCCACTGGATCTTCGGTGGCGCCTAGTTGATCAACGGCCGTGTCGAGTTCTCGGGCGGATTCCGCGGAGATGCGACGGGCGGCCAGCACAGCGATCTGCGGTCCCATCAACTCGCGAGTTTCCAGGACGCTGCGCACCACGCTCAGGTCGGGGACGCCGTCGCGCACCAGCAGCTGGGGGAGAAGTTCGGGTCCGGCCTGGCGTCGAAAATCGCGTACCGACGTGGACTCGCCCTGGCGGACCTCGACGAGTCCGGCCTGGGCGAGCTTCTGAATTGCCTCGCGGACTGCGGGCCGCGAGACGCCGAATGCCTCGGCGAGCTTGCGCTCGCTGGGTAGTACCTCACCCGCAGCCAGCTCTCCGGCCAGCACTTTCACCGATATCTGGTCGAAGACTGCGCCGGAGGCCGAGGTACGTGCAACGGGTTGAAACATGTACCGACCGTAACCCGCTTCTCGGTAAGAGGTCAAGTGGTAATACCAGTTCAACGATTGGAGGCTTGGCGCGAAAGAGATATGTCTTGGCCAAGAGGCTTCACCGTAACGGCGCAGGTGAGAGTAATTTTAGGTAACCCTAATTCGGATAACCGTCAGGAAACCCATGATATCGCTCCTGTTACCGACTCCAGATACCGATGCAGAGTTCGCTCGCATCACCGCTGCCCTGACTCGACGCGGCTTTCTCGGCGGAAGTGCCGCCGCGCTGTCCACACTTGCTCTCGTCGGATGCAGTAGTGGGGAGGGCGGGGACGGTGCGGACGACGCAACTCGTACTGTGCAGACGCACTACGGATCCGTGGATGTTCCCGTCGATCCGCAGCGCATCGTCGCCGTCTCATACAACACCCCGTGGCAGTTGCAAGCCGTCGGCGCCCGACCCGTGGCGACGCTCGACTACAGCGCTTACATCGACCAGTTCACCCCGACACAGCAGAAGTTCATCGACGGCTTGTCCACGGTGGGGGTTTTCCTCGAGGTCAACCGCGAAGCCGTCGTGGCTGCCGCGCCTGATCTCATCGTCGGCGATGCGTACGAGATCGACGAGGACATGTTCCGCGAGCTCTCGAAAATTGCTCCGACAGCGGTGTATTCGGGCACGAACCGATCGGATTGGCGCGCTGTCGCCGAGGGTGTCGCAGACGCGGTCAACAAGGGTTCGGCATTGACGTCGAATCGCGAGAAGTATCAGGCGATGCAAGAGCGAATCCGCACCGAATACGCCGCGCAGCTTGGCGAGAATCGGTGGGCCCAGGTTGCTATCGGTGGTTCGGAAGGGCACTTCTCCATCCTGTATCCAACCGGAGTGACCGGCGCGATGCTCGCCGACCTGAACGTGACCCGCGGCGAATTCATCCCGGACCTGCGCCCAGCCACCGGCTTCGAAGCCTTCCCGCTCGAACAACTCGAAATGCTGCGGGACGTCACCGTCGTCATCTACCCGAAGCAGCCGAACGGAACTGATTCTGCAGGAATGAAATCCGTCTTCGCCAGCCCGCTGTGGAGCCGCATTCCGGCAGCAGCTTCGGGCCGGGTATTCGGAATCAGCACTCAGGTCACCGACTACGGCACTGCAATCAATTGGCTCAACGAACTCGAAACCGGCGCTTTGGAGGCACTTTCATGACATCACTTCTATTGCCCAGCGCTGACACCGATGCCGAATTCGCTCGCATCACCGCAGCACTTACCCGACGCGGTTTCCTCGGAGCCGGTGCCTTGGCGGGGATCGGATTGCTCACGGCCTGTGGAACCAGCTCCGGTGAATCGGCCGAGGGTTCGATGCGCACCATCAACACGGCTCTGGGGCAGGTGGAAGTGCCCACCAACCCGCAACGGGTGGTCAGCGCCGATTACTACACGGGCCCCGCGATGTTCGACGCCGGGTTCACACCGGTCGGATTGCCGGTCGACTACGAGAACGCCGACGGCGTCCCGGAACCCTATGCGTCCGCTCTGCGGTCTCTCCCGAAGGTGGGACGCTGGTACGAGCCCAACGCCGAGGCGATAGCGGCTTTGTCTCCCGACCTGATCGTGATGACCAACCTGCTGTCGGAGAACAACCCGGATCTTTACGAGCAGATCCGGTCGATCGCACCGACCGCGGTTTTTGCCGAAGACGGGCAGTACGCATGGAAGGAGCGCGCCTTCGGAGTCGCGGACGCGCTGAACCAGAGCGCGAAGGTTCAAGAGTTGGCAGATCGGTACGAGGCGCGGATCGCCAAGTTCCGCAGCGACAACGCTGATGTGCTGAGCAAGGTGAAGGTCGTCTACACCACGTACTTCGAGGAGAGTGGTTTCTCGCTGTACTCGCCGACCAAGTATCAGACGACGGTCATCAGCGAGGCCGGGTTCCAGTTCAACGACCGTTCGCTCGCAATTCCCGCCGGCAGCAACGAGTGGTTCCCGAAGGAGCAGTTGGAGCTACTCGACGAGGCCGACGTCATCATCACCAACAGTGGCAAGGGCCCCATCAACGAGAAGTTGGCGAACGACACCATCTTCCAGCGTCTGCGCGCCGTCAAGAATGATCAGGTGTACTCGTTCGACTACGAGGGCGTCGCGTCCTTCGGTTGGGCCCTGACATTCCTCGAGCAGTTCCAGCCGATCGCTGAGGAGATCAGGGCCAAGCTCTGATCTCCTCAGCGATCACGAGGAAGCCGGCGCCACCACATTCAGCTTCGGTTGATGCTGGTCGGTGTATGCCCACGGGCGGATCTTCTCCAGTGCTTTGCCGATCCGGAACACGGTCGGTTCGTCGTACGTATGGCCGACGATCTGGACGCCCGTGGGAACGCCGTTGTGTGCGTGTCCACTGGGCACCGCTAGTACGGGACACCGATTGGCGACGTTGAACGGCAATGTGAGAAGTGCTTCGGCGGTGGTGTTCACGTGCTGACCCGCCACAGTGAGGCCGTCGAGCAAAGACTCGCCTGCCGGGAAGGCGATGGTGCCCGAAGTCGGGCAGATCAGCGCATCGAATGGAGCCATCGCCTCGGCGAGCTCTCGTTGCATTTGGGTTTCTTTGCGAAGGCCGTCCAGAAATGACATTTCCGCAGCGCCCTTCGACGTGATCGCGACGTTGTCGAGCGTGTAATCGGCGAGAAGATCGCCGTGGGCGCGAGCAACTTCCGCGACGGATGCCCCCATGATCGTTCCGAAATGGACTTTCACCGCTGCTGCCATCGAGTCGCGAGTCCACGGCAGTTCGATCTCCTCGACGATCGCGCCGGCATCGACCAACGACTGTGCGAGAGCCCGGGTGTTCGCCTCGATGTCAGGCTCGATGGGGAAGTCACCGAGCCGCAGGCACAGGGCAATTCGCATTCCCTCGACCGACGGGTAATCGCGGGGCAGTGTGATCGCCGGCCTCAGG
Organism: Rhodococcus sp. 27YEA6; assembly: GCF_044908235.1. Classification (NCBI taxonomy): domain Bacteria; kingdom Bacillati; phylum Actinomycetota; class Actinomycetes; order Mycobacteriales; family Nocardiaceae; genus Rhodococcus; species Rhodococcus sp. 27YEA6. Next base: position 43,070 of record NZ_JBIYCY010000008.1, on the reverse strand, counting down.
GAAGAATGGTCACGCGGGTCCGGCCCGATCAGAACGTTGGCCAAGAGAATTGCGTCGTCAACAGTTCGGGCCATCGGACCGTCGCCACGGTAGGAATCCATGGACAGCGGGGCGACCCCGGCGATACGCCCGTACGAGGCCTTGAGACCGACGGTGCCGGTAAAGCCTGCCGGGCCTCGCGTCGACCCGCCGATGTCGGATGCTGTTGCCAGAGTAGTAGTTCCGGCGGCCAGTGCGGCGCCGGCGCCGCCGGAGGAGCCGCCGGGACTGTAATCGAGGTTCCAGGGATTGCGGGTCACGCCCCACAAAGGAGAGTGTGTGAACGCCGCGACGCAGAATTCCGGTGTCGTCGTGCGTGCGTGAATCAGGCCGCCTGCTGCCAGAACTCGGTCGATCACCGGTGCGTTCTCGCGGGCGATGTTGCCGCGTCCCGCCAGCGAACCTTCGGTCAGAGACTTTCCCGCAATGGCATGTTTTTCCTTGGCAGCTACCGGAATTCCCTCCAACGGTCGAGGTTCGGGTCCGTGGCCGAGGTATCGGCTCTCGGCTTCCCGTGCGCCGGCGAGGGCCTCGTCGAACATCTCTTCGGTGAAGGCATTGATGTGAGGTTCGAAATTCTGTGTCCGGTCGATGATTGCCTGTAGCAGTTCGACCGGAGACAATTCTCGCGCGCGAAAGTGAGCAATGGCTTCGGTGGCGCTGAGGTAGTGCAGTTCGTCTGACATGACGTTATCTCCCTGGGTAAGTCTGTGTGAGAATCACGCGCTCCGCGCAAGGGCTCCCAGTGCAGCTGCGGTCATGGCCGTGACACCTTCGGGTAGGGCAGCGGCGGGATCGGGGGCGAAGCGCGGTGAATGATTGGACGGCGTGCCGGGTGGTATCCGTCCCTCGGCGAGCGCGGCAAGGGCGGTTCCGTCGAAACTTTGAAGTGCCGTTCCGCCGAAATGCCAGAATACGGAGGGGCATTGGGCGGCAGTGCCGAAGATGCCGAAGTCCTCGCTACCCGAAAGTGGTTGGGACAGAGTATGCATTCCCAAGCCGGCCTGTCGCAGGTCGGACATCACCGTGGACGTGGCGTCCGGAGTGTTGACCGTGGCTGGAAAGCCGTTGTACGCATGAACGTCCGGCGCGTCGGCGGCGCCTGCCCCGTCAGCTTCTGCGCGAGCGATCCTGCCCACCGATTCGAGCATGTGATCTCGCGACGATGCACTGAAAGTTCGCAGGCTGAGTAGCAGTTCGGCGTCGTCGGCAATGATGTTCGCAGCTGTGCCGGCGTGCAAGGCTCCCACCGTGAGCACAGGTGCTGTCGGGGTTGCCGCTTCATGAGCCACCAGACTTTGAATGCGCAGCGCGAAAGACGCTGCCATCAACAAAGGGTCGATGCATGCGTACGGTGAGGACGCGTGTCCACCACGGCCGTGAAAGACCACTCGTATCGTGTCGGATGCTGCCATCAAGATGTCGGGTTTGCTGACCAACATCCCCGCCGGAGTCGGGCCCACGTGCTGTCCCAGGCAGAGGTCCGGTCGTGGGAAGCGGTCGAAGATTCCGTCGTCGACCATCGCACGAGCGCCGGAGCCGGTCTCCTCGGCAGGCTGGAAGACCGCGACAACAGTCCCGGTGATCGATGTCGGATCCGCGGAAAGTGCTGCGCACGTGGCAAGTAGCGCGGTTACGTGGACATCGTGGCCACACGCATGCATGACTCCATCAGTTCTGGAGGCGTAGGACAGCCCGGTGTCTTCTGCCACCGGCAACGCGTCCATGTCGGCGCGTAGCAGGATCACCGGACCGCTGCTCCCTTCGAGAACACCGACGACACCCGTACCGCCGACCCCGACCGTGACGTCCCAGCCACCGATTCGCCGAAGTTCCTCGGCAACAATTGCGGCGGTGCGAGTTTCGTCGCCGGACAACTCGGGGTGTGCGTGTAGGTCCCGGTAGAGCTCGAACCAGTGCGGCTCGACGGTTCGCAACCGCGACGGGTCTCCGAACTCGAGATTCGAAAGCAGTTGATTCATGGTTGATCTTCTTTCAGTTGGCGGTTTTCAGTTGCACCAGGTTCAGCATCTTTTCCCGGGTTTGTGGTGCTGCCATGACCGCGACGATCGCCACGACAGGCCCGAGCGCGAGAGATACGAACGCCGCTGACCAGGAGAGGTGGTCCACGATGAATCCGAATACCAACGGCGCGACTATTCCGGCGACCATGCCGCCGAAAATGATCATCGACGAGGCTGCTCCGACCACCGACGAAGGCAGGCTACGAAGCGGAAGTGCAAAACACGGCATGAAAGCGAAAGAGGCAGCGGCAGATCCGAGGGTGACGAGAACGACGAACAAGGCCGTGTTGGAGACGAAAGGAATCGAAACGAGCATCACGATGCACGCGAGCATGGACGGCACCACGACGACACGACTGTTGCCAGCCAGCCGATCGGAGATTCGCCCGCCGATGACGGTGGTCACGGCGGCCACCACGGTAGCCGGAATCAGAAGGAGACTTGCGCTCGAGAGGGCGATTCCACGTTCGTCATGGAGGTACGACGGAACCCACGACGACATCCCCCAGATCACGAAGTCGTATCCGAAGAACATCAAGGCGAAGAGCCACATCGCGCGGGAGCGAAGTACGGTGCGCATGTTGTCCCAGGAGGAATCCGGACCGTGGTCGTTCTCCGCCGGAAGTGCCGGCGGGAGCCACAACTTGATGCTGACGAGCGAGAGTACGCCGAGCGCCGCGACGGCCAGAAACATTCCACGCCAGCCGATCAACGGGAGAAGTGCTGCCGCAACAACGATGGCAAGAAGCGTACCGACGGCGTTGGAACTGTTCATCCATCCTGTGGCAGTGGCACGTTGCTCCGGGATGCTCCGCTCGGCAACGAGCTTTACTGCAGCTGCCGGAAACACTCCCTGCGCGAGACCGAAGAGAAAGCGAACAACCAGAAGCGTCCCGAATGACCAGGCAAGGGCAGTGAGGCCGGTGAAGGCACTCCACGCCACCAACCCGATCAGAGCCATCCGGACTGCGCCGTATCGATCGGCGAGCAGTCCACCAGGCAGTTGGGCCAGCGTGTATGCAATGAAGAACGTGGAGATGATCAATCCACGCTGGGAGTAGTCGAGATCGAACTCCTCACCTAGCAAGGGGAGAGCGAGGTTGATCGCCAGCCGATCTATGTAGTCGATCGCGTACGCGACGAACAGCAACGCGACCGTGACTTTGGTGGAGCGAAGCACTGGGCCTCCAAGTGGTGAACCTGTGAAGTGATTCACACATCTTTGGCAAACAGGCAGGGATCACCGACCAGAATGCAGTAATCCGGCAATACTGGGCCGATGAAGCCGGAATCCGACGCATTTGTCATCGCGGAATCTGATCTGGAGATCATCAATGCACTTCAGCTCAACCCCCGCGCGTCGTGGACGCAGTTGTCGTCAGTGCTCGACATGGATTCGACGACGATCGCCCGCCGGTGGCGTCGCCTCGTTTCGAACGGTCATTCGTGGGTCAACGCGGTCGCAATCGGTCGAACCCACATATTCGGCTATCTCCTGATCAGGACCACACAGGATTCCGTTGCCGACGTGGGGGAGCTGTTACGTCAACTCTCCTGTGCCTATCTGTTGGCCAGGACGGAAGGCGAGTACGAATATTTCGTCGGAGTCGTGGCCGCCGACCACAAGAGTTTGGACGCTTTGGTGTGTGAGCACCTTGCCGCCGATCCTGGAATTCTGTCGATCAGAAGCCGGGTCGGGGTGAAGGTGTACCGGGACGGGTTCAGCTGGGAGCCGGGCGCTCTGGGGCAAGCGGGTCGGGCTCAGCTGGCAACGGCATCGACAAAGGGCGCTGCGGTGCCGGCAGATCCGACAGAGTTCCGCGAGTCCGACGGTGCCCTGTTGGAGGCGCTCGGCCGTGACGGACGTGCCAGCTATGCGCGTCTCGCCGCGATTTGTGGAACGAACGAGACTGCGATTCGACGGCGCTTGGCCCAACTGACTGCGTCGCAACAGTTGATTTTCCGCTGCGATGTCTCGCAACAGGCTGTCGGTTCACCGTTCGAAGTGATCTTCGATGTCGCTGTGGACGGTTCCACCGACGAACTCGGCAATCTTGTGTCGAGTTGGCCGGAGATCAGATTGTTGGTGGCGACTACCGGAACAGCGAACATGTTGATCAGCGTGTGGCTGAGCAGCCTCGCGCAGAGTCTTGTCGTCGAGGATCGACTCCGCCGAATCGGTAGTGTGCGGATCCTCGATCGACGTGTCTCGCTGTACCCGATGAAGCGGTTCGGGCAGCTACTCGGACCGAGCGGAGTGGCGGAAGGTCATGTCCCGGTCGCAATTTGGGGTGCCGGCGACGTTATTCGTTGAGCGTCAGTCGATCGGCGTCCGATTGTCGTCGACGAGGTGTGTAGCGGAGTCGGTCGCACGGGAGCGCTTCCAGATCATCCGTGCCAGCGCACCCAGTACGGACACTGCCAGGACAACGCCACCGCCGATGATGCCGGCCGACGAGTCCGGGAAGATGCCCTCGAGCAGCAGCCAGACACCGAAGACGAAGAACAGCACCGCGGCGCCGATCTTGATGAATCCGTCCGGAAGGTGCTTGCCCAGCACCGAGCCGACGATGATGGCGAGAGCGTCGGCCGCCACCATGCCTACCGTCGACCCGATCCAGACGCCGATCCAGTCGTTGTCAGTCGCAAGGGTGATGGTGGCGAGCATGGTCTTGTCGCCGAGTTCTGCCAGGAAGAAGGCCGAGGCGACGGCGATGAAGGCGGATCGCGTGACGCGACCGGCCTTGTTCTGCTCGTCGTCGGTGAGATCGTCACCGCGCAAGGTCCAGAGGCCGAAGATCAGGAAAGCGATACCGCCGACGATGGAAATCGCCGCGGTGGGGAGGGCGACGCCCAGGTAGTGGCCAACGGCGACCGAGACGAGGTGAACAAGGGTGGTGGCGACGGTGATTCCGCCGAGGACGACCCACCAGCGATAGCGCAAGGCAAACGTCATTGCCATCAGTTGGGACTTGTCACCGAGTTCTGCGACAAAAATGACGCCGAAACTCAAAAGTATTGCGGCAAGCAAGATTTACTCCTCCGGTCGGTGTAGGTCGGAGGAAAAATGCGAGCCTCCGGCCTGGGCAGGCGCAGTGGGTGCGCTTGTCCGGCCGAAGGTCTCGCCCACCGAGGCCACAGGACCTTCGGTTCGCCAGGCCGGGTGCTTCGCGATCCGCACCAGGCGGAGCGCGTCGAACCAGTATGTCGACACGGGCGATTGGGGGCTACTCCCCTTCGTTGCTGCCCACGTTAGCGCGCCTGAAACGAATTGGCAAAGCGCACAGCAAGTTTGGGAGTCCGAACTTATCGCTTACCGGGGCCGTCACGAGGCGAGGAGCATGGCCAAAACAGCGGTGTCGGGATCGCTGATCGGATCGATGCCGACACGACTGATCATGGAGACGACTGTGCCGTCCGGCTCAGCCTCGACCCACGCCGCACGATGCTCCAAACCCAGATAGGGAAGGCCTGGCAGCAGTACGCACCCCGACGCGCTGCCCTCGCATTCCGGCAGGCTGGGCGTGGTTTCCGACGGTGGGTGCAGCATGATCAGCGCCGGTGGCTGATGGTCGGAGAAACGGCCGGGTGTCAAGGCGAAATCGCCGAGTACCGGACCTTCGGCGACCACCAGACCGACGGTGCCCGGCTGCGGATCTTCGGGAACGTCTTCACGGACCCCGAAGACCGTCGTGGTCGGCAACAAACCTGGCATCGAGGCCACGCGGACAGCCAATGCGAGAAGCTGCGCCCACTCCTGGGTGGTGTCCGGCCAACGACCGGAAATGACGAACCCCTGCAAAGACCCAGCGGCTTGGAACGGAGAAATGCCTATTGCTTCGTTTCTGTTCATTTCTGTTCCTCCCTCGGTGCTGGGGCAAATCTCGGGCAGACGCGCATGCGTCGGTCCGGCACACCTCGTTGGGTAATCGAAATATGCACCCATTCGGTACTGGCACACAAGACAGGGAGAGTGCCAGCCAGGTTTGCGCTGGTGAGGGCGGTGGTATGCGCAGGCATGACTCTGTCGAAGAACCGTTCTCGGCTCGAAGACCTGGCAACGCAGGCGTGGATCTTCGGATATCCCCTGTTGATTGCTGCGGTATCGCGGGATGTCATGACGGCGGTGCCTTCGCCGGTGGCGATGAAAGCCCCGCTCAACCAGTTCGCCTACGCGCGTACGACGCCGGATGCGACCTTCACCGATGTCGTCTCACCCAACGCGGACACTCTCTATTCGTCGGGGTGGCTGGACGTCTCGACGGAACCGCAGGTGCTCTCGCTGCCGGACTTCGGCACGCGGTACTGGCTGGTCCCAATCCTCGACGCGTGGAGCGACGTGTTCACGGTTCCGGGATCTCGGACAGTCGGGCGGACCGGGGGACCGTACCTGGTGGCCGGGCCGAATTGGAAAGGCAACGTGCCCAAGGGTTTGACGCTGCTGCGGTCTCCGACGGCGATGAACTGGATAGTCTCCCGCTACGCGACGTCGGGGGGGACGGACCTGGCAGAAGTGCACAGCCTGCAGGACCGGACGCGACTTACTCCTCTGTCGGAGTGGACGGGTGACCCGCAGGACTACACGCCCGGTGAAATGCCGGTGAACCCTGCCGTCGACACGCGGACGCCGCCGGTGGACCAGGTGGCCGCCATGGACGGCGAGGCATTCTTCACCAGACTCGACGCACTTCTCGACGACAATCCTCCGCGTCCGGAGGACACCGAGATGATGAAACAACTGTCCGACATAGGAATCGGCTCCTCCTTGCCCTGGAGGTCGCGTCCGCAGGAGGTACGTGATGCCCTCGATCGAGCTGCGCGAACCGGTATGGACGTGCTGAGCGAGATCGCCGAAGAGGCCGAGGGCAGTCCGAAGAACGGCTGGACGATGCACCGCGGCTTGGGACACTACGGAACCCATTACGCTCAGCGGGCTCTGATCGTCTGGCTCGGTTTCGGGGCCAATCTCGACGCTGATGCCGTGTACCCGCATGCCACGACGGACGTCGACGGGAAGCCGCTGACCGGGGCGAAGAAGTACGTCCTGCACTTCGAGAAGGACGAGCTGCCACCGGTCGAGGGCTTCTGGTCGCTCACGATGATGAACGAGCGGCAGTTCTTTGTGGACAACCCGATCGACCGATACGCGATTGGCGATCGCAGCGATCTGGTGTTTGCCGACGACGGTTCCCTCGACATCTATCTTCAGCACGAATCCCCTGGTGGTGAGAAGGAGCGGAACTGGCTGCCGGCTCCGTCCGGCGACTTCAACGTCTTTCTGCGCCTGTACTGGCCGAAGGCTGCAGTGCTGTCGGGATCGTGGACTGCGCCCGGTATTCGAGAAGCAAGTATTCGAGAAGCAGGCTGAAAGTCCCCTCGCTTCGTACCCGAAGAGCACAACTCGGTATCAGCCGCGCGTTTCGATGGGCGGAAAGGTCACAAGAGTCATACGATCTGTCGGTACTGCCCTGTTTGAAGAGCTGTTGAATCGGTCAGAGACACCCGCTTGTTTCGGAGGCTACTGATGGTCACGCAGAATCCGTTCGTGCAGTACGGCAAAGAGATCTGGTGGATGATCCTGATCCGCGGAATCTTCGGCGTGATCTTCGGAATCATCGCGCTCGTGTGGCCGGGAATTACCGTGGTGGCCTTGGTTTTCCTGTTCGGTATCTACTCCATCGCCGACGGATTGATCACGATAGTTCGCGCCATCCGGGACCGCGAGCATCTGAGCTCGTGGGGTTGGTGGGTGTTCACGGGCGTCGTCTCGGTCGGAGCCGGCATCGTCGCGCTGGTCTGGCCGGGCATCACTGCGCTGGTGCTGCTGTACATAATTGCCTTCTACGCCATCATGTTCGGAATCTTCGGAATTGTCGGCGCCTTCAAGATGAAGGCGCTGCCCGGATCCAGTTGGGGATGGTTGCTCGCCGCATCGGTGCTTGCTGTCATCTTCGGCATCATTCTTCTCATCGCGCCCGGCGAAGGCATCATCAGCCTCATCTGGTTGTTGGGTTGGTACGCAATCCTGTTCGGCCTCTTCATGATCGTGGGAGCATTCCAGATCAGGAGCCGGGCAAAGGAAGCCGGTGTTCTCTAAGCCGGTGTTCTCTAAGAAGGGAAAGCCGGCCGTCGAGGCTCCCACTCCGATCCCCACGCTGTCCGGTAGTGAGAACTGGTCGATCCCGCGCGGTTTGATCGTCCTGCTCGGTATTGCCGCCACCGTGGTCGCCGTCGGCGGAATGAAGGTGTTCGGCGGCATCCTCGGACCGGTATTCCTGGCCCTGGTGCTGACGATTGCCGTTCAGCCCATTCAGGATTGGTCACAGCGCCGAGGGTGGCCCAAGTGGGTCGGGATGTTGGGCTCACTGGTCACCGTGTACTTGATCCTGCTCGGGTTGGCGGCGTCGTTGATCGTGTCGACGGCTCAGTTGGCGACGATCCTGCCGCAGTACTCCGAGGAGATGACCAACCTCCTCAACGAGGGCCGCGACAAGTTGGCCGACTTCGGCGTGAGCACCGAACAGATCCAAAGCACGCTCAGCAGTGTCGATCTCACGAAGGTTGTGGGCGTACTCGAAAGCGGGCTGGAGGGCCTGCTCGGCATCCTGTCGGATCTGGTGTTCATTCTCGCGTTGTTGCTGTTCATGGCCTTCGACGGCATGAGCATCCGCTCGCGGTTGCATGTGCTGTCCGAGCAACGTCCCGAAATCTCCTACGCGCTCTCCACCTTTGCCGCCGGAACTCGCAAATACCTGGTGGTCTCGACGGTCTTCGGCCTCATCGTGGCGGTACTCGACGGTGGCGCGCTGTGGCTCATGGGCATTCAGCTGCCCGTCCTGTGGGCGTTGCTGTCCTTCATCACCAACTACATCCCCAACATCGGGTTCGTCATCGGCGTGATTCCACCGGCGCTCCTGGGACTGTTGCAGGGCGGGCCGTGGCTGATGCTGTGGGTGATCGTCGTCTACTCCGTCATCAACTTCGTGATCCAGTCCATCATCCAACCCAAGTTCGTCGGCGACGCCGTCGGACTGTCGGTGACGATGACGTTCCTCTCACTTGTCTTCTGGTCGTGGGTTCTCGGGGCGCTCGGAGCGCTGCTGGCGATCCCGCTCTCGTTGTTGGTGAAGGCCGTCCTGCTCGACATCGACCCAGCCACGCGCTGGGCCGACATCCTGATCAGTGGGCCTCGGGACATGCCGAAGGAGGAACCCGAGGAGTCTGAGAAGCCGGCCACGCCCGCAGACTAGGGCTCTCAGTGTTTCTACAAGTTGTTGCTTTATCGTCTCGCCCATGAGCGCCGAGAACACCACAGAAAACTCCCATCGCCGGCCGTCACGACTCGGTCGACGGCTGGCAGTCGGTGGTGTGGCCGCGATCGTCGCGGCTGCGGTGGCGGGGATCGGGTTCGTGATCTTCGCGGGCGGTGCCGACACCTCGAACACCGTCGCGATCGTGAACGCCGACGCGGGAACCACGCTCGACGGCAAGGAACTTCGGGCCGGCGACACGCTGGTGGACACGTTGGGCAAGAACGAAGACTTCGACTTCCAGGTGGTCGACAACCCCGGCGGGAACTACTTCGCGACGTTGACCGTGCCGGAGGACTTCAGCGAAACCGTCGCGTCGATGTTCGGCATGGATCCACGGCAGGCGAGCGTCGACCTCGAGGTGAAGGGCTCGGATTCGGAGAAGGCGGCCGAGTTGACTCGGGCCGTGTCGGCGCAGGTCGGCGCGGACGGCATCAAGGGCCTGCTGGCTCAGACGTCGGCCGCCAGACGCTCGATCGATCAAAACCTCACCACCGCACAGATTCTGGTCGCCGGAACCAACGAGGCCGGAAAGTCCATCGATCAGGTGAAAGCAGGCGCAGGCACTCTGCTGCCGTACCTCGAGACCGCACGGTCCGGGGCGTTGGAGCTGATGAGCGTCGCGGATCAGGTGTCCGGTGTTGTCGATCAGGCGTCGGGGTCGGCGGAAGAGCTGGCCACGCGCGCGGACTCACTGGGCCTGACGCTTGGGGAGGCGTCGTCCTCGACCGCGGAACTGAAGACACGAATCGACACGCTGCAGACTGCGCTGAACGGCCTTCCTATCCCGCCTGACGTGACAGCGCAACTGGCCGGTGTCAGTTCGGATCTCGGTGCGCTGAATGCGCAATTGGGCACCGTTCCGGCGCTGTTGGGTGGCTCGGTCGGGCCCGATACGGAGCTCGGTGATCTAGTCCGCACCGCTGTCGGGCAGCTGCAAGGCGCGAGCGATCAACTGAGCAGTGCTGCCGGACAATTGAACGACGGCCTCATTCCCATCGCTGATCAGGCGCCGCAGATGCTCGGTGACGTGACCGATCAGATCACCCAGGGATTCACGACGCTGCAAGGAATCGCCAAGTCACTGGTCACGGGCCTCGACGGCGCAAAATCCGGTATTCCCGCGATGACCACCCCGCAGCAGGTTCAGCTGACCTCGGTGCTGTCGGATCCGGTGGCCGTGAATCAGACCACCGCGAGCAGCGGTGACTCCGGAACTCGCACACTGGCATTGGTCTTCGGAGCCACGACGGTCCTGCTCGGTGGTGCTCTGCTGACACGAACGGCGGCGCCCCTGGTGAGGCGCCGCCGTTCGAAAGAAGAGCGTGACTAGACGATCAGACCTGCGGTCTGGGTACGTGCACGGTCGAAGCGAGCCGAAACGTCGTTCCAGTTGACGATGTTCCAGAATGCCTTGACGTAGTCGCCCTTGACGTTCTGGTAGTCGAGGTAGAAAGCGTGCTCCCACATGTCGAGGAGCAGCAGCGGCGTGAGGCCGATGGAGATGTTGCCCTGCTGATCGTAGAGCTGGACGATGATCAGACGCTGTCCGATCGAGTCCCACGCGAGGATGGACCAGCCGGAGCCCTGGATGGCGTTGGCGTTCGCGGAGAAGTGAGCGCGGAAGAGATCGAACGAACCGAAGTTGTCGTCGATCGCTGCGGCGAGTTCACCTTCGGGCTTGTCGCCACCGTCAGCGCTGAGGTTGTTCCAGAAAACGGTGTGGTTGGTGTGGCCACCGAGGTGGAACGCCAGGTTCTTCTCGAGCAGGTTGGCCTGCGCTGCGATGGTGTCGTTCTCACGAGCCTCGGCCAGCTTCTCGAGTGCAGCGTTGGCACCGGCGACGTAAGCCGCGTGGTGCTTGTCGTGATGCAGCTCCATGATCTTGCCCGAGATGTGCGGCTCGAGGGCTGCGTAGTCGTAGGGGAGTTCCGGCAGCGTGTAAACAGACACGAGGGTCCCTTCTTTGCGGGCTGGTGAGCCCTGGTGCTTTAGAGTGCGTCGATCACCGGTCACGGCGTGACGTCACTCGCGTATGTGCAAATCATTCTTCGGGTTTCCACCCAATAACATTCGTACACCGTCCGCAACAGTCCGGCTCAGGTAGTAATCACCAAAGAATAAAGTTTGGGAAACCGAACTTGCCCCGATCTAAGGGTAAGCTAATATGCGCAAATTCGTCGTAAAGGTGAACGGAACCTTAAACTTGCGCGATGCCCGCACCAGTTTTCCTCCCGGAATCACCAGAGGCGGCCGCGCCTCGGGTGAATCTTCCGGGCGCTGACCTGCTGCGAGCCCTGGCGGTTGCCGCCGTGATCTACTCCCACATCTCTTTCTACGTCATCGACGATCTCGGCTCGGGTTGGTGGGTGATCGACGTCGTCTACGGCGTTTTGATCGAGCCTGCCGAACTCAACCAGCACCTCTCTTTTGTCGGCGTCGCAGTATTCATGATGCTTACCGGTGCTCTGGTGACGCGATCCGCGATTCGCGACGGCCCCGGAAAGTTCTTGACCAACCGATTCAGTCGACTGCTGCCCGCATTCTGGGTGGCGACCGCGATTGCCATTCTTCTGGTCCGCCTCGGAATCAACGGAATGTTCAGCGGTCAGGAAGGTATTTCCGATACCGAAGCGTTGATGAGCTTTTTTCTCGGCGGATTCTTTCTCAAGCCCGAGGTGGCAGTTCTGGGAGTGACCTGGACACTCACCGTCCAATTCCTCTTTTATCTCGCATGCGTAGCGGCTCGCCCGATACTGCGGCTGCGACCGATCGTCATGCCGCTCGCCGGTGGTGCGCTGTGCTCGCTGGTGCTGCTCTACAACGTCTACGCGCCGCTGCCGTACACCGTGCCGATGCTGTCCAAGATCGCCGCGACGCTGCCGGCCGTCTTCCTCGGCCAGATCATGTACCTCGCGTGGGCGAAGCTCGCTCCCGGCCGCTGGCTGATCGCGGCCGTCCTCGTCCAGATGCACGTCATCATCGTGGCGACCCAGTTCCGCGTCTACTGGGCCGGTGAGCACTATCTGTGGACCATTTCGGTAGTCGCCGCAGCGGTAGTTCTCATCGGCCGCTACGACGGCGTCCCGACGCGCTGGCCGGTCGTGAAGTGGCTCTCGACGCGTAGTTACGTCATCTATCTCGTGCACACCCTGATCCTGTACCGCGTCGTCGAGAACACTGTTTTGTACGTCGGACCGACGCTGGCGTTTGCGCTCTTCCTTCTGGCCACGGCCGCGGTAGCAGAAATCGGCTACCGGTGGGTGGAGCTGCCCGGCGCCCGCGCGATCACGGCGTGGCGAAACAGTCGCTCGCGCGTAGCATCGAAGCATGAGCTGGTACGACGACATTCTGGGACGAGCGTCCGCAAAATCCACGCTGATCGCGCCTGAGGACGCACTCCCGGGCCGAGAGCAGAAAATGCCGGTTCCGACCGCGCACTACGTCAACGGGCATCCGTTGACGCCGCCGTTTCCGGCCGAACTGCAGACCGTCGTCGTAGGGATGGGTTGTTTCTGGGGCGCCGAGAAGGAGTTCTGGCAGCTTCCCGGCGTGTACACGACCGCTGCGGGTTATGCGGGCGGCTTCACGCCCAACCCGACGTACGAAGAGACGTGCTCCGGACGTACGGGTCACACCGAAGTCGTGCTGGTGGTCTTCGATCCCGCAGTGATCTCCTACGAGCAGATCCTGGCGCACTTCTGGGAGAACCACGATCCGACGCAGGGGATGCGTCAGGGTAACGACCAGGGCTCGCAGTACCGTTCGGCGATCTTCACGACGTCCGCGGAGCAGGAAGAAATCGCTCATGCGTCGGCCGTCGCTTTCGGTGAACGGCTTGCCGAAGCCGGATATGGAGCGATCACCACCGAAATCGGCCCGCTGCGCGACTTCTTCTACGCGGAGGATTACCACCAGCAGTATCTGGCGAAGAATCCCGGCGGTTACTGCCCGGTGCATGCCACGGGCGTCAGTTGCCCGGTCGGATTGCTCCGTCAGGATCAGGTTCCGGCGCAGACGGACATCCTTCCGCCGAGCGAATAACTGGACAGGTGTTGGAGGACACATGTGATTCAGCTCGTTAACACTTGCAACTAGATCGAAACAAAGGGAATCTCGATGTAAGAGTGTGTCGTCGAGAGAACTGAGCTCACAATGTCAGGTAGTACGCGAGGAACTGCGTCGCTGCTCCGACGCACCATTCATGTAGGCCACGATCCGATGGTTCGCCGCAGTGATCGGATCGAAGGGTTCATGTCCTTCGGTCTGATCATTTTCGCGATTCTTCTGCTGCCTCTCGCGGTATGGGCAGGGGCTGCGACTGCTTCGAGTCAGAACGCACTGATCGCCAAACAATCCGCCGAATTACACAGCATTTCGGCGACGACGACAGCAGATTCGACGCAGACCACCGCCTCGACAGCCGATTACATTGCGCCGACCACCGAAATGGCCAGCGCGCAGTGGAACTGGAACGGCCAGGTTCATACGGGTGATGTCACTGTCGACTCGGCGACGCCCGCCGGCACCGAGGTCCCCATCTACGTCAATGATCAGGGCGACAAGACCGTAGCTCCGATCACTCAGAGCGCTGCCGACGTCGCAGCCGTGGTGACCGGGGTTTTCACCTGGTTCAGCGTGATGTCGCTGCTGGTCATCGCTTTCATGCTGGTGCGCGTCTTTCTCGACCGTTCCCGCTCGGCCCAGTGGGACCGAGACCTACGCGCGTTCCTCGACGCGAACGCGCTGTAGATCCCGGCCCATTCTTTACTGCAGTTGGGGCATGACCTCGCTTGCGACGAGTTCGAGATGATCCAGATCGGCGAGATCGAGAGTCTGCAGATACACGCGCTGTGAACCGGCCTCGGCGAAAGTGCCGATCTTGTCGACCAGCTCCGAAGGTGTTCCGGCCAGACCGTTCTCACGTAGCTCGTCGACGTCGCGTCCGATAGCCTCGGCGCGCTTCTTGATCTCCGCCTCGTCGCGGCCGCAGCACAGGACGAGAGCGTTGGAGTACACCAATTCGTTCGGATCGCGCTCGTGCTCGACGCAAGCCTGACGAACCCGCGCAAAGATGTCCTTCGTTTCCTCGAGGGACTTGAACGGGATGTTGAACTCGTTTGCGAACCGAGCGGCGAGCGCTGGAGTCTTCTTCTTGCCCGTGCCACCGATCAGGATCGGCGGACCGTCGACCTGGTGCGGTTTGGGAAGCGCGGGAGAGTTCTTGATCTGCACGTGCTTACCGTCGTAGTCGAACGTGTCGCCGACCGTAGTACGCCACAGACCGGTCACGACGTCGAGAGTTTCCTCGAGCAGTTCGAAGCGATCCTTGAGCGCCGGGAACGGGATGCCGTACGCCTGGTGCTCTTCCTCGTACCAGCCGGCACCGATGCCGAGGTCTACGCGGCCACCACTCATCTGATCGACCTGTGCGACCGAGATGGCCAGCGGTCCGGCGTGACGGAACGTAGCCGACGTCACCAGAGTGCCGAGGCGGATGGTGGATGTTTCGCGGGCGATTCCGGCGAGCGTGATCCACGCGTCGGTGGGCCCGGGAAGGCCGTCGGAATTCATGGCGAGATAGTGGTCCGAGCGGAAAAATGCGCCGTAGCCAAGTTTTTCGGCGGTCTGGGCAACAGTCAGTAGTTGTTCGTAGGTAGCGCCCTGCTGGGGTTCGGTGAATATACGCAGCTCCATGACTTCCACTCTGCCACTATTTTGCGGAGGTCGGGACGACGGCACCGACTTGTCCGGCGCCGAAACACAGCGTAAGTCCCGGCGTTGTCGGCGTGATCTTCACACTGTTTCCGTGGCCGACCAGGCGCACGAATGCCGAGTGCAAACCCTGCGTCACGGGTACCGATACTGCGTCACCGGACTCCAACGCAACATCGATCGTTCCGTCGGCGCTGGCGAGGTAATTGAGCTGAACCGTCCATTCCCAGCCGGCCAGGGGGCCGTCGAGGGGGAGCTCGGTCGGGCCTTCGGCACGGGTGCCGCAGTTCGGCGCCGTTCCTTCGGGAATCCTTCTCGTCCAGGTCACTTCGGCATCGACGATCTGACCGCTGTCGTCGATGGTGCGCAGAATCGGAGTGCTGGAAGAGAATTCGGGGCGATCAGGCAGCGGCGCGAGAACGTTGCTTGCCAAATTGTTCGGAAAGGCGACGGGAAGGAGCACTTCGATCGCGACGGGTTGCTCGAGCAGTGGAGCATCCTGATTCTGTGACAACGACATTCGCGCGTTCGCGAGGTAGTCGCGGGTCGGGTTCTCGCGCCAGATGTCGACGAACGTGACGGTCGAGACGAGCGAACTGATCACGAAGAGCACTGACAGGCCGGCGGCGACTGCGACGGGCAAACGGGCCGGACGTCGCCGAGGCGCAGCGAGAATAAGAGCGGCGGCGAGGGCGAACACCGTCGCCGAATCCGTGAAGTAACGCAAGGTCTGCGCCAACTCGTAAGTGGTGTCGGCGTCGGATCGGGTAGCGGTCATCGCCACCACGGAGGCCAGGAAGTACAGCGCCGCGGCAGCCCAGATCCAGGCAGCGCCGCGTCGGGCACGCACTGTCATCACGGCCGTCGTCAGCAGCGCGGCCCAGGCTGCGACCACCAAAAGCGTCGGCGGATCGGCCCAGGCGGGGCTGGGGATCCACCGCTCCCAGCGCCAGGGGCCGCCGAGAAGAGTGGGAAGCATCCCCAAAGACGTTCCGTGATGCAGCAGTTCGGTGGACATCGAACGGCCGTATCCGGTGATCGGAGATTCGACAGTTGTCAGATACACCGGAATCCAGATCGCGAGCACGGCGGCGCAGGCCGTCCACAGGCGTCGGCACTTCGTGACCGCACTTCGTATCGGCGTTCCTTCACCTTGTGTGCGCAAGTACAGCACCAGAAAAGCGAGTGCCACGAACGGAACGAGCACTGCTTTCTCGAAGAACAGCAAGGAGACGACAAAAACCGCGGTGCCCGAGAACACGTAGCGCACCTGCCCGGTGCGGTACAGCTTGATCGCGTCGCCGCATGCCCAGGCCAGCGCGATCTGGAGCGGCAATGCATTGAGCGCGGCTGCCCACCACGAGAACGCCGGAAGTGTCAGCGGGACGAACAGATACAGGAGCAGCGGAATCAACAGTGCCGGTCGCCGGCCGAGGGCCAACCGAAGAGTGCGCAGAAGCGCCAACGACGCGGCGGCCTGACCGATGACGAGCAGCGTTGCCGACAGCGCCCAGTTGTACGGCGCGATACGGGCGATCAACCCGGTGAAGAAGAAGGCCGCGGGCATGAAGTGACCGTCGTGGTCGTAGAGCAGGAGTTCGCTCGCGAAGAGTGGGAAGCGTCCTCCGCGGCCCATCAGGATGAGGTCGTCCCAGTAGAAGTAATTGCTCGCGGCAACCCAGACGCGAATGACGAGCTGACATCCGATCAACACGAACGCGAGCTGCGTGACCCGTCTCGGGGTGAACGTCAGAGTTGGCTCGGGCTGTGGAGAAGTCATCGACGGTCATGCTTCCAGGTGTGTCAAAAACCGACTTCTCACAAAAAGGGGATACCGGTCTTTTCTGTCTTTTCGGGAGCAATTTCTGAATGGATTGTGAACTTTGCCGGGATAAATGACGTCGACGCCCGAAAGTTCACTGACCTGCGGTGTCAAATTCATCCTCGAGCCTGTGCATCGTTCGCTAACACCTGTCAGCAAATTCTCAGGGTCTTGCCCGTGACCTGTGGATAAAGCCCGATTCATTCATCCAGAACTGTGGATGAACCTGTGGAAACTGTGGATAACTCGAGTTTTTAAGTGGCGGAGGTCACATTATTCGAACAATGCAGGTGAACGCGGTGGAGGTTCGATCACAAATCGGGAGTGAATCCATTTGCTGCCGTTACCGATACGGCGTGACAGAATCGAAGTTGTGAGTGTCGTTCAGGTCTGCGCCCGGTGCGCCGCACGCTGGCCTGTCGTCGGCGGCCCGACGCAGTGGTGCCCGCGCTGCAGCGGCGTCCTGCTGATCCCCACCCGCACCGAGATCTACCAACCGCCCAACCGCCGTGGCTTCCGCTGGATCGCGCGCTCCCCGTCCGACCCCCGCGGCGTGGGGGACGCACCAGTGCGTCGTAGCTTCTCCACTCCGCGCTACGACGCTGTCCCGCAGTGGGGACTCCAGGACGTCGTCGACAACTCACCGGTGCCGCCCTCGCGAGCGGACCGGATGGCCGACCGAGTCGGGCCGTTGCTGACGCTCGCAACGATCCTCTACGGACTGGCAGTGTTCGCCGAACTGGGCAGATACGCGATCCTGGTCCGCAACCGCACCAGGCTGATCCCGCAGCCGCTGCTCACGGTCTCCGACGCCGCCGTGTACTTCACTCAGTTGGGTGGACTGCTGATCTCGGTCTTCGCGGCAATCGCCGCTGTGTGCTGGCTGCTTCGTCGGCGTCGTGAACACTTCGCAGGTGCCCGGGAATCCGATCCACGCACAGCGTCGGAAGTTGTCGTCGGCTGCGCTGTGCCGATCCTCAACCTGGTGATGCCGGCCGTTTATCTCTTCGAGTTGGTCCGCCGCGATCCGCGCGGAACCCTGTTGGTCAAGATCTGGTGGGGCTTCTGGGCATTCAGCGCTCTGCTGCTGGTGGTCAACGCGTACTGGCGATCACGCCCGGGGATTCAGGCAATGGCCGACGGGGTTCTGCTGAACGCTTTCATCGCACTGATCGCTGCCGTCACCGCGGCGTTGACACTCGTCGTGATCCGCCGGATCGAGCGCAAGAGCTGGCGCGGTGAACCGGAATCGGAAACCCGGTGGGTGCCAGTGCCGCGCTCGGTGCTGGAAGAAAAGACGGTGCTGGAAGAGAAGACGGTGCTGGAGGAGAAGGAGACCGCTGCCCTGTGAGCCCAGATCGTCGAGGTCCACTCGTCGTTGCGCACCGAGGTGCGTCGGCTGCGCGGCCGGAGCACACCCTCGCCGCCTACGAACTGGCCCTCGAGGAGGGTGCCGACGGGCTCGAATGCGACGTCCGGCTCACCCGCGACGGACACCTGGTCTGCGTTCACGACCGCAAGGTCGACCGCACCTCCAGCGGGACGGGGATCGTCAGCGAGATGACGCTCGATTCGCTGAACGCTCTGGACTACGGGTCGACGAGCGAACCGGCCGAACTGCTGACTCTCTCCGACCTCATCACCCTCGCTCTGGATTTTGCGCGCCCGGTGAAGCTGTTCATCGAGACCAAGCACCCCGTGAGGTTCGGCGGATTGGTCGAAGCCAAACTCCTGGCGGAACTGCACCGCTTCGGGATCGCGTCACCGCCGTCGGCCGATCACTCGCGCGCTGTCGTCATGTCTTTCTCGGCGAGTGCGGTCTGGCGAGTGCGTCGTTCGGCACCGCTGCTGCCGACGGTCCTGCTCGGTGACGCGTCGCGGTACCTCGGCGGCGGTGCGTCGACGGCTGTGGGCGCTACGGCGATCGGGCCGTCGATCAAGGCACTGCGCGAACATCCCGATCTGGTCGATCGGGCCGCTGCTGCGGGTCGCGCGACGTACTGCTGGACCGTCGACGACAAGGCGGATGTGGACCTGTGTCGTGAGCTCGGGGTCAGTTGGGTTGCCACCAACCATCCCGGGCGCACGAAGCAATGGCTGGGCAGCGTGTAGATTTTGCCCTCGTGGCCAAGAAGAGCAAAAGAAACAGTGGACCGAAGCAGGGCAGCGCACGCGCAGAGAAGCTGGCGGCACGCCAAGCAGAGCGTGAAGCCGCTGCCGGCGTAGTCAGCCGCCCGTTCGAGGGCCTTGCCGCCGAGTGCGATCTGGTTGCGCTGCGCGAATTCGTTCCGTCCGCCACGGCTCCGTTGCCGGTCATCGGCTCCGACCGTCCCGTCACGTTGGCAACGGTCCTCCCCGGCGCTGTTGCCGCACTCGTCCGTGACGAGGGCGAGACGGCCACAGGATTTGTCGGTGTCCAGGTTCAGGCGCACTCGGCCGACCTCGGCGCAGACCTCGCCGCTTCGGTGAACTGGATCAAGGACGCGGCCCCCGGCGACGCGCTTTCTGCCGCGAACCCCGATTCCGAGACCCCCGCAGTCACCGCTGTCGTCGATCCCTCGGCCCTGCTCGACATCACCGTGCACCAGAACTTCAACTGGTGGATCCCCGAGGGCGTCGAAACCGATCCCGAGGTTGCCGCCACCGTGCAGCACGCCAACTCGGCGATCATGCCCTCTGCACGCCTCGAAGGCGACGGCCTCGTTGCCGCGTGGTGGGTCGACGCCGGCGAGAAGGCGCACCTGCGTTGGGTTCGTCCCGAGAGCGAAGACGACCTGATGCTCGCGCTGGCGCGCGTGCACGCGACCGGTGGACTGCATCTGGGTGAGGGCTCGCGCTACGCAGGCTCGTTCCGCACCCACGGCCTGTTGGTTCCCGTCTTCGACCTCGACCGCGAAAAGCATGCAAACGAGTGGGTAGCGGCAACCGTCGAGCTCGGTGAGCGTCTTGCCGAGGCTCTGGCCGTCGATGCTCCGCTGACCTCGGCCGAGCTTCGCTCGCGCGACGGACTTCGTGGTCGTCAGGTCACGCTGCGCTGATTTTTTCGCCCGAACTATAGGCGTTACGCGAAGTTACGGTTAATGTTGGTGACATGACCTTGTCGCATGACATCTCCGGTAGTGGTCCCACGCTTGTGCTCGTCCATGGCATCGTCCATCGACGGCAGGCGTGGGATTCGCTTTTGGACCAGCTGACGCCGTACCGCCGCGTCGTCACCGTCGACCTGCCGGGTCACGGAGAGTCGCTGCTGCCCGAACTCGGTCCGGACGTCATGGGACAGCTGATCGACGATGTCAGTGAGTTCGTCAAGGAAGTGACGCCGGCGGGGGAGCGTGCCCACGTCGCGGGAAACTCCCTCGGCGGCTGGATTGCCCTCTCGCTGGCAGCGCGCGGAGATGTCGCGTCGGCGACAGCTCTTTCGCCGGCCGGGTTCTTTGTCAATCACCTCGATCAGGTGCGAGCGATCAACACGTTCCGTGCACTGCGCGGCACGGCCAAGCTCATGGGCGACGGATTGCCACGCGCATTGCGGTACAAGCTGATTCGCTATCCGGCGCTCGCCGCGTTCTTCGCTCATCCGAGTCATGTCGGTTATGCGGCGGCGTTGGCCGACTGCCGTTCGCTCGTGTCGAACGAACTCGTCGATCTCGGTCTCGAGATGGACTTCGTGCTGCCGCCCATCGTGGATCCCACTGTGCCGGTGACGGTTGCGTGGGGTCGACGCGATCTCATCCTGCCCGTGTATCAGGCGCAGCGCGTGAAAAAGCCGTTCCCGCAGGCAAAGTTGATGGTTCTGCCCGGCCTTGGGCACGTACCGATGACAGATGCCCCCGAGCTGATCAGTTCGATCCTGCTGGCAGGAAGCGAACCGTTCGGCTCGAGGGCAAAATCCGTGAGTGCTGCAGGCTAGATGGTTCCGCCGGCTGCGCTCGGTGCACCGGTGGTGTCACCGACGGTGCTCATCTCGCGGGACACGAAGTCTTCGAGGTCGAACAGGTTGGCGCCTGCGCGGTCCGCGATGGTGAGAAGTGTTGTCATGCTTGCAACTTCCTCGACCTGCTCCTTGAGGAACCACTGCATGAACTGCTCGCCGAGGTAGTCGCCTTCTTCGCGGGCAGTGCTCGCGAGCTGGACGATTTGCTCGGTGACCGTCTTCTCCTGCGTCAGCGCGAGAGCGATGGGCTCACGGGCATCCTTGAAGTCGGCCTTCGCGGCGTCGACGCCGGTGAGTTCGACGTTGATGTCGCGATCGAGGAAATACTGAACGATCATCATGGCGTGGTTACGCTCTTCCACAGCCTGCTTGTAGAAGTGCTTTGCCAGCTGTGGCAGGTCCGCATTGTCGAAGTAAACCGCTGTCGCGATGTACTGATGCGAAGCGTTGAACTCGTTGCGAATCTGGTCTCGGAGTAGTGCGTGGAATTTGGTCATGTGAGTCTCCCCAGAAGTCATGAATTCCAAGATAGTGCAGGTCAGAGGCCCTGTCATCCCAGTATGACCTTATTGTGGTAAGCGTTCCCAAACTAAAGAAGACCTAATTTTTCTTCGAATTCGGTGAGGTTATCGAGCCTGGTGAATTCGAATGTTTCATTTTGGAATGTCCATTTCACCAGGCGAGTTCCGCGCATTTACCGTCGCTTCCCTGTTGTTCCACCTGTACGGTGGCGTGCCCCAGTTCGAATTCCTCGGCAAGCAAGGTTCGGGTTGCTGCGAGCACCGTTGTGGGATCGGCGTCACTGACCGCGGTGACGTGAACGGAAGCAACTTCCATCCCCGAGGTGAGTGTCCAGACGTGCAGATCGTGCGCGTCGACGACTCCCGGCAGAGCGTTGATCTTCTCGATGATCGAGGTGACGTCGATGCGGTCGGGAGCCTGCTGGAGGAGGATGCGAACGGCGTGGCGGCCCAGGTTGAAGGCACGTGGCAAGACGAAGAGGCCGATCGCGACGCCGATGACGGGGTCGGCGTAGCGCCAACCGAACGCGAGCGTGACCAAGCCGCTGACCAGGACGCCGATGGACCCGACCATGTCCGCCATGACTTCGAGGTAGGCGCCGCGGATGTTGATGCTTTCCTTCGCGCCGCTGCGCAGCATGAGGAAGGCGATGACGTTCATCGCCAGACCGACGACGGCGACTGTCGCGACGGGAAGGCCGGGAACCTCGGGCGGATCCGTGAAGCGGCTGGCGGCCTCGTAAAGCACCCACCCGGCGACTGCGAAGAGCAGGATCGCATTGGCCAGTGCCGCAAACACTTCCGTGCGGTACATGCCGAAAGTACGGTCGGGGCGCCGGGCGGCACGCTGTGCGACGAGGATCGCGGCGAGCGCCATGAAGATGCCGAAGATGTCTGTGAACACGTGCGCCGAGTCCGAGAGCAGGGCCAGTGACGAGGTCAAGAGGCCGACCGTCACCTGCAGCACGAAGGTCACCAACCCGAGGCCGGCGGCGATCCACAGTTTGTTGACATGCTTGCCGCTGTTGCTGGTCGCAGCCTCGGCGGGGGAGATTCCGTGCCCGTGTCCGTGTGACATCGAAGGTCCTTTCGTCGACGCCAGCCTAGACACATATGCATATATGCGCAATAGTGCATGTCTTAAAAACTATGCAACATAGTTGTAAGGTGGCGGCGTAGACCTTCATTTGTCATCGACGCGAGGACCGAGAAGTGGGAAGACATCGAAAATCCGAGCCGATCAGACCCGGCGGGCGCATGGCCGCGGTTTCCGTGGCGACGGGTGCAATCCTCGCGTCCGGCACTTCCATCGGGCACGCGTCGCCGCCGCCGATTGCAGTCGAGGATGCATCTGCGGTGTCGGCGCCGGAGATCCTCGACCTTGTCCGGCCGACGGATCTTGCTGGAATAGCCGAACAACTCGGCAAGACGCGACAACTCGAATCCGAGCGAGCGGCGCTGGCGTTCGAGGCCGAAAAGCCACAGGTGATGGCCCCCGTCAGCGGGACGATGACGTCCAACTTCGGTCCACGGTGGGGAACCACCCACTACGGCCTCGACATCGCGAACGCGATCGGAACGCCCATCGTGTCGGCGACCGACGGTGTTGTGCTCGAATCCGGTCCCGCCGCGGGATTCGGGCTCTGGGTCCGCATCCAGCAGGACGACGGGACCGTCGGCGTCTACGGACACATCAACGAGGCGCTCGTGGTTGCGGGTCAGAAGGTGCGGGCGGGTGAGTTGATCGCGACCGTGGGCAATCGTGGACAATCGACAGGACCACACCTGCACTACGAGGTGTGGCAATCTGACGGACAGAAGACCGATCCGCTCGCGTACCTGAATTCCCGGGGCGTGTCGTTCGGGGAGAAGACCACGGGCGACTGAAGTTCTGTCACGACGCGATGGAGGAGCAATGCAGGGGCTTGGCGGACTCGAAGCCGAGGTCATGGATGTGCTCTGGCAGTCCGACGACGCGCTCTCGGTCAAGGATCTGGTCGAGACCCTGGGTGAGCGTCGACAACTTGCGTACACCACCATCCTGACCGTCGTGACGCATCTCTACGACAAGGGCTGGGTGAGTCGTGAGAAGAAGAGTCGCGCCTACTTCTATCGGCCGAGTCGCAGCCGTGAAGAGGCCACATCCAGAGCACTGCGCGAATTGTTGGACAGCAGTTCCGATTCCGCTGCCGTGCTGTTGCACTTCGCCAAGACCATGACAGATGCCGAGAACGAGGCCCTGCGCCGGGGTCTTTCCGGGGAAGGTGTGCAATGACATTGGCGTTGCCGATGTTTCTCGGTGCGATGCTCGTGGGATTCCTGGTTCCGAGAGTGTTGCGAGCCGTTTCCTCGGCGTTGTCACCGGCGGTGCTGCTCGCGGCGTGGCTCGGCAGCATGGCGTCGGCTTTGTATCTCGCTCTCTCCGCGGTCTTGGTTCTGGTGTGGCCGAGCCACGCGCCGGTCGAGGGGCTGGTCGACGGTATCGCTCGGTGTTTCAGCGCCTTCGCGCACGGCACGAGTTCATGGGTGGGTGAACTGATCACCGGCACAGCCGTTGCTGTGGTGGGTGTGATCGCCGTTCGGATCGTGCTGGCCGGCCGCAAGCAGGCACGTGAGCACGCGAGGGTCCGAGATTTCCATCGTGATGTTCTCTCGATCGTCGCGCGCCGCGACAACTCGGAGTCCGACGTGTTGTGGTTGGATCATCCGCTGCCTATGGCGTACAGCGTCGCCGGAAAGCCTGGATTTGTTGTTGCGACGCAAGGCTTGTCATCCGCTCTCAGTGGAGGCGAGCGGGATGCTGTCCTCGCGCACGAGCGTGCACACCTGAGCGGCGGTCATCACCGAATTGTCGGTGCGTGCGAAGTCTTGGCCGCAGTTCTTCCGCGAGTGCCGTTGTTCGCGGCGGC
Organism: Rhodococcus sp. 27YEA6; assembly: GCF_044908235.1. Lineage (NCBI taxonomy): Bacteria > Bacillati > Actinomycetota > Actinomycetes > Mycobacteriales > Nocardiaceae > Rhodococcus > Rhodococcus sp. 27YEA6. Next base: position 18,796 of record NZ_JBIYCY010000008.1, on the reverse strand, counting down.
ACCCGCTGCCGTCGGCGCGATCGTCGAACTGTCGGCGGACAGACACGCCGCTCGCGTCACCAGCCCGGCTGCGGTGCGTTCCGCCCTTGCCGTGGTGTCGAAATCGCCGCTTCCTCAGCCGGACTGGAGCTTGAGCGATCGCGGCAGCGCGACCGCGGTGCGATTGAGTTCCCTGGTCGACGGCGACGTGGCGTCGCCTCGGCGACTGACCTGCGCGGTGGCGGCCTGTGTGCCGGCCGCTGTCACGACGGCCGTTGCCGCAGCCGTGACGGTGGCCGTCTCCGCGGGGATCTGCGCTGTTCTGACCTGATCATTCTCCCAAGGCCGAATCGATCTGGGCTTTCAACTGCTCGTAGCTCGGCATCTGGTCCAGCTTCACGTCGTTGAGGAACAGCGTCGGAGTACCTTGGACGCCGAGGCGTCGGCCTTCTTCGAAGTCGCGCTCGACCCGCTCGCGGACGCCGCGGCTGCCGAGGTCGGATTCGAATCGGGCCATGTCAAGTCCGAGATCTTGTGCGTAGGAACGGAACAGCGCCTCCTGTGATTCGGCGGATTCACCCCATTGCGACTGCGTCTCGTACATTCGCTTGTACATCTCGACGAATTTGCCCTGGCGAGATGCGGATTCGACGACCTGCGCCGCGAGAGTGCTGTTGGTGTGACTCGGAATCGGAAAGTATCTGATGCCGAACGTGATTCGATCCTCGTACTCCGCTCTGATCCGCTCCATCGTCGGGTACAGTGCGAGGCAGGCTTCGCATTCGAAGTCGAGGAATTCGACCAGGTTCACCTTGCCATCGGCGGCCGAGGTCAATCGGTACGCGTCGTCGGTGAGGACGGCGGTGGATTGTGCTGCCCGATCGGCGTTCTCGTTGTCTGCCCGAATCGGATCGACGGTGATGAACGTGATCAGTGCTACCGCGAACACCGCGATCAGGGCGGCGGATATCTTCATGCTTCTGGACACTGCTGTGCACCCGTACCTTCCGTCGAATTCCTAAATACTATCCAACATAGTAGTTAGGTGTAGAGTCGACGGTACCCGCATGGAGACGAAGGAGGACCCGCCGGTGAAGCGTTCGTGAATGACACGCCGCCGCCGTCGATCGGGCAGATGCTGGAGTGGGATACCTCATCCCTCCCGCTTCTTCCTGCCCTGGGAGTTGTTCTTGCACTCTGGTATTGGACTGGCGCTCAGCGAGTTCGCGCGAGTGGGCGACCATGGCCGTGGTATCGGACAGCGTGTTTCCTCGGTGGGTGCCTGCTGCTGATCGCGGTAACCGGACTGAAGGTCGAGAGCTACGGCTACGAACTCTTCAGCGTCTGGATGTTCCAACACCTGACGCTCTCGATGGCGATCCCGCCGCTCTGGGTACTGGGCTCGCCGGGACTGCTGCTACTACGTTCGACGCCGCACCGAGGAATAGGAAAAGGCATTCTCGCGCTTGCCCTCTCGGCATTGCGTAGCCCACCGGCGCGGTGGATGCTGCACCCCGGGTTCACGATCCCGGTATTTCTGTTCAGCTACTACGGGATCTACCTGTCGCCGATCTTCGACACCGTCTCGGCGTTACCGGCTGGACACGTCTTTCTCGAAATCTTCTTTCTCGCCAGCGGTCTGCTCTTCATCATGCCGGTGCTCGCCACCGGCCCACTGCCGGTGCGACAGAGCTACCTCGGCCGGTGTTTCGACCTGTTCGTGGAGATGCCGCTGCACGTGTTCATCGGCGTCGTACTCATGATGGCGACAAAGCCGCTGCTGACCACGTTCGTGGATCCGCCTCCCGAGTGGGGCGTGGACGTGATGCAGGATCAGCAGCTGGCGGGCGCCCTCGCGTGGTCGTACGGAGAGCCCGTCGCGCTGGTGGTGGTCGTGATCTTCGCGATGCGCTGGAACCGCGACGACAAACGGATGAATGCCGACCTGGACCGCCGCGCCGAGATCGACGGCGACAGTGATCTGGAGGCGTACAACAATTTCCTCAGATCACTGAACGCCGCCGAGCGGCCTGAGACTCGGTAGGCCGGTGGCCCTCAGACGCCGCCGCCGGCGGGCGTCGGCGCCATTGCGTCGGCAGCGGCCGGGGTGTTCATCTCGCGTGCGACAAATGTTTCGAGGTGGAACAGGTTGTCGCCGGCGCGGTCGACGATGGTGAGAAGTGTTGTCATGCTTGCCACTTCCTCGACCTGTTCCTTGAGGAACCACTGCATGAACTGCTCGCCCAGGTAGTCGCCGGTATCGCGCGCGGTGCGTGCCAGCTGCGTGATCTGCTCCGTGACCGTCTTCTCCTGCTCGAGTGCCAACTCGACCGGAGCCCGGACACTGTCGAACTTCGTCACGACGTCGTCGATGCCCGGAACGTCCACGTCGAGGTCGTTGTCGAGCAGGTACTGGATCATCATCATCGCGTGACCGCGTTCCTCGGTGGCCTGGCTGTAGAAGCGCGCGGCCATCTGCGGAAGATCGTGTGCATCGAAGTACACCGCTACCGCGATGTACTGCTGCGATGCAGTGAACTCGTTACGGATCTGCTGACGCAGCAGAGTGGTGAATTCGCTCGAGTTCTTCGCCTGTGTCATCCCAACAGGTTACTGGGTCGTCGCCGCTGAGAGGGAGCTACTTCTTGTCGAGCTGATCGATGACGAAGCCCACAGTTTCCGGTCGGTACCCGTAGACGAACGAGTCCTTTTCGCCGACGTACCAATCGCCGCACTGAAAAGAACTGCCCTTCTCGACCCCCGTCGGCCACCACTGTGCGGACAACGATGCGGGACGAGTTTCGACGGTGGGTCGTGCGATGCAGCTGTTGTGATCTATCTCCGCGATGTTCGCAGTCATTCGCAGGATGCGTTCGTTGCCGGTGGTGCGGATGACCTCGTCGATACCCGTTGCGCCGGCGGGAACCCAACTCGGCAGTGTGTCGATTCCGTTGGATGCTTGTGCAAAAGAGAAGGTTTCGGTTTTCTTGTACGCCTTGGAGTCGTCGAACTTCTCGAAGGTTCCGGAGCAGGACGTCACGAGTGCAGCAGCTCCGACGGCGGCGGCAACGACGGCGAGAGTGCGGAATCGGCGGTGTGTTGTGTTCATACCTTCACGGTATTTTTCGGCCGCCGATTCCGCGTCCTGCCGGAAAGCGATTTGTTCGCCGGGCTTGTCCTCCCGCGGTACTACCGGAACTCAGGGCGATTACCCCGTGGTGATCAGATCCTGTGGAATCTGCTGATCGTTGGCCAGGGCGTCGAAGAACTGCGAAGCGCGCGCCTTGTCCCACAACAACACGTTGCCCGAACCGTCCACGTCCTCGAAACCGGCGACCGGAACCGTCGTGGTGGTCATCCCGCCGCGAAGCGCCCAGGCGAGTGAGGCCAGATTCCAGATGTGATCGCCTTCGTCGACCTGTAGAGATTTGGCGGTATCGGAGACGAGTGGCCACAACCGGAACGGATTGAGGAACGTGGTCGGACTCGTCGCCTTCGACAGCAACGCCGACATGAACTGGCGCTGGTTGTTCATGCGGTCGAGGTCGGCGAGCGCCGTCGCGCGAGTTCGCACGAACCCGAGTGCATCCGAACCCTTCAAGTCCTGGCATCCGGCGGGGAGGTTGATCCCGGCCAGCGGATCGTCGATCGGCTGTGCCAGGCACACGTTGACGCCACCGACGGCGTCGACGATGCCGGCGAACCCGCTGAATCCGATCTCGGCGTAGTGGTCGATGCGAAGCCCCGTTGCCTCTTCGACGGTCTGCACCAGCAATGGAGCGCCACCGAAGGCGAAGGCGGCGTTGATCTTGTCCGACCCGTAGCCGGGAATCGGAACGTACGAATCGCGAGGGATGCTGACCATGGTCGTCTTCCCACTTTTGGGGACGTGGACCAAGATGACCGTGTCAGTGCGCTTGGGGCCGGTGTCACCGCCCGTCGCAAGGGCTTGCTCCTGCTCGGGGGTGAGCCCCTCACGACTGTCGGAGCCGACGATCAGCCAGTTCGTGCCCGGAGTATCGGCGACGCGTCCCGCGTAGTCGGGCAGCGCGTCGATTCGATTGAGCGAACTGTCGACGTAGTAGATCGCGCCGGCCAGCGCGAGCAGCAAGACCAACAACGTGATGCCGATACGTTTACCCCAGCTACGACGCTTGCGGGGGCGTCGCTGCTTCGGAGGTTCTGGAGGGCGCGGCGGGGCGTTCGGCGGGGTACGGCGCGGCGGTGCGGGCGCGTACTTCGCCTGGCGCTGCGGATCCTGACGCGGCGGACCCTGCCTGCGCGGGTCGTCCTGAAACGGTTGCGGGCGCTGGGTCGGCGCCCAGTCCTCACGCCTGGGCTGCTGCGGCGCTTGTGGTGGGACCTGTGACCAGGCCTGATTGGCCGGATTCTGCTGCTGCGGGCGTCCGTCGCGGCGAATGACCGTCGGCCCTTCCGGCGGCATCGGTGGACGCCGCTGCGGGGGTGGGCCCTGACGGGGTGGATTCTGGCGTGGAGGGTTCTGCCTCGGAGGCATCGGTCCACGCGGAGGTGGCCCTGGCGGCTGGCGCCGCGGAGGGCGCTGAGGATATTCGGAGTCGCCGGTCACCAGTTCACGGTACCGGTCACGGCAGCCAGGAGACGTGATCGCGCAGGAGGGCGTAACCGATGAACGCCACCATGTCGATGAGAGCGTGGGCGATGACCAGCGGCCAGAGTTTCCCGGTGCGCTGCCAGTACCGGCCGAACACGAGCCCCATGATCACGTTTCCGACGCCGCCACCGAACCCCTGATAGAGGTGGTAACTGCCGCGCAGGAGTGACGACGCGAGCAGTGATTTGTTCTCGCTCCAACCCAGCGTTCGGAGGCGAGTGATCAGGTAGGCGACGACCAGCACCTCTTCGGCACCGGAGTTCGCGATCGCGGACAGTACGAGGATCGGCACCCGCCACCAGTGATCGTCGAGCGCACTGGCCTGGACGGTGAGGTTGATGCTCAGTGCCTGAGCCACGAGATAGAACAGCAGACCGGGGAGACCGATCACAGCGGCGAGGCCGAATCCCGGTGCTATGTCGCGCCCGAATCGAGGCTTGGGGGTCAGTCCCGCAGCACGTGGACCGACCCCCGAACGCCACAGTAGATAGAGTCCCAGCGCTGCCCACGCGAGAAGCTTTGCGACGCCCAGCAATTGGCGCGCCAGGTCGATCCAGTCGATGGCGGCCCGCGACGGGTTGAGTGCAACCGTCTGATCCGAGAGCGCAACCGGCGTCGCCAAGGATTCGGCGAGCGAGAGGATCCCGGACAATCCGCTGAGTCCGAAGGTGACCAGCAGGATGATCGTGATCTCGATCCAGACTCCGCGTCTGGCGGCCGGATCGAGGGCCGGGCCGGCCGGGACGGGAGTCGGCGGCCGTAACCAGGTGCGGACGGTTTCGCGGGCATTCACCCGCGCAACGCTAGCCGTTTGATGCGCCGCCCGATCGGAGGCCGTTGAGGAAAGGGCACCCGACCAGCATGCGGATGGCGCGGCTCAGCGCGGGAGCGTCGTCGACGGGGTTGGCGAACGGCATCCACACGTCGCGGTCACCGGTGTGATCCTCGACCCGCAGGCGAAGTCCGTAGCGGTCGATGCCGAGTGGGCGAACGCGTCCGGTGCGCATGTACGGGGGAAGCTTGCGCACGAGCAGGTCCACGAGGTCGCGGTGGTCTTCGTCGAGATGCTGCAGCCATGCGGTCTCCATTTCCCAGAAGGGATCGGGGCTGGCGTTCAGCAGTTCGTCCACGGCGACGGGTTCTGCCCCCGTTGAATCAGCGACTACAGCCGAGGCCAGGCTCAAGCGAAGGAGGACCGAGGTGTGGCCGATGTCGAGGAGCCCCGGGTGTGGATGTTCGGATGCGACGTCGTCGGCGAGAACGCGTGCCTCGTAGTCGGGCACGGCGTGCAACGAGCCGCGAAGCCACACGAGGGAGCGCACGGGCTCACGCAGCCGCAGTGGTGCGTGATCGGTGATCTCGAGGACGGCAGGCAGGCCGCCGCCGCCGGAGTTCCAGGCCAGAGCCGCAGCTGCGGAGGCATGTGGGACTGCAACGACGACGTCACCGTTCGAACGCAGGTGATGCACCGACGTGGCGGTGGGATCGCTGCCTTCGATGGCGAGAACTGCGTCTTGTGCGCGCACACAGGCGCTGCGGACGCGTTCGGCGGTGGACGGGCCGGTGCTGGTCTTCGTTGCCATGCTGCCCCCTTGGCGGGTGTTCTCTCGAACTCCATCGGATGATGAGGTAACCCTAACCTAAGGCGCTTCGGTGTGAATCGCAAGACTTTTGCGCAACTCGCGTGGAATCCGCCGCCTGCGCCGGGGTTACGGTTTGTCTGTGGCCATTCCTCTCTCACTCGGGCTGCCCGCCCCGAGAAACTCGCGCGGACTCCTCGAAGCACTCTTTCTCCCGGTTGTTCCGGCGTCGGTTCTGATCGGTGGCGAAGCAGCAGGCCGGGTTGTCGTCCGTCTCGATATCGATCCGGAAGAACTGCGTGCGGACACGGAAGCGTCGTACGAGGCCGTCCGTTTCGACGTCGACGTCACCACCGACCAGATCGACGACGCGATCGCGCTGCGCCTGCCCGCTCCACTCGCTGTGTATGTCGACGGCGGCGAAGAGGATCTGACACCCGCCGAAGCGGCGCTGCGTCTGTGCGAAGGTGGCCGGATCCCCGGACTCGCCGCCGGTCTTACGCCCACCGAAGTGGCTGATTTCCTGGCGGTACTCGCGCACGAGTCCGTCGGTTTCGTAGCCCGCGCGGCCGACGGCGACGAGGTGATCGCCCTGCTGTGTGGCACCGTCGCTGCACTGCGCGGCGACGACGTGCGCGCCGCGATGGTCGATCCGAAGCCGGAAAAACTTGCCGCGCTGATCCCCGAAGCCGCGTCGGCCATGCGTGAGGTGCTGCTCACGATCGAGGTCGCGGATCTGCCTGCAGTGGAAACGGCTTTGCGTGCCGCGGGTTTGCAGTGACCGGCGTGGGTCGGTGCGTAATCTTTTAGGCGTGCCAAGAATCGCGTATTTCGGTCCGTCGGGAACCTTCACGGAGATAGCTCTCGCCCAGTTGGAGGCTGAGGGCGCGTTCGGCGAAACCGTCGAGCGAGTACCGGCCGGCAGTCCGCCGGCGACTCTCGACATGGTTCGCGACGGTTCCGTGGACGGAGCCGTGGTTCCCTTCGAGAACTCGGTGGAAGGCGGCGTAGCTCCGACGCTCGATTCACTCGCTCTCGGTTCGCCGCTGCAGATCGTCGCCGAAACCGATCTGGACGTGAGTTTCTCCATCCTGGTTCGGGCCGGGACCACCGCCGATCAGGTCCGAACGATCGGCGCGTACCCGCATGCGGGCGCGCAGGTCCGCGGATGGATCGCCGAGAACCTGCCCCAGGCCGAGGTGGTGTTGGCCTCGTCCAACGCCGGTGCGGCCCTGGATGTGCAGGCCGGAACCGTCGACGCCGGTGTGTCCACGGCTTTGGCAGGTCAGATGCTCGGACTCGACAGCCTGGCGGACAACGTCGCCGATGTAGGCGGCGCCCGCACACGTTTCGTGTTGGTCACCAAGCCGGCCCCGGTTCCGGCGCGGACCGGTGCCGATCGCACCGCGCTGGTGCTTCATCTCGACAACGCTCCCGGCTCCCTGGTGCGTGCACTCTCCGAATTCGCCGCTCGCGGTATCGACCTGACTCGGATCGAATCACGGCCGATGCGAACGGAATTGGGCACGTACCGGTTCTTCGTGGACTGCGTCGGACACGTCGAGGACTCGCTGGTGGCCGAGGCGATGCGTGCGCTGCATCGTAAATCCGGAGTCCGCTTCCTGGGGTCGTGGGCGACAGCGAATTCGACCGGGCCACAACCTCCTTCGGACGAAGAAGCGATTCGGTGGATCGACGAACTCAAGCATGGAGGGGGAGAACGATGACCGGAAGGCTCATCCTCGTTCGGCACGGTCAGACGGAGGCGAATGTCGCCAAACGTCTCGACACCGCACTACCCGGAGCAAAGCTCACGCCGGAAGGGTTGGCACAGGCGGAGACTTTGGGCATCGGCCTGGCTTCGGCGCCGCCGCTGGCACTCGTATCGTCGTTGGCTTTGCGTGCCCGGCAGACAGCAGGTTTCGTGGAGCAGGCCGCCGGTGTCTCTCTGGACGTGCGGGACGGATTGCACGAGGTGCAGGCCGGTGACCTCGAAGATCGTACCGACGAGGCCGCGCACCGACTGTTCATGGAGACGTTCCATCACTGGCACACCGGCAACCTCGGCGCTCGCATCCCCGGTGGTGAAACGGGATACGACGTCCTGGAGCGGTACGTCCCCGTCGTCAATGCGTTGCGCGAAGAATTTCTCGAAGGCTCACGAGACGGCGGCGACATCGTCGTGGTCAGTCATGGTGCGGCGATCCGTCTTGTCGCAGCCCAGCTTGCCGGTGTCCCCGGTCTGTTCGCAGCCAACAACCACTTGGCCAACACCGAGACCGTCGAACTGTTGCCTTCGGTCGACGGCGGTTGGGAGTGCCTGCGCTGGGGAACCGTCAACCCGCCGTTCGAGCATCGACTCATCCCCGGTGCCGACGACGTGATGGGCTGACGGCCGGCTTCACCACCAACCGGTCTGGACGCTCAGTTGGCGCCCGAGTTCAGCGGACAGAGTGCTCACGTAGCTGGCTGTCAGGTGGTGGGAATCGTGATACACCAACACATTTCCCTCCACGACGCGGCACAGCTCCGGTCCGCACACGCCGTCGCTGAGGTCGAGTAGACGGACGTTGGTCAGATCGCCGATTGCCGACGGCGCCGGATTGACGTCGCTGAGCATTTCGGACCGTGGCATCGCGCAGTGATCGGGTGACGTGGTTGTCGCCAGACAGTCGATCGCGCGGTAGGCGACGCCGTCGTGGTGCAGCCAGGGGGTATCGCGGATGGCGAGTACGTCGATACCGTCGCGCTCCAGTTCCTCCCACACGTGTACGTAAGACTCGGGCGTCACGTCGCCAGGGCCGTCGGAACTCGGCCTGGTTGCCGTCGTGAACACGAAATCGGGTGAGGCGTCGGCCAACTCGGTCAGCACTCCACGCGACCAGTCGACGCAATCCGGATAGTCGTTGTCCGACAACGTCTGCATGGAGTCGATGGTGAGCGGGCAGCCCATCTTCAGATACGTGTCGACGCGGAACCCGTGACTCTTGCCGAGTTCGTCGAGCGCAGTGAGCCAGTGCTCGGAGTGCGAACCACCCGCGAGCGCGATGGTTCTGTCTGCGTCGGCGTCGCCGTAGGTGCAGTGGACGACGTCCCGCTCGAGAAAATCGGCGATACAGCCGTCGAGCGTACTGGCCGGAAGGTCCAGTGGCGCATCGAAGATCGAGGGAACCATCGACGCCTTGGGTACTTCGACACCGTCGGTGAGCGCGAGTGCGCCGGGATGGGTCGGGAGGTCGAGGGTGTCGACTGCCCGCTGGCCCGTCGTCTGGCTGCTCGCGTACGACTGCCAGGCGACCGAAGCGGCGAGGACCACGGCAGCGGTGACGACGCATGCCAGGACGGTGTACCGGCGCGAGCGGCCTCCACGTTCCACCGGAACCTCGATCAGGCGCCGGAGTGCAAGCGCCCCCGCGACGGAGAGGGCGATGATCAGTGCCCCGCCGAGCAGGCCGGCTTCGGGGCGTCCGGTGATGACGAGTGCAAACACCAGAATCGGCCAGTGAATCAGATACAGCGCGAATGCGAACGAGCCGAGCCACGTCAGTGCCGGATGGGCAAGAGTCTTCGACGTCCAAGGCGTGTCGTCGCCGACTCCGGACAGGATCAGCGCAAGAGTGGCCAGCACCGGCACCAGCGCCCACGGGCCGGGGAACTGCTGGGCGCCGTCGAGCACTATGCCGCACAACAGGATCGACGAAAGCCCCGCCCAGCCGATCGTTGCTCTGACCGAGAACGGCAGGGATGCGATCTGCCGACTGCGTGTGCTGGTCATCAGAACGGCCAGCAGACCACCGAGGGCCAATTCCCACAACCTGGCGCCGGAGTCGTAGTACGCCCAGGCTTGGTGACGCGAAGATTTGGCGAGTGCGTAGAGAAAAGATCCTGCGGTCAGAACCAGAAGGGTGACCGCGAGTGACGGGCGGAAATAGTTGGGATTCACGCGTGAAGCGACATAAGCGATCACGGAGACCAGTGCGATGGCCAGGAGATAGAACTGACCTTGTACGGCCATCGACCACAGGTGCTGCAGGGGAGTGACCGAGCCGTCGGCGGCCAGGTAGTCGCTTGCGGTGCTGGCGAGCTGCCAGTTCTGGAAGAACCCGAGCACCGCGATCAGTTGATCGCCCAGATCGGCCCAGCGTGTGCGTGGCAGCAGCAACGCGGTCCCCAGTGCGGTCAAAATGCTGACCACCGCGATCAGGGGGAACAGCCGCAGAAACACCCGCCGCAGTGCCGGGACCGGGTTGAGTGAACCCCCGGCTTCGGCGCGTCGAACCAGTGAGCCGACGAAGAAGTATCCGGACAGAACCAGGAAGACGTCCACCCCGCCCGATACCCGTCCGAACCACACGTGGAACACGACCACCAAACCGATGGCGAGGCCACGCAGTCCGTTCAGGTCTTGTCGGTGCGGTGTTGTTGCCCGTTCTTCGTTCGGCCGGTCGATCGTGGCGACCGAGCCTTGTTCGCCCGGTGACGACGGTTGACGCGAGAACTGCATGCTGAAGTAAGGCTCCGGGCGTTGAAGGGACGCCCCGAGGTTACCCGGAAGTCTCCGGCGCCGATTCCTCGAGTTCCGTTAAAAGAGCGTTCACGGCTTGTCGGAGGCGATGGGATGTTCCGGAACTGATGGACGTCCATTCGGTGCCGTCGGCGGCCCGAGTGGTCGAACCGACCAGCCGACCGGCCAAGGTGTCGTACACAGTCACTGCGCCGGTCATGAGCGTCGTCGCTCCCAAACTGTGTGGTATTCCAACCAATTCGGCGAAGGCGGTGCATGAGACGATTGCGCTACCCAGTTGGCGCGCGTCGTCTTCGGGTATTCCGGCGTTGATCAAGGCCGAGGTTACGCTGCCTGCATCCGGGCCGGCGCCGAATGCCAGGCTGAGCATCTCGGTCGGTGCGTTGATCACGGCAATCGGCATTGCTTCGGCGCTGCCGAGCGCGGTGACAACGGGTGCAGCTGGTTCGGTTGTGACACTGCGTAATGCGAACGAAGAATCGGTTGAAGTTGCTTCGACACAAAGGAATTCGCCCTGCGCGACGCAGAGGCGTGAAATGCTTCCGCCGACATGCCGACGCAGCGCCAACTCCCACTTGGGGTGGGTCAGGACGCGCAGGCGGGCACTGAGGTCGTGATGGATCTCCCCACCGGGGAGGAGATCGCGCTCGGAGAGTGAATCTGCCACGGACTGCATCGCCGTACGGTGAGCGCTCGCACTGCCGTGAACCGTCGCGCCACCGAGAACCACGGGAAGCCCATCGAGTCCGAGTCGCTCACGTACATAGTCGATTTCGTCCTGTGACAGGGCGACGACAGGTAAATTCCACCCCTCAGGTGAGGTGCCGAGATCCACCATCAATGCTCTGCAGTTTCGAGTGCGCCACCGATCACGGACGGGATGACTGTTCGGCCGTCGGCGAAGTGCTCGAAGTGCTTCAGGTAATCGGGTGTGTCGTGCTCGGTCTCGTCTTCAGATTGGGCCGCATGACGGCCGCCGGCGATCGGCGCAGATCCGCCTGCGGTTCGGGCCGGATCCACCTTGACGGTATCCGCGGTGCCCTGAACCGGCGAGGTCACGGGGTTCTGGCGTGTGGCGCTCTGGCCGGTGGAGGGATCAGGAAGAGCGTGCCGGCCGGTGCTGCTGCTCGACGACGAGCCCGCGATTGCTCCGGTTCCGGTAGTCGCGGATGCTGCGCTGACCTGTGCCGGTGCCCGGCTTGCCGACGGGGTGCCGAACAGTGATGGTGTGGAAGCGCCGAGTCTTGCGCCGCCGAGTCCCGCGCCGCCCAGTCCGGTGAGTCCTGCTCCTGCCGTCGCGAGAGCTGATGCGGCAGTGGTGGCGCCTGTGACTGCGGTGGTGGTGGCGCTGGCTGCGGTGGCAACTCCACCGGAGATGGCACCGGCCTGTGAGGCAACGGCGGCAAATACCGGGTTGGAAACTACGGATGCGACAGCAGCGGTGGCGGCGCGCACGGGATCCGCGATTGCGTCAGCGAGCGTGGATGCCGCTTGCACGACGGACTGTCGTGCGGCGCTGCCTGGGCTTTCGGCCGAAGCGGATGCCCCAGCTGTGGGTTCCGCGATGGACGGTGGTGAGTCGAAGTTCTGCTGCACGGCCAGATGGGCCGTTGCGGCGTCGTACGTTTCCATTGTCACCGCCGCTCGAATTTTGAGAGCTTCTTCGGCAGCCTCGGCGGCGGCGGCACCGCCGACCAGGGCACCGCCGATGGAGTACGCGGCGACCTTTGCCGCTTGAACTGCCGCGATCTCCGCCAGCGACGGCATGGCCAGGGTGGCGAAGGTGTAGGAACCGGACTGTACTTGGGCTTTACCTGCGGTTTCTCCCGCGAGCAACGCGGCAGCAGCAGCCCATTCCTGGAACGGTGCGAATTTGCTCAATGCGGCATCCGCTGCTTCTCCGGACCACCCGGTGCGAAGGTCCGCCATCACGCGAGAGATTGATGCAGCGGTGTCGGTCAGTCCGGACGACACGGTGGACCAGGCCCCGGCCGCCACGCCGAGAGGGACCGGCCCGGCTCCGGCGACCAGTGCTGCGGAGTTGGGTGCTGCGCCCCGTGGATACCAGATGACGCCGGTGATGCCGACCATTGTTCTTCCCCCCAGGAAGTGTGACTGTGTTGCCGAGTTACCGAGCTTGATTTCTGTCGATCAGATCGGTGCGGCTGCCAGGCTGGACTTGGTGAGCTGGTCTTCGAGCTCGTAGGCAGCTGCATTCTTGCGCAGAGCTGCCGCAGCCGCGATGAGCTCCTCGATTGCCCGATCGGTGGACGAGGCAAGGCTGCCCGAGATGGTGTTGAAGTAATTTGCCGCGCTACCGGACACTTCTTCGGATCCCGCTGGGAGAACGCGTAGCGTCGGCTGCGCAGTAGAGACGATTCCGCGCAATCGCGTCGCCGCAGACTCGAGTTCCATTGCGGCGGCAACTAGGGCTTGAGGGTCGACGTGCATAGTGCCGAACTCCTTCCTGACCAGGGCGGATAAGTGGTCGGGAGGCCGTGCGCACAGCCGTCGATATCCCCCCGCACATACTTTGATGCCTACCGCCCGCTTTTGGTTCCCCCCGAAATCGGACGACTTTGCCCTCAGCCCCAGCCGAGTTCGTGCAATCTGTCTTCTTCGATGCCGAAGTAGTGCGCGATCTCGTGGATGACGGTCACGGCAACCTCGTGAACAACCTCGTCCTCGGATGCGCAGATGTCGAGTATCGAATCGCGGAAAATAGTGACCGTGTCCGGCAGGTACCCACCGTAATGAGAATCCCGCTCGGTCAGAGCGACGCCCTGATACAAACCGAGCAGCCCCGGTTCTTCTTCGTCACGTGCTTCGACAAGCACCACGACATTGTCGATTGCCTTGGCAAGTTCGGGCGGAATCAGATCGAGCGCCTCGCCGACCAGTTCCTCGAACCGGTCGGGCGTCATAGTCACCGTCATGGCTTACGACGGCGGAGCTGCGCCGGGCAACGGCGTCGGCAACGACCGACCCTCCGGTGCAGCGGGTGGCGGGACCGGAGCGGCGCCGTTGATCAGGATATCGCCCTTGGCGCTTCCTGTAATCGCGGCAAACCCGCCGGTTTCGACCTCTTTGCCGATCGAACAATTGACTCGGCGGCTGCCGGCCAACCAGCTTTCCAGTGAAATGTTGTCCCAGAACAGTGTCAGCGTCTTGTCGCGAAGCGCGTCTGCGGAACCAAGGTACTCGTTGGACGCCTGAGTGCAGACGCCCTCGAGGTAGCGGTCCTGATCTTCGACCGACGGCATTGCGCCCGGGAATTGAGTGCCGAGGTCTATCACCGAAATGACCTCGTATGCATGCGGTTTCGCGCAATCGACCGGATCGGTCGGGAGGTTCTGGTTGATGCCGATGCACGTGCCGACGTCCCACACGTTCGACTGGTCCTGGTCCGCCACGCGGCCTACGAACGGTTGTAGCTCGCCGGTCGTGGTCGAGAACTGCAACCCGCAACGCAGTGCGCGTTCACCCGAAGCCCAACCCGATTCACTCGGGAACATCAAGCCGACGCTGAACTTGCCCTTGGGATCGAATTTCGAATCGAGGTAGGACATGACGATGGGTGTGCAGTGCTCGTCGCGTAGTTCGGCGAATCGAAGGGCGCCCGGGTACCGGGAACCGGGGCCGAACTCGGCGCCCGGGAACACCGAGAGGTCGAGTGGTCCGGCCACCTCGAAGCGGTGTTCAGTTCCGCACTGAACCTTCGACATGTCCGTGCGGTCTCCGCCCGACTCGGTCGCAGGCGTCCAGTTGAGGCAGTCGCCGGCCGCAGCCGCGGTGAAGGCGTCGTCGCGAGTCGATCCCGTCGCTGCGGGACCGCCACCACTGACACTGACCGAGGACGAGTCGTCCTTGTTCAATCCACCGGAAATCGCGATCGTTGCGATCGCGGCGACCACCGCACCTACCGCCACGGCAGCCAGGACCCGACGGGTGCGACTCGCGGAGACAGTTTTCTTCGCCGGCGTCCCCTGGGGATCTGCCGGATCTGGCGACTTCTCGATCTTGTCTTCGGACATCGATTCCATCATGCCTGTTGCCGTGGCGATATCGAACCTTCACTACAAAACTCACAATCGCGTCTGTGAGTATTTTGTAGTCATGAGCGAAAACACCCCACTCGATCCCGAGGCTGTCGAGCTGGCGGGCCGGCTCTTCGACATGGCACGAACCGGTGATGCAGCCGGGCTGGCGTCGTACGTCGATGCCGGAGTTCCCGTCAATCTGACCAACGAGAGTGGCGACACGCTCGTCATGTTGGCGGCGTACCACGGTCACGCTGACGCCGTCGTTGCCCTGATCGAGCGCGGCGCCGACGTCAACCGGCCCAACGACAAGAACCAGACGCCCCTTGCCGGAGCGGTCTTCAAGGGTGAGGATGCGGTGGTGAAAGCGCTGGTGAGCGGGGGAGCCGACCCGAAAGGTGGACACCCGACTGCCGTCGACGCGGCTCGGATGTTCGGACGCGAGGACTACCTGAGTCTGCTCGAATCGTGATCTCCCCCTCTCCGACGTGGACGTGACCGTCGGAGAGCTGCAGTGAGTGGGTAAAGTTCGAAGTCGTGATTGACCTCAAGTTTCTCCGTGAGAACCCCGAAATCGTCCGCGAGTCGCAGCGCACCCGTGGAGAAGATCCAGGACTGGTCGACGCTCTGCTCGAAGCCGACGCGTCCCGACGCGCTGCCGTTCTGACCGGAGACAACCTCCGTGCAGAGCAGAAGGCCTTCGGCAAGAAGGTCGGACAGGCATCTCCGGAGGAGCGTCCCGCACTGCTCGAAGGTTCCAAGGAACTGGCGGCAAAGGTCAAGGAAGCCGAGGCCGCGCAGCACGAGGCGCAGGCCGCGCTCGACGCCGCACACCGCGCGATTTCCAACGTCGTACAAGAAGGTGCGCCGGCCGGCGGCGAGGACGATTACATCGTTCTCGAACACGTCGGTGAGATTCCGAAGTTCGACTTCGAGCCGAAGGATCACCTCGAGCTGGGCGAGTCGCTCGGCCTGATCGACATGGAACGCGGCGCCAAGGTTTCGGGTTCGCGCTTCTACTTCATGACCGGCTACGGGGCCATGCTCCAGCTCGGACTGCTGCAGTTGGCTGCGCAGAAGGCGATCGCCAACGGATTCACGATGATGATTCCGCCGGTGCTCGTACGCCCGGAAATCATGGCCGGTACCGGCTTCCTCGGTGCTCACTCGGACGAGATCTACCACTTGCAGGATGACGACCTGTACCTCGTCGGAACTTCCGAGGTACCCATGGCCGGCTACCACTCGGGCGAGATCCTCGAACTGAACGAAGGCCCGAAGCGCTACGCCGGTTGGTCCTCGTGCTTCCGCCGCGAGGCCGGAAGCTACGGCAAGGACACCCGCGGCATCATCCGTGTCCATCAGTTCGACAAGGTCGAGATGTTCACGTACTGCCGTCCCGAGGACGCCGACGCCGAACACCAGCGTCTCCTAGGGTGGGAGCGAGACATGTTGGCAGCCATCGACGTTCCGTACCGCGTGATCGACGTCGCCGGCGGAGACCTCGGTTCTTCGGCTGCGCGTAAGTTCGACTGCGAGGCATGGGTCCCGACGCAGGGCACTTACCGCGAGCTGACATCGACGTCCAACTGCACGACGTTCCAGGCCCGCCGCCTCGGAGTTCGGTACCGCGACGAGAACGGCAAGCCGCAGACGGCCGCCACTCTCAACGGCACCTTGGCTACGACGCGCTGGATCGTGTCGATTCTCGAGAACCATCAGCAGGCCGACGGCTCGGTGCGAGTGCCCGAGGCATTGGTGCCGTTTGTCGGCACGGATGTGCTTCGCTGACACGCTGAACCAACACAATCAGGGCCGCGACGGACTCCGTCGCGGCCCTTTTCGTACTTTCGTACTGGTAGGTTTGGAACTTTTTCTGAACTGACGAAATATCAACTTTTTCCCGCCGATTGGCGCGGTGACCACCAAAAGCGTTGTCGATGGGCCGCTTTGGCGATAGTTTTGCGTTCAATCGAGTTTCCATACCCTGCTTTTCCATCCCGCGTCTGGTGATACGAGGGTGAGTCCGGGGTGAATTGGACAAGTGTCTTGCCAAAAGTAGTACACGTACTAGTTTTTTCGTTATGTTGTGACGGCGCGCACACGTTTTGTCCGAATCCACTGCTCATGTTTGCCCTTCCGAAGGAAGTGCCCATGCCCCAAATCTCTCAGTTGCGGCGATTCGCCGTGCCCATAACCGGAACCGCCATGGTCGCCGGAATGCTGCTGGTCGGCACGCCCGCGTCAGCTGCTATCTCGACCACCGGTTTCAAAACAGCGTGCGTTGCCGGATCGATTATCGGAGACGTCCACAAGGTCACCGACAACCTCATCACGGTCGACGCCCCGGCTTCTGTCCAGCCCGGCGAGACTTTCACCTACCGAATTCAGCCGAGCGGAACGTCATATCCGGACAAGGACTCCGGAGCGACTACTACGAACTTGTCACGTCTGAAAATCGACTATGCCATCCCGAGCAATGCGACGTACGTTTCCGCTACCGTCGTCGCAGGTACCTCCATCGGACTCGACAATGTCGCACCGAATGTTCTCAGAGTCAACGATTCTGGCAATGTCGACGGCAGCGGCGGGATCCTGCGGTTGTCAGGAAACAACCAGGTGATCGGCAACAGTCCGACGACGAGCACGAACTCGGAGGGTGGAATTCGAGTACCGAAGTCCAAGAAGAACCTCGATGGCTCGACAAACGGCAACGGAGACACGTGGTTCCGACTTCCCGCAGTCGACGTAACAATGGTCGCTGGTGCGACGGGAGTGATCCAGCCGAAGGTGAGGACCGCGGGTGCGGCCGGCAACCTCGGTGCCAGCGAAAACTTCAGCACTCAGCTCGCAAAGGCGAGTTTCCTTGGTACACAGTGGGCTCCGACCCGGTGCTCGCCTCGCGAGAACAAGGACACCACGCCTCTCAACGCTGGTGCAGGTCCACTCGCGACGATCAGCATTGCTTCGGCTCCGGTGGATGTCGAGACCACGACGTCACTCTCGGTTCCGGCTACTGCCATCACAGGTACGGCGGTTGATCTGACGGCCACCGTGGCTCCGAACAACGCTGTCGGCACGGTGCAGTTCAAGTCGAACGGCACGGCGATCGGCACTCCGGTCACGGTGACTGGCGGTGTTGCGACATTGAGCCATGCGTTCGATGCTGCTGGTGCGCAGAGTGTTACGGCTGATTTCACTGCTGGTGCAGGATTTGTGAGTTCGTCGGCGTCGGCTCAGACGGTGACCGTTTCTGATCCGGCTCCGGTGGATGTGGAGACGACGACGTCGCTCTCGGTTCCGGCGACTGCCGTCACGGGTACGGCGGTTGATCTGACGGCGACGGTTGCTCCGAACAATGCGGTGGGTTCGGTGCAGTTCAAGTCGAACGGCACTGCAATCGGCACTCCGGTCACGGTGACTGGCGGTGTTGCGACATTGAGCCATGCGTTCGATGCTGCTGGTGCGCAGAGTGTTACGGCTGACTTCACCGCTGGTGCTGGCTTTGTGAGTTCGTCGGCGCCTGCTCAGACGGTGACCGTTTCTGATCCGGCTCCGGTGGATGTCCAGACCACGACCTCACTCTCGGTTCCGGCGACTGCCGTCACGGGTACGGCGGTTGATCTGACCGCTACCGTGGCTCCGAATACTGCTGTCGGTACGGTGCAGTTCAAGTCGAACGGCACTGCAATCGGCACTCCGGTCACGGTGAGTGGCGGTGTTGCGACGCTCTCGCACGCGTTCGATGCTGCTGGTGCGCAGAGTGTTACGGCTGACTTCACCGCTGGTGCTGGCTTCGTGAGTTCCTCGGCGCCTGCTCAGACGGTGACCGTTTCTGATCCGGCTCCGGTGGATGTCCAGACCACGACCTCACTCTCGGTTCCGGCGACTGCCGTCACGGGTACGGCGGTTGACCTGACCGCTACCGTGGCTCCGAACAATGCTGTCGGTACGGTGCAGTTCAAGTCGAACGGCACTGCAATCGGCACTCCGGTCACGGTGAGTGGCGGTGTTGCGACGCTCTCGCACGCGTTCGATG
>NZ_JBIYCY010000007.1:0-310684 GCF_044908235.1 Rhodococcus sp. 27YEA6 | reverse complement strand
CGATGCCCGGCTTGACCGTGAACGACAAATCGTCCACCGCTTTCGTCGGTCCGTAAACCTTGGTCAATCCCCTCAGTTCAATCATGAGGAGAACTTTGCCCTACCGGCAATGACCAGCACATCGGCCACAGGTCTAGTTCCGAGTGGTACTCAGGTAGGACACGAAGCCGGACAATCTGGGCATAACCCTGAGAAAACACCCGGAAATGGTCCGTCAGGACGATGCTTGGGCCCAGAACCGCTTGGGAATCCGGCCGGCGTGACGCGCTTCGAAACCTGCTACCACTGCGTGCCGCATCGCCGACGCCATCAACGCGGGATTCTTGGCCCGCGTCACCGCTGTCGCAAGTAGGACGGCGTCGCAGCCCAACTCCATGGCAAGGGTGGCGTCGCTGGCCGTTCCGATTCCGGCGTCGAGGATGACGGGCACGCCGGCGCGCTCGACGATCATCTCGATATTGTGCGGATTCGCGATACCCAGCCCTGTCCCGATGGGTGAACCTAGCGGCATGACTGCCGCGCAGCCGACCTCTTCGAGGCGAAGCGCCAGCACCGGATCGTCCGTCGTGTACGGCAGGACGGTGAATCCGTCGTCCACCAATTGTTCTGCGGCGGAGACGAGTTCGATTGCGTCGGGCAGCAGAGTCCGCTCGTCGGCGATGACTTCGAGTTTGACCCAGTTCGTCTCGAGCGCTTCGCGTGCCAACTGCGCCGTCAGGACCGCTTCGGCGGCGCCCCGACACCCGGCGGTGTTCGGCAACGGTTCGATTCCGAGGCGACGAAGCAGGTCCAGAACGCCGGTGCCGCCGGCCGCGTCGACTCGCCGCATCGCGACGGTGGTCAGTTCGGTACCGGAGGCGACAAGCGCTTCCTCGAGGACCGCAAGGTTGGCGGCGCCGCCTGTCCCCGTGATGAGCCGGGAACCGAAACTGCGGCCCGCGATAGTGAGAAGGTCCTGCTCAGCCACCCTGCACCGCCGTGAGGATCTCGATTTCCCAACCACGTCCGACGGATTCGTCCCAACGCCCGCGAGGAAAGAGCGCACCGTCGACGGCGACGGCGATGCCTTTGCTCGGAAACTCGAGGTGCGTCAGAAGTTCGGTCACCGTGACTGCTCGATCGAACTCGAGATCTTCGCCGTTGACGGTGATCCCGATCGGGACCTGCTCACTCATGAATTTTCCTTAGCTACTGCGAACCGCTCGGGTTCGGTTCCTTTTACCTCGACCAAAGATGTGCCGTTCAGCAACGCGACCGTCGCATCGGCGGTGACGGGCGTCAGCAGGACTCCGTTGCGGCCGTGCCCGGTGGAGACGACAACACGATCGGACACGCGCCCGATCAACGGCAGGTTGTCCGGCGTCATGGGACGCAGACCTGCCGCGCACTCGTACAGTTCGTATTCGCCGATCGCCGGCATCAGTGCCTCGGCGTCGTTGATCAGGTCCCGTACTCCGGCCATCGTGACCTGTGTGTCCTCACCAGACTCGTATTGTGTTGCGCCGACGACGATTCCGTCACCGCGCGGGACGAGGTAGGCGGGCCGCCCGTGGACGCTTCCGCGGATGGTGCGGCTGGGCGCCGGGGTGACTCCAGGCCTACTGCGCAAGCGAAGGATTTCGCCCTTGACCGGGCGTACCGGTAGCCCGGGCCACAGCTTGGGTGACGCGATACCGGCGGTGAGCACTATCTGATCGGTATCGAGTTCGGCGAGGTCGTCGACGGCCCGCGCGATCAATTCGACGCCGGATTCCGCACAGGCCTTCTGCAACGCCGCCAGCAGAAGTCTGTTGTCGACGGCGGACTCACCAACAGCCATCAACCCCGACCGGATGCCCCGGCCCAGCATCGGTTCGAGTTCACGGATGCGCGCGCGACCGAGAACTTCGAGTTCGTGCCCCTGCGAGCTCACCCACTCGGCGATGGTCTGCAGGTCCTGCGCGTCGGCAGCGTCGAGTGCAACCGTCAGCGAGCTGTCCGCGGTGAAGACCGATTGCCCGAATTTTCCGAGTTCCTCACCGAACGTCGGCCACCGTTCCAGGGACGCTGCACCGATTGTCAACGCGGTTTCTTCACCCGGCCAGCCTTCGGAAAGCGGGGCAAGCATTCCGCCCGCCACCCACGAAGCACCTGATCCAATGGACGGGTCGTACAACCGAACGGCCCACCCGTCGCGGGCTGCTCGCCACGCGATAGCGAGACCGATGACACCGCCGCCGACAACCGACACCGTACGAGCGTGTGTACTCACGAAACTCCACCTCCACTTCCTGCGCCGGCATGATCCGGGTCAGGTCTGACGGTCGGGATCTGGTCGCGATCCCCTCTCAGCCCTACGAACCTCGCAGTCACGACAAAAAGTGACGACGACGTTTCAGGACTCCCGTGTCGAACCTTGCTCCCTAGAGGCTACCGTTTGCTCCGTGCACCCCACACATCCCAGTAACGACATCGACCGGCGCGAGCGCCTGGCAGCAGCACGGCTGTACCTGTGCACCGACGCGCGCCGCGAGAAAGGCGACCTCGCGCAGTTCGCCGAGGCAGCATTGTCCGGCGGAGTCGACATCATCCAATTGCGTGACAAAGGCTCTGCCGGTGAGCGCGAGTTCGGCCCGCTCGAGGCCAAGGACGAACTGGTGGCGCTGGGCATTCTCGCGACCGCAGCGCGACGCCACGGCGCATTGTTGGCCGTCAACGATCGCGCGGATCTCGCGATGGCTTCCGGCGCCGACATCCTCCACCTCGGCCAGAACGACATTCCCGTCCCCTACGCGCGAACCGTTGTCGGTGAAGACGTAGTCATCGGCCGTTCGACGAGCAGTCGCGCGCAGGCGAGTCTGGCCGCCATCGAAGAGGGCGTCGACTACTTCTGTACCGGGCCGGTCTGGGCGACACCGACCAAACCGAATCGAAGTGCGTCCGGTTTGGAACTGGTTCGATCGACCGCCGACGCCGCACCGCCGCGGCCCTGGTTCGCGATCGGCGGCATCGACGAGGAACGTCTGCCAGAGCTGCTCGATGCCGGCGCCACGCGCATCGTCGTCGTGCGTGCAATCACGCAAGCATCGGATCCCCAGGCGGCCGCGCAACGCCTCGCCGCAGCCGTCGCTGGGCGCTGAAAGCCGGTAACTGGCGTTCGTCAAGTGTTTGCCGGGCGATTTCCGCACAGTTACGGGTCAGCACGCCTGACTCGAATTGTGAACGGAAGTTGTCCGATCAGACAACAAACTCCCAGTTCCTAGGTGCGATTGGATGTCCGAAAAGTCGGATTAAGTGATCTTGCTCACAGTTGCTTCGATTGCGTGTCACATCCCATTCGGTTTGTTGTAGTTTACCTCCAGTTACTAACTGAACCTAGGAGCACTAAATGGGATCCCTCGACACCGGCTCGCTCAGCACCGAATCGCTCGAAGACCTGAACCTCGGCAAGATCAGCGAGCTGCTCAAGCTCGGTATCACCGCGGTCAGCTTCATCACGGCGCTGAACTCGCTCAGCTGAGCCTCGTTTCGGTCGACGACCGAAACACCGAAGGGCCGGACTCCCGAGGAGTCCGGCCCTTCTGCTGTGTATGAACTGTGAAGACTCGAGTGCTACGACTGCGTACTCGACGCCTCGGACAGGTTCTGGTCACTGCCTGACTGCTCACTGCCTTGGTGGGAACTGCCTTGGTGGGAACTACCCGACAACCATCCGAATCCGCCGTCCTCGAGCACGACGGTGTGCGGATCGCCGTCCACGGCCACAACAGGCTCGGTCCGGAGGTCGGGCCATGAGGAACCGAAGCCCGGATGCAGCGGCAGTGAGTCGACGTCGGCTTCGCGTACCCACCGCAACTCGGTGCTCTCACCATTGGCAACCGTCGACAGTGGATGCGCCGCGTCAGCCACGACGGTGGTGTAAGTCCACCCGCTCTCGGCGCGCATCGTCACTACTTCCCCGCGGACACGGACGGCGTCCTCGGCGATACCTGCTTCTTCGTGTGCTTCCCGGACGGCAGCGTGCGTCGTGCTCTCGTGTGAGTCCCGCGCTCCGCCGGGCAGTGCCCACGTTCCGCCCTGATGGCTCCACGCCGCACGATGCTGCAGCAAGACCATGGGTGATCCGTCCGAATCGGGGGCACGCAGAAGCAGTCCTGCGGCTCCGTGTTTACCCCAATGCCGAGTACCGTCCGATCCGATGGACCAACCGTCACCGTCACCACGCATCGACTACCTCGCTCCGCCTGCTCTCGCCGTTGTCCCACACTAACCGTTTCAATCTGCTCCAGGTGTAGGTGATGCTTATATGCTCGCGAAGATGCCCTGAATCATTTCTCGGCGGCATCATTTCTCGGTAGCCCGCCTACAGCGAAGTGAGGTGCTCGATGGTCGACCGTGTCGTCCCGTCCATCGAACCCCGGTCGCTGCCGCCCTCCGAGGCCACATCAGTGTCGGCGGAGGACGAGCAGGCACTTCTGCGGCGCGAACTGCAGGCCTTCATGTCCTCGACGCCTGGCCGGTTGACCGTCGTCGGACTGATCCTGATCGCGATCACTTTGATCGCCGGACTCCTCGCCACCGCAGCGATCGAGAACCGCCAGGCGAACCTCGACCTCCTCCTCGTCGAAACCGAGCCTCTCGCCAACTCGGCCCAGAATCTCTACAGTGCGTTGTCCTTGGCAGACGCCGCCGCGGCCACCGCCTTCATCTCCGGCGGCCTCGAACCCGCCGAAGTCCGCGACCGATACACGCAGTCGATCGGTGAGGCCTCTGCGGAGATCGTCCAGGCGTCGGCCGGTCTCGACTCGACCGATCTTGCCGGTCACAGCGCGTTGACCACCATCTCGACCGACCTCTCCGTCTACACCGGGCTGGTCGAAACTGCACGGGCGAACAATCGCGTCGGAAACCCGGTCGGGGCAGCATATTTGAGCGAGGCCTCGCAGTTGATGCAGACCTCGCTGCTGCCGATGGCCCAGCAACTGCACGCCTCGCAGGAGACGCTGGTCTCCCAAGTACAGCGCGATTTCGAGACTCCACCGTGGTGGCCGATCGTGGCGTTCGTCTTCGTGCTGTGCGCGCTGGTGGCGACACAGATGTACTTCTCCCGCAAGAGTCGCCGACGTTTCAATCTCGGGTTGATCCTTGCCTCGCTGGCGGTCGCTGCAGCTCTGCTGTGGCTGCTCACGGTCGGACTGGTCTCCGCACTGGCCACCGGGCGCGCGCTCGACGCCGGGGCCGAGCCACTGCACGAACTGACCGAGGCACGAATCATGGCGCAGCAAGCACGCACCGTGGAAACCCTCACGCTGGCGAGGCGGGATTCGACCGCCGAGGACAACGTGACGTTCACCCGCAAGGTCGATGCTCTGCGGGACATCCTCGAGGGCCTGCAAAGCGACGAACGCGCCCGAGTGAACAGCGAAGTGCTGACCGCCGCACTCGACTCGCGCCAGCAGTGGGTGGCTGCGCACACGCGCATGTACGACCGTCTCGGAAACGGCGACTTCACGTCCGCCGCAGCCATCACCATCGGCGCCGGAGAACAGGATTCGGCCGCGGAGTACGGAAAGCTCGATCACGAACTCTGGCAGGGAATCGTGGATTCGCGCACGAATCTTCGGTCCGACGTCTCGTACGCCTCCCGGGTGTTGGCTGCCTCTGCACCGGGCATGTCTGTATTGGCAGTTCTCGGAGTTGCCGGAATCTTCATCGGATTCTGGCCTCGACTGCGGGAGTATCAGTGACGGGAGTACCGGTGATGCGGAGGAAGAGCCCGGCCGTATGTGTCGCGGTTCTGGCAGCGGCCATGCTGATGCTCGCCGGTTGCGGTGCGGATCGAGCCGAAGACTTGGACAACGCAGGCGCCACGTCGTACACGGAACCGCCGCTGCCGGCCGAGGCCACCATCGCTCCCAGCCCGACACCGACGACTACCGCGTCGTGCACCAACCTCACCGCGAGCCTGCGGCCCACCCCCGCAGACGCATCTCCGCAGCCACCCACGCCGAGCCTCGACGCCATCCGCGCCCGCGGGCGGCTGATCGTGGGCCTGGACACCGGTTCCAACCTAATGAGCTTTCGCGATCCGGCCACCGGGCGCCTCGAGGGTTTCGACGTGGACATCGCCCGCGAAATCGCCCGAGATCTGCTCGGTGACCCGGAGAAGATCGAGTACCGAATCCTGACGTCGGACGATCGGATCGCCGCACTCCAGGAATCGATGGTCGACGTGGTCGTCAAGACCATGACCATCACGTGCGAGCGGCGCGAGAAGGTCGACTTCTCGACGCAGTACTTCTCCGCTGAACAACGAATTCAGGTCTTGCAGGGGTCATCCGTCCGCGGCATCGACGACCTCGCAGGCAAGCGGGTCTGCGCTGCCCGGGGAACGACCTCGGCGACTCGAATCCAGCAACTCCAACCCGAAGCCACCGTCGTCACCGTCCCGATGTGGTCCGACTGCCTCGTCGTCCTCCAGCAGGGGCAGGTGGACGCGATCAGCACCGACGACACGATCCTCGCGGGCCTCGCCTCGCAAGACCCGTATCTGATGATGGTCGGTGGCTCACTGGGCGTCGAACCGTACGGAATCGGAGTGAACAAGGACAACCCCGACTTGGTCCGATTCGTCAACGGAACACTGGATCGGATCCGGAGCGACGGGACCTGGAACCGTATCTACGACCGCTGGCTCAGCGTCCTCGGTCCTTCGCCCGGTCCCCCGCCGGCCGTCTACCGGGATTGAGGCTGACATGACCGAAGAAACCGGCCCCGAGCCCGACGCCACGCAGGCTTCCATGCGTCCCGAACCCGAAGCCACCGGCGCCTACGAGCGGCCCGAGCCCGAAGCCACCGGCGCCTACGAGCGTCTCGAGCCGACTTCAGCGCGGATACGGGGTACCACGCCCTCCGCATCCTCCTCCCCGACCGGCCGCTCCACTCGATCCCGCCGCAGCCGGTCGGGGCGAAAGCTACGTCTCGGCGGCGGCCTGGTCGAGGTTCCCCCCGTCCCGCAGATCGACCCCGCATCTGCGGTGATGAGTGACCCGACCGTCCCCGAGCGGAAACGCTTCTGTTGGAAATGCAACGAACCAGTCGGTCGTAAGAGCGCAAGCACCAAGGCAACTCAGCACGGCACCTGCCCCAAGTGCGGTTCCACTTTCGACTTCCGCCCACTTCTCGAAGAGGGCGAATTGGTGTCCGGTCAGTACGAGGTTCAAGGGCCCATCGCGCACGGCGGCCTGGGATGGATCTACCTCGCGATCGATCGCAATGTCAGCGACAGGTGGGTAGTTCTCAAGGGGCTCTTGCATTTCGGTGATTCCGAAGCGCAAGCCGTTGCGGTGGCCGAGCGTCAGTTCCTCGCCGAGGTCGCCAACCCCAGCATCGTCAAGATCTTCAACTTCGTCGAGCATCCGCGCCCGGACGGCACACCCATGGGGTACATCGTCATGGAGTACGTGGGTGGGCGATCATTGCGCGAGGTGCTGGCCGAATTCCCGGACGGCAAGCACATGCCGATCGAGCAGGCAATCGGCTATGTACTGGAAATCCTTCCGGCGCTGAGCTATCTGCATTCCACCGGCCTGGCCTACAACGACCTCAAACCCGAGAACGTGATGGTCACCGAGGATCAGTTGAAGCTGATCGATCTCGGCGCCGTGTCCGGAATCGAAGACTACGGGTACCTGTACGGTACCGCCGGCTATCAAGCACCCGAGATCATCGAGACCGGTCCGACCATCGCCTCCGACATCTTCACCGTCGGAAGAACACTCGCGGTTCTCACCCTCGACATGCCTTCGAAGCACGGACGGTACCTCAACGGCCTTCCCGAACCCGAGG
The DNA here is from genome assembly GCF_044908235.1 of Rhodococcus sp. 27YEA6. Lineage (NCBI taxonomy): Bacteria > Bacillati > Actinomycetota > Actinomycetes > Mycobacteriales > Nocardiaceae > Rhodococcus > Rhodococcus sp. 27YEA6. The sequence goes on along the minus strand of NZ_JBIYCY010000007.1, from coordinate 302,857 downwards.
ACGAGCCACTACTGCGCGACCACGAGTTCTTTCACCGTCTCCTGCTACGCGCTACCGACCCGGATCCGAAGAAGCGATTCCAGTCCGCCGAGGAAATCGCGGGACAACTCACCGGCGTTCTGCGAGAAATCCTCGCCGAGCAGACCGGGCAGGAGAATCCCGGACTCTCGCTCGTGTTCAGCAGGCAGCGAACGTCTTTCGGCACCGATGAATTGGTCGGGCAAACCGATGTGTACGTCGACGGTATCAGCCACGACGCCGCTCTCGATCCGCGCGAAGTTGCGCACGCACTTCCCATTCCGTTGGTCGACCCCACCGATCCCAGCGCGCCGTTGCTGGCAGCGGCGGTGCACAGCGAACCGTCTCAGACTCTCGATGCTCTCAAGCATGCCCGCGAGAACGGAATCGACCGAACGTCGGGCACACCCGCGGCCGCCGTCTCGGGCGAAGTTCGACTGGCCGAGGCCAAGGCTCATCTCGATCTCGGTGATCCGGAAACCGCACTGACAGTTCTGGGCGAACTCCAGCAGAACATCGGGGACCACTGGAAGATCGAGTGGTATCGAGGACTTGCGGCGTTACAACTGGACCGATTCGAGCCCGCTTTCAGTCACTTCGAGGCAGTTCTCACCGCACTGCCCGGCGAGGCTGCCCCCAAGCTGGCGTTGGCAGCGACGGCAGAACTGATTCTCCAGCACTGGGAGAGCGACGACCCGGACCAATGGTGCCGCTTCTCCGAGAAGTACTACCGCACCGTCTGGCGGACCGAACGGAACTACGTGAGCGCAGCATTCGGGCTCGCCCGACAACTCGCCGATCACGGCAACAAGAAGGCAGCCATCGCCGCCCTCGACGAAGTACCCACGTCTTCCCGGCACTACAACGTCGCACGGATGTCCAGCGCTCTGACGATGCTGTCCGGCGTTCCGATCGCCGAACTCGACGAATCGACTCTGCGGGAAGCCGCCCGTCGTGTTCGGGCGCTACCTGCTGAAGAGAGCCGAAGCCTGCAGATGCGAACCCTGGTGTTGGGCACGGCACTCGATTGGATTCGCTACGGCAATCGCTCGCACACCGAACTCGAACCCATCCTCGACCTGCCCTTCACCGAGCAAGGTCTGCGCACCGGAGCCGAAGCCTGCCTTCGCGCCCTCGCTCGCGCCACGACCTCCCGCACGCACCGCTACGCCCTCGTGGACCGGGCGAATGCGGTGCGTCCGCGCAGCAATTTCTGACGGACTCCCCGAGGCTTACAGTGCTGCAGAAACCTACAGTGCGGCCACCAAAGCCTTCGCCGCGCGGGCGATCGCCAACTCCTCGTTGGTGGGGACCACCAGCACCTCGACGGCCGACGAGGATGCGGAGATACGACGCTCGTCGCGACTCTTCGCCTCGTTGAGAGCCGGATCGACCTCGATACCGAGACGGGAAAGCCCGGCCAGGCTGTCGCGTCGTACGTCGATGTTGTTCTCCCCGACGCCACCGGTGAAGGTGATGACGTCGACGCCACCGAGTTGAACGATGAAGGCACCGATGTACTTACGGAGCATGTGCACGTAAACGTCGTACGCAAGTTGTGCGTCTTGGTCGCCGCCCTCGATCAGTGCGAGCAGGGCACGGAAATCGTTGACTCCCGACAGTCCCTTCAAACCGGAGCGCCGGTTGAGGAGGTCGTCGATCTCGTCGACCTTCATTCCCGAGTTGCGATTGAGGTGCAAGATGATGCCTGGGTCGATGTCGCCGCTGCGGGTGCCCATGACAAGACCCTCGAGCGGGGTGAGGCCCATCGTGGTGTCGATGGCCTTGCCGCCCTTGATTGCCGAGGCCGAAGCGCCGTTTCCGAGGTGCAGGACTATCTGATTCAGCTCGGCCGGATCCTTGCCGAGGAACTCCGCGACCCGTCCAGACACGTATTCGTGTGAGGTCCCGTGGAAGCCGTATCGACGAATCTGGTTGGCCTTGGCCACATCCCGATCGATCGCGTAGGTCGACGCCGCCGCGGGCAGTGTGTGAAAGAAGGCGGTGTCGAACACTGCGACGTGCGGAACGTCTGGCAGTTCTTCGCGCGCCACCTCGATACCGATCACGTTGGCCGGATTGTGCAGCGGCGCAAGGTTCGACAAATCCGCGATGGCTTTCACGACGCCGTCGTCGATGAGAGTCGGCGAATAGAAGATGTCACCACCGTGCACGACTCGGTGACCGACTGCGATGATTCCGGCCTCACTCAGCGGCCGCCCGACCTCGGCGACGATGTCGAGCACCATCTTCAGACCTGCGCGGTGATCGGCGATCGGAAGGCTCCGGTCTTCGACTCCGGTGCGGTGGTTGTAGACGATGTGGCCGTCGGGCTCACCGATGCGCTCGATGAGACCGTGCGCCACCGATTCCGCCGTATCCGGATGCACGAGTTGAAATTTGATGGATGACGAGCCGGAATTGATGACCAGTACGGTGCCGTCGCTCACGCTTGCGCTCCCTGTGCCTGTATTGCCGTGATAGCCACGGTGTTGACGATGTCCTGGACCAACGCTCCACGCGAGAGGTCGTTGACCGGCTTGTTCAGTCCCTGCAGAACCGGCCCGACGGCGATAGCACCGGCGCTACGCTGCACTGCCTTGTACGTGTTGTTGCCGGTGTTCAGGTCCGGGAACACGAACACCGTTGCTTTGCCCGCCACCAGCGAATCCGGCATCTTCTTGTCGGCGACACTCTGCTCGACGGCGGCGTCGTACTGAATGGGCCCTTCCACCAACAGATCCGGTCGACGCTCGCGCACCAAAGCGGTCGCGGTGCGAACCTTGTCGACGTCGGCTCCGCTGCCCGAATCCCCGGTGGAGTACGAGAGCATCGCGATGCGCGGATCGATCCCGAACTGCGACGCCGTCTGTGCGGACGAGATCGCGATGTCCGCCAACTGCTCCGACGTCGGGTCCGGAACCACGGCGCAGTCACCGTAGGAGAGAACGCGGTCGGCCAGGCACATCAGGAAGATGCTCGAGACCGTCGAGACACCGGGGGCGGTCTTGATGATCTCGAACGAGGGTCGAATCGTGTGAGCGGTGGTGTGTGCAGCGCCGGACACCATGCCGTCGGCAATTCCCAAGTGCACCATCATCGTTCCGAAGTACGAGATGTCGGCGATCACCTCGCGGGCCCGCTCGATGGTCATGCCCTTGTGAGCACGCAGCGCGGTGTATTCCTGTGCGAAGCGCTCGGTGTACTCGGACTGCGCGGGTGCGAGTACCTGCGCGCCACTGATGTCGACGCCGAGTTCCGCGGCGCGTCGACGCACACTGGGTTCGTCACCGAGGATCGTCAGGTCGGCAACCTGGCGCTGCAGCAGCCGGCCGGCCGCGCGCAGGATCCGGTCGTCGTCACCCTCCGGGAGGACGATGTGCTTGCGATCGCGTCGAGCGCGGTCGATGAGCTTGTACTCGAACATCTGTGGGGTCACGACCGACGGAATCGGCAGTGCCAGTCGGTCCATCAGGACGTCGGCGTCGACGCGCTGTTCCATCAAGCTCAACGCGGTGTCGACCTTGCGCTGCGAACCGACTGCCACGCGTCCGCGGGTTTGGGCTGCAGCGCTTGCGGTGTCGAAGGTACCGAGGGTTGTCGTCAGGATCGGAAGACGCTGTTTGAGGCCGGCCATCAACGCTGCGATGGCTGGGTGCGGTGTGATTCCGCCGTTCATGATGATGCCCGCGAGCGACGGAAATCCTTCCGCCTCATGTGCATTGAGCAACGCGAGCAGTACGTCCGAGCGATCGCCCGGTGCGATGACGACCATTCCCTCGACCAGACGCTCGAGGATGTGCTCGGCGGTCATGCCGCCCACCATCACCTTGAGCGCTTCGCGGTGCAGCAGTTCCGGGTCACCCGAGTACAACTCGCCGCCGGTGGCTTCCATCAACTCGGCCATCGTGGGTGAGACGAGCAACGGAATCTCCGGCAGGCTCCACGTCGGAACACCGATGTCGGACAGCGCTGCGGTGACCTCGTCGAGCTTGTCGGGATCGCAACGATTGGCGACGACGGCGAGCAGATGAGCGTGGTTGGCGGCCAACTCGGCGGCGCATAGATGCGCGAGCTGGGCGACCTCCTCGACACTGCGCCGAGCGCCGCGTACCGCCAGCAGAACCGGCGCGCCGAGGTTCACGGCGATGCGGGCGTTGAAGCTCAGCTCGCTCGGGCTTGCTACGTCGGTGTAGTCACTTCCGATGATGACGACGGCGTCGCACTGCTCGGCCACGGTGTGGTACTTCGCGACGATGTCGGCCAGCGCGGCTTCAGGATCGGCGTGAACCTGCTCGTAGGTGACGCCGAGTGCGTCGGCGTAGGAGAGATCGGCGGTGGTGTGCTCGAGCAGCAGTTCGAGGATGTAGTCGGTTTCCTCGGTAGAGCGGGCGATCGGGCGGAAGACACCGACCCGGGCGACGGTCGCGCACAGCATCTGCAGCACGCCAAGCGCGATGGTGGATTTTCCGGTGTCACCTTCAGGAGAGGCAACGTAGACACTCGACACGGCAGCGGGCGCTTCTGGCATGCCCAACAGCCTAGTGTGGGCCGCCGCCCACCTTGCCACTGATCGTGGTCACGCTCACGCTCGTGCCGACAACCGGCGGCTACGAGAAAGACGAACGGTGCCTGCCACACGTCGAGTGGCAGACACCGTTCAGTTGATCTCGAGGATCAGCCCAGAGCACGCAAGCGAGGCGCGAGGTCACGCTCGAACAGTTCGAGGAACCGGCGCTGATCATGGCCCGGTGCGTGGAACACCAGGTGATTGAGACCGGCATCGACGTAGGCCTTGACCTGCTCGACGGCGTCGTCCGGATCGGAAGCGACGATCCAGCGCTTGGCCACCTGCTCGATGGGCAGAGCGTCGGCAGCGGCTTCCATTTCGATCGGATCCTCGATGCTGTGCTTCTGCTCCGGCGTCAGGGACAGCGGAGCCCAGAAGCGGGTGTTCTCGAGTGCAGCCTCCGGATCGGTGTCGTAGCTGATCTTGATCTCGATCATCTTGTCGATGTCGGCGACGTCGCGCTCGGCCTTGGCTGCGCCCTCGGCAACGGCTGGAAGCAGCTTCTCGGTGTAGAGCTCCATGCCCTTTCCGGAGGTGCAGATGAAGCCGTCACCGGCACGTCCCGCGTACCGGGCGACAACGGGTCCGCCGGCCGCGATGTACACGGGAATGCCACCCTCGGGAACGTCGTAGATCGACGCGCCACGAGTGGTGAAGTACTCGCCTTCGAAGTCGACACGATCGCCCAGCCACAGCTCACGCATCAACCGCACGGACTCACGCAGCCGCGCGAAGCGTTCCTTGAACTCGGGCCACTCGCCCTGGAAGCCGGTGGCGATCTCGTTGAGAGCCTCACCGCTGCCGACGCCGAGCATGATGCGTCCCGGGTAGAGACATCCCATCGTCGCGAACGCCTGAGCGATGACTGCCGGGTTGTAGCGGAACGTCGGCGTCATCACGGACGTGCCGATCTGCACGCGCTCGGTGCGCTCACCGACGGCGGTCATCCAGGCGAGCGAGAACGGTGCGTGGCCACCGTTGTGGCGCCACGGCTGGAAATGATCGCTCACCGCAACGGAATCCATGCCGTGCTGCTCTGCCAGAACTGCCAGCTCTACCAGTTCGCGAGGGCCGAATTGCTCAGCCGATGCCTTGTATCCGAGCTTGAGTTCCTGCGCCACCGTGCACTCCCTTGTCGTCTGTTTCGTTTACTTCTCTGACATGCTTCACGTTCTTTGCAGACTATCCAGACACCGCTGGGACTTCTCTGCGTATCTCAGCGAGCGAGGCTGGTGACCACCGTTGCCACGCCGGCTGCGACGGCAACCCCGGCCAGTGCCAGTGCAAACAGCCACAATGCGTGCGGTTCCGGCATCGCCGCTCCGTCCTCGAGCGCCTTCTTCACCTGTAGCCAGCGTCGCATACCTACCAGTGCGGCTGCCGCCGCGAGTGCGATCAGGGTCAGACCGAGAGTCGTGCGAACCCACCCGGTACTCCATTCCGGTACCAATTGGACGACGGCGATGCCTCCGGCCAGCAGGGCGAGTGAGCTACGCATCCAGGCGAGGAAGGTGCGCTCGCTGGCAAGGGTGAAGCGCTCGTCCGGGCGGTTCGGTTCACTCATGCGTGCTCACCTCCGTGCGGTGCCACCAGATCCGGGTCCTGACGCCAGTCGTAGACGACCTCGGTGCGCAGAACGATGTCCTGCAACGAACGTCGTCGTCGATCGACCGCCGACCACAGCAATCCGAAGGCGAAGAGCACGCAGAGCACCGCACGGATGAAGGCCAACGGCCAGCGCACGAGGCGATGCCCGGACGTGATCACCCGCAGCCCCATCACGAGGGACCCGACGGTCCGACCGGTGGTCGCCCAGCAGGCGGTCAGATACGCCACCGAGACACCGAGAAATGCCGTCGTGGACAGGAAGATTCCCGGTTCCGAGAAAGTGAAACTCTGTGGCGAGAAGAGCAGTCGGACGAAGGCGAAGCCCACGTACACGGAACCCATCAGGAGCAGGACGACGCCCAGGTCGATCAGTCCGGCGAGTCCACGGGTGACGATGCCGGCTGGGCCGGAACTCTCCTGGGCCACTAGCGTTCGCCTGCGTTCGTCTTCGGATCGGTCTCTGTCGACGGTTTTTCTGGTGAAGGTTTATCTGATGACGGTGCGCTGTCGCGGCCGAAGAGTCGCCCGACGAAGCCGGCGACAGCGTCGTCCGCCTGCATGCCCTGCACTCGAGCTCCGTGCACGGCTTCCGTGGAGAGTGAACCGGTCGATTCACGAATCATCTGGGGCAGGTCGACGCCCTCGATGACCTGGTCGGCGATCTTGACGAGGTCGATGCGGTTGACCTGGCGTTCGAGGTCGACCGTGTCGACTATCCCGTCGAGATCGAGGCGATCGATCACCGCTTTGACGTCGAGGCGGCTTGCGATCTCGTCCACGTCGACCCGGTCGATGATCGGTTCGAGCGAGACCCGTTCGGCAATCTTGTCCACGTCGATGTTCTCGGCGATCTTGTCGATGTCCACGTGGTCGACGACGATCTTGGTGATGTCGACTTCGGACAGAGCAGCGTCGACGACAGCTTTGATCACCGTCCGCAAGGTCGAGTCGGCGAACTCCACGGTCGAGTGCATCGCTTCCGTGCCGCGAGTGGTGACCTGGGTGATCGCGCCGTCGAGTGCGTCACCGACGACAGGGATCCGCTGCACGGAATCAAGTGCGAGACCAGCGGTTCTGCGCGCCGCACCAGCCGTGATCGCGGCCAGCCCGAAGGCCAGCCGAATCACGTCGGATTCGGGGTGGTGCGACTGCGATCCCACGCAATTGTCTCCATCTTCTTATACGACTGTTACCCGGACATTCGTCACTCCTCTTCGCATTGTGCCACTGTTGGAAGGCACAAATACGCTGTCCGGCTTGCGCCTGGGGGGAAATATGAAGACACGTCGTTTCACGGTTCGGCTGACGATGGCGGTGGCCATGGCCGCCGGCTTTCTCGGCCTCAGCGCGCCGACCGCGAGCGCGGATTCCGTGGTCAGTCGCATCGACGTCTACTCCCCCTCGATGGACCGCTGGATCGCCAACGACGTGATTTCGCCGGCCGGAGGAGGCCCGGCCCCGACCTTCTATCTGTTGACCGGTGTCGGCGGCGGCGAGGACGGGATCTCGTGGTTCAACAACACCGGAGTTCGTGACTTCTTCGACGACAAACACGTCAACGTGGTCATGCCGGTCGGCGGCAAGTTCAGCATGTACACCGACTGGAACGCCGACGATCCGGTGCTGGGCCGTAACAAGTGGCAGACGTACCTCACCAAGGAACTACCGGCGGCGGTCAACGCTCGGTACAACACGACCGGTGTCAACGCACTCGGCGGTGTGTCGATGGCAGGCGGACCGGTTCTGGACCTCGCGATCCAGTCGCCGGGCACCTACCGCGCAGTCGGCTCGTACAGCGGCTGTCCGCGCGCCGGCGACCCGCTCGGCCAGGCAGCGGTGCGCTCGATGGTCGAGATACTCGGCGGCGGCAACGCGGCCAACATGTGGGGGCCGTGGGGTAGCCCGCAGTGGGCGGCGCACGACCCGTTGATCAACGCCGAGAAACTGCGTGGCACAGCGCTGTTCATCTCGACCGGCAACGGCCTCCCCGGCCCGGTGGACGGAATCAACTCGCTGGCGATGGCCGCCGGCGTCGTTCCCGGCGCGGTCCTCGAAGGCATCACCAACATGTGCACCGCTGCCCTGCAGGGGCGATTCGGTCAGCTCGGCATTCCCGCGACGTTCAGCTTCCGACCCGAAGGCACCCACACCTGGGGGCTCTTCGAAGCCGACATGCGCGCGTCGTGGCCGATGATCGCGGGCGCTATCGGGGCGTGAGCCTCACGGCCCTCCTTACAAGCCATGGCGTCAGGTGAGACTGCGCGCCCAGTCCCGCATCCCGGCGGGGCCAGTGCCGGTGGCGTATTCAGCGAACCACACCCGGGTCACGCCGAGCGTGATCGCGGCACCCATACACATGAGACATGGTTCGAGATTGACCGCCAATGTCAATTCACCGGACGCTCGAGTGAATCCGAGAGCCTCGTCGGCCTGCAAGAGCGCTTGAAGGTCCGCATGGACTACCCGTCGGCCGAGTGCCCGTTCTTGCGTATACGCCCGCCCGAGCACACGGTCGTCGTCGAACACGACTGCGCCGATCGGCATCTCCCCGAGCTCCATGCCCTCACGCGCTACGTCAAGAGCAACCGCAAGGGCATCTCGAGGTGAAAACATCACTCGACACTAATGGACCAAGGCAAACTCACGCTGCCAGTAGTGCGGGTAGTCCCCATTCCTTGGCAAGCAGCTCGTACGAGCGCAGACGATCCTCGTGCCGATGGGTCACCCCGGTGATTACCAATTCGTCCGCTCCGGTGAGCTTCTGCAAACTGTCGAGCCTGTCGGCGACGGTAGACGGTGAACCGACGAACTGCGTGATCAGCCGATCCTCCACCACTGCTTTGTCGGCGTCGGAAAGTGGGAGCGCTGTCGCGGGATCGGGGTACGGGATGGCGCCGTGTCCGCTGCGAATGCTGTGCGTCCAGTGCCCGAACGTAGACGCCAACCCTCTCGCCGTCGCATCGTCTTCCGCAGCAACAACATCCGCGGAGACGACGACATACGGCTCCGACAGAACTGCCGACGGTCGGAATGCTGCACGGTATGCCTCGACGGCATCGAGCGTACTCGAGGGCGCCACATGGTAATTCGCACCGAACGGCAATCCGAGTCGTCCGGCGAGCTCGGCACTGGGGCCCGCACTGCTTCCGAACACCCACAGTTCGACGTCGGCATTCTCGCCGGGACTGGCGTGCAATTCGATGCCGTCGCGGGTTCTGTAGGTACCGTTCAGGAGCGAGCGTATGTCGTCGACCTGCTGCTTGAAATCGGGCGCCTGCGCGCCCGGAAACGCCAATGCCTCGAACGACGCCTGCAACCGCGGTGACGTGAGAAGACCGGTTGGATCGAAGGGTGCCGGGATCACGACGCCGTCGCGTACGACGTTCTCTCGCTTCGATTCTGCCGGCGCAGGCGTTCCGGCAGCGACGGCGCGAAGTGCCTCCACCCGACGCTGTCCGCTGCGCCCGATACCGAGATCGATACGACCCGGATACAACGCTTCGACGGTACCGAAGGCCTCGACCACCTGAGCCGCCGTGTTGTTGCCCAGCAGCACGGCGGCCGAGCCGACGCGAATGGTGTTGGTGGCGGCCGCGATCAGCCCGACAAGCACTGCTGGCGACGAAGAGGCAACGCCGACGAAGTGGTGTTCGGCGACCCAGTAACGCTTGTATCCCCACGCTTCGGCAGAACGAGCGAGGTCCAGCGAGTTCCGCAAAGCCTGGCGGGCCGTTCCGCCCTCACTGATCGGCGAGAGGTCGAGTACGGACAGCGGCGCGCTCACCTCGGTCCGCTTTCGGAGCGGGTGTCCGGTGTCTTCTCGCCGGCTTCCACCGCGAACGCCAGGCGGTTCTCGGCGGGGGCCGCCGGGCACGTCGCGTAATCGGTGAACGCGCAGGGCAGGTTCGACGCCCGATTGAAATCGAGGACTACCGCGCCACCGGGTTCAGGTGCGCTCACGTGCAGCGAGCGTGCGGCCGGGTAGGTGGACACACCACTGGTCGCGTCGGTGAACAGGATGTGAAAGCCGTTGTCCTTGCCCGCGAACGCAATCAGCGTATACGTTGCACCGTCGTGTTCGAAGCTGATGGTTCCTAGGGCGTCGTGATGATGCTCGAGGCGCTCGACGACCGCGCCCGTCGTCACCGTGCGAGCCTCCTCGAAAGCTGTGAATACACCCTCGATGCGCCACTGCGGGTTCGGCTCGAAGGTCGGGATACCACTGAACTGCGCCAATGCCGGGGCCGACGAATCGTGGATCCGCAGAGCCACCTCGCCGGTGCGGCGGATGACCTCGACCAACCGTGCGCCCTGCTTGACGATCAGTCCCGGCGCCCCCTCGATCGGATTCAGAGTGGCCGAACCGTCCACGGCGACGCCGTCGATCGATAAGTCGTCTGCGGGCGTCGCGGTGACGACAACGGCATTCGCGTCGGCGCGCCATGCACCGGGCAGGTCCGCGAAGGTGGAATCGGTGTCCACCAGCCAATGCAACGCAGTCAGGCTCAGCCAGCCGAGGGGTTCGCCGAAGGTGGCGTCGCGCGAGGCGTGCCAGGCATTCCAATCGCCGGTGAAGGTACTGGTGGAAGTGTCGGTAACGGTCATGATGCGCGGACTCCTTCAGCCTGCTCGTGCGGGTGGCGCAGCCCGAGATGGCTGCGCAGGGTGGTTCCTGAGTACTCGGTCCGGAAACTGCCGCGGTCCTGAAGTTCCGGTACGACGGTGTCGATGAACTCGTCGAGGCCCGCGGGGGTGATGTGGGGAACGAGGATGAATCCGTCGCTTGCGTCGCCCTGGACGTAGCTGTCGATCTCGGCAGCGACCTCGGCGGCGCTACCCACGAACTGTTGGCGGGCAGTCACTTCGATGATGAGTTCACGGATGCTGAGGTTTTCGGCCTCGGCCTTGGCACGCCACTGATCTGCGACCGCTCGTGGATCCTTGACGTGGCGGACGCGTCCACGGGTGATGTTGACGTCGTCCGACGGATCTTCCTTCGGCAACGGGCCGTCGGCGTCGTACTGGGAAAGATCTCTGCCCCACACCTGTTCGAGAAAAGCGATGGCAGTCTGGGGCCCGACCTGCTGCCGCCGGATGTGATACGCCTTCTCCTGTGCGTCCGCGGCGTTGTCACCGAGGACGAAGGTGGCGGCGGGGAGAATCTTGAGGTCTGCGTGCGTGCGTCCGTACTTGGCCAAGCGTCCCTTCACGTCGGCGTAGAACGCCTTGCCTGCTTCGAGCGTTCCGTGCCCGGTGAAGATGGCATCGGCCTTGGCGGCGCCGAACTCGCGTCCTTCGTCGGAGTCACCGGCCTGCAACAGAACTGGGTGCCCCTGCGGACTCCGTGGAACTTCGAAGCGTCCGGCGATGTCGAACTGCTTACCGGAGTGCGGGAACTGGCCGACCTGCTGGTCGGTGGCGAAAACACCGCGCTCACGGTCGACGATCGGACGATCGATGCTCCAGCTGTCCCACAGCGTCCGTACTGCGTCGACCAACTCGTTTGCGCGTGCGTACCGCTCGGAATGCTCCAGATAGCCACCGCGGCGGAAGTTCTCGCCGGTGAAGGCGTCCGAGGAGGTGACCAGGTTCCAGGCGGCGCGGCCGTCGGAGAGATGATCGAGCGTCGAGAACTGCTTGGCCAACTCGTACGGCTCGTTGAACGTGGTGTTGATCGTCCCGGCCAGGCCGAGATGCGTTGTCACACCGGCAACCGCGTTGAGAATACTGAACGTGTCCGGGCGGCCGACCACGTCGAGGTCGTGAATCTTGCCCTGATGCTCGCGTAGGCGCAAACCCTCTGCGAGGAAGAAGAAGTCGAACAATCCGCGTTCGGCACTGCGGGCGAGATGCTCGAACGAGCTGAACTCGATCTGGCTCTTGGACGCCGGATCGGTCCACACCGTGGTGTTGTTCACGCCGGGGAAGTGAGCGCCCAGATGAACTTGCTTGCGAATCCTGTTCTGTGTCATCGGTGTTCCTGTTCTCTGCTCGCGCTACGCGAACTGATTGACGGGCAACTCGAAACCCAACCGCTCGCGCAGCGTCGGGCCGGTAGTCGGTCGCGGATTGAGATTCGGCACCACGTCCGCCGCGATCTTCTCCACTGCGGCAGCCAAAGCCAAGGGACGCAGGACAACACCGTCGACCCCGGCCAGCCCACCGATCTCGCGAAGGAGGACAGTCAGGCCGGCACTGTCACCGCGATAGAACAGCGAGTGCGGGGCGTACGGCGCTCCCGCCCATTCCTCGAGTTCGGCCAGAGCGTCGTCGGCGGCTCCGCGATCAGCGCCGAGAAGCACGTCGACGTCGAGGAGAACCCTGACGCTGCGCCCGAGGGCAGCGGCATTCGCCTGGACCAGCTTGGCCGTGGCGTTGGCCACGCCGAGGTCGGTTGCCGAGATCCGAATCAGATCTCCGCGCGCAACAGCGAGCTCGCGTGCCTCCGGCCTGCTCGCGTCGACGGCGATCAGCGGCTGCCCCTGCGGGGAGCGCGGCGTGATGGACGGCCCTTTGACGGAAAAGTTCTTTCCCTCGAAGTCGATGTAGTGCAGCTTGTCTCGATCGATGAATCGTCCGCTCGCAGCGTCCCGTATCTCGGCGTCGTCCTCCCAGCTGTCCCACAGCCGACTGACCACCTCGACAGCCTCGGACGCTTCCTCCCACGCGGACTCGGGGCCCTGCACTGCCTTTCGGCCGAACAACGACGCCTGCTCAGCGGTGTCGGACACCGCGACCTGCCAGCCGGCCCGCCCCGCTGAGGAGTAGTCGATACTCGCGACGGCCTTGGAGATGTGGAACGGCTCGGTGTGCGTGACTGTCGCGGTGGGGATCAGGCCGATACGCGAGGTCACAGCACTCAGCCGCGCCGCAGTTGCAACCGCCTCCAATCTGCCCCGCACTGCGTGCTGGCCCTCGGATTGCAGTCCGAACGAGTCGGGGAGGAACGCCAGATCCACCCCACCCCGATCCGCGGCGGTCACCAGGTCCACCCAGTACGAGGGCGTGAACAGATCTTCGGCGCGCGAATCCTCGCGTCGCCAGGAGTACGGATGAGCTCCGGTTCCCTCGAATTCGAGGCCGACCAGGAATGCTCCGGAACTACGCTCGGACATGTTCGGCCTTTCGTGTCGAATGATCCCGCCCGGGGATCGCGTCGAGAAGTGTGCGTGTGTACTCGTTTCGGGGATTGTCGAAAATCTCGGTGGTAGTGCCGATTTCGAGCAATCGCCCGGCCTGCATGACGCCGACGACGTCGCTGATCTGGCGAACAACCGCAAGATCGTGGGAGATGAAGAGATAGGTCAGGCCCAGTTCGCGCTGCAACTCGTCGAGTAGCGCCAGAATCTGCGCTTGCACCGAGACGTCGAGAGCGGACACAGGTTCGTCGAGAACGAGCAGGTCCGGCTTCAACGCGAGCGCACGAGCGATCGCCACCCGTTGACGCTGGCCGCCCGAGAGTTCGGCCGGTTTGCGGCTCAGAAACTGCTCGGGAAGTGCAACCTGATCGAGCAACTCTGCCGCACGAGTCTGCTGCTGGCTGCGTCCACCAACCTTGAAGGCCCGCAGCGGCTCCGCAACGATGTCCTGGACGGACAATTTCGGGTCTAGTGATGCATAGGGGTTCTGGTACACGAGCTGGATCTTTCGGCGCAGCTCGCGCAGATCGCTGCCCTTGACCTTCGTGATGTCGTGTCCGTCGAAGGAGATGGTGCCGGCATCCGCCTGCTCCAACCGCACGGCGATGCGCGCCGTGGTCGACTTGCCGGAGCCCGACTCCCCCACCAGCGACACCGTCTGACCCCTCGGAACAGTCAGCGACACTTCGTTCACCGCGGTGATCGAACTCCCGCGTCCGACGTTGAAGTGCTTGGTGATTCCCGTCAGGGTCAGCAACGGGCTGGTGTCCTGGCGGACCGGGCGAACGACTGGTCCCGAGGACAGGCTCGGCGCAGAGCTCAGAAGTTTCTTCGTGTACTCGTCTCGCGGGTTGTCCAGAATATCTGCGGTGCGGCCGGATTCGACGATCCTGCCGCCCTGCATCACCAGGATCCGGTCCGCGCGGTCTGCGGCCACACCCAGGTCGTGCGTGATCAGGAGCACGGCGGCACCGGATTCGGCAATCCGCTCGTCGAGATGGTCGAGAATGCGCCGTTGAACCGTGACGTCCAGAGCACTGGTCGGCTCGTCGGCGATTACGAGGGCCGGGTTCGCGACAAGCGCGATACCGATCAGAACTCGTTGCCGCATACCGCCGGAGAGCTCGTGCGGGTACTGGCGTGCTCGGATTTCCGGCCGGTCGATACCCGCGCGCTCGAGCACCTCGACGGCGTCCAACCGGGCTTTGCGGCGGTCTGCGAGGCCGTGGATCCGGAGGACTTCTGCAACCTGGTCGCCGATCCTCGTCACCGGGTTGAGCGAGGTCGTCGGATCCTGCGGCACCAAACCGATACGCGCGCCGCGGATTCGCTGCCACGCACGGTCGGAATACGAGTCGATCTGTTCACCCTCGAACTCGACGGTCCCGCCGGTGACGTGGCCACTGCCGGCGAGCAGACCCAATATCGCGTGGGCCGTGGTCGACTTACCGGAACCCGATTCCCCGACCACCGCAACTACTTCGCCCCGACCGACGGTGAAGCTCACGCCGGATACCGCGGGCTCGGCGCCGTAGGCGATCTGTAAGTCGGTGACGGAAAGCAACTGTTCCTCGGTCGTGCTCATCGCCGGTTGTTCCTTTCGATCTCGTGGCCGATACGGTGTGCCGAGATGACCACGGCGACAATCGCGAGACCGGGAAGTGTGGTCATCCACCAGGCATTGGCGAGGAAATTACGTCCCTCGGATACCAGCGATCCCCATTCCGGGGTAGGCGGAACGGCGCCGAATCCCAAGAAGCTCAGAGCCGACACCGCCAGTACTGCCTGCCCGAACTCGACAGCGGACAGCGCGACCACCGGCGCGTAGGAGTTGGGAAGCACGTGCCGACGCAGGACACCGAGCCACTGCACACCCGAACTGAACGCGGCCTCGACGTACTGAGCTCCGCGCACCCGCATCACTTCGGCACGCATCACTCGCGCGAAATTGGCGACCATACTGACGCCGACAGCAATGGCGACGTTGATGGTGCCGAAGCCGAGTGCGGTCACCAGTGCCAACGAGAGCAGCAGCGCCGGAATGGACAGCAGCACGTCGACGATGCGCATCAGCACGGCGTCGACGACGCCACCGACAAAGCCCGCGAGCAAACCGATTATCGATCCCGCCACCAATGCGATTCCGACCGCCACCAAGGTTGCGGT
The DNA here is from genome assembly GCF_044908235.1 of Rhodococcus sp. 27YEA6. Taxonomy (NCBI): domain Bacteria; kingdom Bacillati; phylum Actinomycetota; class Actinomycetes; order Mycobacteriales; family Nocardiaceae; genus Rhodococcus; species Rhodococcus sp. 27YEA6. The sequence goes on along the minus strand of NZ_JBIYCY010000007.1, from coordinate 287,356 downwards.
CAGGGACAGCGCGGCGCCGTGCACGAACCGTGTGTACAGGTCACGACCGAGATTGTCGGTTCCGAACCAGTGAGCCAGGCTCGGGCCCTGCAGTTTGTCCGCCGGGACACCGGACAACGGATCGCCGCTGGCAAAGAATCCGGGTGCGACGGCAAAGCCGATGGCAAGCAACACGATCAACACCGGAATCACCAAGCCGGGCTTTCGGATCCAGCCGATGGCCGTGGACTTTCGGCGCGAAACAACAGGTGCCTTCGCCTCGACGGTCGGATCGAGGAGTAGGGGTTCGATCAATGTGTCAGACATGAGCCGGCTCCAGATCGGTCGAGCTTTCGGTATTCGACTTTTCGGTGTGACTCTTCTTCGTCTGGATGATCCGTGGATCTATCAAGGGGTAGAAGAGGTCGACCGCGAGGTTGACGAGCACGAACACGAGAGAGGCGAACACAACGACTCCCTGCACCACCGGGATGTCCTGCGCCATCACCGACGTCTGTGTCAGACGGCCGACGCCCGCGCGAGAGAACACCGTTTCCACAACCACCGAGCCCGCCAGCAGCGTGCCGACCAGTACACCGGCGATGGTGAATGCCGGAATGCTCGCCAGTCGCAACGCATGACGGGTCTGCACGCGCCAGCGGCTGGCGCCCTTGGCATACGCAGTCTCCACGTGCGGCGAACGCAGCGTCGACTGCAGGCTGGTCGTGAGTACCTGCGCGATCACCGCGCCGGTCGGGATCGCCAAGGTGATCGCCGGAAGAATCACCGTTGCGAATCCCTTGTCTCCGAAAGCGGGGAAGATGTGCAGACGGAACGAGAACAGCTGCAGAAGAATCAGGCCAACCCAGAAGGTAGGCACCGCCACACCCAGCGGCGGCAGTGAGAACAACAGATTCGCGAGCCACCGCTTGCGGGTGTAGGTAGCGAAGAACGCGATCGCCACTCCGAACAACACGGCCAGAACCAAAGCGGTAGTTGCCAAGACCAGAGTGCTCGGCAGCGCCGAGAAGATGGCATCCGTCACCGACTGACCGGTGGAGATGGACGTACCGAAATCGCCGCGAAGAGCATTCGTCAGCGACGTCCAGTACTGCACCCACACCGACTGGTCCAAGCCGTACCGTGCCCGAAGCTGATCGAGCGCAGCCTGATCCACTGCAACACCCTGACCGGACGAGTCGGCAGCCATGCTGACGGGATCACTGGGCAGGAGGAACAGAATCACGAACGAGATGGTGAAGGCGGCCCACAGAACCACTGCGGCCTGGCCCAGTCGGGTGAGTACGTATCGAGTCATGATTACTTACCCGACAACCATGCGTCGTAGAACTGCAGGCGCGAGGAGGCTTCGAAGTTCAGGTCCTGCACACTCGATCCGGCGCCGATGGCCTGCGAGAGCTCGATGGTGGGGATGGAGAGTCCACGGTCGAGGATCAATTCCTGTGCGGTGGATACCAGTTCGCCGCGTTGGCCGTTGTCCGTGGCTGCAAGCTGGTCTGTGAGTACCTTGTCGAGCTCCGGATCTGCGCCGCGACGGTTCAGGTTGCGGCCTTCGGTGCTGAACGATGCCCGCAAGATGTCGGCGTCCGCGCGAGTGCTGTTGTAATACAGCGAATCGTAATCACCCGATACTCCCTTCTCGGTCCATTCACCGTTCGAGACCAAGTTGAGCTGCAGGTCGACGCCGACCTTCTTGAGCTGCTGCTGCACGAGCTCGAGGATGGCCTGGTTACCCGAGAACACCGGACTGAAGGTGACGCTGAAAGTGAGCTTCTGCCCGTCCTTCTCGCGGATACCGTCGCTGCCGGTCTTCCAACCAGCCGCGTCGAGGAGTTTCGCCGACTTGTCGGCGTCGTACGTCACGACACTGGATTCGTCGCTGTAGAGCGGAGTGGTGTGAGCCAGCGGGCTCGTGGCCGGGAAGAACGACGGATCCAGAACGGTGTCGACGAGTTCTTGGCGGTTGATCGCGGGAATGATGGCCTGACGAACAGCCTGATCAGCGAGAACGCCGCGACTGACGTTGGGCTGGAAGAAGAAGCTCACACCCGGGTTCGGCCTTGTGAGGATTCGTCCACCCGCGCCCTCGATTTGCGGCGCATCCTGCGGAAGCGCATCGCTGACCGCATCGAGCTGGCCGGAGGCCACGCTGCCGGCCCGCACACCGGATTCGGGAACCACCGTGAAGTCGACGCCATCGAGGTACGCCTCGCCCTGATGCGCGACCGCATCCGAGGCCCAGTTGTATCCCGCACGCTTGGCGATCTTGACGCTCTTGTCCTGCTGCCAGTCGGTGTACACGAACGGTCCGGAGGCGATCACCGCTGCACCGGGGCAGCGCTGCTCGGATGCCAGCGCGGTGGTGGAATCGGCGAGGATTCCGAGCTGTGGCGTCGAAGTTGCTTGCAGGAACTGAACATTGGGTCCGGAGAAATTGATCTTCGCCGTGTGAGCATCTACGACGTCGGTACCGGTGTACGAGGACAGGTAACTCTTCGCCAACGACGCGTTCGGTCCCAGGTTCTTGACCGAGTCGAAGGTCTTCTTCACCGAATCCGCCGTCACCGGTGTGCCGTCACTGAAGGTGGCGTCGTCGCGAAGGACGAACGTGAAGCTAGCGGCGTCGGGGCTGATCTCCCAGCTCTTGGCGAGCCACGGGGTGATCTCTCCGGTGTCGGGATTTTGATCGGTAAGCGAATCCACCACTGTCCGAGTGACATACACGGTCTGGTTACTGCCGGCCTGGGCCGGATCGGCGCACGTCGGCGCCTGCGACAGACCGTAGCGAAGGGTTCCGCCGGACTGGGCGGGGCCTGCGTCGGCAGCACTGTCACTCCCGCTGCTGCAGCCGGCGAGGACGGTGCCGAGAACCGAGACAGCACCGATACCGGCGATTACGGTCGCGCGTTTGCGGGCACCGAATGAGGGCGAAGACACCAAGAACTCCTAAAGAGGCATGCCGAAGAGCGCACCCGTCGCCTGAGACGAAAAGGCGATCGAGCACGAATCACTTGTGAGAGAAGAGAAAACAGACTTGTCGACGACTCGCCTGAGTGTGAATGACTGACCGAGGTCAGTTGGTACAGAAAGATCCCGCGGTGCGGCACAGGTCTACGTGACGACGCGACCAGGCGGTATCGAAACCGCCTTCGACTGCCTTCATTTCGTGTTCCTCCATCGGTCCTGGCGGTAGCACCCGCACCCGATCACTCGGGGGGTTGCTGCGACTTCAATGAGCCAGGTCTCTCGGTCGCTCTGGATGGTCGTTCGCAAGTGTACGAGGTCAAACCCGGGTGTTGTCAACCCGGTCGGTAGGAATTGCTGCTCGAGTCACATTTTCGAGGACCCGAAGTTGTTTCTCGAACGGGTGGATGCCCACCTCTTCGGGCGAGAGTGAAGCGTCGTAAAGCGGTGTGTATCCACTGGACAGATACAGCGCGACGGCCTCCGGCTGCCGAGGACCCGTCGTGAGAAACACACGGTTGTATCCACGAAGTTCGATCTCTCGTTCCAACTCGCGAACGACGGCCTTGCCGAGGCCGCGCTTCCGATAGTCGACCGATGTCCAGATTCTCTTCAGTTCGGCAGTGGTGGAATCGAATTGACGAAACGCACCGCCGGCGATCGGCAGACCGTCGTGGGTGAGCACCAGAAGCGCACCCTGCGGATAGGCAAATTCTTCTGCCGGATACGTCGTGAGATCCTCGAGCATCGCTTCGCGAGTCCCGCCGTAACGCGAACTGTATTCGAGTGCCAACTCTGCGATCAGTGGAGCTGCCAGGGGATCGTCCTGCGATACCGAATAGACCTCTACCGCTCCGATACCCTCGAGCTGCCGAGTTCCGAGCTCCAGTGCCACAACACTTTCCTCCATGAATCTGGTCAACGCTCCCCCAGCCTGAAAACTTCCGGAGCGAGGGTGGTTCCGTCGACGAGGTCCGCCACAAGTTCACCCAAGGCCGGACCGAACTTGAACCCATGCCCCGAGAACCCCGCCGCCACTGTGACGGCGCCGACTCGGTCGATGACGAAGTTACTGTCCGGCGTGCTCGTGTACAGGCAGGTGAGCGACTCGACACGGGTGGAATCGACACCGGGCAACCACGACTCGGCGTACTGGGCCAATCGCCGCTCTCCGTCGACGTCAGGGGTGTAGTCACGGGTCTGCGGAGTCACCACCGGCCCGGTCGCGTGTTCGCCGATCTTGATCCCGTCCTCGGAACCAAGCCCGTAGATCCCCGCGGTCTCCAATTCTGCGCCGGTGTGGTGAACGAAACTCGGCCACTCGACTCCGGGATCGAGCGGTGCGAAGTGTGCTGGTTGTTCCTGTGTCGTGCGCAGTGTCGGCAATACGATCTCGGAGCCGAGACCGCTGTCTGCGATCAGGTCCGCAGTCCACGCACCGGCCGCGATCACGACCTGACGAGCTGCGAGCGTTCCACTGTCCGTCACCACGTCCACGCCGTAGGACGCTCGCGCGAGTGCCAACACCCGAACATCGTGACGGACCTCGGCACCGGCAAACACCGCTCCCGCCTTCAGAGCGGTCACGGCGCGGTCCGCGTGCAACCGGCCTGCGTCGGGGTGATGGAGCACCGTGGTGTCGAATCGCAGCCCCGGCCAACGGGCGGACGCCTCGGCAGGGGTGAGGATCTCACCCTTGATGCCCGCCTCGAGAAGTATCTTCGCCTTGGACTGCACGGCCTGCGGCAGGCCGTGATCAACGGCACCGGTGAGTTCCAGGAACCCGACGTCCGTCGTGGTCTCCAACTCCCGCCACAGCGGCAGCGCGTCGGCCGCCAAACCTGTGTACAGGTGATTGTCGTACGCCTGCCGGTAGATGCGCGAAGTACCGTGCGACGCACCGTGCTTGTGCCCCGGCCCGAACTGTTCCAGCTGAACGACGCTACGTCCGCGTGCCGCGAGCCGCCAGGCGGCGGAGGACCCGACGAGTCCTCCGCCGATGACGATCACATCGAAAATCTCACTCATGGACGAGAGCTCACTTGGTCTTCGGAAGGCCGGGCGGGTTGATCAGGGACGTGTCGACGGCTTCGCTGGTGATGTTCCAGCGCTCGAGGATCTGCTGGTACGTGCCGTTCTCGATCGTGTGGTTGATCGCGTCGTTGATCGCCTTGATCAGGCCGTTGTCCTTCTTCACCAGCACCGCGATCTGCCCCTGCAGGGTGTCGCCGGCCCCGGAGAACTCACCGACAACCTCGGTCTCCCCCGACTGCTTGGCGTGGAACTGCGACGACGGGTTCGGGCCGAAGTAGGCGTCGATCCGGCCGGACTGCAGCGGGAGGTAGTAGTCGGTGGTGTTCTGGTAGTAGGAGATGTCGGTAGGCGCCAGGCCGGCCGCGACGTTCTGCTCACTCCACTTGACCAGCAGCGCTTCCTGATTGGTGCCCGAGGAGACGGCGATCTTCTTGCCCGCGACGTCCTTGGGTTCCTTGATGGAGATTCCGGCACCCTTCTTCGCTTCGAAGGCGAGGGTGTCGAGACGGTAGGTCGCGAAGTCGTATTTCTCCTTACGCTCCTCTGTGACAGTCACATTGGAGAGGAAGGCGTCGGCCTCACCGGAGTCGATCCGGACGAAGTTCTGTGCCCAATCTGCTGTCTGCAGGTCGACCTTCAAGCCGAGAACGTCACCGATCAGATAGGCGAAGTCGGTCTCGGAACCGATGAGGGTGGTGTCGTCGTCGGCGTAGAAACGGAGCGGCGGAGCGGAACCGGCACTACCGGTGACGCGCAGCGTGCCACGATCGCGGATGTCCTGAGGTAGCTCAGCGGCGATAGAATCCACCTTGTCGGTGGTGATGCGGTTCTGATCGGCCGTGAGGTTGTAACCCGCAGCAGCGGTGACCTGGGCGCCGTCGGACTCGGCGTCCGCGCTGCTGCATGCAGCGCTGAGCAATCCGACGGTGGCAAGCGCCGAGATCAGAAAAGTCGCGCGACGGGATGTGGAGAACATCAATTTTTCCTTCCGGGAATGAGTCTGGGTCGCGTCAGAGGACGCGGGAGAGAAAGGCTTTGGTCCGTTCGTGGACCGGATTGTCGATCACCTGCGAAGGCGGGCCCTGTTCGACGATGACGCCGCCGTCCATGAAGACCGCAGTGTCCGCCACTTCCCGAGCGAATCCGACCTCGTGTGTGACGATCACCAAGGTGGCGCCGTCACGGGCCAACTGAGCCAGGACTTCGAGAACCTCGCCCACCAGTTCCGGGTCGAGCGCCGACGTCGGCTCGTCGAAGAGAATGACCGCCGGCCGCAGTGCCAGCGCTCGCGCTATCGCGACGCGCTGTTGCTGGCCACCGGAGAGTTGGCGGGGATACTCGTCCGCCTTGTCCCCCACTCCCACTCGCTCGAGCAGTGCGCGGGCCTCGCGGTACACCTCGTCACGATCACGCTTCTGGGCCGAGAGCGGCGCTTCCACCACGTTTTCCAACGCGGTCAGGTGCGGAAACAGGTTGAAGTTCTGGAACACGAAACCGATGTGCGAACGCTGTTTCAGGATCTCGCGGTCACGCAGTTCGTGGAGTCGATTTCCCTTGCGCCGGTATCCGATCAGCTCTCCGTCGATCCGTACGGTCCCGCGGTCGACCTTCTCGAGGTGATTGAGGGTGCGCAGCAAGGTGGACTTACCGGAACCCGACGGACCGAGAATGACGGTCACTTCGCCCTTGCGGACCAGGAGATCAACGCCGGCAAGTACTTCCAGCGTGCCGAAGGACTTGTGAATTCCGCGTGCTTCGACGGCGTACACCGTATCTTCGGCCAGTTCTGCGGTCATCGGGTCGCACCTCTCGGAATATCGAGACGCGCATCGCGAATCTCTTCGAACTTCTTGCGCGCCTTCTGTACCGGAGTCAACGGAAGAGCACGGGCGGATCCTCGTGCATAGTGGCGCTCCACGTAGTACTGACCGATCGAGAGCAACGTCGTGAGGATGATGTACCAGATCGTGGCGACCATCAGCAGGGGCACGACTCGTCCGTTGCGTCCGAAGATGACCTGCACCTGGTAGAACAGTTCGGCGATTGCCATGGTGGAGACGATCGACGTTCCCTTGAAGAGTCCGATGACCTCGTTGGCGGCGTTGGGGAGGATCGCCCGCATTGCCTGCGGGAGAACGATCTTGAAGAACTGGCGACTGCGCGGAATGCCGAGCGAGTGAGCAGCTTCGATCTGACCGTGATCCACCGAGATGATTCCGGAGCGAATGATCTCGGCCGAGTATGCAGCCTGGTGCAGCGCCAAACCGATGACTGCCGCGGTGAATCCGCCGATCACACCGCTGACCTGGAAGGTGAAGAACTCGGGACCGAAAGGTATTCCGAGAGAAAGTGTCTGGTACAGGTAAGTGATGTTGAACCAGAAGAGCAACTGCACGATGAGTGGAATCGAGCGGAAGGCCCAGATGTAGGTCCAGGCGATCACCTGCAGGACCGGATTCTTCGACAACCGACCGAGTGCCAGGAAAACACCGAGACCGAACCCGAGGATCGTCCCCCACAGGGTCAGTTTGATCGTCATCCACAACGCGGCGAGCACTGATTTCGCGGTGAAGTACTGCGCGAACGTCGGCCAGTCCCAGCCGGGGTTGACGACGAGCCCGTGGATGAACTGAGCAAGCAGGACCAGCACGACCGCACTGATCACCCAGCGCAGCGGGTGCCAGGTGCGAGCGACGACAAGCTCCGAGTCGGGAAGTTGCGACTCGGACACCGACTTTTCGGGGCGGACATCGGTGGGCGCGCTCACGGCGCGCTACCTGACGGAGTGGACATCACGAATAGACCTTTCGGGGAAATGGGAACGCAGCTGTGTCCTCGAGTTGGTGCGCTCGAGTTGCGAAGACGACGAGAGTTCGGTCAGCGACAGTGACACGAAGCGGTGCGGCACAGATCGATGTGACGTCGCTTGTGCGCAGCGTGCGAAGTGGTACCCATGTGATGCCTTCCATCGGTCCTGGCGGTAGCACCCGCTCCCGATCACTCGGGGGGTTGCTGCGACGTCGACGAGCCAGGTCTCTCGGTCGCTCTGGATGGTGAGCAAAGACTAGACGCGAAATGTCGAGTCGTCAAATGTTGTATTTCCCTGCACTGCAAGGGAAATGAAGTGGTTGCGATGTTGAAATCGCATTGATTTCAACGGTGTCCGAAGCCGCGTTCGGCGTGTTGAATGGAGCGTTCGAATGAAGACCGGGACCGCCGTCCGGACTGACTTTTCCTCTGCCGTACCGTCTGCGGAGTGAGTGGACTCGACGCTTTCTTCATCTTGTTGGCCGGTATCGGCGCGGGCGCGATCAACGCCGTGGTCGGCAGTGGAACGCTGATCACGTTTCCCACCCTGGTCGCCTTCGGCATGCCGCCCGTGACCGCAACCATGTCCAACGCGGTCGGGCTCGTCGCCGGCGGAGTTTCGGGTACCTGGGGCTACCGACGTGAGCTGTCCGGACAGTGGGACCGACTGAAGTGGCAGATTCCGGCGTCCCTCGCCGGAGCACTACTCGGTTCGTGGTTGCTCATGCACCTACCCGAGAAACTGTTCGAGACCATCGTTCCGGTGCTCTTGGTCCTCGCTCTCGCGCTCGTCCTCCTCCAACCACGCATCCAGGCGTGGGCCAAGAAGCGTTCCACCGAAGAAACGACGCTGTCCACCAAGAGGCTGATGCTCCTGACCGCCGGCACTTTTGCAGTCGGCATCTACGGCGGGTACTTCACTGCCGCGCAGGGCATCCTTCTCATCGGTGTGATGGGTGCCATCCTCCCGGAAACCCTCCAGCGCATGAACGGCGCGAAGAACCTGCTGTCGCTGCTCGTCAACATCGTTGCAGCAGGGATGTACATCACTCTGGCATTCGATCAGATCAATTGGGCAGCAGCCGGTTTGATCGCCGTCGGCTCACTCGGTGGTGGCGTTCTCGGTGCCCGCTACGGACGGCGCCTGTCCCCCACTGCATTGCGCTACACGATTGTCGTCGTCGGCCTGATCGGACTGTGGCGCCTTCTCGCTTGACCGCCCACATCGGGCGCCACCCGCACATACTGGAGTAATGACCAGTACAGAAGATCAGACCGGTTGGACCTACCTCATGGACATGGACGGGGTTCTCGTCCACGAGGAGCACTTGATACCTGGAGCGGACACGTTCCTGGCAGAGCTGGCGTCGAACGACATCCCGTACATGGTGCTCACCAACAACTCCATCCGCACCCCGCGTGACCTGCGAGCACGCCTGCTCAATTCGGGACTCGACATCCCGGAGAAGTCGATCTGGACGTCAGCGCTCGCAACCGCGACGTTCCTGGCCAACCAGCGGCCGGGCGGCAGCGCCTACGTGGTCGGCGAATCGGGCCTGACCACCGCCCTGCACGACATCGGTTACGTCCTGACGGACAGCGACCCCGACTACGTCGTCCTCGGCGAGACGCGAACGTACTCCTTCGAAGCGATCACCACCGCTATTCGCCTGGTCGAGCGTGGATCGCGGTTCATCGCCACCAACCCGGACGCCACCGGACCGTCGCGAGACGGCTCGCTGCCGGCCACCGGCTCTGTCGCGGCACTCATCACCAAGGCGACCGGACGCGATCCCTACTACGTCGGCAAGCCCAACGCCTTGATGATGCGCTCAGCCCTGCGGTCCATCGGCGCTCATTCCGCCAATACGTTGATGATCGGCGACCGCATGGACACCGACATCGTCTGTGGCCTCGAAGCCGGACTGCAGACGATTCTGGTGATGACCGGGATCTCGACCCGCGCGTCGGTAGAGCTCTACCCCTACCGCCCGACCATCGTCCTCGAGTCGGTCGCCGATCTTGTGGGAACAACAACCGATCCATTCCGTAGCAACACAAACAATTGATTCAAATTGCAAAACAAAACCGAAACTCGGTAATTAACTGGTAAAAAACAGCAGATTTGCCAGGTTCCGACTCGTCCGCTTTGTCCAACTGAACAAACCAACGGTTTTATTCGCACCAAACTTACAAACGAGTAGTTAGACGCAGGTCAAAGATCATTTCGACACCGAGTGACAGTTGGACTCCAGTCGTAAAATTGATTTTTCGAAAAGTGGTAACGAATCGTTTGCCGTGTCTGATACTCATGTCTGAATGGCCCCATTTCGGGTCCCAGACATGAAATGAGATTTTCATGAAGAAGCAGACCAAGGGTGCGATCGCTGCTGCGGCGGCCGGTGCCCTCCTCCTCGGCGGTGCCGGCTCGCTCGCAGTCTGGAGCGATTCGGCCGACGTCAGTGGCGGCGGGCCCGTCACGTCCGGCGCCCTCGACCTGAGCTCTTGCGCACCGGTCGGCGGGGGTTGGAACTCCCTCAACCCGACGAAGACCGCGATCACCAACATCTCGGCCTACCGCATCGTCACGACCGAAAGCATCGAATACACCTGCGACGTCACTGTGACCGCAGTGGGCGATCGTCTCGCGGCTGTTCTGACCGCTGATACGGCCGGAATCGTTCCGGGTGCGAACAGCGCCGAGCTTGCCGCTGCTGTCGTGCCCGTGACGACAATCAAGGACACTGGTGGCAACCCGATTTCGCAGATCACCAAAGCCCAGAACGGAACGATCGTCCACGTCGGAGTCCGGCTGAACTTCAACGAGGTGGCCAATCAGGTCGCGCAGAACCAGTCGCTGAACTTGTCGGCGATGAAGTTGGTCGTCACTCAGACAGCACTGACACCGGCCCCGTAATTTCATGAGGAAAAAGGTCTGGGGAGCGATCGCAGTCGCGGTGGCTGCTGTAGCGGTGTTCGCATCGTCGCAGCAGTCGCTCGCGCTGTGGTCCGATTCGGCGAGCGCGAATGGCGGTACGGCGACAGCCGCCAGCGTCAACCTCACGGTTGGTACATCTGCCGGAACCAGTGCGGCGTACACCCTGGCGAACTTGACGACGGCCGCGACGCCCGTTGTCCCGGGAAACACGGTGCAAGCACCGCTCACCGTCAAGAATTCGGGGACTGATCCTCTGCAATGGCGAATGCAGTCGACGACCGCACTTACGGGATTCACGTTGACCACGTACGGAGTCGCCAACGAAGGCGCCTGCCCGACCGGCGTGAACACGGCAGCTCCTGCCGTTCCATCCCTGATGTCAGCACCGATGACCGCGTCGCTGCAGCACCCGGTTTCACCGGCGTACATGCCGGATCCGCTCGTGCCTGGCGGCACCTACGTCTTGTGTCTGCGGCTCGCGGTGGACTCTGGTGCGGTCTCCGGTCAAACGAACAAGGCCACCTTCACGTTCCAGGCAGGTCCGGTATGACAAAACACTCGACCAAACGCGGTGAACGTACCGGCCCTCTGTGGTGGGTCACCTCTATCGTCAGTTGGACACTGCTGCTGGCAATTTCGGCAGTCATCGTCGCAACCATTGTCGTTCCCTTCTTTGCCGGAGCACAGCGCTTCACGATTCTGACCGGTTCGATGCGCCCGACGTACAACCCTGGATCACTGGTAGTCGTCAAACCTGTCGATCCGTCCGAACTGGGGATCGGTACACCTATTACGTACCAGCTGGAATCGGGTCAGCCGACCGTCGTCACGCACCGGATCATCGCCACAAGTGAAAACCAGAAGGGTGAAAGAACTTTCATCACCCAGGGCGATGCGAACGGTGAGCCTGACGAGAAGGAAGTACGGCCGGTGCAGATCCGGGGAAAGGTCTGGTACAGCCTGCCTTATCTCGGTTACGTGAACACCTGGCTGACGGGAGAGCAGCGCACCGTGATCGTGGTGATCGTAGTGACCGCTCTACTGCTGTACGCGTCGTACATGATGATCAGCGGCATCCGTGACGGCCGGAAGGAGCGAGCTCGAGCCCGATTGGCTCCTGACCCTGCAACTTTCGCGCCCGCAGACTCCGCCCAGATCGAGAAAGGCCAGCACGATGCCCTCGCGCCCTGACCGTCCGGCCCATCGGATTCGTCACCTGTTGACCAGCACGCGTTTTCGCGCGCTGCTCGCGCTGGGGATGGTGCTTGGTGTCGGCGGAGTGACCACGCTCGCGGCCTGGACGTCTTCCGCCACGGCAACCTCGGGCAACATCACGACGGGTTCTATCAATCTGCAGTTGAACAGCACCGCCCAGCCCACCCTGACCAAGTCCCTGAATTTCAGTGAGCTTGGCAAGTCCGGAATGATTCCCGGTGATTCGAACACCGCTCTGATCAAGGTCAACAACCTGGGCACAGCGGCAACTGTCCCACTGAAGTACACGATCACGTCTACGAGTAGCGGTGCGTTGACGACTTCTCTACGAATGACGGTTTCCTCCAACGGAACTGTTGCCAACAAGTGCACTGACGGCGCCAACGTTGTGTCCTCGCTCGCGCTGACACTCACCGCGAATCAAGCCATCGGTAGCCCCGACCGCCCACTGGCGGTCGGGGCTACCGAGAATTTATGTGTCTCGGTGCAGCTTCCGACAACACCGACACCGCCGACGAACAGCACGTCGAACATCGTCCTGACCTTCACGGCAAAGGTGTGATGGCAATGGCTCGACACACGAAAAAACATGCAAAGGCCTCGATGCAGAACCGGGTACGGGAAGTCCTGCTCAGCCTGGGAGCCCTCGCAGGCTTGGTATCCATCATCATTTTCATCGCCGGTCTGGCTTTCGGTATCACCCCGCTGATCTTTCGGAGTGGATCGATGTCACCCACGATCGATACCGGTGCTCTCGCATTCGCGCGCACCGTGCCTGCTTCGGAAGTGCTGGTCGGTGACATCGTCAGCGTCTCCGACAGCCAAGGCACGCGCATCACCCATCGTGTGAAATCAATAGATCAGCAGGGCAACAACCTTGCCGTCGCACAACTGCGTGGTGATGCAAATCCGATCGCCGATCCCGATCCCTACGTCATCACCGAAGCCGATCGCGTCTTCTTCAGCATCAACCGCCTCGGATACGTGGCAGTCTGGCTGTCCGGACCGAGTGGGCTTGTGCTTGGTGCGATTGCCGTCGGCGGGCTCCTGTACATCGCGTTCCGTCGACGTGAGGCTTCCGACGCGGAGGAACCTCAGCGGGATCGTCAGGACATACGCGGCGACTCCCATGCCCTCAAGGCCATCGTCGCCTTGGCTACGGTCGGTCTCACGGTGGTCGGTGTGTCCCAGATCGGTGGTACCAAGGCGGGGTACACCGACACAGCCGCGGCAACAAGCATTCAGTTCGGCACTGCTGCAACCTTTCCCACGTCGCCAAGCACAGCCAGTTGCGCGGTGAATTTTGCGCTCGTTGTTCCGGTCGCAGTAACGATCACTTGGCCCGCGACTGTCGGAAGCTCATACCGCCTCATCGCTCGCGACGCCAGCGGAAACCTTTTGGGGTCGAACGACTACACCGCAACGTCTACTACAGGCTCCATGAGATACGGCTCGGGCGGTACAACAGTCGCGTTCCCGCTCATAGTCGGCACCTACAACATCGAAATCCATGGACTGAGCGGCACGTCGGTCACGCCGTCGTACTCCGGCTACCAATTCAGCATTCTCGTCGGCCTGCTCTACTCGTGTGGCGGTCCGATCAGCGGGACATCTGCTCTCAGTCGATCGGCAGCGCCGGCACTGGCGGCAGACGCTCCGAGCACTCCTACTACGGCCGTCACTTCCACGACCGCCTCATCCACCACGCCCACCACGACATTGGCGCCGGCTGTGACAACCACCAGCACAACTGCACCGTCGACAACCACCAGCACAACTGCACCGTCGACAACCACCTCGTCACCGGCTACAACTACGGCGCCCCAGACGACGACCGCTACAACGACAACGACAACGACAACGGTGCCACCAACTACGACCACCCCGAGCGAGGTTCCCGTCGACGCCCCGGCGACCACGACCGGTCTCAGCGCCCAGAAGCTCTCGACTGCCAGCGGAACGGTTGTGTCCGTGTCGAATTCATCGGGCGCTGAGGTATATCGAGGTCCCGTTGACAGCGACGCTGTCCTGCATTGGCTCACCGGTACCGATCAGCTATACGTAATCACCCCTTCCGGAGTCACCGTCATCGACACGTCAACGGGAGTCTGGGCCGAATCTCCTACCCCGAGCGAACTTCCGGACGAAATCAAGGCACTGGTGCCGTGATGAAGAAGACGACGAAGGCTGCAATGGCAGTCGCCGCGGCCGGAGCTGTATTGCTCGGCGGCTCGGGCACATTGGCGAAATGGACCGACAGTGCGACCCTGACAAGCGCCGCTGTCCAGTCCGGGACCCTGGATCTGGGAGCATGCGTGACCACGAACGGCGGGGGCTGGTATTCGCAGGTCTACGTCAACGCGCCCACCAATCCGAATCCACTCGTATATATCCCGGACATCACTACCTACCGGCTCAAGCCCGGATTCAACTACACGTATTTCTGCGATTCGAAGGTGATGGCCACCGGCCCACGTCTGAAAGCGAACGTGACAGTCGACAAGACCAAGTTGAGCGGCGGGCTCGCAGCCGCCAACATCGACCTTCGCACGTACGTCACGGATCAGAGCAACAATCTGCTGTACGACAGCACAGCACCGACGCCGAACCTCATCGCGGTCACGTCGGCCCTGAACAACACCAATCTGACGGCGCAGGTGTTGTTCACGATCTACCCCACCGACACGACAAGCTCAGGTCTCACACTGAATACGACGGCGTTGACGATCGACGTCAAACAACTGGGTCTCACGCCCGCACCGTAGAACGCCTTGCCGTCGGAAGTTCGAGGCAAGGCGCTCCAGCGATTCAGCCGAGTGCTCGCTTCAGATCAGCCAACAGATCAGCCGTGTCTTCGAGCCCGACGGACAGACGGACAACGCCGTCTGTAAGACCCACTGCTGCACGGCCTTCCGACCCCATGGCCCGGTGCGTTGTCGTGGCGGGGTGAGTGATCAACGACTTGGAATCTCCCAAGTTGTTGGAGATGTCGATGACGCGCAGGCCGTTGAGAACCTCGAACGCCCGCTTCTTGCCCTCTCCGTCAGGCGCATCGAGCTCGAACGTGACAACCGTTCCGCCACCGCTCATCTGAGACTTCGCGAGCTCGTGCTGCGGATGCGACGTCAGGTACGGATACTTGACCCACTTGACGCCGGAGTGTCCTTCGAGGAATTCGGCGATCTCGAGTGCCGAAGCCACGGAGTGCCGAATACGAACCGGCATCGTCTCCAGGCCCTTGAGCAGAGTCCACGCATTGAACGGGCTGAGCGCAGGACCGGTGTGCCGCATCAGTTCTCGAACGGGACCGCTGATGTATTCCTCGGTACCGAGAATCGCGCCACCAAGCACGCGTCCCTGACCGTCGATGTGCTTGGTGCCGGAGTACACCACGACGTCGGCCCCCAGATCGAGGCTGCGCTGCAGAAGCGGCGTCGCGAAGACGTTGTCCAGCACTACCTTTGCACCGGCTGCATGAGCAAGCTCCGACACCCGTCGAACGTCGACGAGAGATTGCATCGGGTTGGACGGCGTCTCGAAGAACACTGCCGTGGTAGGCACGGACAGCGCCTCTTCCCACTGCGCGTTGTCCTCACCGTCGACGAAGACGACCTCGACTCCCCAGCGCGGAAGAATCTCGTTGCACACCACGAAGCAGGATCCGAAGAGACTGCGCGCAGCCACCAATCGGTCGCCGTTGGCCAACAGTGCGCCCAACGCCGTGAAGACTGCCGACATTCCGCTGGCAGTCGCAAAGCAGGCTTCTGCACCTTCGATGAGACGCAGACGCTCTTCGAACATCTTGACGGTCGGGTTGCCGTAGCGGGAGTAGACAAAATGATCCACCTCGCCGGTGAAGGCTTGTTCGGCGGCTTCTGCACTCTCGTAGACGAATCCGGAGTTGAGGAACAGCGCTTCGGAAGTCTCCTCGAACCCGGTACGCATCAGTCCGCCGCGAACACCGAGGGTGCCGAGACCGACGTCGTCCGGCAGCGCTCGTTGAAATGCGCCACCCTGGGGAATTCCGCTCACTGCTGCCTCCATGGCAAGCCGATGGCCCGCCAACCTACAAGTCCGCGATGTCCGTCGGCACCCAATGCGCCTTCGAACCCGTCGAGCACGTTGTACGACGGGCCGATGCCCGCCGCAGTCGCAGCTTCCGCCGCACCGATGGAACGTTGTCCGGATCGACACAGGAAAATCACCGGACGCTCCGACCCGGAGGAATCAGCAGTGATGCCGGCTTCCTTCAACTGGTCGACGAAGTTGTCATTGCGCGCGCCGGTCGGGTGGCTCACCCATTCGATCAGTGCAGCCTGCTTGCCGAGGGAGGACACATCGGGGACACCGACGTACTTCCACTCCGCATCGGTCCGCACGTCGACCAGCACGGCGTCGGGGTTTTCGCGGAGCAGCTCCCAGGCTTGCTCCGGCGTCAGATCGCCTGCGTAACTCACGTAGTCCATGTTTTCACAAGACTGCCGTGAGCGCCTGAGCGGGCCGTCAGTTGCAGACGACCCAACGGTTGCCGTCACGGGTCAGGGCCCAGGTCGAGACTCGCTCGCCCGCTCCGCCACCGGTGATCGTCACGTCGGCCCGGGCGCGATCGCCGTTGACCGCGACCCCGTCCACACCCTTCAGCTCGACCGTCCCGTCGACGCCGGCCATAGGACCGTTGCTCGAATTGAAGCTCGCGCAGGTCAGGGTCTTGATCGTCTCCGCGTCATTCCGATTCTCGGCATCGACGTAGTCGGTGACGGAGCGGCTCACGCGGTCCGACTCGGTGACGTTCTCCTCGGCCGGCGAGATCCACGATGCGACGAAGATTCCACCCAGGATCAAGGCGACGATGGCGACAGCCAAGAGGAACGGCCCCGCAGACGCCTTCTTGCCATCGATGTTGTCGGATTCGCGCAGCTCGTCACTCATAACGCCAATAGTCCCCCACAACTAGAAATTGTGGCCCGTCAAGGATCAGGCCCCTACCCCGGATACCCGAGACAACAGGAGAATGGGAGGAAAGAATAGGTTTACCCACAACCGATCGAGTGAGAGTGTGGATCCGTTCGGCCGCAACCGAGGCACTGTGCTTAGGTTCGGCTAAATTGGATACTTGTCGATATGTTGTCCGAACTTCGAAGAAGGTAGCTGTCCTCACGATGACTGACTCCAACCGCCCACTCCGGGTCGCGATCGTCGGCGCCGGCCCCGCCGGCATCTACGCCGCCGACGCCCTCATGAAATCCGACACCGCAGTTTCCGGCCGCGGCGTCAGCATCGACCTCTTCGAGCGCATGCCCGCGCCCTTCGGCCTGATTCGTTACGGCGTCGCGCCCGATCATCCGCGCATCAAGGGCATCATCACCGCCCTGCACAAGGTGCTCGACAAGCCTCAGGTACGCCTGCTCGGCAACATCGACTACGGCACCGACATCACCCTCGACGACCTGCAGTCGTTCTACGACGCGGTCATCTTCTCCACCGGCGCCAACGCCGACCGTGCGCTCGGCATCCCGGGTATCGAACTCGACGGCAGCTACGGCGCGGCCGACTTCGTCTCCTGGTACGACGGCCACCCCGACGTACCGCGTACGTGGCCGCTCGAAGCCGAGAAGGTCGCCGTCCTCGGCGTCGGCAACGTTGCGCTCGACATCGCCCGCGTTCTCGCCAAGACCGGCGACGAACTGCTGCCGACCGAGATCCCCGCCAACGTCTACGAGGGCCTCAAGAACAACAAGGCCGTCGAGGTTCACGTCTTCGGACGCCGCGGCCCGGCCCAGGCCAAGTTCACCCCTCTCGAACTGCGCGAACTCGACCACTCGCCGACCATCGAGGTCATCGTCGACCCCGAGGACATCGACTACGACGAGGGTTCCGAGCAGGCTCGCCGCAACTCCAAGCAGGTCGACATGGTTGCGAATACGCTGCAGGACTGGGCAATTCGCGACGTCGGAGCCCGTCCTCACAAGCTGTTCCTGCACTTCTTCGAATCTCCCACGGAGATCCTCGGTGAAGACGGCAAGGTCGTCGGCCTGCGCACCGAGCGCACTCAGCTCGACGGCACCGGCAACGTCAAGGGCACCGGCACGTACAAGGACTGGGATGTCCAGGCCGTGTACCGCGCCGTCGGTTACCTCTCGCAGAACATCACGCAGTTGCCGTTCGACGACCAGGCCGGCACCGTCCCCAACGACGCCGGACGCGTCGTCGCCGACGACAACGCCGAGGGCGCAGCCCGGTTCATGCCGGCCACCTACGTCACCGGCTGGATCAAGCGCGGCCCCGTCGGCCTCATCGGCCACACCAAGGGCGACGCCAACGAAACCGTCGCGAATCTTCTCGAGGATTCCGTCGACTTCGCGGGCGCCGCGAACCCCGACGAGAACGCAGTCATCGAGTTCCTCGAAGGCAAGCAGGTTCCGTACACGACCTGGCAGGGCTGGTACCGCCTCGACGCGCACGAGCGCAGCCTGGGCGAGCCCGAGGGCCGTGAGCGCATCAAGGTCGTCGAGCGTCACGACATGCTGAAGGCATCCGAGCCCGACCGCGCGAACTGAGTGCGCGGAAGTAACTGAACAGAAGCCCTCCACCGGCCCGACGCGACCCAGGTCACATCGGGCCGGTGGTGTGTGCAGGGACCCAGGGCAACAGGGCAAAATAGACCCCGTGTTTGACGCCCATGTGCATATCATCGACCCGCGCTTCCCGCTGGTCGAGAATCACGGGTACCTGCCTGAGCCCTTCACCGTGGCCGATTACCGGGCCCGGATTGCCTCGCTGAAGGGCCTCAGCGTTGACGGCGGCGCGGTGGTGACCGCGTCGTACCAGGGCAATGACCAGGAATACCTGAAAGCTGCCTTGTCCGAACTCGGCGAAGGCTGGGTGGGCGTCACTGCTTTGCCGCTCGATGCGACGGATGAAGACATCGTTGCCCTGGACGCACTGGGAGTACGTGCCGTCCGGTTCAACCTGCGCCGCGGCGCCACCGACCTGCGTCTGCTCGCCGATCTCGCCAACCGCGCATTCGATCTGGTCGGCTGGCACGCCGAGTTCTACGTCGATGCCACGCTGTTGCTGTCGTTGGAACCGGTCTTCGCCAAATTGCCCGCGGTGAGCATCGACCACTTGGGAATGTCCACCCGCGGACTGCCGTATCTCCTCAACCTCGTCGACCGCGGAGTGCGCGTCAAAGCCACCGGGTTCGGCCGCACCACCATCTCCGACGTCAGCGATGTGCTGCGCCAGATCCACGCGGTCAATCCCGCTGCGCTGATGTTCGGCACCGATCTACCCGGTACACGGGCACGTCGAGCGTTCGAGGTCCACGACCTGGACGTGATCGCCGACGCTGTCGGCGACGACCTGCCCGCGGTCATGTGCGACAACGCCCGCTCCTGGTACCGCTGCGCTCAGGTGAACGCAACGGCTCCCAGCCACAGCCCCGCCGCGATCAGCGCTCCGAACAGTTCCACCAGCATGGACAATCCGACTGCCTTCACCGCGTGAAGCGTCGACGACCAAGCGATGTCGTAACGGCGCAGCCGCGCTAGTTCCGCGAAATACGTTCCGACGATGAATCCCAGGAACAACCCCACGACCGGAATCACGAAGAACCCGATGATGCCGACGACGCCGCCGACCACCACCGACAGGTTGGGCACTCCCCCGGACTTCATCCGCTTGCCCGGCCACGTGTACTTCACGATCCCGGTGACCACCAGTGCCAGCGTGGACAGCGCGAACACCGTCCACGCCGTCGCGCCACCGGTCATGATCGCCCACACTAGAATTGCACCGAAAACAAGAAGCGTCCCCGGGAGAATCGGAACGACGACACCGATCAGACCGACCAGGATGACCAGCCCGACGAGGACCTCGGCCACAGGACTCATCCGACGGGACGCACCTTCGACGCGGCTTCGCGAGCACGGTCGCGTGCAGTAGGCACATCGGCGGCCGTCGACACTGCAACACCCATGCGACGACGCGTGAAGCTCTCCGGCTTGCCGAAGAGTCGCAGGTCCGTCTCGGGAACCGCGAGCGCCTCGGCGACGCCCTCGAATCCGATCCCCTTTGCCTCCACTCCGCCGTAGATCACTGCCGACGCTCCCGGAGAAGTGAGCGTCGTGTCGACCGGCAAGCCCAGGATCGCGCGGGCATGCAGTTCGAACTCCGAAAGTCGCTGCGTCCGCAGAGTCACCAATCCGGTGTCGTGCGGCCGTGGGCTCACTTCGGAGAAGAAGACGTCGTCGCCCTTCACGAATAGCTCGACGCCGAAGATGCCTCGCCCGCCCAGAGCCGTGGTCACCTTCTCGGCGACGTCTCGGGCCGAGGCGAGGGCAACCGCGGACATCTGCTGCGGCTGCCACGATTCGATGTAGTCTCCGGCCTCCTGCAGGTGCCCGATCGGTTCGCAGAACGACGTCTCGACCTGACCGCTCTCACCGACGGCTCGAACTGTCAATTGCGTTATCTCGTAATCGAAATCGACAAAGCCTTCGACGATCACCCGGCCGTGATTCAAACGACCTCCGGCCATCGCGTAATCCCATGCGGCGTCGAGATCTTCGGCGGATCGAACCGTCGACTGTCCCTTCCCCGACGAGGACATGACTGGCTTGATGACGCACGGGAAACCGATTCGGTCTGTCGCTGCCTGCACTTCGGCAAGCGAGTCCGCGAAAGCGTACGGCGAAGTGGGCAGGCCCAACTCCTCGGCCGCGAGCCGACGGATTCCCTCACGGTTCATCGTGAGCTGGGTGGCTCGGGCGGTCGGAATGACCACCGCACCCCCGCGTTCTTCGACGAGTGCAAGCGCATCCGTCGCGATGGCCTCGATCTCGGGAACCACGAAGTGAGGCTTTTCCAACTCGATGACGGCAAGCAGTGCTTCCGGATCGGTCATGTCGACGGTATGAGCACGATGAGCCACCTGGTGCCCAGGGGCATCGGGATACCGATCCACCGCAATCACTTCGACGCCCAGACGCTGCAGCGCGATGACAACTTCCTTACCCAACTCGCCTGATCCCAACATCATCACGCGGATGGAGTTCTCGGTCAGTGGGGTTCCGAATCGGAGCGGAAGCGTCGGCAGGGGCGAAGGCGTCGAATCAAGCTGCATGGGTGCGACTATATGCCAATCCCGATGCAGGTCAGCGCGGTTATCGGCCGTCCACCACACCTTCGCGGCCAAATCCTCGCCGGATCGTTCGGGGTAGCGCAGGTTTGCGATAGGTGTGGGTGGCAGTGTCCGGCTCGGAATTCCGTTGCGGCACGGTGTCGTTGCCGACGCGGTGCACTTTCACGAGGTTGCGCCCAGCACGCTTGGCGTCGTACAGAGCCTCGTCTGCGACGCTCATGAGGGTCGACAGCGCCGGCGTCGCATGATCGACCCACGCGACGCCGACGCTGACGGTGCTCGTCACATCTGATTCGGCCGAGTACTCGACTTGCGCGCCGCGGACCGCCTCGGCGACATCGATTGCTCGCGCGTAGCTGCAGTCCGGAAGCAGAACGGCGAACTCCTCGCCGCCGAGCCTTCCGATCAGATCGCCGTCCGACAATCGGTCAGCGGCCCGCTCGGCGAAGTTCGCGAGAACGCTGTCACCGGTCATATGTCCATGCGTGTCGTTGATGCTCTTGAAGTGGTCCAGGTCGAGCATCAGCAGGCCGACCGGAGATTGTGTGCGAGTCGCGTCGGCAAGTTCCGCTTCCGCGTGGCCGAGGAACGCACCGCGCGAGAGGACCCCGGTCAGATGGTCGAATTCGACGGCAAGGAAGAGCTCACGCTCGGCAGCACGGCGTTCCTCGGTCGCACAGGCAACCGCTATCGGCCCCAACGCGATCAGGGTGACCGCTATGGATGTGATGACGTCCTCGTTCCACGTCGAGGCGGCTTGATCTCCGATGTCGAGTCGACCGCTACCCGCCATCATGAGTGACCACACCGACCAGACCACTGAAACGAAGGCAGTGCTCGGAACCGAGATGCGAGTGGCACACCAGAGGAGAGCTGGAATCGGCAAGACCAGCGCAATCGGCCCTTCGATACTGAGGGCGATCGGCACGCAGGCTGCAGTGGCGAGTAGCGGAACGCTCAGAGCGGCGACAGTTCTGGCGGTCAGTTTCCTGCGGAACTCGGCAAGACTCGATGGGATGGTGAGAGTGAGAATGAGAGGAAGGACCAGCAGGTACGCCATGACCTCGGTGGCACCCCAGTGGAAAAACGTGTCGGCAAAGGACTGACCGCGTAAGAGCCGGTCCAAGGCGCCGGCCGTGGCCGCGGTACCAGTCGCCGCGACGAACGAAACAAAGACCATCCATACCAGCGACTGCGAATCGACCAATCGGAACGGTGTGCGCTTCAAGTAGTACAGAACGAGAACACCGAGCGTCACTCCGGCGAGGTTGGCCCCGTTCAGCTGCAGGGCAAGCGACAGCGAGTTGCCCGTAATCAGGTCAGCGCAGACGTATCCGACGGCCGCGGCGATCCACGTCCGCCATTCGATCAGGACCGGCCATCTGACCATCATTCCAAGCAGAATGGCGTTGGCGCACCAGAAAGTCGCGAGCAAACCTGGTGGGCGCGTGAGGATGCCGATCAACGATGCCGCAAGTACGACGGCCAGCACTAGGAGAAGGCGCAGAAAGCGACTCGTCCCTACCATGCGTCACCTCGCGGTCGGCTACCTCTGAATTCGGGAGCACCGGACGTCGCGGTGACCGTATGCCGATGTCGTCGAACCATCGTACGCAGGTGCTGCCACTCGCAGTTCTGTGTTCACATGCCAAAACGGCAGCTGCGACCATCTCCGCAAACGCGAGTGCCCTCCGGCCACGACAGTGGACAGAGGGCACCTGCATGCAATCCGATCGGCAGAGCCGAATGGACCTGCCGGAAGGGATGACTACTCGGCGGATCCGCTGGACAGACCCGAGAGTGAACCGGTGGACGAGCCCTCGCCCTTGCCGGACAGCGATTCGGTGGGAACGGACTTGAGGAAAGCTCCGAGCGCGGTGAGCAGGGGTCCGAGGGTGCTGAGTGATCCGAACATAGGAGGTTCTCCTGTATGTGAGGTGATGTGATGTTCCAGCGCCATTCCGGCCGCAGGCGGTGGCCGAGATGGTTCGGGAACTTCTGCCGCACGGATGGCTGAACCGCCCCCCGAACAACATCCCGAGCTGTGATGTAGCGCACTTACTTGGCGCTGCCTGCATTTATAGACCGGCTTTCCACACTTGTCTAGCTACCTAATAGCTAT
This sequence comes from Rhodococcus sp. 27YEA6, assembly GCF_044908235.1. Lineage (NCBI taxonomy): Bacteria > Bacillati > Actinomycetota > Actinomycetes > Mycobacteriales > Nocardiaceae > Rhodococcus > Rhodococcus sp. 27YEA6. The sequence continues at coordinate 264,133 of NZ_JBIYCY010000007.1, read as the reverse complement.
CAATGCGGACTTTCGGTCACACCCTTACGGATAATTGCAGTTCAAAGGGCAAATCCACCCTCTAGAATGTCCCATAATGTGATTTAGCTCACAGTGAAAAGCCGAAAAGTGTGACCCGCAGACAACTGCGAGCCACACTTTCGGACAAACTGGACTTACTTATCGGCCGCCGATCCCGTCCCAGGGGTGAGAGAGCCACCACCGAGTGCCGTGAACAGGTCCTTGAGCACCGGAATGAACGTCTTGACGACGCCGCTGAAGTCTTCGAATGAACCCATGTCGGGCCTCCTTTTGTCGGAATGCAGTTGAGATGAAGTGAGGACCGAGAACTACTCGGCGGCCGAACCGGCCGAACCCGAGCCGTCTGCCGATCCCGCGTTCAACTTGGTCACGAATGCAAGAACACTCTTGAGGAAGGCGTCGAGATTCTGAATCGAGGTCATGCGACTACTCCTGTGTTGTTTCGGAAGATTTCTCGAGGTCGAACGTCAGGAGTTCGAGCTCGCGGTGTCCAGCCCCTGAAGGGTTTTGAGCATGTTGACCAGGGGCAGAAGCTGGAGAATGCCCCAGCCCATACCGTTGGCCTTGAGGAGGTTTCCGAGGGATCCCATATGTGACTCCTTGCATGAATATCTATGACGCGGCGCACGTTTTGTTCGCTCCACGTCTTTGTAGCCAAGCTAAATACGTACGTCCAGTTTGTTTCTGTCCAAGCGAAAACGTGACACATTGGATTAATATGTAAACCTGCAGTTCAGGTGCTGTGACCTGAATCCAATCTCGAATTCGAGTGTGTTCGAGATCACAGTCAATTAGGACAAAAGGATGCAATCGTCAGAGTCGGTGCCAACCTCGACCGCGATCTGTCATACCGTGTGCGTGTGATCAATCGCGAACGAGCGGCAACCGAGGCAACTCACCGGGAACCGTCGTGCTAGCAAAACTCCTCAAGACGTACCTGCCGCCGTACCGCTGGTTGCTTGCCGGGGTCCTCGCACTGCAACTCTTCGGGGCCATCGCGTCGTTGGTCCTCCCCACACTCAACGCGCGGATCATCGACGACGGCGTCGCCCGAGGCGACACCGGATTCATCATGTCCACCGGCGGGATCATGCTCCTGGTCTCGCTTGCGTCGATCATCGCGTCGGTCGCATCGACCTATCTGGCTGCAAAATCGTCGATGGGCTTCGGCCACGACGTTCGAGGCGCCTTTTACAAGGCAGTCGGCAGTTTCTCGGATCGCGAATTCAACAGTTTCGGTGCGCCGACGCTGATCACACGCAACACCAACGACGTCCTGCAGATCCAGGCCCTGGTCATGCTGACGTCCTCGATGCTCGTCAGCGCCCCACTTATGTGCATCGGCGGCATCATCATGGCTCTGCGCGAGAACCTGCAGATGTCCTGGCTCCTGACGATTTCGGTACCACTGCTCGGCATCACCGTCTCGGTCGTGGTGGCCAAGCTGATCCCGCATTTCCGGACGATGCAGACGCGGATCGACAACATCAATCGATCACTGCGCGAACAGCTCACCGGTATGCGTGTCATTCGCGCCTTCGTTCGCGAACCCGACGAGACGATCCGCTTCGACAAGGCCAACAAGGAACTGACCGACACTTCGCTCCTCATCGGCCGGTACCAGGCGGTTCTGCTGCCCACCGTCATGTTGATCGCCAACCTGTCGAGCGTGGCGGTCCTGTGGTTCGGCGCGCATCTGGTCGACACCGGGGACATGCAGATCGGACAGATCAGCGCCTTCCTCGCCTACGTCATGCAGATCCTGATGTCGGTGGTCATGGCGACCATGTTGGCCGTCGTGATCCCCCGCGCCGCCGTGTGCGCCGACCGCATCACCGAAGTACTCGACACCGAGGCGACCGTGCCCGCGCCGGCCCAGCCCCTTCGCCCGACCAGCCCATACGGCGTGGTCGAGTTCGGTGGAGCCGGATTCACGTATCCGGGAGCAGAAACGCCGGTTCTGTCGAATGTTTCGATGCGATGCATGCCAGGCACGGTCACCGCGATCGTGGGCAGTACGGGCAGTGGCAAATCGACCCTCGTCTCACTCATCCCCCGGCTCTTCGACGTCACAGCCGGCGCCGTCCTGGTCGACGGCTTGGACGTCCGTGGCTGGGATCAGGACGAACTCTTCGCCAACTTCGGATACGTGCCCCAGAAGGCCTATCTGTTCGCCGGCACGATCGCGAGCAATATCCGCTACGGAAACCCGACCGCCACCGACGACGACATCTGGGCAGCCCTCACCATCGCCCAGGCAGACGACTTCGTCCGGGAACTCTCCGACGGTCTCGAGTCACCGATCGCGCAGGGCGGCGGCAATCTCTCGGGCGGACAGAAACAACGTCTCGCCATCGCCAGAGCGGTGGTCCGCAGACCCCGGATCTTCGTCTTCGACGATTCGTTCTCCGCTCTCGACATGCATACGGACGCCGCGGTCCGACGCGAACTCCGGACGGTTTCGACTCATTCGACGGTCATCATCGTGGCTCAGCGCGTCGCGTCGATCATCGATGCCGACCAGATCATGGTCCTCGAAGACGGTGCGCCGGTCGGCCTCGGCGACCATCAGTTCCTTCTGGCCAACTGTCCGACGTACCAAGAGATCGTGGCTTCCCAGATTCCCGCGGAGATGAGCGCATGACCAGCCCGCAGGACCCGACATGGGGCGGCCCCAACAGCCAGTACTTCGACGATGCCCCGACGGTGGTGTTCGCCAAGATCCCGAGCGAACCTGAATCCGCGGACGGGGATGCGAAGTCGAGTAACCCCGAGACCCCCGACAAAGAGCCGAAGCCCGCGCTGACCGCGACGGACACCAAACCTCGCCACTTCAAGGCGACGATGAAGCGGCTTCTCTCGCTTCTGCAGCCGCACAAGTTTGCAGTCTTCTGTGTCGTCGTTGCGACGATCGCCAGCATCGCGCTGTCGGTCGCAGTGCCGAAAATCCTCGGTCACGCGACAGACCTCATCTTCGCCGGGTTCATCGGCAAGAGCCTGCCCGCCGGACTGACCCGCGAGCAGGCCGCAGACGCCATCCGGGCATCAGGGAATTCGACGTTCGCCGATCTTGTCGCCAACTCGACCGACGTCGTTCCCGGTGTGGGTCTGAACTTCGACGCCATCGGCAAAGTCGTCATGCTCGCGATCGGCGTGTACTTGCTCTCGTCGCTGCTTGCCTGGTTGGAAGCATTCCTCCTCAACATCATCGTCCAGAAGACCATCTACAACCTGCGTGCCTCGGTGGAGGCGAAGCTTCACCGTCTCCCCCTTCCGTATTTCGACAAGACACCGCGCGGCGAGATCCTCAGCCGCGTCACCAACGACATCGACAACATCTCGTCGACGCTGTCGTCGACGTTGACCTCGCTCCTGACGTCGGTGCTCACCGTCCTCGGCGTCCTGACGATGATGTTCGTCATCTCTCCGATGCTCGCCCTGATCGCACTGATCGCGGTGCCGGTATCGGTGCTCCTCGTTGCCAGGGTCGCCAAGCGAGCACAGGTGTTGTACAAGGCTCAGTGGACCGAGACGGGCAAGATCAACGCGCAGATCGAGGAGAACTACAGCGGTCGCGACCTGGTACGCGTGTACGGGCATCAGGCCGAAGCCGAGCGTGAATTCGCCGAGCAGAACAAGAAGCTCCTCGACGCGTCCTTCGGCGCACAGTTCCTCTCCAGCCTGATCATGCCGGTCATGAACTTCGTCGGAAACATCACCTACGTGCTGCTCGCTGTGGTCGGCGCTCTCAAGGTCGCCAGCGGCAACATGTCACTCGGTGACGTTCAGGCCTTCATCGTCTATTCGCGCCAGTTCAGCCAGCCACTGACGCAGATCGCGTCCATGTCGACCAGCCTGCAGTCCGGAGCCGCGTCGGCGGAGCGGGTCTTCGAGCTTCTCGACGAACCCGAGCAGTCGCCCGACATCGACGTGCCGCTCCTCCCCGAGCCCGCCGGACGTCATCGCAACGTCGGTCACATCGAGTTCGAGAACGTCTCGTTCCGGTACGAGCCGGACAAGCCGTTGATCGAGAACGTGTACCTCACGGCCCGGCCCGGGCAGATGGTCGCCATCGTCGGGCCCACCGGTGCCGGCAAGACCACCTTGGTCAACCTGCTCATGCGCTTCTACGAAGTCGACTCCGGCCGAATCACTCTCGACGACGTCGACATCTCGCAGATGCGCCGCTCCGACTTGCGCAAGCACGTCGGCATGGTTCTGCAGGACACCTGGCTCTTCGGCGGCACGATCCGCGACAACATCGCATACGGCCGACTCGACGCCAGCGAATACGAGATTCACGAAGCCGCACGCGCTGCCTTCGTCGACCGCTTCATCCACACCCTCCCGGACGGGTACGACACCGTGCTGGACGAGGAGGCGTCGAACATCAGCTCCGGCGAGAAGCAGCTCATCACGATCGCTCGTGCATTCCTGTCGGAGCCGTCGCTGCTGATTCTCGACGAGGCGACGAGCTCGGTCGACACACGTACGGAACAGCTTGTGCAGCAAGCAATGTCCGCGTTGCGCGTCGGGCGGACCAGCTTCATCATCGCGCACCGGCTCTCCACCATCCGTAACGCCGATCTGATCGTCGTGATGGAGGCGGGCAAGATCGTCGAGCAGGGCACACACGACGAACTCATCGCAGCGGCGGGCGCGTACTTCCGTCTCTACAACGCTCAGTTCGAGGGTGCCGCCGTCTAGTGATCGGCGCCTCCCTCGGCGGACACAGTGCCCCGGAGCACACCTGATCGATTCGACACGTTACCGTCGGGTCAGAAGTGTTGTCACCGTCTGAATTGGGAGTGCGTGTGTCTGCAGAAGCTGTGGAGAAGAAGGGCCCGCTCGCGGGCATTCGGATCGTGGAATTCGCTGGATTGGGACCGGGCCCGCACGCCGCGACACTGTTGGCGGACATGGGCGCCGACATCGTCATCGTGCAGCGCGCAGGGCAGATTCCGCAGGACTCGAACGCAACCGACCAGATCAAGCGCGGCCGCCGCATCGTCGAGGCCAACCTGAAGGACCCGGCCGACGTCGCGAAAGTGCTCGATCTCCTGGGCCGCGCCGACGTCCTCATCGAGGGTTTCCGCCCCGGCGTCATGGAACGCATGGGACTCGGACCCGACGTGGTCTCGGAGCGCAATCCGCGCCTCGTCTACGCCCGTATGACGGGCTGGGGACAGGAAGGACCGCTCGCCAACGCCGCCGGTCACGACATCAACTACATCTCACTGACCGGTGTCCTCAACGCCATCGGACGCAAGGGTGAACGTCCCGTCCCGCCGCTCAACATGGTCGGCGATTTCGGCGGCGGTTCCATGTTCCTGATCTTCGGCATTCTGTCGGCTCTCGTCGAGCGCTCGACGTCCGGTAAGGGCCAGGTCGTCGACGCGGCAATGGTTGACGGAACCCTCGCGCTCTCCCACATGATGTGGGCATTCCGCGGTCGCGGCGTCTGGTCCGACGAGCGCGGCGTCAATCTCCTCGACACCGGCGCTCCGTTCTACGACACCTACGAGACCTCCGACGGCAAGTACATGGCCGTCGGATCCATCGAACCCCAGTTCTACGCATTGCTGCTCGAGGGCCTCGAACTCGATCCCGCGACGCTCCCTCACCAGATGGACACGTCCAAGTGGGACGACATGAAGAAGCTCTTCACCGAAAAGTTCCTGTCCAAGACTCGCGACGAGTGGGCCAAGATCTTCCTCGGCACCGACGCCTGCGTCTCCCCTGTCCTGACTTTCGCCGAGGCTCCGTCCAACGAACACATCGCGGCTCGCGGTTCGCTCATCGAACTGGACGGCGTCACCCAGCATGCTCCCGCACCGCGCTTCTCGCGCACGCCCACCACAACGCCTGCTGCGCCGGCGCGTGAGGCGACGGATATCGATACGGTCTGGACCTAGGGCCTTCGGCCCCTGTGCGCCTTTTTGGTAGTTACTGCAACCAAAAAGGCGCACGGGGCGTCAGCCCAACCTGTAGAACCTGAACATCTCGTGCTCGATCGGCAGCACGTCCACCCGCTCGAAACCTGCCGCCTTGGCATAGCTTTCGAGTGTCGAGTGCCTCATCACCGTCCCGGTGGCAATGCTCCCCGGATGCGAAAGACTGTCCGGTAAGCAGCAGGTCAGCGAAAATCCGTACAGCAATTGCTCGATCGGGCCCGCCTCGGGATCGAACTCATCCGCCGTTCGTTCGTCCATCACGATCACCGGAGCGCCCGGCTGGGCAATCGCCCGAGCCGTGGAAAGAAAACCCACCGGATCCGGAACGTCGTGAAGGCACTCGAAAGCGAAGACGGCATCGTAGGTCCCGGCATCGGCTCGCCCGGCCTCAGGAGCCTGTCCGGCGACGTCGACCAACGAGAAATGCACGCGGTCGTCCACCCCCCGATCATGAGCGTTACGACGGGCAGCATTCACCGACGCCGCGTCGACGTCGAAGCCGTGCACTTCGATCTTCGGGTATCCGAGGGCGAGCGCGATCGACGACCAGCCCTCCCCCATCCCGAGATCAGCGACCTGCCCGCCGTCCGAAAGTGTGGCGTGCAGGTCGGTGACTACCGGCAGAAACTGCTGACAGAGCTGATGGAGATACATCGGCCGATTCAGTAGCGCCTGACCCTCGCGAGCATCGGGGCCCATCGATTCCCACGTGACTCCCCCACCGTGACGATAAGCGTCGAGTAGACGTGGCATCGACGATGTCGTCGCGACGAACAGCCTGGCCAGCGGCGCCAGGAAAAGTAGGTTCTCGTCGTCGACCAGAACATCGGCGTGGGCCTGCGGCAGGCTGTACCGGCAATCGGCATCCGAATTGACGTCCACATAACCGGCGACGGCCTGCTGCTCGAGCCACTCCCGCGCATATCTTTCGACGGTCCCTGTCCGGTCCGCCAGCTCCGTCGACGTGAGCGGGCCGTGATCGCTCAGCGCGCGGTACCAGCCCAACCGGTCGCCCAGATACACGGCCTGCAGCTCCGATGCCCCGAGCGTGGCCGCGAACAATCGTTCTGCGAGCGCTTCCGCCGCACTGGTTCCCGCTGCGCCTGTACCGTCTACCGCCGTCATGCCCTACCTCCTGGTTTCACACCACTTTCAGGGTGTGTACCCAGTTCTCAGACGACGACCATTCGTTGGTCTGCCGTGTCGCGATCCGTCGCGAGAGTGTCGTACGCAGCGGCGATGGACGCAACGCCGCGAATGAGGTCCTCGGGAGAACGTGCGTACGGCACGCGGATGAATCGTTCGAACGCACCTTCGACGCCGAAACGGGGGCCGGCAGCAAGGAGTACGCCGAAGTTGGGTGCCACCGCCGCCAACGCCGTCGAGACGGGCGCGGACATTCGCATCCAGACCGACATTCCGCCGGAACCGATGGTGGGACGCCAGTCCGGCAGATGCTCGGCCACCGCACCGAGGAGTACCGCACGCTGTTCTCGCAGAACTTCGCGACGCTGTTCGAGCAACGAGCGGTCGTCGGCGAGCAAGTAGGCGGCTGCCAACTGATCCATGACGGGAGTACCGAGGTCGACCGCGGCACGCGCCCCCACCAACTGGGTGATGAGCGCGCCATCGGCGCGAATCCAACCGACACGTAGCCCGCCCCACAGCGACTTCGCGGTCGAACCGAGCGTCACCACTTCGGTTTTCGCTGCGCCTCGCCCATGTGAGGCGACCGGCGCCGGCGGTGGTGTGTCGAGCCACAGATCCACCATCGTCTCGTCGACGACCAGAGTCATTCGCGTTTCGTGCGCAATCTTCGCAAGCTCGGCGCGGCCGGAAGAGTCCATGCAGAGGCCGGTCGGGTTGTGAAAGTCGGGGATCAGGTATGCCATTCTGGCAGCGGTTTGCCTTGCTGCACTACGAATCCCGTCGAGATCCCAGGCTCCGGCTGCCGCGAACTCCGGTCGGACCGGAACCGGTACGGGCCGAGCGCCGTTTCGCCGAATCGCTTCCAGCGCATTGGGGTACGTCGGATGATCGACCAGCACTCGCTCGCCGGGTGAGGTGAGCACCGACAGCAACAATCGAAGCGCGTGCTGCGCACCCGAGGTCACCATGATCTGTTCGGCGGTGGTGGGAAGACCCCGCGCCGTGTAGCGCTGCGCGATCACGTCACGCAAGTCGGCGATCCCGACCGGTTCCATCCCGTGTGTGGGAAGGAAGTTCGGAAGTTCCTGCAGCGCAGACGCATACGCCAGTTCGACCTGAGCGGCGGGAGCTGCCATCGCCGCGTAACTTAGGTCGACGACGGGTCCACTCGGCCCGGGTTGATGGGAGCGGAACATCAACCCGTTCGGCCGCGCGCCGGCAGGCAATGCCACGGTGCTTCGCGACCCCTGCCTGCTGATCAGGTACCCCTCGTCTCGCAGCACCGAGTACGACGACGTGATCGTGGTTCGACTGAGTTCGAGTACCGCCGCAAGTTCACGCTCACTCGGCAGTGCGACTCCCAGCGGAACGCGACCGTCGTGCACGAGCAGGCGGATACCGTCGGCAAGCGCACGGTACGCGGGCCTGCGTCCGGACTCTTCCTGCCAGGATCCCAGATCGCGCGCGAGCGAACGGGCACCGAGAACTCGAGTCATCATGCAGTCCAGTATCGACAACTTGGCTATGTAACTCAATACCAGTCGAGTTGATCATATGTCCATGACTACCTTCGCAACCCTGATCGGCATCGGACTCTTCGTGGCACTCGTCTACTTCTTCGCGCCCGCCGAAGGTGAAGGTACATACATTCGGTTGGAGCAGTTTCGCCTGGCAGCACCCCTCGGCGGCATCTTCCACGACAAGACATCAGACCGCGAGAACGACGCTGTCAGATCCCCGTGCGATTGTGATCAGGGGGAAGAATTCACTGATCTCAGTCCAGTTGCGTAAAACTGGACTCTTTTCGCACTCAGAAAGTCTCCAGAGAGGGTTCCCATGCCGGCTTCCAAAAAGATTCTCTATATCGATCTCGACAACACCTTGGTCAACTTCCAGTCGGGCATCGATCGCCTGACCGACGGCGTCCGAGAGAAGTACAAGAACGACCTCGACGAAGCGCCGCACATCTTCTCTCGCATGGATCCTCTCGACGGCGCTATCGACGCCTACCACCAACTGGCACAGCAGTTCGACACCTACATCCTCTCGACAGCGCCGTGGAAGAACGCCACAGCCTGGCACGACAAGGTTCTGTGGGTCCAAGAGCACCTCGGAATGGAGGAAGGCAGCGTCGCGTACAAACGACTGATCCTCTCGCACCACAAGCACCTCAATCGAGGCGACTACCTCGTCGACGACCGCGGAGCAAACGGAGCAGATCGATTCGAGGGTGAGTGGATCAAGTTCGGCAGCACCAAGTTTCCCGACTGGAAGACCGTCACCGCACACTTGTCGAAGCTGGCTTGAAATACGAAATCCCCGCTCATGCTTGCATGAGCGGGGATTTCGAGGGAACAAACTAGCGGACGATCTCGCGCCGGACGATCGTCTCGTCGCGGCCGGGGCCGACACCGATGCAGGAGATGAACGCACCCGAAAGCTCTTCGAGACGAAGCACGTAGTTCTGCGCATTCTGCGGCAGTTCCTCGAAGGTGCGAGCCTCCGAGATGTCTTCCCACCAGCCGGGCATCTCTTCGTAGATGGGCTTGGCGTGGTGAATGTCGCTCTGTGACATCGGCATTTCGTCGTGGCGGACACCATCCACCTCGTACGCGACACAGATCGGCACGGTGTCGAGGCTGCTCAGCACGTCCAGCTTGGTGAGGAAGTAGTCGGTGATGCCGTTGACGCGCGTCGCGTAACGCGCGATGACAGCGTCGAACCATCCCGTACGACGAGCGCGTCCGGTGGTGACACCGACCTCGCCGCCCTGCTTCGCCAGGTATGCGCCGTGATCGTCGAACAGCTCCGTCGGGAACGGACCGGAACCGACACGCGTCGTGTACGCCTTCAGGATGCCGAGCACTGTGGTGATCTTGGTGGGACCGATTCCCGAACCGACCGCCGCACCACCCGAAGTGGGGTTGGACGAGGTCACGTACGGGTACGTGCCGTGGTCGACGTCCAGCAGAGTGCCCTGCGAACCTTCGAGCAGAACGGTCTCGCCGCGCTCGAGGGCGAGGTTGAGCTCCAGGCGCGTGTCCGAGATGCGGTGCTTGAAACCCTCGGCCTGCGTCAGTACCTCTTCGACGACCTGCTGCGGGTCGAGTGCCTTGCGGTTGTAGATCTTGACCAGCACCTGGTTCTTGAATTCGAGTGCTGCTTCGACCTTCTGGGTCAGGATCTTCTCGTCAAGGACGTCCGCGGCACGGACACCGACACGGGCGATCTTGTCCTGGTAGCACGGGCCGATACCGCGGCCGGTCGTGCCGATCTTCTTCGCTCCCAGGAAGCGTTCGGTGACCTTGTCGATGGCCACGTGGTACGGCATGATCAGGTGCGCATCAGCAGAAAGCAGCAGGCGGGACGTGTCCACGCCGCGCTCTTCCAGGCCTGCCAATTCGGTCAACAACACACCCGGGTCGACGACGACACCGTTACCGATGACGTTGTTGACGGCGGGGGTGAGGATTCCGGACGGGATGAGGTGCAGTGCGAACTTGTCACCGTTCGGCAGAACCACGGTGTGTCCGGCGTTGTTACCGCCCTGGTATCGCACGACCCACTGAAGCTGCTCGCCCAGTAGATCTGTAGCTTTGCCCTTACCTTCGTCGCCCCACTGGGCGCCGATCAGGACGATTGCCGGCATGACGTTGTCTCCTACGGTCGACGTGCAGCAGTTGTCCCGCCGCATTGGTACTGCCTGGCTTCCGCGCACATGATGCAGCGCCGAACTGTTGCAGTGACCGAAGGAGCAGTCTAGCCCAGAGCATCAGACCAGACCTGACGGTCCAGAATTTGGCCGGTGACCATCACGATTGCGAGTCGACACAGAGACTCGCACTAAGATCGTCGGCAGTGATTCGGACGGCCATTTCGGGGAAGGGTGGCGAGGTCCCACTACCCGAGAAGAAGTCTGATCGAGCTAGGAGTGGCTTTGACCCCTGTGGTGCTCAAATGTGGCGATTCGCCGGTTCCACTCCCCCTGGGTGAACTCACGTCGTTCACTGTCCCCGAGCTTCCGGAGAAGCAAGACTTCGACGAGGCACTGTCCCAACTGCAGGTCGTGACGGAGCCGCGTTTGATCGTCGTGGGCAACGACGGCGCGTTTGCCGCGGCATTGACGCGGTTGATGCGATTGGAGCGACTCAACGTCGAACTCGCCTACGTCACCGAGAACAGGTCCGACGCAACCGACGCGTACAAACTCGCGACCGGTGCACGAGCTGCGCGCACGGCCTTGAAAGGCACAGTCCACACCGTGCCGCTCATTCGCGACGACGCTGGAATCGCGCTGGTAGGTGCAGCAACTGTCACGGGTCCGGCGGATGCAGACGAACTGATCGGCGAGGCCTACGTCGACGACAACAAGCTGTTCTCCGGCACAGTCCCCGGCATCCGGATAGTGCCGAGCCCCAAGCTCCCCGGGATCAAGGCATCAGTCGACCGCAAGAGCCGCTGGAGCGGGCGACGCTGGCTGGAAGGCCGAGCCATTCAACTGGGCTCGCCGGCAGCGCGACTGGTTCGCGACGGGGTGGCCAACCCACGCGATCTGAAGCGTTCGACCTTCTACCGGCACGACAAGACTTGGTTGTTGGTCAGGTGAGAACCGGAGCAGCACGGTCGGCGGTTCGGCCGAGCCCTGTCTTCCTCGGCGTCGTTGCGATCACTGTCATCGCCGGAATCGTCGCTTGGAACTCGACGTGGGGTTCCATCGCGGGCCGCGCGGGTGTTTTTGTCCTCGTGGTTGCCGGCTGGGTGGTCACGCTCTGCTTGCACGAATTCGCGCATGCCTATCTGGCGTGGCGTCATGGAGACACCGACGTCGAGGCTCGTGGCTACCTGACGCTCAACCCGCTCAAGTACAGCCATCCGATGCTCTCGATCGGTCTGCCGGTGCTGTTCATCGCGTTGGGCGGCATCGGGCTTCCCGGCGGCGCCGTGTACCTGCGCACCGGGATGTTCCCGCCCAAGGTGCAGGCCCGAATATCGCTCGCCGGTCCGTTCACGAATGCCGTCGCCGCCGTGATCCTCCTCGTCGTCATACGTACGTACGGCTCATCGGCCGAGCATCTGACGTTCTGGGCCGGCCTCAGTTTCCTGGCCTTCTTGCAGGTCATGGCAACAGTTTTGAACCTGCTCCCAGTCCCGGGTCTGGACGGTTACAACGCGCTGGAGCCCTACCTCGCACCCAATACACGGCACCAACTCGACCAGTTCAAGCCGTACGGACTGCTCCTGCTGGTTGCGCTCCTGTTCGTCCCACAGATCAATGTCGTCTTCTTCGACGCGATCTACTGGATCTTCGAATTGAGCGGTGTGTCCGACTACTACGCCATGCTCGGTAACGCCCTCATGCGTTTTTGGACGTGATCGAGTGCGCTGGAGGAGACTCGTGAGAGTCTGACATTTCAGACATTCATTCTTCTTCAGGGGAGCATCGATGATTGCGACGTCATTTCAGTCCGGCGGAGTGGAGTACACCCTCACGCGGGCCGAGATTCGACACGTGGAGGCACTGATCGACTTGCTCGCCGACGACCCGATCGGCAGCACCCGGGAGACGACCAACCCCGAAGCCCGAACGATCTACGAGGACGCGTTCAAGCGAATCGACGAGGATCCGGCTCAACTTCTCGTCACCGTTCTGGTCGGCGACGCGGTAGTCGGCACAATGCAATTGACCTTCATTCCGGGTATGAGCCGGATGGGTGCCACGCGACTGCAGATCGAAGCTGTTCGCGTCCACGAGGAATACCGAAGTAAAGGCATCGGCAGTTCGATGATCCGTTGGGCCTGCGAAGAAGGTGCCCGGCGCGGCGCGTTCCTGGCGCAGCTCACTTCGGATCAAACTCGCAAGGAAGCTCACGACTTCTACGAGCGACTCGGATTTGTGGCCTCCCATGTCGGGTTCAAGAAGTCACTGAGCTGACGCCCTGCCACAAAACTCCCAAACGCGGGGACTCCCAAACGCGAGCTCGAGCACCGGGGCATGGTTGTGCCCCGGTGCTCACGTCTTCAGTTGTCGCGATTCACGCCGCGGTGGGCGGACTGTTCCCGCCGATGGGCCGCTGGAACGGATCAATCGACATCGGTGGATAGAACACTGTTTTTCGGTCGGGGCCGATCTCGACCCGCCATTCGGTGTGGTGCAGCGTTCGATGATGATGACCGCACAACAAGATCAGATTGTCGAGATCTGTTGGGCCACCATCGTTCCAGTGAACAATATGATGGGCATCGCACCACCCCGACGGTGTCCCGCACCCCGGAAACGCGCAACCACCATCACGAACCGCCAACGCCCGCCGCTGCGGAACCGTCGCCGTTCTCGCTTCCTTGCCGCAGTCGAGCGGAACACCATTCTCGTCCAACAAAATCCGCGTCACGGTGCAGTCGCACGCCAACATCCGCGCGGTATCGATACTGATGGGGCCCACCCAATCCGCCCACGCGAAACCCAGTTCCTCGGTGGACGGCAACAGGTCTTTCAGAACTTTAAGGTCCGTCATATCTTTTGCCGACGCGGTCACCGTGATGTGCGGTTTCACTCCGCCTTCGATCGGACCCAACCCCGCCCGCTCGTACCGCTGCAGTAAATCGCAGAACCCATCCGCACGCCGTAATGCAGGCGTGCGTGTGTCCTTCACGCCGTCTTTTTCCGGTGTCGGCGCAGACAGGCTCGACAACAACGTGATCAACCGGGCCCCGTTCACAGCATCCAGATCACCCTTCACGGTCACCCGCCCGTACAAGCCTTTCGAGGCGTAGAACTCGTTGCGCTCCGAATCCTCACCCACCGGGACGCCGTCCTCACGCCTGCCGTACTGCTTCTCGATCCGCCGGATCGCCACTCGCACCGCATCACAATCCGCAATGTTCTTCGACGCCAGGCCCAACAGGATCCCGCGAGCCGTCTCCACGTCCGCCGGCGTCATGTTCTTCGGCGGATGCTGACAGAACGACGCCACCTGCCGCGCCTTCAACGCATCCACGTCACCACGGTGAAACGCATCGCCGACAACAGGTTCGAGCATCAACAACCGCGCCAACCCGACCAGCAGACTGCACTCACCGATCTCCAGATTCGTCGAACCATGCAACCACTGTGCGATCGCCCGAAAACCCTTCCCGCCGAGAACCTCACGGGAAAACATCTCCACGATCAGCAACACCATCCGCGACTGCAACTCGTGTCGGGCGCGCACCAGATCCAGAACCTCACCCTTGAGGTCCTCGCTATCCAGTTGCCATGCTTCCCGACTGTCCATGCTCAAAGTTTAATCGAACATACTTTCGATAACCAGAGACAAACCGGACAACTTCAAGAAGACCTACACTCGAGAGCTGTTGAGATGCATCGCTATTCGCGCAACCGCCGACGCGATTCGTTGACAGAGACTCGCAACCCCCCCAAAGGCACTTCACGACCCGACTCACTGCGCACCTCGACGCGAACGCGCTCACCAGTAGCGTCGTCGGCCACCTCCAACGGTCCACCTTTTCCGCCGTGCAGATACTTGTCGCCCCACTGCATCAGCGCGAGAACCGCCGGCAGCAGGTCACGGCCCTTCTCGGTGAGCACATACTCGTGCCGCGTCCGCTTTCCAGGCTCCTTGTACGGCACACGCTCGAACAGTCCCGCCTCAGTGAGTTCTTTCAGCCTCGCCGACGCAACCGCCTCAGTGATGCCGACTCGCGACGCGAAGTCGTCGAAACGCGTTGTGCCGTAATAGGCCTCTCGCAGAATGAGCATCGCGGATCGAGTGCCGACCACTTCCATGGCCCGCCCGATCGAACAGTGCGTGGCCCGCCAGGCGTCGCGATCTTCGAGCACTCCGGTCAGTCGTACAGCGTCCATGCAATTCACCATACCCCCTGGCTTGCCATAACCATAGCCAGAGTCTAGATTGCTGACTATGGAACTTCATAGCCAGCCGGTGCGGACCGGACCCCTGCTCGCGATACTGTCGGGGGCGCCGTTTGTCGCCAGCCTCGATCTTTTTGTGGTCAACGTGGCCTTCGGCGACATCGCCAAGAGCTACCCAGGTCACTCGCTGGGCGAGTTCAGTTGGATCCTCAACAGCTACGCGATCGTCTACGCCGCACTGTTGATACCCCTCGGACGCTGGGCGGACAGGATCGGGCACAAGCGCGCCTTCATCGCCGGCCTCGCACTGTTCACCCTCGCCAGCGCCGCCTGTGCCTTCAGCCCGTCCTTGTGGGCACTGGTGGCCTTCCGTATCGTCCAGGCAGTCGGCGCCGCTGCGCTCACCCCGGCCAGCCTCGGGCTTCTGATCAATGCGCTTCCCGCCGCGAAACGTCAATCCGGCGTTCGCATCTGGGCAGCCGCCGGCGCTGCAGCAGCTGCATTCGGCCCTGTCGTGGGCGGCATCCTCGTAGAGGCCTCGTGGCGCTGGGTCTTCCTGATCAATGTTCCAGTGGGCATCGTGTTGCTCTACTTCGCAGTCCGACTCGTACCGGATACAACACACAAGGACCCCGATGCCGGTATCGACTTCGTCGGCGCTGCCCTCCTCACCGTCGGAATCGGCTCTCTCGCCCTGGCACTCGTCCAGGGTCCGGACTGGGGATGGACCGACAATCGCGTTCTGATCGCCTTCGCCGTGGCCGCCGTGACACTACTCTCGTTCTGGTGGAGCAACTCTCGTCACCGGACTCCGTTGATTGCTCCGGATCTTCTGAAGATCCGCTCGTTTGCCTGGTCCAACGTCACCGCCATCCTGTTCAGCGCAGCATTCGCCGCGGGTCTTCTCTCGAACATCCTGTGGCTCCAGGAAGCCTGGGGATACTCGGCTCTGCGAACCGGTTTCGCCGTCTCACCGGGTCCACTTCTCGTTCCGCTGTTCGCCATCGCCGGCGGATCGCTGACGCGCAGGTACTCGGC
Organism: Rhodococcus sp. 27YEA6; assembly: GCF_044908235.1. Classification (NCBI taxonomy): domain Bacteria; kingdom Bacillati; phylum Actinomycetota; class Actinomycetes; order Mycobacteriales; family Nocardiaceae; genus Rhodococcus; species Rhodococcus sp. 27YEA6. Next base: position 248,101 of record NZ_JBIYCY010000007.1, on the reverse strand, counting down.
GGGACGCGTCGCCGCACTCGGCAGCCTTCTGTGGGCAGTCGGAACCGTACTCGTTCTCGTCTCGGTTGATACGACGCCCAACTACGCGACCGGACTCCTACCAGGCTGGATCATCGCCGGGATCGGTGTCGGTCTTGCCCTGCCGACCATTCTGTCGCAGGCCACGGCGGATCTGGCACCTGCCAGATCGGCCACCGGTAGCGCAATCGTCAGCATGAGCCGACAGATCGGAACCGTTCTCGGCGTGAGCGTTCTGATCGCGGTTCTCGGCTCTGCTGTCGACTACGACACCTTCCGCCAGGCCTGGTGGGTGATCTTTGCCGTCGCGCTTGTGTCTGCCCTGGCATCACTGGGAATGACGCCTGCGACCACACCCACCCCGGTTGTCCCTGTTGAATCCGCCATCCCTGAAAGGAATTTGTCATGAGAGACGCAGTTATCGTCGAAGCCGTTCGCACTCCGATCGGCAAGGGAAAGGCGAACGGCGCCCTGCACGGCATCAACGCCGTCGACCTCCTCGCCCACAGCCTCAAGGCGGTAGTCGAACGCACTGGAATCGATGCAGCACTGATCGACGACGTCATCGGTGGAGCGGTAAGCCAAGTCGGTGAACAGAGCCAGAATGTCACTCGCACTGCCCTTCTCGCCGCCGGCTACCCTGAGTCGGTACCGGGAACCACCGTCGACCGACAGTGTGGAAGTAGCCAACAAGCAGTTCATTTTGCCGCTCAGGGCGTCATTGCCGGTGCGTACGACATCGTTGTCGCTGCCGGAGTCGAGTCGATGAGCCGAGTCCCTATGGGCTCGAGCAGCATCGGGCGCGAATCACTCGGCATGGGTTTCGAAGAGCGCTATCCGGATGGTCTGGTACCGCAGGGCATCAGCGCCGAATTGATTGCCTCCAAGTGGGGACTGAGCCGCACCCAACTCGACGAGTTCTCGGCGTCGAGTCATCGGAAAGCCGCGCTGGCAACCGAGAGTGGGTACTTCACCAAGGAACTCGCCACGCTCCCGCAGCTGTCGGTCGACGAGGCCATCCGCCCCGGCACCACGGTCGAGACCCTGGCCGGCCTACGGACCGCCTTCGAATCCGACTACTACGCACAGCGATTCCCACAGATCGACTGGTCCATCACCGCGGGCAACAGCAGCCCGCTTTCGGACGGCAGTTCGGCGGTGATGATCACGACCAGTGAGATCGCCGCGAAACTCGGCCTCACCCCGAAGGCACGATTGCACAGCTTCGCAGTTGCCGGCGACGATCCGCTCTACATGCTCACCGCGGTCATCCCGGCTACGCAGAAGGTCCTGGCCCGTGCGGGATTGACGGTCTCGGACATAGATCTGTTCGAGGTCAACGAGGCCTTTGCCCCCGTCGTCATCTCGTGGGCAGCGGACACCGGCGTCGACCTGTCCAAGGTCAACGTCCACGGCGGCGCCATCGCGCTCGGCCACCCACTGGGCGGCAGCGGAACGCGGATCATGACCACCCTGGTCAACGCGATGGAGCAGCGCGGCGCGCGCTACGGACTCCAGACCATGTGTGAGGCAGGTGGGTTGGCCAACGCGACCATCCTGGAGCGCCTGGGCTGAGCAATCCCCGATGGACGGCATTCCGACATCAGTGACCGAGTGCCGTCCATTCGGGATCCGGCTTGCGCGCAACGACCCGAAACACGATTCCGCCCCGGCCGCTGCGCTGCACCTCGTCGATCAGGAAACCGGCGTTTTCGAGGTATTCAACCGGTTCACGGGTGAGATGATCGGCACCGAACCGAACAAAAAGCGGTTCGACGACCTTCATCAACGTTCGAGCAACAACGTTCTTGCTCGGTCCGTGCTCGGCGAGGACGAATCGACCACCGGGTACCAGGACTCGAAATGCTTCGTTCGCAACTCGGTCCGGATCGGGGATCGTGCAAAAGGCGTAGGTCGAGACCAACGTGTCCACGCACTCGTCGGGAACATCGAGTGCTTGCACGTCTCCGAGTCGTAGGTCGACTTCGGTCTTCACTCCCTCGGAGACCTTGAGCCTGGCCTGATCGAGCATCGCAGTCGAGATGTCCACGCCGATGACGTAATCGACGTCGTCTCCGTAGAGAGGCAGGTTCAGTCCGGTACCCACGGCGATCTCGACCACGCGGCCATGCGCCTGGTCCACGGCCCATTTCCGGGCGTCACCGAGCACAAAGCGTTCGAAGCGCCCGATCTGTCGGTCGTAGTGCGCCGCCATTGCGTCGAAAGTCTTGGCGACCTGTGCAGTGTCTGGTTCACGCATAGTGCCCCGTTTCGATCGATCTTCTGTGCAGTCTTACACGCGGGCACCGGGTCGGGAAGACCTTTCGTGACGAAGGGCAACCGACCTCGCGAGGTCGTCCCTGACGGATGCCCCCGGTATCGTTCCAGGTGACCTGACCTCACCTACGACGATCATGGATAGAGACCTCGTGCGATCAAGTAACTGCGTCACCGGTTCGGTCCGGCCACCTTTTTCCACTGATTCCACTGGAGGTCTGTGATGGCCGGCGGACTCTTCGCCCTGCTCGACGACGTCGCAGCCCTGGCTCGTATGGCTGCCGCCTCGATCGACGACGTTGCCGCCGCAACCGGTAAGGCGACCGCCAAAGCGGCCGGCGTCGTCATCGACGACGCAGCCGTCACGCCGCAGTACGTCCGTGGGCTCGCAGCCGAACGCGAGTTGCCCATCATCAAGCGCATCGCCATCGGATCGTTGCGCAACAAGCTGCTGATCATCCTTCCGATCGCTCTGCTGCTGAGTCAGTTCCTCCCCTGGCTGCTGACGCCACTGTTGATGGTCGGCGGCTGTTACCTCAGCTACGAAGCGGTTCACAAGATCTGGGGTGCAATCTTCGGCCACGGTGACCACCACGAGGCCGCTGACGAGCATCCTCGCGACGAAGAAGCAGTGGTTTCGGGCGCCGTCCGCACCGACCTGATCCTGTCCGCCGAGATCATGGTGATCGCACTCAACACCATCGCAGGCGAAGGCTTCTGGAGCCGATTGGTGATCCTTGCCGTCGTGGCGGTCGTCATCACCGTGGTCGTCTACGGCGTCGTCGGACTGATCGTGAAGATGGACGACATCGGATTGAAGATCGCCGAGACGTCGTCTGGCTTCACCCACAAGGTCGGCCGAGGCCTCGTTCGCGGCATGCCTCACGTGATGTCAGTGCTCTCGGTCGTGGGAACCGCCGCGATGTTGTGGGTCGGTGGCCACATCCTGTTGGTCGGCATCGACGAACTGGGCTTCCACCCGCTCTACGACGCCGTTCATCACGGCGAAGAAGCAGTCAGTGACATCGCCGGAGTCGGTGGCGTGCTGGCGTGGATCGTCAACACACTTGCCTCGGCAGCACTGGGCCTGGTGGTTGGCGCCGTTATCGTCGCCGCTCAACTGGGTATCACCCGCATGCTCGCAAAGCGTTCTGCGACGGCTTAGCTGTCGTGCCCGTGGCGGAGCACCATCTGCTCCGCCACGGTGCGTATCCCGTCACGCAAAGACGAGGGTTCGAGCACCTCGACGTCGGCTCCCAGCCCGATCAGCTGCGAGAGCGCGACAGCTTCGCTCTCGAGTTTCAGCTCGGCACTGACCCATCCGTCGTTGTCCTCTGGCCCCACTTCGACTGCAGCGGCAAGCTCGCCCACCACATCGGGGAGCCGGCGCCTGCCCTCTGGTGTCAATCGCACGCGACACTCGAAGCGAAGCAGCGACCGGTCGAACTCGGCCATCGACGCCGCCCACCACGACGGCAGGTCGAAATCCACCGGCCGAGTGAACGAATCATCTTCTACCACGGCATTTTTGATGCGCCCGACTCGAAACGACAGCGTTCGACCGTTCATCCCCGCCACCAGATACCAAACACCGGCTTTGATGACCAGACCCAGCGGATCGACCGTCCGCTCGCGATCGCGATAGGCGAAGCGCAGTCGACGCGAGTCCAGCACAGCGGATGTGACGATCGGAAGCGCAGAGATGTCGTCGACGCCGCCGAACCAACCCGGAACGTCCACGAGAATGCGGTCCTGCCACAACCGTGCGCTCTCGCGCAGCGGACCGGGCAGGGAGCGGAGCAGTTTGGCGCCCGCCGAACCGACGGCGTCTGATCGTCCGAGATCTGCAGCGATGGACGGCACACCCAACAGCATGAGTGCGGACGTCTCGTCGTCCGTCATGCCGGACAACTTGGATTGCCAACCGTCGAGCAGACGGATGCCACCACCGGGGCCGCTCTCGGTCCAGATCGGCACACCGGCAGCCGACAACGAGGCCACGTCGCGGTAGATCGTCCGCACTGACACACCGAACTCGTCGGCCAACTGCTCGGCGACGACGCCGCGACTCCCCTGCAAACGCAGCATGAGTTGGAGTAACCGCGCGGATCTCATGGACCGAACATTACCGAGAATCACTGACAGAAGTTGTCAGGAATAGGGGTGCACAATGACCGTCATGGTCACCTGGAAGCAGTTCTCCGAAGAAGTACCCGCTCTTGCCGACGCGGTCCTAGCGCGGTTCAAAGCCCACAAGCATCACGTCCTCGCAACGCTGCGCAAGGACGGCTCACCACGGGTCAGCGGCACCGAAGTCGAAATCCTCGACGGGCGTCTGGTGCTCGGTTCGATGTTCGGCGCACTCAAGGCGAAGGATCTCATCCGTGACGGGCGCTACGCCCTCCACAGCAATCCCGGCGAGCACACCATGGAGGGCGGTGACGCGAAGATCGCCGGACTCGCACGCGAGGTGACCGGCGACGAGTTCGAAGCCGTGCTCGCAAGCTACACCTACGAAGTTCCGAAGCCTCTGCACCTCTTTGTCCTCGACATCGACGAGGTGGTGCACACGACCATCGACGACGAACACATGTATGTCGATCTCTGGAAGCCGGGCAAGGAGATCACCCGCTTCACCAAGTGACGTTCTTCTCGCAGTGCTCGCCGTTGGCACACGATTCCACCTGAACGGTGGCGTGGGAAAGACCGTGACTCTCGAGGACGGTGCGCGCGGATTCCAGAACGTTCGACGAATTCGCGTCACTGGTCAGGTGGACTGTCGCGACATCCATGCCGGTGGTGAGCGTCCAGACGTGTAGGTCGTGAACACCCATCACGCTCGGCAGCGCCGCCAGGTCGGCCTCGACCGCTTCGACGTCGACGTCGGCCGGCGAAGCCTGCGTCAGAATGCGCAGCGATGCTGCGGCCAGTTTGATCGCACGCGGCACCACCCACAGCGAGATGAGAACACCGACGACGACGTCTGCCCACGTCCAGTTGAACAGCAGGACAAGGCCACCGGCGATCAGAACGCCGACGCTACCGACGGCGTCGGCAAGCACCTCGAGGTAGGCGCCACGCACGGCCAGGCTGTCCTTGGAATCGCCGCGCAGCATCAGCATCACGACGATGTTCGCGGCCAATCCGGCAGCCGCCGTGATGATCAGGGCGCCGCCCGGGATCTCGGGTTCGTTACCGATGCGGCCGATTGCCTCGTAGAAGACCCAGGCGGCGACGGCCAGCAGCATCACCGCATTGGCCATGGCGGTCAGCACTTCGGCGCGGTGCCAACCGAAGGTCCTGGCCGCGGTGGTGCTGCCCCTCTTCGCGAGCAGCAGCGCCGTCAGTCCCATGGCCATACCCACCACGTCTGTGAGCATGTGACCGGCGTCGGCAAGCAGAGCCAACGAGTTGATCAGGATACCGACCGTGGCCTCGAGTACGAGGAACGCAACGAGGATCGCAAGCGCGATCGCCATTTTTCTGATGCGTTGCGGTGACGGTCCTACGCCGACCGAATCTGCTGCCGAGTGGCCATGTGAATGACCGTGCCCTGCTCCCATTTGTCCTGTTCCCTCCCAAGTCCTTCTCAGAGCATATGCATACATTCGCATACATACAATGAGTTGCTCAGTGAGCGGGAAACGGCAGAGGTCAGTGATCCGGCTCGTAGGCGGGATGAGGCACGGTGGGCGGCAGAGTGGCGATCGACGAGATTCGCTTCATGCCCGCGACCTGCAACAGGTCGACGACCAGCGATCGAATCTGGGCGAACACCACCGTCGAGGACAAGCCCGCGTTCTCCACTATCGCCGGTTTCAGTTCCTTCGCGACCGAGCGCAGGACGCGCGCTGCTTCGGCCTGATCAGGCTGCTCCCCCGGCTCCGCCAGGATCATGTCCTTGAGAACTTCGACGGCTTTCGACAAGCGCTCGACCTGAGCCACCAGACGCGGATCGAGGATCTCGTCGTCCCTGACCAACGTCAACGAACGACGCGCGAGCACTCGAATGTTGCGCATCGCGTTGTCGATGGGATCGGCTGTCGCCATGAGCCTTTCGAGGCGAGGCCGACTGTTCCAGTACAGCGGGGAGATTCGACTGATCTCGCGACCGCCGAGAAGGTTACTGCGCAACCCGTCGATGGCACCCTGAGTTGCGCGCGCCTTCTGCAGTGCCTTGACGATCGGGTCCGGGTCATTCGCGACGAGGCCGTCTGCCACCAATTGCAGTACCTCGGAAGCTGTTCCGAGGATCGATGCAGCATCCTTGCGCGCGCGTCGTACCGGGTGGGTGGGGATGATCGCGACCACCGCGATACCCACCAGACCACCGACAAGGGCATCGATCATGCGATCGGGACCGCCGCTGCCGCCCGGCGGGATCAGCGTCGCCACCAGCACAGCCGAGTTTCCCGCCTGCATGGAGAAGATCGGCCCGCTGTTGAGAAGCACCGCGACGGACATCGCCAGCACGACAACCAAACTGATCTGCCACGGTCCGCTCCCGATACCGGAGATGATCAGATCACCGATTCCGATACCGACCGTGACTCCCGCAACCAACTCGAACGAGCGTCGTAGTCGTGCACCCAACGACAGACCGAGCGAGACCACAGCGGCAATCGGCGCGAAGAACGGCGCGTGGTGCCCGATCACCGTGGTGGCAACCCACCACGCCAATCCGGCCGCCAAGGCACATTGAATGATCGGTAGCGCCGACGTCTGAAGCCGACGCACCGATTTGCGAGCCCGGTCCTTGATGCCGGCCCGGCTCGGACGGAAACTGCTAACCGAGGCCAAGCGCTTCGGCGGCGTTGGGATCGCAGTCTTCGAGCAGATCGAGGCAACGCGCGTACTCGTCGGCTTCACCGATCGTCTTCGCGGCCTTTGCCAGGACTGCGACGCAACGCAGGAAACCACGGTTCGGTTCATGGCTGTAGGGCACGGGACCGAAACCCTTCCAACCGTTGCGACGCAGTTGGTCGAGTCCGCGGTGGTATCCGGTACGCGCGTAGGCGTAGGCCGTGATGGTTTCGCCCTTGTCCAGGGCAGCCTCGGCCAGGTAGGCCCACGCAATGGAGGCAGTGGGGTGGTCGGCCGCTACCTGGGCCGGTTCAGCGTGGTTGAGCAGTGCCGATTCCGCGTCGTCGTCGCCGGGAAGCAGAGTGGGCTTGGGTCCGAGCAGGTCACCGAATTGGGTCATGCGCTCATTGTGCCCGCTACGCCTTTCTGCCACAGGACCGCCTCGCCGACGGTCGGAGTTATGCAGGCTACATACCGGTCGTTACCCTGACATGGTCATTGCTGCATAAGACCGAAGGGTTACCCGTGCCGGACTCGAAAGACGACAACTCGAAAAAGAGCGCAGCACCGAAGGGTGCGCCCGAGAAGTCGGCCCCGACCGAACCTGCGACTGTGGCGATCCAGAAGACAGACAAGGCCTCGAAAGCGGACGGCGACGCCAAAACTGCCAGCGCACCAACCGTCGCGATCCCCAAGGCAACTCAGGCAACCACAGCAGCACCGACACCCCGGCCCAAGCCGGAGCCTGCCACCGTCGCGATTCCGAAAGCCACGCAGCCGACACCACCACCCCGGCAGGCTCCGACCCCACCACCACCGCAGCGCGCCGCGCCTCAACCACCGCAGCGCGCCGCGCCTCAACGTGTGGGTGTCGCAGCGACCCCACCGCCGGCTCAGCCGATGCCGACTCGCATCGAGCCCGCCGCGCCGGAGAAGACCAAGCGCAGCGGCAAGGGCTGGTACATCGCGGCAGCAGCGGCCGGCGTCGCCGTCCTCGCGGCGATCGGCGTCGCCGTATTCGTCTCGTCCAACAGCGGTAGCGGTGAAAGCTCACCCGAAGCTCAGGTCCAGACCGCCATCTCGACGTATGTCGACGCTCTGCAGACCGGCGATCTGGCAACGCTGCGAACGTCGACCTGTGGGGCGTTGGGCGAGTACTACCGCACCATTCCCGACGCAGCGTTCGCTCAGGTCCACGACAATGCCGTCGCTCAGAAGACGATCCCGCAGGTCGGAGCCGTCGACGCGGTGCGCATCACCGACGACACCGCGATCGCTCAGGTCCAGGCGAGTTTGCCGAGCACGGGCGAGCAGTCGTGGCGCACGTTCGACCTCGAGCGCCAGGACGGCACGTGGAAGGTCTGCGATCCCAGCAAGTAGGTACCTGAACAGAAAATGCGCGCCGGCGAGAATTTCGCCGGCGCGCATTTTGTTCTGTGAAGCGCAGTTGTGAAACCGATCAGCCTGCCGACACCGAGCGTCCGGCCGACTTCAGGTCGTTGCACGCCTCGACGACGCGAGCCGTCATGCCGGCTTCGGCCTTCTTGAGGTAGCTGCGCGGGTCGTATGCCTTCTTGTTTCCGACCTCGCCGTCGACCTTGAGGACGCCGTCGTAGTTGGTGAAGAAGTGTCCGGCGATCGGACGGGAGAACGCGTACTGGGTGTCGGTGTCGACGTTCATCTTGACGACGCCGAAGTTCAGCGAGTCCTCGATCTCCGACTTCAACGATCCCGATCCACCGTGGAAGACGAAGTCGAAGGGCTGCGAACCGGAAGCCAGGCCGAGCTTGGCGGCGGCGACCTTCTGGCCCTCTTCGAGAACCTCGGGCTTGAGCTTGACGTTGCCCGGCTTGTAGACGCCGTGGACGTTGCCGAAGGTGGCGGCAAGGAGGTACTTGCCCTGTTCGCCGATGCCCAGAGCATCGACCGTCTTCTCGAAGTCTTCGCTCGAGGTGTAGAGCTTGTCGTTGATCTCGGCTTCGACGCCGTCTTCTTCGCCGCCGACGACACCGATCTCGACCTCGAGGATGATGCGTGCAGCCTTCGAGAGGGCGAGCAGTTCCTTGGCGATGGCCAGGTTCTCGTCGATCGGGATAGCCGAGCCGTCCCACATGTGCGACTGGAACAGCGGGTTGCGACCGGCGTCGACGCGCTCCTGCGAGATCGCGAGCAGCGGACGCACGTAGGTGTCCAGCTTGTCCTTCGGGCAGTGATCGGTGTGCAGCGCGATGGTGACGTCGTACTTTGCCGCGATCACGTGTGCGAACTCGGCGAGCGCAACAGCGCCGGTGACCATGTCCTTGACGCCCAAACCGGAACCGAACTCGGCGCCGCCCGTCGAGAACTGGATGATGCCGTCACTGCCGGCGTCCGCGAAGCCCTTGATGGCTGCGTTGATGGATTCGGAGCCGACACAGTTGATGGCGGGGAAGGCAAAGGAATGCTCCTTGGCCCGACCAAGCATCTCGGCATAGACCTCGGGAGTTGCGATAGGCACGGCGGGAGTCCTCCATATACGTGTCGTTCGGAGCGCTCGGCGATGTGAAAGCGCTTCGTGTGGTCCTAGCAGTATGGCAAGTCCGACTCGTCACGTCTCTTTGCGGTCTCGGCCCGCCGCCACCGACGCGATGACCTGCGGTGGTGGGAAACACTCAGATTCGGCCGGTACTCTGGCCACCGTGAATGTGCAGGCAGCAACTGAATCCGTGACGAACCTGGCCTTGCTGCCCGGCTTCCTCGATCCCGTGAACCTCTTGAATTCCTTCGGAACGTGGGTTCTGGTGGGATTGCTTCTGGTGGTCTTCATCGAATCAGGCCTGCTGTTTCCGCTCTTGCCCGGCGATTCGCTCCTCTTCACCGCAGGGCTGATCGCGGCGTCCAAGTCCACCGAGATCGAACCGTTCGCGCCGCTGTGGGTGCTCCTGGTGACCATTCCGATCGCCGCGATTCTGGGTGACCAAGTCGGGTTCTACATCGGCGCCAAGGGCGGAACTGCCCTGTTCAAGACGGACGACGCGCGGTTCTTCAAGAAGAAGTACATCGACGAGTCACACGCCTTCTTCGAAAAGCACGGCCCGATCACCATTATCCTGGCTCGGTTCGTGCCGATCGTGCGTACTTTTGCTCCGGTTGTCGCCGGCGCTTCGAAGATGAAGTACTCACTGTTCCTGACGTACAACATCGTCGGCGGCATCCTGTGGGGTGCCGGCGTGACTTTGCTCGGCTACCTCCTGGGGCAGATCGAATTCATCCGCGACAATGTCGACTACATCTTCATCTTGATCGTCCTGGTGTCGGTTCTGCCGATCGTCTTCGAAATCGGGAAACGAATTCTGGCGTCGAGACGTGGTGAAACGGCGAATACTTCCACTACGGACAATTCGACGGTGACAGTCCCCGAAGACCCCACCCCCTGATTGCAGAACGAGGCGAAGAACTGACGACGATGACGCTCGCATCCGGCAGTTTCTCCCCGCTCGAGACTGCCGGGCCTCTGTTGGTCTGGATCATCGTCGTCACGTTCGTCTTCATCGAGTGCGCGATCATCCTCGGGTTGTTTCTCCCCGGTGATTCGCTTCTGATCACAGCCGGAATCGTTCTTGCCGGCCACGAATCCGGCGCGGGCCACGTGTGGGCGTTGTCTGTCGGTGCGATGATCGCGGCCATTGCCGGCAACCAGGTCGGGTACGTCATCGGCCACCGGACCGGCAATCACATCAAAGCCCGTAAGGGCGGCAAGTACTTCACCGAGAAGAACCTGCACCGCGTGAACATCCTGTTGGAAAAACACGGGTTCTGGGCGGTCCTGATTGCTCGCTGGGTTCCGTGGGTGCGCACCCTGTGCCCGATGGTCGCGGGCGCAGCCAAGATGAACCACACGCGCTACACCATCGCGAGCACCATCGGCGCGATCATCTGGGCGCCCGTGCTCCTGCTACTCGGTTTCTACGGTGGCTCGTTCCTCGATCGCGTGCCGTGGTTGCTGCCCGCCGTGCTGATCGTGATGATGGTCAGCTTGGTCATCGGTACTGCGCTGGGAATCTGGCAGTACCGCAAGGAGATGGCCCGACCGGCCGAAGACGTCGAGGTCGAAGAAGTCCTCGACTAGAAGCTGACTGCTCAGTGCAGGTGGCTCTGGTCCCACGCCGGCAGCGGGTCTTCGTAGCGAGTCCATGCCCGCGGTCCTTCACGTAGTTCGTCACCGGTCAGCAGAGCCGGATCGAGGATTCGTGACGGCTCCGCCGGGTCCAGTTTCACTCCGATGAACACGATCTCCTGCCCTGGCACCTCCGCCGCCGACGCCCACAGTTGAGCCGGTTCGATGACGAGGTTGGGGCCTGCCTGCGACCAGATCGCGGCGAACTCGGGCCGACTGGCGATCCAGCAGAATCCCTTGCTCCGCAGGAGTCCGGCGAACTGACCGAGCGCGGCCTCGAGTCGCGCCGGATGAAAGGGTCGCGAGGCGCGGTATGTGACGCTGCGTATTCCGTATTCCTCGGTTTCCGGGGTGTGCCCACCGGCCAGTTCCTCGTCCCAACCGGGTACCTGCGCAGCAAGTTCCGGGTTGTAGAGACCGGTTTCGAGGACACGGTCGAGGGTGACGTTGCCGTGATCTGTTCGAATCAGTTGAGCGGTGGGGTTGAGCCTACGAAGCGTCGCCTCGACGGTTCCTGCCGCCCGCGGGCTCACCAGGTCGGTTTTGTTCAGCAAGATGACGTCGGCGAACTCCACCTGATCGACCAGGAGATCGGAGATGCTGCGTCCGTCCCCCTCCCCGGCTTCGAGGTTGCGCTCGTCCAGTCGTTCGCCTTTTGCCAGCTCGCCGAGGAAGGTCGACGCGTCCACCACGGTCACCATGGTGTCGAGCTTCGCGAGCGAGCCGAGGCTGAAACCGTCCTCGAATTCCCAGTCGAAGGTGGCCGCCACCGGCATCGGTTCGGAGATGCCGGTGGACTCGATCACCAACTGATCGAATCGCCCCTCTCGGGCCAGGGCGCCGACGGCGTCGATCAGATCCTCACGCAGCGTGCAGCAGATGCATCCGTTGGTCAGCTCGACCAACTTCTCTTCCGTGCGGTCGAGATGACCCTGGCCCGCGACGAGGGCCGCGTCGATGTTGATCTCGCTCATGTCGTTGACGATGACGGCGACCCTACGGCCATCGCGATTGGCGAGAATGTGGTTGAGGAGTGTGGTCTTGCCTGCGCCCAGAAATCCGGACAGCACGGTTACCGGTAGCTGCTTCATTCCTTAATGGTAACCATTGTCATTATCGACAACAGCAGGCGGGCCTACTGCGCTGCAGAGGCACTACCCGAGAACTGGCTCTCGGGCCTCGGCAAACCGAAATGATCACGAAGGGTCGTACCCGTGTATTCAGTCCGGAAAAGACCGCGATCCTGCAGGATCGGGACCACACGCTCGGTGAAGATCTCGAGCCCACCCGGGTAGTACGGCGGCATGACGTTGAAGCCGTCAGCAGCACCGCTGGTGAACCATTCCTCGATCGTGTCAGCCACCTGCTCGGCGGTTCCGGCAAACACCCGGTGTCCGCGCGCACCCGCCAAACGATGAAGCAGTCCCCGAACCGTCGGACGCTCACGCTCGACGATGCCGGCGATCACCTGCAATCTACTTTGCTTGTTGTCGGTGACATCACCTGCCGCCGCGAACAATTCGACGGGAACCGGTGCATCCAGTTCCAGATTCCGAACATCGGTCCCGGTGAGTGCACCGAGTTGCGCGAGCCCGTACTCCGGCGAGGTCAACTCGTTGAATTCTCGCTCGAGCGCCTTGGCTTGTTCCTCGGTGTCACCGATGAACGGGCTGATTCCCGGCAGAATCTTGACATGATCGGGGTTGCGCCCGAACTGCGCAGCCCTCGACTTGATGTCGGTGTAGAACGCCTGCGCATCGGAAAGTCTCTGGTGCGCTGTGAAAATCGCCTCCGCATACTGACCGGCAAACGCGCGACCGTCGTTGGACGCACCGGCCTGCACCAGCACCGGGTATCCCTGCGGCGTTCGCGGTGCGTTGAACGGTCCCCGCACCCGAAGATGCCGCCCGACGTAGTTGATCTCGTGAATCTTGTTTCTGTCCGCGTAGATTCCGTTCTCCCGGTCCAGACTGATCGCGTCGTCCTCCCAGCTGTCCCACAACCGCACCACCGCGTCGACGAATTCCCTTGCACGCGAATACCGGTCCCCGTGATCCGGGTGCTTGGCCAGCCCGAAGTTGGCTGCCGCCAGATCCGTACCCGTGGTGACGATGTTCCACCCCGCGCGTCCGTTCGAGATGTGGTCGAGCGAGGCGAACAGCCGAGCCAGGTTGTACGGCTCGTAGTACGTGGTCGACGCCGTCGCGATCAATCCGATTCGCTCGGTCACCACTGCAATGGCCGTCAACAAGGTGATCGGCTCCAATGTCCCTGCGGGACCGTGCTCGACGTCGCTGCGCAACGCGGGACCGTCGGCGAAGAAGATTCCGTCGAACTTCGCCGCCTCAGCAGTGCGAGCGATCTCCTGGAAATACGTGACGTCGAACAGACGTTCCGGGGTTGTCCACGGATGACGCCACGCCGCTTCGTGATGACCGGCGGGGTGGATGAACGCGTTGAGGCTCAGTTGGCGCGGAGAATCAGACATGCCTGAATGCTGGCAACTGCCGCCGCAGTCCGACAGGGTTAGGGTTCGCGTGATTCCAACTCAGGGTGGGCAGGTCGGTATCGTCACATGGGTGAGCCGCGTAGTTGTAGCCGAGTTCGTACCGTCCGGAGCGACAGCAACTGTTCTTCATCAGTGGTGTGAGGTGTTCGCCGAAGGCCAGCGTCACCTGTCCGGGACTGCGCCGACAGCGACTGCGCTGATGGAAATGATCGAGGCCGAGGACAATTCGGCCGATGTACGGCGTTGGATTGCACGCGACGCCGGCACCGACGAGGTCCTCGGCATCGCCCAGGCACGACGCAACTCGGCCGAAGCCGATCTCGCAGAGTTTCGGATGTACGTGACACCCCACGCGCAGCGACGAGGGGTAGGACGAGCGCTTGCCGAACTCGTCGAAGTCGACATCGCCGGGTTCGGCGTGCGAAGAATCAGAGTGACGGCGCTCGTCGGAAGCGCAGCCGAGCATTTCCTGCGATCGTTCGACGGTCACCGCGTGTTGCTTCGGTTGGCCAACCAGGTTCAGCACCTCAGCCCTCCCACCGCACACAGCACCCGCCCCGGCTATCGAATCGTCAGTTGGCGCAACCGAACCCCGGACGAGCTGATCCACTCCTTCTCGGAGGCATTGAACCGACTCCTCGACGCGCCGGGCGCTGAACTGCAGGTGCCCGAACGTAATTGGGGAGCCGACGAGGTCAGATCGTGGGAACAGAAGATGACGGGTGGCTCTCAAGTACTCCTGGTGTGCTGCGCGGTCGACGACAGCGTCGGCGAAGTAGCCGCAGCGACAGTGGTGACGGTGGACGAACATGACAGCACCCACGCATCGCAGCACGACACCGTGGTACTTCCCCAGCACCGCGGACACGGTCTCGCTCAGTGGGTCAAGGAGCAACAAGCGTCTGTGTTGGCAGCTGAATTTCCCTCCGTGCGAAAGATTTACACAACGGTGAACGCGGAGAATCACCCGATGCTGACCGTCAATCGGAGCCTGGGATACCAGACCGTCGCGGAGCGGATCCTGGTGGAAATCAGGAGAGCCGAGAGTGCGCAGCACAAGCCTCGGTGACGATCTTCCTCCACAGGAGCGGGTGAGACTGCCAGAAGTTGTGCGCGACACCGTCGACGACCTCGAAACTACCGTTAGGCACGAGCTCGGCCAGTTGCTGCAACGGCCACGACGGGCGAATGTCGTCGGCCGCCGCGAGAAATGTCATGGGCACTGGTGAGTCGGCCAACTGCCGAAACAGCTGTGGTTCATGGATCCATTCGATGAACGATTCTTGAAGCGATTGCCAGACAACAGGTTCCCAAGGTATCTGCGGGTCCGGCTCGATTCCCGCTTCGTACTGCTTCGACCATGTCCGGTCCTTGTGGAGGCCGTGCCCCGCGATGCCGACGACGCCGGACACCGATTCCGGACAGTCGAGTGCGTACCGCACCGCCAAGTCGGATCCCCACGAGTGCCCCAGCACGACCCAGCTGTCGACCTCGAACGTGCGTCGGACGAGTTCGAGGTCCGCAACGGCCTGCGCCATCGTATGAGCGCCGCCACCGGACCGGCCGACTCCGCGTGGCTCAGGGCACCACGCGCGCATTCCTTCCGGAACCAGCTCGTCGTGAGCAAGATAGTGAACGCATCCCGGGCCGCCGGAGAGAACCAGAACGTCCGCCCCTGCCCCACCGACATCGATGTGAAGACGTACGCCGTCCGTGTCGACCACGTGCCGGGATTCCATGAGGAAAAAGCCTAACGCTTACGCGGGTATCCAGCCGCCGAGACGACAAAGGCTGCCTCCATGAGCATCCACCCACCTACCTGCACCGAGAGGTCTCGCTCGGGCACGCTCGACGAGCGCACGGTTCCGGCGGCGAAGGTGGCGATGTCGCCGGACAGACTCGGCAACTGAGCATCCTTGGTCCAGTCGTGCCCGAACAGCGGCAGGCCTTCGATCTGCAGTCTGTTGTTCCAGGCAGCTTCCGCGGAGGAGAGAACGATCTGCGCTGCGAGTTCGCGCGCTCGCAGGTCCTCGTGAGTCTCCCAGGACAGGTTCACCACCACGAACGCGAGGTAGCGAGCCAGGATTGCGTTGAACAGTCCGCCGTCCCCTCCGCCACCGCCCGTGATGACTCCGTACTCGGTCATTCCGTCGTACACCGCGTCGACGAGTTTGTGGACTCGCTCGCGGTGACGCGGCTCGCCCAATCGCGTCGACAACTCGGTTTCCAACCCCAGCGTGACGCCCTGACAGTACGAATAGATCGCGCGCTCGAGGGTGCCGTCGCGGCGGATACCGTCGAAGATCAGTCCGGAGTCCGGATCCCGCAGTGTCTCGTCGATCCAGTCGGCCGTTGCCTGCGCACGCCAGAGTTTTCCGGTGCGCGCCAGCATGATTCCGGCGGGTCCGTTTGCCGGTGTGTTGTAGAAATCGGAGCCTTTGCACCACGGAATACCGCCGCCGTCGGCCGGGGACCACGAATCGAAGAGTTGCGATTCGAGCGCCTGAACCGCAGTTCGGTGATCGACCGAGAACATGCGTTGCGCACGTTCGAGCGAGAGGCCCAGCCACGCCATGTCGTCGTAGTAGTTGTTGGTCCACGCCGAGACGTTGCGGACCCGCACACTGCGGGCAACCTTCGCGACCCGGCGACGACGCTTGGGGGTCGGGTCACGTTCGAGTGCGTCGATCGCAGTATCGAGCAGGTGCGCTTGCCACCAGTAGTGCCACGGCTTGAACATCCGCTCGCGTCGAACAGCAGGCCAGGCAACCACGCCGAGTGCTGTCCGGGGCATTCCCCACAGGCGCCGAAGGTGACGACTGACTATCGCGCCCTCAGCCGCATCGGCCCGCTCTGCCCACACTTCCTGCATAACTACCTATCCTGTCTGGTCGAGGCGCTACACGCTAGCCGGAATTCGCGAGCGAGATCAGCGGGAATCGGCGAGATCGGCATGCTCACGTACCCACGCGTGCATCGCGATGCCGGCCGCGACACCGGCGTTGATGCTGCGAGTCGAACCGAATTGTGCGATCGAGACCGTCATGGACGCAACCTCTTTCGCATGATCGGTCACTCCGGGGCCTTCTTGACCGAACAGCAGGATGCACTCCCGCGGCAGGCTTGCCGTTTCCAGCGGCACCGACCCCGGGGTGTTGTCGACGGCCACGATCGTGAGTGAATTCTCACGGGCATACTCGACGAGCTCGCTGATGTCTGCGTGGTGAACGATGTGCTGGTATCGATCGGTCACCATGGCGCCCCGCCGATTCCAGCGCCGACGCCCCACGATGTGGACCGCGGCCGCGGCAAACGCGTTGGCCGTGCGGACCACCGTGCCGATGTTGGCGTCGTGCGCGAAGTTTTCGATGGCGACATGCATCGTGTGACGGCGCGAGTCGATGTCCTCGACGATCGCTTCCCGCGTCCAGTACCGATACTCGTCCAAGACGTTTCGACGATCACCCTCGGCCAGAAGTACCGGGTCGTAGCGCGCGTCGGTCGGCGCTTCCGTGTCGCGCTCCTCGGCCCAGGGTCCGACGCCGTTGGGATTCTCGCCCCACTCGGTGGGTCCCGGTTCACTGGCCCCGCCGGACACGTCGTCAGCTGCGACTTCGGTCATCAGAACACCTCGTTGGAATCTGCAGCCACGGTGAAGCCGTGCGTGGTCTGATCGTTGACACACGAGACGTCTGTCGCGGTGGTCGTACAGGTGAAACCCAGTTTGCTCAGCGGTTGACCGGCCGCCAACACCGGATCGGCGTCGGGGCCGCCAGAGGTGTACACCTCTCCGCCCGAACACATGAAAGCACCCTCACCCTCGTCGGTGACGCGAATACCGTTGCCCCAGTTGACCATGCAGCTCTCCGGCCGCGGCGGAACGGGAGTGGTCGTTCCCTCGCACCCGGCTTCGATTCTGGTGGGCAACTTGATGATGCCGCACTGGAAGTTTCCGTCGGGAGTGGTGAAGTAGTACGACTCGTTGCGCTCGAACTGCACATCCGTGAGCGTCGTCGTCGGTGGCAGCGTCGTGGTCGGTGGTTCGGTGGTCGTGGGGACGACGGGCGCGACGGTGGTGGTTGTCGTCGGCACTGCGGTAGTGGTGGACGAACTGGGCTGCGCCGCTACGGTCGGCGCTGAATCCGCCTCCCCGCTGCACCCTGCGAGCACGAGCGCCGACCCGACGCCCAACAAGACGAACCCCACCCGAACACGAACCACCCGACTACCTCCACACACGTCATCTTGGCCCAGCAACAGCCGACAGTGCACTCTATCGTGTGGTCGACTAAGTGCTGGTGACGCGCTTGTTCATCAGCCGTGAGAGCCACGCGGGCGAGAACCGCGACGCGCTGAGGAAGAGCTTCGCCTGAGTTCCGACCGGGTAGTGAACCTTGTGCATCCGTCCGGCGCCGCGTGTGGCCGCCCACAGTTCCTGCGCGACGTCGGTTGCAGTCAGCTTGATACCCAACGATCTGGTGGCTCCGGTGTCCATTCCAGTGACCATCGCGGTCTGGACGAACAACGGCCAGAGCGCGAGAACACGGATGTCGTGCTGTGCCCATTCCAGATCGAGCGCCTCGGTCAGGCCGCGGATCGCGAACTTGGTTGCACCGTACGTCGCCAGTTCGGGCTGGCCGTAGATCGCCGAAGCGGAGCACAGATTGACCACCTGGGCGCCGACGGTATCGCGGAGGTACGGGAAAGCCGTGTGCGTGCCGTTGAGGGTGCCGGTGATGTTGATGTCGACCATTCGGCGATGCGCCGCAAGAGAAATATCCTCGAACCGTCCCGACGAGAGCACGCCCGCATTGTTGATCAGGATGTCCAGACGCCCGGACTCCCCGGCAAAATCGGCCAGACACTGCGCCCATCCGGCCGGATCGGTGACGTCCAGGACACCTGTCACGACGCTCCCACCGAAACCGTCGATCTCGGCCTTCAAGGAGGCAAGGCCGGCGTCGTCGATGTCGAACGCGCCGACGCGGTATCCGTTGCGCGCGAACAACAGCGACGTCTCCCGCCCGATTCCAGCCGCAGCACCGGTGATGAAGACGTTCGGTTCGCTCATCCGGTCAGGCTATCCTGGATGTGGAGGAAATCTGATGAATCACCGTCGCGTCGTACACACCGTGTGTTTCATCGCGGTGGGGTATCTGATCGTGCTCGCCGTGTGGCTCGGATGGCTGGTCGAGCACACCCCACCTGGCACGCTGCCCTATCAGATCGGCGGGCTGCTCGCCGCTTTCGGCTCGGTTCTCGGATTCGGAATGGCATGGGCCAACCGCCCGACCCGCGCCGAGCGCAAACTCGAAAAGCACGGCCTCGAAGGGTGGGCACGAATCGACACCGTCACACCCCTGCGCCGAACCGTCGACGGTGAATTGGCCAAGCTCGCACTCCACCTCACGGTTCCAGGTTCCGATTCGTACTCGGGCCGGATCGAGTACGAGATCCGACCCGAGTACAAAGACAAGATCACTCCCGGATCCACGGTCACCGTCATGGTGGACCCGAAGAACCGAGACCGAATCATGCTGTGCCCGTGAAAGACTAGACGCTCTTCTTGCGTCCCAGCGCCAACATGCCTTCCACCAGCATCAGCTGCGCTCCCGCGTACGACGCCAGGATCACACCCTCGGCAGCAGCGCGGCCGGCGGTCCCGCGGATGAACAGACGACGCACCACGATCAGTCCGTCGGATGCGGTGAAGAGCACTCCGCCCAATCCGAGCCAGGAGCGTCGATCCTTGTTCGGGACGACTACGTCGAGCACGGCCTTTGACTGCGGTGCCAGAGCGGGGTCCGCCGACAACGTCGAGGTGGTTCCCAACATCAATCCGTATCCGGTGAGCGGCGTCGACACGCTCGGGGCCTTGGCACGGAGCAGTCCGGACGCCGTCGACCAACCGCTGATGCGGGGCCGCAGGGCAGCGCGGGTCGGCCGAGCGCCGCGCCGCAGCAGGAGCGCCGAGTAACTGGCCTGCATCACCGCGAACGAGGACGCGCCCTTGATCAGACGAGCATCGTTGTCCGGGTCGATCATGAACACGTCGCCGACAGTTGCAGCGGCGAGACCGGCCAGAAGCAGTGCGGTATCGGCAGTTTCCGTCTCCGAGCGCTTGCGCAGCACTCGGGCGGCCAGAGCGGGTGCGATCAACGGCTTCGCGATCTGCTGAACCCGCTCGTTACCGACTACTGCCCCGACCACTGTCGCTGCCGTCGCCGCCGCAAAAACTGCGTGCTCGATGCCCCACTTGCCCGCCATCACAATCCTCCTGTTGGTTACACGTCCAACAGCGACCGTACTGGGTCACTCAGGCGGCATCGCCGGATTTGACGTCCGCGCCGTAGACATCGACGTATTCCTGCCCCGACTGGTCACAGAGCACTGCCATCAATTCGTCCGTCGCCGCACGCACGACGGCCTGGTAGCCACGAAGTTCGCGGTACCGAGAGAAGTCGATCGGCTCCCCTACCGTGATCCGGACCTTGCTGAAGCGCCACATCCGCGTACCCGGCGGGTTGACTGCGTCGCCGCCGTGTACGACGACGGGAATGACCGGCGCCCCGGTTTCCAAGGCAACTCGAATCGCTCCGGTCTTTCCCTTGTACAGGCAACCGTCGGGTGATCGTGTTCCCTCGGGGTAGATCCCCCAGACACCACCCTTGTCGAGAATCCCGATGGCCGTGTCCAACGCCGCACGGGAGGCGTCGGCGCCGCTACGGTCGATCGGCACCTGACCGGCCCCACCGAAGAACCAGCGCTGCATCGCGCCCTTCACACCGGTCCCGGTGAAATATTCACTCTTCGCGACGAAGGTGATGCGTCGGCGCACCATGAGAACCAGGAAGAACGAGTCGACGACTGCCCGATGGTTGCCGGCGAGAATCACCGGCCCTTTCTTGGGGATGTGGTGCTGACCCTCGATCGTCGGCCGCCCGAACAGCCAGAGGACCGGGCCGATCAGGACGTATTTGAACAGCCAATAGAGCACAGGGCATCACCTTTTCCGTCTAGTAGACAGTGTCTACGACAAGAATAGTAGACACTGTCTTCCATGACTGTCAGCAGCCTTCGCGAAACACTCGTCGCCACCGGCGTCGAGATTCTCGATGCCGACGGCGCCACAGAACTGACGCTACGGGAGATAGCGCGTCGGGCGGGCGTGTCGCACGGCGCCCCGCGGAGATACTTTCCGACCCACAACAGCCTGCTAGCCGCAATTGCCTCACACGGCCTGCGCGATCTCGCCGACAGACTCGATCCCGTCCTCGCCGGCAAACAATCCGCTCGTAGCCGATTGATCTCGGCAGCAATCGAATACGTGTCATTCGCCCAGGAGCGACCGGCGATGTTCGAGTTGATGTTTCGCCACGACCTCCTCGAGGGCGCAGGCAGCAACCTCCGAGAGTCTTCTCTCCCACTCTTCGCCGCCCTGCAATCCCTGACCGAAGAGGCCGACGCCTCCGATCCCACCACATCTGCGTTGAACATCTGGACCGGAACCCACGGCATCGCAGTGCTGGCGGCAAATCGAAGCCTCGCACTCGTCGCACCCGACCTCGATGTGCCGTCGCTGGTAGCCACCGCCGTGACGGACCACCTTCCACGGACTCGTTGATTTACATAGTTAACCTATGCAATAATATTCTTCGTGACAGACGAAGAACAGCAACTGCACGAACTACTCGTCGACCTCGTGAGCAATACGCACCGCTTCGCGAAGCTGGCAGGCTCCTTCGCGTCCGATCAGTACCCACGCGCCTGGCTGCGCGCACTCTCGTTACTCGAGGAATACGGCGAAATGCGGATCAGCGACTTCGCTCGACTCGACAGAAGCTCGCAGCCCTCTGCCACTGCACTACTGCGCAAACTCGGCGAGAACGGTTACGTCGAACGCCGCGCCGACCCCGAAGACGCCCGGGCAGTTCGAGTGGCCATGACGGACAAGGGCCGAAAGATCTTGAACGACGGTCGAAACGAGATCGCCGACGCTCTAGTCCCCCACTTCGTCGAACTCGGGCCTGAGCAGATCAAGAAACTGGCCGACGGATTGGCCGAATTGCGGTCCATCATCAAGACTTCCGATCCCAGCTGAAACACCACCACTGAAAAAGGAGGTGGCCGTGAGCAACACGACCGCGACATCAACGCACCAGAACGAGGCTCCGCCGAGCCTCCTGAAACAACCGAAAGCGGTGTGGGCGGTAGCCTTTGCCAGCGTCATCGCCTTCATGGGCATCGGATTGGTCGATCCGATCCTCAAGCCGATCGGCGAACAACTCGACGCCACACCGTCGCAGGTTTCGCTGCTGTTCACCAGCTACATGCTCGTCACCGGCGTGGCCATGCTCATCACCGGTGTGGTGTCCAGCCGCATCGGCGCCAAGAAAACACTTCTTGCAGGCCTTGCCATCATCATCGTGTTCGCTTCTCTGGCAGGCGCTTCCAGCACCATCGGCCAGATCGTCGGATTCCGTGCGGGCTGGGGACTCGGCAATGCACTGTTCATCGCAACGGCGCTCGCGGCAATCGTCGGCGCGGCCAGCGGCGGCGTGGCACGGGCGATCATCCTGTACGAGGCTGCATTGGGCATCGGTATCGCAGTCGGACCGCTGGTCGGCGGAGTTCTCGGTGACATCAGCTGGCGCGCACCGTTCTTCGGCGTCGCAGCCCTGATGGCGGTCGCCTTCATTCTCATCGTGGTGATGCTTCCGAGCGCACCCAAGCCCGAACACCACACGTCCATCGCTGCGCCCTTCCAGGCGTTGCGGCACCGCGGGCTACTCACCGTTGCCATCACCGCGCTGCTCTACAACTACGGATTCTTCACGCTGCTCGCGTACACGCCGTTCCCCCTCGACATGGGGGCGTACCCGATCGGATTCATCTTCTTCGGTTGGGGCCTGATGCTGGCGATCTCGTCGGTTTTCCTCGCCCCTCGCCTGCAACGACGCTTCGGCACCCTGCCGATGATGATGCTGGCACTGACCCTGTTCGCACTCGACCTAGGCATGATGGCGCTGTTCACCGAGAACAAGATCGTCTTGATCGTCGGTGTCGTCCTCGCCGGTTTGTTCCTCGGCGTGAACAACACACTCATCACCGAAACCGTCATGATCTCAGCTCCCGTGGAGCGGTCGACCGCCTCGGCTGCTTACAGCTTCGTTCGATTCGTCGGCGGCGCCGCTGCTCCGTGGGTAGCCGGCAAGCTCGGCGAATCCAACGTCCACATGCCGTTCTGGGTCGGCGCGGTGCTCACCCTCGCCGCCGTATTCGTCCTGTCGAGCGGACGTAAGGTTCTCGCTCACGTCGACGACCACGATCCCGCGCCGCACAGCGTCGACGAAGCACTCGCCGTCACCGTAGGCGACTGACCCCTGTGAGTGGTTGAGGAGTGCAGGGACTCCTTAACCACTCACGGGGCGTCAGCTCAGGTTCAGATCTTCCAGGCCCAGCAGCGAGCGGTACTCGACGCCCTCGGCACCGATCACCGCATCCGCACCCGTCGCGCGATCGACGACCGTAGCGACTCCGACCACGGTGGCCCCTGCCTCGCGCAGGGCCTTCACTGCTGTCAACGGCGAATTGCCCGTCGTGGTCGTGTCCTCGACAACCAGGACACGCTTGCCGACGATGTCCGGGCCCTCGATCTGGCGCTGCATCCCGTGGGCCTTCGCGGCCTTGCGGACGACAAACGCATCGATCGGTCGGCCGGGAGCGTGCATCACCGCCATGGCAACCGGGTCGGCGCCCATCGTCAAACCGCCGACGGCGTCGAAATCCCAGTCCGCGACCAGTTCACGCAGCAGCGAGCCGATCAGCGGCGCTGCCTTGTGGTGAAGTGTCGCGCGGCGAAGGTCGACGTAGTAATCGGCTTCCTTGCCCGAGGACAACGTCACCTTTCCGTGTACAACAGCCAATTCGCGCACCAGCGCAGCCAAATCCTCACGATCGCTCATGAGTGCTCAGCCTACCGACCACTGCCTTGTGTTCGGCTTCTGCCTCTGGGCTACGTCCGGCTTCCGCCTCTGGGCTACGTCCGCCCGCGGCCACGTCCGACGATGTTGGTCAGCCGGCGAACCAGCCCCTTGGGAACGAGACGCCCGGCCGTCGTGAGGACCTTGTACTGGAATCCCGGAATACTGATGACCTTGTCGTCACCGAGATCCTTCATCGACGCCGCAACCACCTGGTCGACGCTCAGCCACATCGGCTTGGGGATCGTGGACATCTCGATGCCCGCGCGCTCGTGGAACTCGGTGCGAATGAAGCCCGGGCACAGCGCCTGCACGCGCACTCCCGTCCCGGCCAACCCGCCGGACAGCCCTTCGGTGAACGAGATGACATAGGCCTTGCTTGCCGAATACGTCGAACCCCGCCCGGACAGCAGGCCCGCGACGCTCGCCACGTTGACAATCGTTCCGTGCGCCGACGCGATCATGCTGGGCAGCGCCGCACGGGTCAGCCGCATCACGGCGGTGACGTTGACGTCGAGTTGAGACTGAAGAAGCGCCGGATCGGCGGTCCAGAACTCGCCGGAGGTACCGAATCCGGCGTTGTTCACCAACACCTCGACGCCCTTCTCCAAACGAAGCGCGACCGTGTCGCGTCCGGCCTCCGATGCGAGATCGGCAACCAGAATCTCCGACTCGGTGCCGAACATCGTCTTCAACTCGGACGCGAGGTCGTGCAATCTGACCTCGTCACGTGCGACGAGAACCAGGTCGTATCCGAGGGAGGCGTATTTCTTGGCGAAACCGGCGCCGAGACCAGAGGTGGGCCCGGTCACCAGGGCAACGGGACGCACAGGGCGATCCGAGTGGGAAGTCGACATACCGGCCACGCTAGTGGTTATCGCGCCTGGACGGGAACCTTAAAGGTCAGTCGACCGGGCGAATTGTGCCCGAGCGCTGCGACGCCGGGCGCTGAGCCGGCTTGTCAGCCGCCTCGGGCTTGCGCAGCGATTGATCCGGACGTGGCGCAGATTCCCGCGGTGCGGGCTCACGCGGTGCGGACTCACGCGGGGCAAATTCACGCGGCGGAGCGTCACGGGGCGGCTGCTCTTGACGCGAACGGGGCTGTTCTACCGGATCCGGAGTTGGGCGAGACTTCTCGGCGCCCGGCCGCGGGCGGCTCGGATCGTGATCGACCTCGAGTTCGTTGGGATCGGTGACGGGAGGCAGGACATGCAGAATGCCGGACAGGCGCGCAACCGACTCGATTGCCGCGTCCCAGTCCCGGCCGTTACTGGTCACCGGAAGCGAACCGAGCGTCCACTGCCCTTCGCTCCACAGCATGCTGATCGACGGCGGAACCGATTCGGTGAACGCCACCATGCGCTGATCACAGACACGACGTGCGATCTCGAGATCGGTCGCGAAGACGACTCGTGAACCGATCGCACCCAACAGGTTCAGGTCGCCGTCCTTGGGCGGAGCCGTCGACTTCAACCGAAGATCGATGTCGACGTCCGACCCGATCTCGCGGCGAACAGCCACGATGGTTGCGGTCTCCTCCAGGTCGAACAGCACGAACTGCTCTCCGCGACGGCGGCCGCGGACGACGTCGGTAGCAGTGAGGTAGTCCTGCTTGGCCATGACCGCGCGGTGCCATTCGCCTGCCAGCTGATCGTCAGTGGCCGTGTACGTGTAACCCTGCGCCTTGGCCCAGATCTGACGCACTCGCCCGGATTGATCTCGCCTCGTCCTGTCGACGTACAGAAGCGCACCCGCGCCTGCGAGTGCAATTGCTGCCAGTCCGAACCACATTCCAGTCATCACCCTCCAGGGTAGCGACTCGCGGCCTCAACCTCCCGCGACACCCTGGTGGACTCGCCCGATGTGTCGTGAACGACTCAGTTGCCGAACTTCGGCAGCGACGTACTCAGAATCGTGTTGGCGGTCATCGTGCCGTTCTCCACCGGCGTGCCGTCGACGACGATGTTGTCTCCCGGTTGCAGATCGGCGATGGTGGCGCGGTTGAGCGCGATGAGCGTGGTGTCCGCTGTGGTCAGAATCGTCACCTGCGAACCCCCGATCGAATCGATGACCAACGTGCCGCCGTCGTTCGACTTCACGGTGCCGACGGCTCCCCCGGCGTCACCGATGACTTCGCCGAGCCCGCCTGGAAGCTGGCTGAGCGGAGAATCCGTCGTCGGAGTCGGCGCCGTGGTGCTGGCCTTCGGCGGTGTCGTGGTCGGCGCCTGCGTCGTGGTGGTCGGGGGAACGAAAGCGGTCTGGGTGCCCTTGTCGTTCGAGCCGAACGCCGAGAACGCGATGATCGCGATCACGGCGACCAGGATCCCGACCACACCGGCGGCCACCCACGTCGCGAGCTTGCGCTTCTTACCGCCGCCCGACGATCCATCGTCGATGAACGGCTGTTCCGGCGGAACTCCACCGCCACCACCGGCAACCGGATACTGCTGTGTATTTCCGTACTGCTGCGTGTTCCCGTACTGATCCGGGTTCCCGTACTGCTGAGCGGTGTACGGCGGATAGGCCTGCGTCGCACCAGGCGGCGGCGCCTGCGGATCGAACTGCGGGTTGTAGGCAGGGAACGCCTGAGTGGGATTCGGCTGCTGCCCCTGCTGCCCCAAGTACTCCGTGTTCTGATCCGGTCCGCCGTAGGGATACTGCTGTGCCCCCGGATACTGCTGTGCCCCGGGCTGCTGACCGAAATACTCCGTCGGCTGGTTCGGATTCTGGCCGGACACCGTCCCGTACTGCTCCGTCGGCTGGTCGGGCGTACGCCCCCACACCTCGGTCGCCTCGGGATCCTCACGGCGCGGCCCACCCGAGTTACGCGGATCGTTCTGATCGGTCATGCCTGGCTCACCTTCGGTTGGGACGAAAGAGCGTCGGAGTCGTTCGGAGAGGCGCGGGTGCACTCGTCCCCGGTTCGAGCATCCAGCCATCCAGGGTAGAACAAAATGCGAGTGCCCCGCCGATCCAAGTGGATCGACGGGGCATTCCGCTTACCGAATCAGGAGAGAACCAACTGATCCGCGTCCTCGCTGACACCGACGTGCACGGTGTCGCCGTCCTGGACCTTGCCGGCCAGGAGCAGCTTGGCGAGCTGGTCGCCGATCGACTGCTGAACGAGTCGACGCAATGGCCGAGCGCCGTACAGCGGGTCGTAGCCGCGCACTGCGAGCCACATCCGAGCCGCACCGTTCACCTCGAGGGTGAGACGACGCGCAGCCAGACGCTTCTGCAACTGCTCGAGCTGGATGTCCACGATGTGCTCCAACTGCTCCTCGGAGAGCGAGTCGAAGATGACCACGTCGTCGAGACGGTTGATGAACTCCGGCTTGAACGCATGGCGTACCGCATCCATGACCTGCTCCCGCGTGCCACCGGATCCCAGGTTGGAGGTCAGGATCAAGATGGTGTTGCGGAAGTCCACCGTGCGGCCTTGACCGTCGGTCAGTCGGCCTTCGTCGAGCACTGCGAGCAAGACGTCGAACACGTCGGGGTGTGCCTTCTCGACCTCGTCGAAGAGGACCACCGAGTACGGGCGTCGTCGAACTGCTTCGGTGAGCTGGCCACCGGCTTCGTAGCCGACGTATCCCGGAGGAGCACCGACGAGTCGGGCCACCGAGTGCTTCTCACCGTATTCGCTCATGTCGATGCGGATCATCGCGCGCTCGTCGTCGAAGAGGAAGTCCGCCAAGGCTTTGGCGAGCTCCGTCTTACCGACGCCGGTCGGGCCGAGGAACAGGAAGGAACCGGTGGGCCGATTGGGGTCGGCGACACCTGCTCGGGCGCGGCGAACCGCATCCGAGACGGCGACGACGGCGTCGGTCTGGCCGACGACGCGCTTGCCGAGTTCGGACTCCATGCGGAGCAGCTTCTCGGTTTCGCCTTCCATCATCCGGCCGGCGGGGATTCCGGTCCAGGCTGCGACCACGTCTGCGACGTCGTCAGGCCCGACCTCTTCCTTGAGCATCACGTCACCGTCGGAGGCAGCTCCGGAAGCGGCTGCTGCCTCTTCCAGTTCCTTCTCGAGCGCCGGGATACGGCCGTAGCGCAACTCGGCTGCCTTGCCCAGATCGCCGTCACGCTCAGCGCGTTCGGACTCTCCTCGCAGGGTTTCGAGCTGTTCCTTCAGCACGCGCACCGAGTCGATGGCCTGCTTTTCGTTCTGCCAGCGGGTGCTGAGCTGATTGAGCTTTTCGCGGTCGTCCGCGAGTTCCTGACGCAGCTTCTCGAGCCGCGCCTTGGACGCGTCGTCGGTTTCCTTCTCGAGTGCCACTTCTTCGATTTCGAGTCGGCGAACCGTGCGTTCCACCTCGTCGATCTCGACGGGACGCGAGTCGATCTCCATACGAAGTCGCGATGCGGCTTCGTCCACGAGGTCGATGGCCTTGTCCGGCAGGAACCGCGACGTGATGTAGCGGTCCGACAGCGCGGCAGCCGCCACCAACGCGGAGTCGGTGATGCGCACGCCGTGGTGCACCTCGTAGCGCTCCTTGAGGCCGCGCAGGATACCGATGGTGTCCTCGACCGAGGGCTCACCGACGAGCACCTGCTGGAAACGACGCTCGAGTGCTGCGTCCTTCTCGATGTACTTGCGGTACTCCTCGAGTGTGGTCGCACCGACCAGCCGTAGCTCACCACGGGCGAGCATCGGCTTGATCATGTTGCCTGCGTCCATCGCGGATTCACCGGTGGCTCCGGCGCCGACGATGGTGTGCAACTCGTCGATGAAGGTGATGACCTGTCCGGCACTGTTCTTGATGTCGTCGAGGACAGCCTTGAGGCGTTCTTCGAATTCACCGCGGAACTTGGCACCGGCGACCATGGACCCGAGATCCAGGGACACGACGGTCTTGCCTCGCAGCGATTCCGGGACGTCACCCGCGACGATGCGTTGGGCAAGGCCCTCCACGATCGCGGTCTTGCCGACGCCGGGCTCACCGATGAGTACCGGGTTGTTCTTGGTACGACGCGAGAGCACCTGCACGACACGGCGAATCTCGGTGTCGCGACCGATCACCGGGTCGAGCTTGCCGCTACGTGCAGCTTCGGTGAGGTCGGTGGAGTACTTTTCCAGCGCTTGGTAGGTGCCTTCGGGCTCCGGGCTGGTGACGCGAGCGCTACCGCGGACGGTGGTGAAGGCTTCACGCAATGCGTCCTGGGTGGCGCCGTGCCGTACGAGCAACTGTGCGACGTCGGAGTCGCCGCCGGCCAGTCCGTAGAGGACGTGCTCGGTGGAGACGTATTCGTCGTCCATCTCGGTGGCGAGGTGCTGAGCAGCAGTGAGTGCCGCGAGTGCCTCACGCCCGAGTTGCGGGGTGGAGCTTGCGCCGGTTGTCTTGGGCAGGCGATCGACGATTGCCTGTGCTTCACGGTGTACGACCGTGGGGTCGACGCCTACAGCTTTGAGTAGTGGGGCAGCGATGCCGTCGGTCTGGTCGAGCAATGCGACCAGCAGATGGGCAGGCCGGATATCGGGGTTACCCGCCGACGACGCCGACTGCAGTGCAGCCGTCATCGCAGCCTGGGTCTTGGTTGTTGGTGTGAACGAGTCCACTTGTCACCTTTCTGGCGAAGTCGAACGGGAAGAGCCGCGACCGGTTGGTATTGCGACTGTGTCAATATGCTCAACGCGGACAAACTTGAGTCTATTCCGCTCAAGTTTGTTTTCGCCAGGCCGAGTTGGTTTCGTAGGTCACATTTTCGGTCTTAGTAGGCAGGACCCCGCAATCGAAACGGAAGTCCAGAATCGTGAATAATGTCGATCACAACTTGAAGACGTGTGAGATCCCGATCGAGTATTCGAGTCGCGGACTCTGAATATTTCAACTCAGTTCGGCAGCCGACCGGACCGGTATCACGCGTGCGTACGACCATGCACTGTTTCAGACAGGGGCCGGTTGACCGACGGAACTAATCCGACCGAACGAGCAGCCGACCTTACGTGCCCGCACCAGACGTCCAGGCTGTTAGACATAACTGACGGTTACGACATAGCTGAGTTTCACCTCAGCGCGGCAGCCCACCTCGAGCAAGGTGAGGTCCACCAGCAACGGGTTGGAGACGACGCTGATCCCCTCGACTTCAGCGACCAGATCAACGGCTATGCGGCCGTGAATACACCGCGCCAGCAGCCAACCAGAGGACAGACAACAACACGAAATAGGTCTATTCCAACCGAATATGCTTTGGCTAATGGTCTTTTCACAGATGAAAGAGGCCTGCATTCACATCGGGTGGTTCGCCAGGGCAACTCATGTCATCGCCCACCCAGATCACTCGGCTTCTTCTGGGAGTTCTTCAATCTCCGCCAATTGGAACTGAGCCGAGTCCTCTCCGGCATCGTGACCGACGTCCCGAGGCACCGCCTTTCCCATAGCTTTCTCCACCATGTCGCACAGGCGCGATCGCCGCTCGACGAAGTAGGCGTCGAAGTCATTGGAGCGAAGATGGGCTGCGGGCACAAGGTGAGCCTCCACCAGTTCGTCGAGCTTCGCCGAACCGATCTGCGCCTTCTTCTCGATCTGAGCCAGGTAGGCGGAGGGCGCCGCTCCCCCGATCGTGCGATTGGTGACAGCCGAGATAGCGGTCTTATTTACCACGCTCTCGCGATGTTCGTCGTCGATCTTGTTGTCGTTGCACCACTTCTTCGGAAAAATATGATGAATGTCAACAGCGAGGCTGACGTACTGCACCTTGTCCAAGGCCTTGTCTTCCATCCAGTCTCGGGCTTCGTTACCAAGCAAGAGCGCATAAATGCCCTTGTATGCCGCAGCTTGGCGCGTGCGAAGTGAATGGAGTCGAGACTCGACAAATGTCGCGTCGTTCACGCTGTTCGGCGTTGCGGCGCTGTCCAGTCCGCGCGCCCAGGCCGGTACCTGTTCGAGGTCGCGGACGAACCGGGTCTCGATAGCCCCGCCGTAGAGTTCGCCGAGGATTCCACACCAGAACCACCGGACAAGCTTCTCGCGAGGGCCGAACAAGTCAGCGTCGCTGCCCATGACAACCCGAATCGCCGCAAGTGGAACGAGTTGCTTCGGGTAGGGAAGAAAACGGGTGTCGAAGATGTGGCGGTCGGCGAGAAAGTCCGATGCCCAAATGAACGCCTCACGTAGCGGCCCTACCCATTCCAGGTACTCATCCAACGTCAGCTTCAGCACGTCCTCGCGCTTGGCAGAGATTGCCGGAGGCCGTGTACTGGTGTCGGCAAGGTTCCGTTTCCGTGTTGCAAGTAGCGTGACGGCTTGAAGGAAGTCCGTGTTCTCCAAACCCGCGAGGACCGGATATGGCACGAACTTGGCCTTCGACTCCTTCCAATCGTCGTTCAGACGAAAGTCAGTCCCATGCTCGGCAAAGTACGCAGCGTCACCGGCAAACGTAGCGGTCAGCAGTTCGAAGACATTCAGGGGCAGACCACCCACATTGACCTTCTCGAAAACTGTCGCTACGGCCGATTTGCTGGTATCCCTTCCGAGCTCGATCGCAGGAATGTTGTAGGAACCAGCTGGTTTCAAGATATCTGCGTTGAACCTTTTCGCAAGTTCACGGTCATCAAGACCAAACAGCCACGACATTGCGTCTCCAAACAGGAGACGCACCGGAAACAGGCCGCCGGCCTGCTCTTTCTCAGGTGTGGAAACGTCGCGAACGATGTCTTTGCCGAAGTTGGTCCGTTCGATGCCATCGCCAGGGACCGACAAGACCGCTTCATCGATGCGATCCTCGCCCTGCACGGCCAACTGCATGTCAATGTAATAGCGACGATTCATTAGCTTGCCGCGGCTGTCCATTGTGCGCACCACCCCATCCCCCGTAAGGGCCTGAGTGAGTGACGTCAATCGTTGTTGCCCATCGAGCAAAAGTAGATCAGCGGTGGTGCCGTCCGAAACGGACGTACCTTCGATCGGGCGCGGCTTGAAACGAATCTGATCGTTGCCGGTATTCAGCAGCATCACCACGCCAAGCGGGTGTCCACGCAAGATCGTCACGAGCAACTGACGGATCCGCTCGTCCTCCCACTTGTAGCCACGCTGGAAATCTGGGAGCTGAATCTTTCCGCTCGTGGTCCACTTCAGGTATTCGCTCAGCTCATACAGCGGTGTCTGAAATCCCATCGGCAAGTCTCCAACTCAGGCTAGGCGGCTATGTCATCGTCCCAGGGAGCGGGAGACAACCACCGAGAAGTTCAGGGAGGAGTATGTCATGACGCCTCCATTTGCTCGCCGATTCTTCGTCGACCAACGCTGCCTGCACGGCTGGTCGGTCAGAAACAGCAGCGTCGGATGCTCACCGAACACACTCGAAAAATAATGACTCAGGTCACATTTTCAGCCGTACTAGAATTGTGGCGAGAGTTGCAGCTGGTGCGAAAGGGGGATGGATTGGATCCGACAGTGATCGCCCGTCTGCAATCCAGCCTCGATTCTCTGACCGACGACGAAGAGAGCCGTGCGCACTTCTCGGCAGTGTTCTACACCGGCCTCTTTGCGGAACATCCTCTGTACCGCTCATTGTTCCCGGCCGGGATGGAATCGCAGGGCCACCGTTTCTTCAGAGCCATCGAGTTCGTCGTGAAGAATCTGCCCCAGCATCGCCGAATCCGGAAGTTCCTCACCCAACTCGGCCGCGACCACCGTCGCTACGGCGTCGAGCGTGAGCACTACGAGGCCGCCGGCGTCGCTCTGAAGCGTGCGGTTCGGTCGATGTACGGCACGAGCGCGCACAGCCGCTACAAGTGGACGCCGGATCTGGACGAGGCCTGGTCTCAGTTCACCGACCTCGTCGTCAGCACGATGGCCGACGGCGCCGAATCCGATACGACCCCGGCGCTCTGGGGCGCAACCGTGGTCAGCCACGAACGAGTCCTCGACGATCTGGCGATTGTTCGCCTCGAAGCCGACCCACCCATTCCGTACGGGGCGGGGCAATACGTAGGTGTTCAGATTCCCCAGCGCCCGAAAATGTGGCGGTATTACTCACCGGCGATTCCGACCAACCCTTTCGGTCAGCTCGAGTTCCACATCCGCAAGGTGTCGGGAGGATGGGTCAGCCCCGCGATCGTCAGCGAAACCAACGTCGGTGACCGCTGGGTCATGTCCACTCCCCTCGGCGGCCTCGAGGTCGACTTCACCAGCGACCGTGACGTTCTCATGATCGGGTCCGGCACCGGTATCGCTCCACTGCGGGCACAGGTGATGGAAATGTCTCAACGCGCGCACAACCCGCGCGTGCACCTGTTCGTCGGCGGCCGCTATCCGTGCGATCTCTACGACCTCGAAACCCTCTGGCACATCTCGCTCAGCAACCCGTGGTTGACCGTCGTGCCGGTTTCCGAAGAACCCGAAAACCCTTGGTGGCACAACGGACCGGTGCTCGAACCACCGTTCGGAATGCACAGCCGGCTGATCGGACCGATCGGAAAAGTGGTCGCGCAGTTCGGTTCGTGGGCCGACCGTCAGGTGCAGATCTCGGGGTCACCGTCGATGATCAAGACAACCGTCTACGCCTTGCGTGCCGGCGGAACTCCGCTCGACCAGATCCGGCACGACCCGCTCTACTGACTACAGGAGAACTTTCATGGCCCAGCGAACCTGGTCGAGCACAGTCGTCGAACATCACCGTCTCCGTGAGGATCTGGCGGTTGTTCGTCTTGTCGGCGACGTCGTCCCGTTCCGACCGGGCCAGTACGTCGACGTCAGCGTCCCGCAGAATTCGCGGTTGCTCCGTCGACTCTCCCCCGCACTGCCTCCCTCACACGACGGGAAGTTGGAGTTTCACGTCAAGACGGTTCCCGGTGGTTGGGTCAGCGGTTCGATAGTCAAGGACACCCAGCCTGGTGACGTCTGGCAGATCCTCGACCCGCGCGGCAACCTGTCCGTCGACGAGAACGGCCCCACCGTCATCATGGTCGCGGGCGGAACCGGTTTGGCCCCACTCCGGTCGATCATTCTCGATCTGGCTCAGACCCCGAACCCGCCGCAGGTGTACCTCTTCTTCGGTGGCCGAACGCTTCGTGATCTCTACGCTGCGGACATGCTGTGGCTGCTCGCCGACCAGTTTCCGTGGTTGCAGCCCATTCCTGTCGTCGAAGATCTCTCCGACGGCGGCCCGCCCGACGGATGGTTCGACCGGTTGAACGTCGACATCGGATTCGGCGACGATCATCTCATCGAAGGCACGCTCGCCGACGTCGTCGCGTCGTACGGTGCGTTCACCGAACATCAGGTCCTGGTGTGCGGATCGGCGGCCATGGTTCGGTCGACGCGTGATCGATTGATCGAGGCCGGAACGCCGGCCGAGGTCATTCAGTTCGATCCGTACTGACGGTCAGTACGTCGGGTCGTTGCGAACGGTGTCGACGTCGATGCCCACTGCGCGAAGCCTGAATTTGGTGCTGTTGACCATGGATTCGCTGCCTACGACCTGAATGTCGTAGCCCGCCCAGTCCCCGAACGAGGTCACGACCTTACCGACCTTGCCGACGATGCGCCGCTTCATGCCGATCGGCGGCAGTGGCTCCACTTCGGTGTGCCACCACGGATTCTCGTCTTCTTCGGAGACCGGGATGATCGTGAGCCACGGGTACTTCTCTGCCAGCTTCCACAGATGCGGAAGGTCGTAGAGATCGCACGGATGCTGTCCGGAGTAGAACAGTTGGACCTTGCGGGTGTTGCCGCGTCGGATCAGCTCGAGTATCTGAGCGCGCAGCGGAGCCACTCCGGTTCCCGACGCGATCATCAAAAGGTCCTTGGAGTTCTCCGGAATCCCCAAGGCGCCGATGGGCGAACCGACCACCCAGGTGTCTCCGACAGCGGTCTGGTTCACCATGACCGGGCTGACCCACCCGCCGGTGACCTGGCGGATGTGGAACTCGAGGATTCCGGTCCCGTCGTACGGCGTGGCCGGAGAGAGGTAGCGCCACATCCGTGGCCTCGCGGCGACCTGCACGCTGACGTACTGACCGGCGCGGTACTCCATCGTCTGGTCGAGTTGCAGCCGCACGACGGCGACGCCCTTGATGACCGGGCGGCATTCGATGACCGTGGCACTCCACGCGGGCGGACCGCCTTCCGCGTTGGCGGCGTCCATCATCGCTGCCGAGATGATCGCGAGCGCGTTGCGCCACGCGCTGTCGACCTCGTCTGTCCACATTTCGGCGCCACCGAAAGTCTCGAGTGCTTCGATCAGGGCATTGCCGACTGCCGTGTAGTGCTCGTCGGTGACGCCGTACTTACGGTGATCGCGGCCGAGCTGCGCGAGGTACTCGAGTATCGCGTCGGACTCGTCGAGGCGTTCGACGACGTGAGCGATAGCGCTGACAAGCCGGTCACGCTGCACATCCATCGCTGCCGGAAAGAACTCCCGGGTTTCGGGCGATCGAGCGAACAGGATCGAATAGAAGGTACGGGCGAGCCGTTCCGGACCATCTTCTACCGCAGCGACGGATTTGAAGCTCGACCGGACCAGAGAGATTGCTTGCGAATCCACGCTCATCCTCGTCCCGACTAGACGCGGCAAGACCCGCCGCGGAATTTCGTCTGCAGCTTATGTCACAAATGTCTGACTCGTAAATCATTCTGGACAAGTGTCACAATGCGACCCCATTTCGCGGTGTGACCGTCCCTTTCTTATTCTTGCGTGCAAGATAAACAAGAGCTTCGACACTCTCGATCGCCGAGCTAACGTTCAGCGAAATCTCAACCAGCCAAACAGGAGTCGTGCCGTGGATTTTGTTCGACAGGACGAATTGCCCACCGATAGCGGGCTTACGTCCCAGATCGCCTCCACTACCCCGACGCTGACCGAGCTTCAACGTCGGGAACTCGAGTGCGTCGAATTTTTCGACTCTCCGGAACTGGGCCACCTCCCGACGTCTCGGCGGCGTGAGGCCTTGCGTGAACTCCATCGGACCGGCACCTACACGCACACAGCGGAGGAATTGCTCGTCGGCGCCAAACTCGCGTGGCGAAACCACGCCAGGTGCGTCGGTCGCGCGCATTGGCGGACCCTCAAACTCATCGACGCGCGCGATGCCGTCACGGCTTCCGCTCTCGCCGAAGCATGCTGGGAGCACCTGCGACTGTCGACCAACGGCGGCGCTCTGCAGTCGGTCGTGACGGTCGGACCACTCCCCCGCGAGGACGGTCAGGAGTACCGAATCCTCAGCCCGCAACTGATCCGCTACGCCGGCTACCGGCAGCCTGACGGCACCATTCTGGGCGACCCGTGGCACGTCGATCTGACTGCTCAGGTCACCGCGATGGGGTGGAAGGGCGCCGGTACGCCGTTCGACGTTCTCCCCGTACTGATTTCGGTTCCCGACGAACCCCTGCAGTACTTCGACGTCCCGACCGACCTGGTTCTCGAGGTCGAGATCGAGCATCCCGAATACAGCTGGTTCGCTGATCTGGGGCTTAAATGGCATGCCGTCCCTGCGGTCTCGGACATGAACCTCGACATCGGCGGAATCGTTTATCCCTGCACGCCGTTCAGTGGTTGGTACGTCAGCACCGAGGTAGGCGCACGCAACTTCAGCGACACCGATCGCTACAACATGTTGCCCACCATCGGAGCGATGATGGAGCTCGACATGAGCCACGACCGCACGCTCTGGAAGGACCGCGCACTGGTCGAACTGAACCGTGCAGTTATCCACAGCTACCGCAAGGCCGGCGTCATCATGGTCGACCATCACACTGTCGCAAAGCAATTCATCGATCACATCGCGCGTGAGGACAAGGCCGGGCGCAAGTGCCCGACCGACTGGTCATGGGTGAACCCGCCCATGTCCAGCTCGCTCACGCCGACGTTCCACCGCCTGTACGACGAGCCCGATCTCGACATCCGGCCCAATTTCGTGACAAAAAAGAAGAAGGGCACCGACCAAGGCCGGTGCCCCTTCCACAACTGATCGCGCTCAGAAGGGGATCTGCCCCAATCCGACGCCGACCACGAGCATCGTGATCGAGATCAGGCCCGCTCGCCACAGAACCTTCTTGTGGTGATCCGCCAGAGAAACACCGGCGAGTGTGACCAGTAGCAGGATCGCCGGGACCAGCGGGCTCTGCATGTGCACGGCCTGCCCGGTGATCGAGGCGCGCGCCATCTCCACCGGCTCGATGCCGTACTGCGCTGCAGTCTCGGACAGCACCGGCAGCACACCGAAGTAGAACGCGTCGTTGGTCATGAAGAACGTGAGCGGGATACTCAGGACGCCCGTGATGACGGCGAGGTGCGGGCCCATCGCGTCGGGGATGACCTGAAGCAGCCACTCTGCCATCGCCTCGACCATGCCGGTTCCCTGGAAAACGCCGGTCAGCACCGCTGCTGCCAGCACCATCGCGACCACCGAGACGATGCTCGACGAATGGCGTGCGATTGCTTCACCCTGATCCTTGACCGCCGGGAAGTTCACCGCGAGGGCGATCGACGACGCGATCATGAACAGCACCGGGATGGGCAGGATGTCCATCACGAGTACGACGAGAAGGATCGTCGTCAGCGCAGCGTTGAACCAGAGCAATTTCGGCCGCAAGGTGTCCCGCTTGGGGTCGAGGCCGTCGATGAATCGTCCGGTGTCGCCGCCGTCGTCCTCGGAGTCGTTCGAGCCGCCGGTGCCGGCGCTACCGGTGCTGGAACTTCCACCGTTTCCGACCTTTTCGAGGATGCGCTCAGAAGTCAGGACCAAAGTCCCGATCCTGCGGCGCTCCATGATCCCGAGGTGAATCGCGAATCCGAGCACCATGATCAGGCCGACGATCAACGACGGCACCATCGGCACGAACACGTCGGAGGGTGAGAGTCCCAGCGCGCTCGCGGCCCGGACGGTCGGGCCGCCCCACGGAATGATGTTCATCGTCGCGTTGGACAGGCCGGCGATCACCGTCAGAACGACGGGACTGACACCGAGTTTGAGGTAGAGCGGAAGCAGCGCCGAGGTCACGATGATGAAGGTCGTCGAACCGTCTCCGTCCAGCGAGACCACCATCGCGAGCACTGCGGTTCCGACCACGAGCCTCATCGGATCGTCTCGCACCATCCGCAGGATGAGCTTGACCAGCGGATCGAAGAGGCCGACGTCGATCATGATTCCGAAGAAGATGATCGCGAAGAACAACAGCGCCGCGGTGGGTGCGAGCGACTTGATGCCGTCGGTGATCATGTCGCCGATTCCGAGGCCGGCCCCGGCAAGTAGTCCGAAGGCCACCGGAACCAGAGTCAGTCCCACCACCGGGGTCGCGCGTTTGGTGAGAATCAGGAACATGAACACCGCAACCATGAGGAAGCCGAGTGTGACGAGCATGATGAACTCCTTTAGTGCTGAATTGCCGAGAAAAACGGCACGGCAAATCGAGCCGGTGACCTTCGTGGAGGTGAAACGAAACTTCGGTAGTGCTCAGTTGATGCCGGGCGGATCGAGTGTTGCGTCGACGAACCGGGATTGATCGGTGAGGAATGCGGAGAACTCGGGTTCGGTGAGAACTGCACTGTTCCAACCGTTTCGGCGAGACAGCTCGTTCCAGCGCGGGCTTGCCGCCAGATCCCGCACCAAATTCTGCAAGTGCTGACGCTGATCGTCCGTCAGGCCCGGCGGCGCCATGAGACCCCGCCAATTGGTGAACGTGACGTCGACGCCAGACTCCGCCATCGTGGGCGCATCCACCGCCGGGGTACGGGCCGGCGAACTGACCGCAAGGACCCGAACCGTGCCTGCCGCAATCTGATCGAGGTATTCACCGATACCGGTGGCGGCTACGTCGACCTGCCTCGTGAGCAGTGCGGGAAGCAGTTCGCCGCCGCCGTCGTAGATGCGGTACGGGGAGCGCGACGGATCGACGCCGACCGCCCGTGCGAACAGAAGGCGGAACAACCCGTCCGGTCCACCTTCACTCGAACCACCGCCGATCGAGATCGACGACGGATCCGCCACCCAGGCCTGCGTCAGATCGGCGAGAGTTTTGTACGGTGAATCTGCTGGAACCAGTAGCGCTTCCGGTTCTTCGACGAGTCTCGCAATCGGTGTCACGTCGGCAAGTGTGTGCTCGGACGGCAGTATCTCGAGCGAACCGAGAACTCCGAGCCCCATGACCATGAGTAGGTCGGGATTCCCGCTTTCGAGAGCCAACCGGTTGAGTCCGACGATGCCGCCCGATCCGGGCAGCACAACGACGTCGGCGTCGACGGTCCCTTCGTCGGCCAGTGCTTGCACCATGGTCCGGGCGGTCAGGTCGTAACCACCACCGGCCACCGAGGGCACCAGTACGCGCAGTTCTTCGGAACTCTCACCCGCTCGGCCACCGGCGACGAAGGACTCGACCGGAGTGCATCCGGTCGAGAGCACGAGACTCATCGCGCAGGCACCGAGCAGGGCGATATGCCTGCTCAGCCGCTTCGATGTGCTCATGGCTTCGTCCTTGTCTGCCGGTACCGATGTGTGAACAGGTTTCATACTGACGCACTTTGTGACTGGGGTCACCATTGGGAAAGCAAATTGATTTGTGCTCATTGTGCTCACGAACGGCCGCTTTCCCGGCATCGAACTGAAGGCTAGGGTCTGGCTGGTGTCCTCAGGAAACGAGCAGGCGGAGCGAGAGAGCAAGTCGTCTCTGTTTGCCCGGCTGTTTCGCCGCCGGCACACTCTGGCGACACAACTTCTCGAACTGCAACTTCTGATCGTCGTTGCAGTTCTCGTGTGCGTCACCGCCCTCTCCCTCGCA
Source organism: Rhodococcus sp. 27YEA6 (assembly GCF_044908235.1). Taxonomy (NCBI): domain Bacteria; kingdom Bacillati; phylum Actinomycetota; class Actinomycetes; order Mycobacteriales; family Nocardiaceae; genus Rhodococcus; species Rhodococcus sp. 27YEA6. The sequence goes on along the minus strand of NZ_JBIYCY010000007.1, from coordinate 208,636 downwards.
CAGTCGTCCGCGAGTTTCCAACGCGAGGAGGGACGTCGCGCACTCTCGGCAGCGGAATCGCTCGCAGCCAATCCGGCAGTACGCGAGCTACTCCCCCAGGCGCAGACCCGTCTCCGCTCCGGACTACAAGGTTCGGTCGACTCGGTACGCGCCATCTCGGGCGTCACCTACGTCTCGCTTGCCGACGCCGACGGCAGTGTCGTCATTTCGACGCGTCCCGGTGATGTCGGCATCGACGCACGTCAGACAGAGGATCGGTCGTGGACGGGTTTGGTCGACACGCCCTCCGGCAAGGCCGTGGAGGCGCACGTTCCGATTCTCGGCAGCGAAGGAGCGATTACCGGAACCGCGATCGTCGGCATCGAGTACCCCTCGATCTGGACGCGACTGCTGCAATCTGCACCGAACCTCCTGGTATACCTCGCGGTGGCCTCGCTTCTCGGGGGCGTCGGTTCGATCCTGTTGGCCCGCAGGGTCAAACGGCAGACTCTCGGCATGGAGGCCGGCGAGATCCTGGACCTGGTTCGCCAACGTGAGGCGATGCTGCGTGGCCTCAAGGAAGGTGTCATCGCATTCGACGCGCAGGGAAAGGTGGTGCTGATGAGCGACAGTGCCCACCAACTCCTCGACATCCCACGCGGCAGTGCCGGCAGATCGGTGCGGGACCTCGGTCTCGACGACCGCCTCCAGAGTGTACTGACCTCCGGCACAACCGAATCCGATCAGTTGGTTCTTGTCGGCGATCGCCTGCTCGTCCTCAACACCGTCTTGATCGAATCGAAAGGCCGCACCATCGGGTCGGTCACCACTTTCCGCGACCGCACCGAATTGCGCTCCGTGGAAGAAGAACTCGACGTGACCAAAACCAGCACCGACGCACTACGCGCCCACATCCACGAGTTCGACAATCAACTGCACACCATCTCCGGCCTCATCCAGCTCGGCGAATACGACGAGGTGGTCGGCTACGTCGAGGGTCTGACCATGGAGCGCGCGCAGGTCAGCGCGACCGTGACCGAGAAGATCGCCGACGTCGGCACCGCCGCACTCGTGATCGCCAAGATAGGTGCTGCTGCACAGGGGTTGGTCACGGTCGAGCTGGCGGCGGACACGCATCTGGAACCGGTGGACCGCAGACTCGGACGAGATCTCGTGACAGTGGTCGGAAATCTCGTCGACAATGCCGTCGACGCCGTCGGTGAGATGCCGGAAGCCGCGCGCCGCAAGGTTCGGTTGTCGATTCGGGGCCGTGGCACCGCGGTCGAAGTGCGGGTCGAGGACGCCGGCCCCGGTATCGCGCCGGAGAATCGCGACAGGGTGTTCGGCCAGGGTTGGAGCACCAAGGGACAATCGAGTGACGGACACGGTTTCGGTTTGGCGCTGGTGCGCCTGACGTGTCGTCGGCGGGGCGGCGACGTCACCGTGAGCACTCGTTCGGCAGAGGACATCGAGTGGACTGTCTTCAGCGCAGTCCTACACGACGGAGAGGGCGCATGATCCGGGTACTGGTGGTCGACGACGACTTCATGGTGGCGAAGGTGCACAGCGGATTCGTCTCGCGGATAGACGGTTTCGAAGTGTGCGGCGTTGCCCATTCGGCCGAGACCGCACTGGCCGCAGTCGGTGAGTTGCAACCCGACCTGGTTCTTCTCGACGTCCACCTGCCCGGCACCACCGGACTCGATCTGATCGCCCCGTTTCGCGAGCTGGCACCGGAGCTGGATGTTCTTGTCATCACTAGTGAGCGCGAGGCCGGCTCGGTCAAGAAAGCGCTGCGCAGCGGCGTCGTGCATTACCTGATGAAGCCCTTCACGTTCGAGGTTCTCCGTGAGCGTCTCGAGCGGTACCGATCGACATATGCGAATCTCGACAGCTCCGGCGAAGCAGAACAGACAGCAGTGGACGAGGCCTTCGGTGTGGCAGGTGGCGCGCCCGGGGCGTCGTCCCACAAAGGTTTGCCCAAAGGACTCAGTCCTGAGACCCTTCAGCTGGTCGAGGCAGCACTACGAGACGAAACCGAACCCGCCTCGGCCACAGATATTTCCGAGAGGGTCGGCATCTCACGCGCGAGCGCGAGGCGCTACCTCGAATACCTCTACGAAACCGGGCGGTCCACCACTTCGCTGAAATACGGAGTGGTGGGCCGCCCGGAACGTCGTTACGTCTGGAAACGCTGACCCTTCGCTACCCGACGCTGGTTCCTAGACCGCGCGGGCGCTGGTCTCCCAGTACCGCGCACGCAGCGCCTTCTTGTCCAGCTTGCCCAGCGGTGTCAGCGGAAGGGAATCCACGAAGTCGATGCTCTTGGGAGCGTGAACCGAACCCTTGGCCGCCTTCACCTTGTCGACCAGTTCCTCGGTGTCGACGGTCAGTCCGGCACGAAGTACGACACAGGCCTTGACGGCTTCGCCCCACTTGTCGTCCGGCACACCGACTACCGCCACCGACGCGACGGACGGATGCGCCGAGATCACGTCTTCGATTTCGCGGGGGAACACGTTGAAACCACCGGTCACGATCATGTCCTTCTTGCGATCGACGATGGACATGAACCCGTCCTTGTCCTTGCGCGCGATGTCGCCGGTGTGCAGCCAACCACCCCGGAACGCCTCGGCGGTTTCGGCCGGCTTCTTCCAGTAGCCCTTCATGATCAGCGGGCCACGGACGCAGATCTCACCGAGTTCTCCCTGCGGCACCTCGTTGAGGTCGTCGTCGAGCAACCGGACGTCGAGCCACGGCACCGGACGCCCACACGTGGCGAGGCGGGCCGGATCGTCGGCGAGGTGTTCTTCCTTGCGCAGCACCGAGATAGTCATGCCGCACTCGGTCTGACCGTAGAACTGGAAGAAGATCTGACCGAACTTCTTGATGCCCTCCTGCAGTCTGGCGGGAGACATCGCGGACGCTCCGTAAAACAGCGTCTGCAAACTCGAGACGTCCCGCTTGGGCAGATCGGGGTGGTCCATGAGCATGTAGATCATGGTGGGCACCAACATGGTTGCCGTGATCTTGTGCTTCTCGATCGCTTCGAGCACAGCACCTGGCTCGAAGGCAGGCAGGACGATCAACGCACCGCCGCGCAGCAAGGTCGGGATGAAGAACGCTGCACCTGCGTGTGAGAGTGGCGTGCAGATGAGGAAGCGGTTGTCCTCGGGCCACTGCCACTCCGACATCTGGATCTGATTGAGCGCAGCACCCGAACGGAAGGATCCGACAACACCTTTGGGCTTGCCGGTCGTTCCACCGGTGTACACCATGCTGCTGGCGTCTTCGGCGTCGACGTGCGCTGCCTTCAGCGGCGCGGGCTCGAACGTGGCAGCCAGCGCGAGGATGTCGATTCCCACCTCGGACGGCCCCATCGAGAGCACGTTGGTCAACGAGGGTGACGACGCCTTCAACTCGGCGGCGCGCTCTTCGAAGGCATTGGGATCGAAGATCAGCGTCTCGATCTCGGCGTCGTCGACGATGTACTTGTGGTCGTCGAGCGATCCCATCGGGTTCAAGGCGCTCGCCCGGCAGCCGGTGATCATGGTCGCGCCCATACTGATCAGAACCTCGGGGCGATTCTTCGACAGCATCGCGGTGCTGGTGCCCTGAGTGATTCCCAAAGACGCGAGCGCCTGGGCGAAGCAGCTGATCTGATCGCGCATCTGACCGCCGGTGAGGATCACGTCGCCGAGGTACAGCGCGGGCTTGTCGTGATTGCGTTCCAGAGCGGTGATGAGCAGGTCCGGACCGTATACCGGTCGGTGCAGGTCAGCGAACTCGTCTGTCATCTGGTCTTCCTTCTGCTCGGCGCGTGCAGTCATCGAGATGTGCTCCCGGTCACGGATACGATATCCAGAATTGCACAAAACTGGAACAGGTTCCACCTCTTCGATCGAATCCGAGAATGCTCCCGATCAGCGGGAAGCCCGTCGTCACCCGCGAGAGCGGTGGTTAGCGTCGATGTACCCACCGAGACGACAGCGTCTCGGTCGCGTCCAACGGAGAGTGTCATGACTACCAACCTCGGTACCGCCCACTTCACGGCAACTGCTCCGCGTACTGCCACCACGCTCCTCTCCGATTTCGACTCGTTGTACGGCACCGTGCGCTCGGCACCCGACGGGGCCGTCGTCGAGCAGGACGTCGTGTTCTTCGGACGCCCCGATCCCGGCGCACTGCTCACCGGATCCGTGAGGGCGCTGAGTTCGACACTCGAGCGGATCACCGAATACCACGACCAGACCGGACATCTGGTGGCCGAGGTCTTCGTCCGGGAAGCCCCGACAGCGGGCACCGGAACCGATCCCGTTGCCGCCCTTGCTGATTTCGCTGCTCGTCGTTACGGCTCGGCGTCACTACGACGCTTCCGCGGACGTTCCACCGCGACTTCCACGGGAACAGATCTGCACTGCTCCGTGACAGTGCTCGCGACGTACGAGAAGGACCACGAGAGCGTGGCCGACGTAGCTCTGGTCGCCACCGATCCCGCTGGGGTGGTCACTGCCCGGGCCTGGGCGACTTACGCGATCGACGATGTGGCGACACTCGCGAGCTGAATCTCTGCAGGTCACCGAGTAGGCGTTCCATCCAGCGGGAACTGCCGTATCTCCAGCGGACGCTTCGTCGTTGTATGAGACGGATCACATCACTGGAGCGTCGCAAGACGCGGCTCGGAGGAAGACATGGCACTCGGAACCGGCCCACTCACCACTACGGACACCCCGACGCAGACGGGCGCCGGCGAGGAAATTCGAGAAATCGAAGCGGCAGCGCCTCCCGCACGGTTCGCACGTGGATGGCACTGCCTCGGACTGAGCAATACCTATCGCGACGGTCAGCCCCACCAGATCGAGGCATTCGGCACCAGCCTTGTCGTCTTCGCCGACAGCAAGGGCGACATCAAGATTCTCGACGCCTACTGCCGCCACATGGGTGGCAACCTTGCTCACGGAACCGTCAAGGGCGATTCGATCGCCTGCCCGTTCCACGACTGGCGTTGGGGCGGTAACGGAAAATGTACGGCGATCCCCTACGCACGACGCGTTCCGCCGCTGGCCAAGACGCGGGCATGGATCACTCTCGAGAAGAACGGTCAGCTGTTCGTCTGGCACGATCCCCAGGGAAATCCCCCGCCCGCCGAGGTCACGATCCCCGACATCGAGGGCTTCGGAAGCGATGAGTGGAGCGCCTGGAGCTGGAACACGCTCACCATCGAAGGCTCTCATTGCCGCGAAATCGTGGACAACGTCGTGGACATGGCCCACTTCTTCTACGTTCACTACTCGTTCCCCAAGTACTTCAAGAACATCTTCGAAGGTCATGTCGCGAGCCAGTACATGGAATCGGTGGGACGTGAGGACGTCATCAGCGGCACCAACTACGGCGATCCCAACGCTGTGCTCCGTTCGGATGCTTCATATTTCGGACCGTCGTACATGATCGACTGGATCAAGAGCGAAGCCAACGGGCAGATCATCGAGACCGTCCTGATCAACTGCCACTACCCGATCTCGAACAATGCGTTCGTCCTGCAGTACGGCGCGATGGTCAAGAAGCTACCCGGTATGGACGACGAGTCCACTGCCGCGATGGCCGCGCAGTTCACCGAGGGCGTCGAGATGGGATTCCTTCAGGACGTGGAGATCTGGAAGAACAAAGCTCCGATCGACAACCCCCTGCTCTCCGAGGAGGACGGCCCGGTTTACCAGTTGCGTCGCTGGTACAACCAGTTCTACACCGACGTCGAGAATGTCACGGAAGACATGACGAAGCGCTTCGAATTCGAGATCGACACCACCCGCGCAGTGGAGAGCTGGAAGCGGGAAGTCGCCGAAAACGTTGCCGCACGCGACGCCCAGGCACTCGAGACAACCTCCTGATCCGCAGTCGAAAACACTGCTGAGACAAACAGACTGGATGCAAGGAACAACATGACGTACGAAGTGCTCGAACAGATCAACGCGATGGCCGACGACATCTTCGCCGAAGGCATCGAGGCCGAGCGGATCGGCCGGGTGGCCGACGACACCGCCAAGAAGATGAAGGCAATCGGTTCCATCCGCATGCTGCAGCCCAAGGAACATGGCGGCATGGAGGCGCATCCGCGCGAATTCGCCGAAACCGTCATGCGGATGGCTTCACTGAACCCGTCGGCCGGCTGGGTCCACGGGATCGTCGGAGTTCACCCGTGGCAACTCGCGTTCGCGGATCCCAAGGTGCAGCAGGAGATCTGGGGATCCGATCCCGACACCTGGATGGCATCGCCGTACATGCCCGGCGGAATGTGTATCCCCACCGACGGCGGCTACAAGTTCTCCGGTCGCTGGCAGTTCTCCTCCGGTACCGACCATTGCGACTGGGCATTCCTCGGCGCGATGGCGTGTGACAAGGACGGCAACATGGAGATGCCGCCGCGCATGCTCCATGTGATCATTCCGCGCACCGACTACGAGATCATCGAAGACTCGTGGGATGTCATGGGACTTCGCGGCACCGGCTCCAAGGATCTCGTAGTCAAGGATGCGTATGTCCCCGATTACCGCGTCATGGACTGCGACGAGGTCATCGACGGCACGGCAGTGCGCAAGTACGGGCGCACCGAGACGCTGTACCTCATGCCGTGGTCGAACATTTTCCCCCTCGGAATCACCGCCGCCACGATCGGCATCTGCGAGGGAATGCTCTTCCACGCCAACGAGTACCAAGCCGATCGCATCAACGCGCAGGGCACGGCGATCAAGGACGACCCGTACACCTTGTTCGCCATCGGTCAGGCAACCGCCGACATCCGGGCTGCGCGCGACACCCTGCTTGCCAACGTCGACCGCATGTGGGATCGAGTGGACGCTGGCAAGGAAGTGACCTTCGAGCAGCGCGCGGAGGGGCGTCAGACTCAGGTACAGGCCGCCTGGCGCGCCGTCAACGCAATCGATCAGGTCTACCCACGCTGCGGTGGCAACGCATTGCGGATGGACAAGCCGCTTCAGCGATTCTGGCGCGATGCTCATGCTGGACAGCATCACGCAATTCACGTGCCGAGCACCGTTTTCCACGCCGCATCACTGAGCCGTCTCGGCGCAGACCCGCAGGGTCCGCTGCGGGCGATGATCTGATCAGACTTCGACACAAGAAATCGACAGGAAAAAGACACGATGACACGCACCGACATCAAGGGACTTGGCTACGTCAAGATCTCGACCAACGACATGGCACGTTGGCGCACTTTCGCTTTCGACGTCCTCGGCTTCGCCAAGGGCAGTGGGCCGGACGAGAACGCGCTCTACCTACGACTCGACGAGCGTGCTGCTCGCATCGTCGTCGTCGAGGGTGAGCGCGACGAGATCGTCAACATCGGTTGGGAGGTCGCCGACCACGCCGCACTGCGCCGCGTTCAAGAAGCACTCGAAAAGAACGGCACCGAGGTCGAGCAGCTTTCGCTCGCCGAAGCAGATGCTCGACGGGTCGAAGAGGTCATCGCCTTCACCGATCCCGGCGGAGCAGCCATCGAGGTCTTCCACGGAGCGATCCTCGACCACAGCCCCGTGGTGACGCCCTTCGGCGCTCGATTCGTCACCGGCTCACAGGGTCTCGGCCACGTCGTACTCCCCGTCATGGACAGTGCTGCGAGCTTCGACTTCTACACCGAGGTGCTCGGCTTCTACCCGCGCGGCGCCTTCCGCCTGCCGGCCCCGCCTGAATTCGGGCCGCTGCGAATCCGTTTCATGGGCGTCAACGAGCGTCACCACAGCTTGGCCCTGTGCCCGGCACCGCACGGCGGCGCACCCGGCCTGATTCACATCATGGTCGAGGTGGACACCCTCGACGCCGTCGGCCAGGCACTCGACCGCGTGATGAAGGACGGATTCTCCGTGTCGTCGACCCTGGGTCGTCACACCAACGACAAGATGATCTCCTTCTACGTCCGCGCACCCGGCGGCTGGGACATCGAGTTCGGCACCGAGGGCGCGAGGGTGGATCAGGACTCGTACTCCTCCGAGGAGATCACCGCTGACAGCTACTGGGGCCACGACTGGTCCGGAAGCGAACCACTGGCAGCTATGTAGTACCCGCCGGTGGCGATCAATACCTGCCGGTGGCGATCAATACCTGCCGGTGGCGATGTAATACCTGCCAGTAGTTAAACGACGAGGGGGTTTGCGCGAGCATTCGCGCAAACCCCCTCGTCGTTTCCACCGCGACGCGCCCGAAAACAGACCGGTGATCCACTTCACAAATCCGTAACTCTATGACACTATTTCTAATTGAAATAGCCAGTTCACTGGTTGTGGAGCTCTAAGAGAAGTGAGGTACACGATGACACTGCAGGCTGTGGATGCTTTAGGCGCCGATTCGGCCCCGACAGCAATTCTCGATCGCGTCTCGCTGGTTCTCGACGCCTTCGACGGTCCCGGCAGGTTGACGCTCGCTCAAGTCGTTCGGAGCACGGGCCTTCCCCGCTCGTCTGCCCACCGCATGCTCGAACGTCTTGTCTCGATGCGTTGGCTGCGTCGCGACGGCCGTGACTACGAACTCGGTATGCGCCTCGTCGAACTGGGATCGCTCGCGGTTCATCAGGACCGCCTCCACGCTGCAGCCATGCCCCTTCTCCATGAGCTCTACCGAGTCACCGGATTCGTGGTTCACCTCGGCATCCTCGACGGGCCCGATGTGGTCTACATGGAGAAGATCGGCGGACGCCTCGCCGCCGCAGTGCCGACGCGTGTCGGTGGTCGACGCCGCGCCGAGACCACTGCGATCGGTCAGGCACTGCTCGCGTTCGGTTCGCCGAAGTCCTCGGGCTACGCACTGCCCCACCTCGCCAGAATCCGCGAGTCCGGGGTTGCCTTCGAATCCGGAAACGGCCTACCGGGATTCAGCTGTCTTGCGGCACCGATCGGCCCCATCGGCCGCGCCGTCGCCGCGGTATCCATCTGCGCGCCGTCGAAGGCCCTCCGCCTCGACCACGTCAGCGCAGCGCCGGTCCGTATGGCGGCCGCTGCCATTTGGCGAGGCATCGACGGCGGATCGCTGAGCGTCACTCCGACTTTGCAACGTCGTCATCTGCTGCGCAACATGCCGACCGCAGCCGGGGCCTGACTCAGATACTCGAACCGTTGCCGGTGAGCCCGGCTTGCTCGAGCGCCAACACGTACTCCTCGACGTTCTTCCATTTGCCAGGCGTCGAGGGCAACGGTGATCCCAGTCGGTCGTGCTCGGCGACGTTCGCGAACTCGGCGGTCGCACGATCGATGTCGTCGAGCAGTTCGCGAGCAAGTTCGATCTCGGCTCGGAAGTACCGTTCCGACCATCGCAACGTCATGACCGGGAACGACCAGGCCGGCTCGTTCTCGGCATGATCTGCGTGGAGTTTCGCGCGTCGAATCTGCTCTTCGACATTGGCGATGTGGGCTTCCACCAGCGCCTTCAGTCGCTCGGGCTCGTTGAGGTGTCCCATCCACAGACGCAACATCACGCCGTGCTTGAGCACCGGAACTTCCACCGGTGCCTCCCGTGACCACGTCCGGACGGCGTCGGTTCCTGACTGAGTAATGGAGTAAAGGCGCTTGCCTCGCACCCCCGGTTCGGAGACGACCCGGGACTCCACGAACCCGATGCTTTCGAGCTTCTTCAGTTCTGCGTACACCTGGCTGATGGACGGGCTCCAATAGAAGAAGCCGACACTCCAGTCAGCCCACTTCTTCAAATCGTTTCCGGTCAGCTCCTCCCCGAACGTCAGCATCCCGAGCACTGCCCAGCTGGTAGCGGGAAGTCCTCGGGACACGTCATCAGGTTCGGACATGCCCGAAGTCTAACAATCACTGGTCATTTGCTGGTTTCGTAGAATCCGAACGGACCGCTGAGCGGGATCAAATTTGCTCGAAACCCCTCCACCTGCCACTCGGTCGGTCCTGACCCGTGCCGAGAAGCCATTGCTGCCATTGAGTGGGACTGCCGCTGGATTACGGCCGCGGCGCCACACATCGTTGCTTCTGAAGCTGTTTGCAGAGTTTTGAACAAAAGATTTGAACAAGGAGACGACATGACCGTGGAAAACGCCGAGCCGCCAGTTCTGGACGGACGCACACTTCGCAACGTGATGAGCAATTTCTGCACCGGCGTCACCGTCATCACCGCTCACGACGGAAATTCACCCCTCGGTTTCACCTGCCAGTCCCTGGTCTCGGTATCGCTTGATCCCCCGTTGCTCTCGTTCTGCCCGGCGAAGACGTCGACAAGTTGGCCGAAGCTTCGCGAAACGGGAACTCTCTGCATCAATGTTCTCGCCCACGATCAGCAGGACATGTGTTCGGCGTTCGCTCGCGGCGGGACGGACAAGTTCCTCGGCGTCGAGTGGGATGCCGCCGGCAACGGTGCTCCGGCGCTGAGCGGCGCGCTCGCCCGCATCGAAGCAACGGTCGAGCAGGAGCACGACGCCGGTGATCACACCATCGTCGTCGCACGCATCACCGATCTGAACGTGCTGCGCCACGACGGTCCGCTTCTGTTCTACCGCGGCGGGTTCGGACGCTTCGACGCCTGAGTGCTCAGGCTGTCCCGCTGCGTGGGAGATGCCGGCGCCGAATCGAGCCCGCACCGATAGCGTCCGAAGTAGTTGTCAGACCCTGAACTTCTCGACTGATCGGACTAACTCGATGACCACTCTCGAACCAGACACCACGGCCGCGATCACGGCGACGGTTACCACCTACCTCGACGCCGTGGCTCGCGGATCGTCAGCGGACATCGCCGCCCTCTACGCCGAGAACGCGACGCTCGAAGACCCGGTCGGCAGCGAACCCCGCGTCGGCAAGGCCGCGATCACCGAGTTCTACGGCGCTCTCGAGGGCGGTTCGCAAGAGACGGAACTGCTTACCTTGCGGGTGAGCGGATCCAGCGCGGCCTTCCACTTCCGCGTCGTCACACCGGTGGGCGATCAGGTCTACGAGGTCGAACCGATCGACGTCATGACTTTCGACGAGGACGCCAAGATCACGAGCATGCGCGCCTTCTGGTCACCGGCCGATCTGATTGCACGCTGATGCGTCAGGTCAGTTGCCGCAACTGCGGAAATCGCGTCCTCGTCGAGAAGTACAGCGAAGCGCACACCAGCGTCCAATGGCTCGAAGAGTCGCAGGAAGTGTGCCCGGAGTTGGGTCGCGCGAACAGCCGTGCCAACGCTCAGCGGACGTGTGGCGCTCTGCGCCAGACGATCAACGACCTTGCCGACGCCGGTGAGCTGGAGATGAGCCTGCGCAGCTACCCGGTGCCGGGCAAGCTGTCCTGAACGCTTCCGCGTAGCATTTCGGCGAACATGCGCGCCGATTCCAAGTCGTCGGCGTTCGGCCGCCCCTTCCGGATACCGCCGAAAGGCTTGAACGGGAGATAGGTATCCCACGCACGGGACGAGAAGGCTGCGACCACATCGAAGCCCTTCTGTTCGAGCAACTGAACCAGTGGACGCGAGAAGCGATGAATCCCCTTGTCAGGAAATCCACTGGTGGCGAAGACAAAAGCCTTGGATCGTCGTTCTTCGGGGAGTGCCTCGACGAACGAGCGTAAATCTGCGTGGTACGAGCGTAGGTAGATGCCGGAGCCGAACCCCACGAGGTCGTAGTCGGCGAGCTGCGCAGCGTCGATGTCACCGGGCTCGACCACGCGAGCATCGAGAACTTCTCCGATGACGTCGGCGATCAGCTTCGTATTGCCATGGGAGACAGAGGTACACACGATGATTGCTTTCATCGGCTGAGTTCTCTCATTTTGGACATACGCATCCCTCCGCCTGGTTTGTCACTGACAGTTCCAGGATAGAGGCCCCGGCGAAGCTACGGAGAAGGGTGGCGATGGGGAATGATGCCGGTATGTCAGCAAGGTTGAAGGGACGAAGACGTGCGGTGAACGCGCTGCTCGTCGACGTCGAACGATGGGCCGCTGAGCACGATGACGTCAAAGCTGTAGCGCTGGTCGGGTCCTACGCGCGCGGCGCGGAGCGTATGGCGAGTGATCTTGATCTGATGATCCTGGCCGACGACGCGAACGCGCTCGCAAATGAAGACTGGTTCGACCGGCTCCGCCCCGACGCGCGATTCATCAGAGCCGCCAACTGGGGGCCAGTCCGAGAACGACGCTTCCGCCTACGGTCCGGTCTTCTCGTCGAACTGAATTTCGCGAGCGAGAGCTGGGCCGACCTTCCGCTCGACGCGGGCACTCGACGCGTCCTCGAAGACGGCCACCGAATCCTGTACGACACCGGGCCTCTTCGCGTCGCTACGAGCGCGGGAAGAACTGCTCGATGAGCACCAAGACGGTCTTCGAGACCTTGGCCGCCGAAATAAACGCGCTGCGCGGCTCTCCCGTCGTCGCGATCGACGGCGTCGACGGGAGCGGCAAGACGACATTCACGAAAAGTCTTGCAGCACAGCTGAATGAACGCCCCGCCATTGTGATTCACGTCGACGACTTCCTCAATCCGCCGGAGATTCGCCATCGCAGAGGTCGGCTGTCACCGGAAGGCTTCTGGCTCGACAGCTACGACTACGACGCCCTCGAGCGTCATGTTCTCGCCCCTCTGAGACCGGGAGGTGACCGCGAGTACCGACCACGACGGGACAGCGACGCGTACTTGCATGCAGCCGACGGAGCCGTGGTCCTCGTCGAGGGACTCTTTCTGCATCGGGACGAATTTGCTTCCCGATGGGACTATTCGATCTTTCTCGACGTGCCCTTCGAGATCACCGCCGAGCGAATGAACCTTCGCGACGGAACGAACGCGGATCCGGAACACCCGTCGATGAACCGTTATGTCGGCGGCCAACGTCTGTACTTCGCGGCTGCAGAGCCCTGGACCCGCGCGGACAGTGTCATCGACAATTCAGACCCGAAACTGCCTCGAATCACGACACATGCCGCCCACTGGAGTTGGCAGTCCGCATCGCCGGCCCCGCGTTTCATCGGTGCGCTGTGGATGTGAATTGGAAGGTTGCGGCATCCACGATCTCAGCGGGCGTGATGTCGATTTCGCCGTTGAGCCAGGCCGTCACCAATTCGGCCAGGCCGCCCACGAACAGTAATCCGTTGATCTCACCCTGATGGGGAGGCCAAGCTCGATCGCCGTACAAGAGCGCAGCCTCGTCGGCCACCATCTGCGCGAACCCACGCAGCGCTCCCCGCCGGTGAGTGCGCAGCGGCTCGTAAGCCACCGACTCGACCATCGCGACACGCCCTTTTCGAGGATCGTCCGTCAGGATGTTGACGAACGAAGCAATGGCGCTCCGCACGCGCTCCTCCCGTGTCCCCTCGGTCGTTCGGAGTGCAGCCATTCCGGCCACGCGCACCTCGTCGACGATTCCGTCGAAAACCTGCTGGAGGAGTTCGTCCCTGCTGGCGAAACTCTCGTAGAAATATCGCTCTGTCAGCTTGGCATGCGCACAGATGGCGGTCATGGTGGCACCCTGCCTGCCCGCGGCCGCAAACACGTCCAGTCCTGCTGCGAGCAAGCTTTCACGCCGAAGCGCGGCCCGCTGCTCACCACTCAGACCGGCATATCGACGGGGTGTGGGAGAAGCCATGAGTCGATCTTGACAGACGACGCGACTGTGACGCAGACTACCCCCATCTGACAGGCGCCACTGTCAGATGCAAACGGAAGGCAGGTACGTGATGTCGAAAATCCTGGCCGCTCCACCCATCCGGTCGCAGTTGCGTCCCATCTCAGGCAACTCGGGACTACCCGGAATAGGGCAAACTTTCGAATACATCCGCGACCCTCTCGCTCTGATGCAAAAACGCTGGGATCGTTACGGCGAAGTCTCGTGGTTCTCGATGGCCGGTAGACGATGGGTCGCAGCCCTCGGGCCCGACGCATGCCAAGAAGTTCTCCAGAACAAGGACCGCGCTTTTGTCAACAGCGACGGGTGGTCAGTGCTCATCGGTCCCTTCTTTCACGGGGGTCTGATGCTTCTCGACTCCGAAGAGCACCTACGACAACGACGCATCATGCAACAAGCCTTCACGAGATCGCGTCTCGAAAAGACCGTGGACGTGCTGAATCCCGCGATCGCCTCCGCGCTCGACGCCTGGACTCCGTCCGATGGCTTCCGCGCCTACACCGCTCTCAAAGCTCTCACACTCAACCTCGCGACCGACATCTTCATGGGCGGCGCGGAAGGGACCACTGAAAGCGAAATCGACTCTGTGAAAAAAGCTTTCGTCGATTGCGTGCAAGCTGCAACCTCGGTGATCCGTTATCGAGTTCCCGGCACCAGATGGAAGCGCGGCCTCGACGGGCGCCGAACCCTCGAAAACTTCTTCCGCCGCTACCTACCTGCGCGCCGTTCACGCGAAACCGACGACCTGTTTTCCGTTCTCTGTCACATCGAATCAGACACCGGACAGCGCTTCAGCGACGGCGAGGTGATCGATCACATGATCTTCCTGCTGATGGCCGCACATGACACCTCCACCATCACCATCTCGACAATGATGCAATATCTCGGCCAGAATCCTCAGTGGCAGAACAGATGTCGGGCGGAATCACTCGCACTGAGTACGTCGACGCCGAGCTATGCCGAACTCGACCAACTCGCAGGCTTGGACCTGGTGATGAAAGAATGCCTCCGACTCGTCGCTCCCGTGCCGGTCATGGCTCGCCGAGCGGTGTGTGACACCCAGATACAGGACCACTTCGTACCCGCTGGGACCTACGTGTCAGTGGTGCCACATTTCACTCACCACATGCCGCAGTACTGGCCCGACCCCGAACATTTCGATCCCGAACGTTTCGCGGACCACCGACGTGAAGACAAGGTGCACCGGTATGCCTGGGAACCGTTCGGTGGAGGCGTGCACAAATGCCTCGGCATGCACTTCGCCGGCGTCGAAATCAAAGCGATCATGCACCACCTGCTCACACGCTTCGATTGGCAGGTCGCGCCCGGCTACACCGCCCCTCTCAACTACATGTCCTTGCCGTTCCCCTCCGACGGACAGCCGATCGATCTGAAACCACTCACGACTTCTCATGACCGGTAGCGACCGAACAGACGTCAGGATCAACTCGCACATGACTACCGGCACAGACGCTTTCGAAATCCAGAGGAAAACATGAGCACTCGGCCCGCCCGAAACCGGCATGCACGCGCTGCTCCGAAACCAGAGGTCGTCTCAGCGGCGGAGTTCCTACTCGCAGAATCCGACGCCCATGTCTTCCGTCGCCGCTATCTCGAACTGCTCACCCACACCACAGCACCGGATGGCGCAACCGTCACGGACTACACGGTCGCCGAAAGGTATCTACTCAACTCTGCAGCAAAGAGACGTGCTGCGCGGCGCCCGGCCAATCCTTAGCCACGATCGCCGGTCGGGCAGCGCTCGCGGCGAACGTCGAGAACCTCGGCACCGGTTTCACGAATTCGTCGTGGGGTAACGACGAAGAATAGAGTGCGCTGCCTGGGTGACGGCGGTGCGATCGTAGGTTTGCACGAAGTCGAAGGTCCGCTCGAGATCTGGACCGTTGTCATGAAGATCTCGCGCCGACAGCATCGCCGCATGGTGCGGTCCCAGAGTGACGACCGTCCACTCGTTGACGAGATCATCACCCGGGTCGAGCGGCGCGTGTTGAACTTTACCGTCGAGCATCACGGACAGTCCGACACCGTAGACACCGGCAAACCCTACGGTGTCGGCGAGGTGACGCCACCGTGCTGTTGTGGATGCGGTGAAATGCTCGGCTTGTTGAAAGGTGCCCAGAACAAGCATCGAGGAACCCGATGTGGCGGCTTGCGCTTCGAGGGACTTGCTCAGTTGGATCAACAGACGCTTGGTACCGCGCCGGATCCGGCTGTGAGCAGACACGATCGAGTAGGGAGTGCCCACCTCGGGGATGGGATCACTCCACACCGGACTGTCGGGCATCGCGACGACCGGTTCGGACAACAGTGAACTCGGATCGTCGACTGCGGGATACAACTCACCCGTTCCGTATGTGGCTCCGATGGTGATTGCGGCAAGACGGGACGATTCCGAGTCGACACCCTCGGCAAGGATAATCGCGTTCGATCGCTCGACGTAGGCGCCGAGCGCGTGCACCGTCGTTCCCACTTCGAAATATGCCGCCTTGGAAAGCAATTCAGCGGAAGTGATAATGATGTCGGGTTCGACCAAAGACAGAAGTGTCGCCGAGTGCCTGTCGATGCCGACACCGTCGAGTGCAATCAGACGCCCGCCCGCGCGGGCTTCTCTGATCACTGCCAGAGAGTTGTGGGGATCGGTAAGCACCGATGCGCTGTCAACCGTGATGACGATCCGTTGCAGATTTCTCGTCGCTCCTTCGATACCAGGAGCGTTCAGAGCTGCTCGGGAAGCCGAGTCGACTGCCACCAGCAACGGCAGGCGATCCGCGACGGTGCATGCGAGTGCAGTACGGGACATGGCCAGTTTGTGACTGTCGAATTCCGAGCGTTGCTGCATCAATTGCGAGGCGCGACGAAGGGCATGCGCCGAACACAGAGAGGAATTGTCAGGCCCACGCAATTGCAACTCGGCGCCTGCAAGTGCGTGGTCGTCGAGGCGGCGTATCGGTGCGAACTGCATGCTTACTTCCAGACCAATCACATCGGAGAACTGGGTGATCGGAGAATTCGACGATGTCGAACCGTTGCTGGTGTCATACGCCATGGTGTGGCTCTTCACTACGAGTCGGGACCACCAAGCGTTCATGCGGCCGGACGCGTCGATGGCAGCGCCGGCTGCTCGACACCGAACGAGACTACCGCAAATCTCGGCGCAACCCGGTGACGACAACCTGACCCCGCGCCGCAAAGTGCACATCGACACGCAGATCAGACCAGAAACCAAGTCAACGCGTATCGAGCACTGCTCACTTCACATCGTTCGTGGGAGTTGTTTCCGGCTCAAGCACCGAGAGCATCAGCAGTCGACGTGGCATCGCCCGCAATGAGTTCGGAGGCGCCGAGAGCCTGAAAGATCATGGAGACCGCTCGCGTCGGGGCAAACAAGCGAATGCGGTTGTTGCCACGCCCCGCAGCATCGACAACGGCATTCGCCACTCCGGACGACATGAAGGTCACGCCGGAGAGATCGACGTGAATATCGGTTCCGACCAGGAGAAGTCGGTCGAGCGCGTGCACCAATTCCACCCGCTGACCCATGTCCAATTCTCCGGCAAGTCTCAGTACCGCATACGAAGGGGTGTAGCTTTCCACGTCGATACTGTACCGATGCCCTTCTCGGCCGGCGCTGTCAAAGAGATCGAGAACATTTGCAGCTGAAGAACGTTCGTTGATCGTAGTCATGAAAGCCTCTTGTCTGGACTCGGCGTGCCCCACCGCCCGAATCAGCGATGAATCACTGTGCGTCGGATAACCAACCGTGTCGGTCACTGCGTTCCAGACGAACTCTGCCACCGGCAGGTTTCGCCGACACAACCACATCTATAACGCTAGGGTCTCGAAAACGTCACAGCGCGATATCGCACTTTTGGCGCCACCCCCGACGCACTGAACCGCTACCTCGCCTGGCCCCCGACGTGCCTGCGGGGCGACGTCTCTGCGGCGTCGACCACTGGCTTTCTCGCTCATCGGGAAGGTGGGTTCGCCGCACCACCATTCCGCAATACCTTCTGTGACATGGATAACATTGTCGACGTACTCGTCATCGGATCGGGCGCTGCTGGATCGGCCGCAGCGCTCCAAGCGCACGCCGACGGCGCATCGGTCGTGATTCTGGAAAAGAGCGGACCTGATTCCGCGGGCGGCAACACTCGACTGTCCGGCAGTGGATGGTTCGTCAACCAGGACCCCGCTGCCGCCCGAACCTTCCTGCGTTCGTTGAACGGGGAGTTCCCCGTTGCCGAGGACGTCATCGATGCCTGGGCCGAGAACACTCACGGACTGTCCGACTGGATCCGCAGTCTGGGTGCAACTGTAGCGATGACCGGCGATTTCCATTCCACGGCAGAGTTCGCCGAACTTGACGGAAGTTCTTGTTACGCAGGGATGGACACCGTCGAAGGGAAGATGGGCAATGAACTTCTCTACCGGTTCCTCGTCTCCGCTCTCGCTGAACGCGGCGTCACAACACTATTCGACACCGAAGCCACCGGACTGCTGACGGATGAATCCGGAGCGGTGACCGGAGTCGAGATCCGTTCGGGTGAAAAGACTTCGCAGATCCAGGCACGCCGGGGCGTCATCCTTGCCACCGGAGGATTCGAAGCAAATCCGACGATGGTGCGCGACTACTTGCGTCTGGAGAATCCGAAGATCTGGGGCTCACCATCGGCAACCGGCGACGGTCACCGCATGGCACAGGCCGTGGGCGCCGATCTGTGGCACATGAACAACATGATGACCATTACGGGAATTCCCGGCGACCTCGAAAATCCGACTGGATTCTTCCTCGCACTGTGGAACGCGCACAACTATGTGTTCCTCAGCCGGGAAGGTAGACGCTTCACCGACGAGTCAGCCGAAATGCGGCATGGTCATGTGTTCAGAGAGGGTTCTTACCAACACTTTCCGGTGCAACCGATGAACGTCGTCTTCGACGAGACGATGAGGTTGGCCGGACAGCTGAGCCCCGGCCGCGACGCACTGCCCGTCGGCCACAGGGTTCTCGACGAAGGGTACGAGTGGAGCTCGGACAATCAAGCCGAGATCGACAAGGGATGGATCCTAAAGGCGGACACGCTCGCCGAACTCGCCGAGAAACTCGGACTGGACCCAACAGTCGTGGAAACGAGCGTGCGACGCTACAACGAGGCGTGCGCGGACGGCATCGACCATTCGTTCGGCCGCAATCCCGAAACTTTGGCCCCGGTGGCCACCGCTCCGTTCTACGCCGTCTCCGGGTCGCCACTGCTGGGATGGAGTAGCGGTGGGCCGCGCCGCGACGGTCATTCCCGCGTACTCGATACTGCCCGCAATCCGATTCCTGGCCTCTACGCCGCGGGCGCGGTCAGTTCCACCTACAGCGCGGCGAAGGACGGCGGATTCCACATTGCCGACGCCTTCGCATTCGGCCGTGTCGCCGGGGCCCATGCCGCCGCGCGTAAAGCTTGATATCGCCGGCCTTTCGACTGACTAGCCACGCACGATTACGTGGCTGGTCAGTTGTGGTCGATCGTCACGCAGATGAATCCTCTGCGCCGGATGAAACCGGGATTCGTACCGGGACGCTATCGTGGCAGCGTACGACATGCTCGCCGAGAGAATCCGAATCATCCGCGCCGAAGGTCTTCTGCCGATTCACACCCGAGCAGCCTTGACCTCGTCGAAGAACGCGATGACGGCTGCCTCGTTCTCCGGCGGAACAGTCAGCGATGCCCGTGGACCCGCTACCGCGATCGAGTCGTCGGCGAGCCTGTTCCCGATGGTGAGTTTCAGTCCCGACTTCGACGGTTTCGCCTTCACCGCAATGTGTTCGACATGCCAACGAGCCACTTCGCTCGTGCTCGCGGCGGTGCGGTCGAAGACCTCCACCGTGCGGTGGTCGAGGACCATCACGATGTTGATCCCGACGGTGACTTCCAGATAGCGCCGTTCCGCCACGGTGTACGCCTTTCGGTTAGGTGAAACCGACGCTACACACCGTGGCGGAACTCAGCGTGTCAAAACCTCAGCTGTTCAAGATTTCAGCTGTTCGAAACCTCAGCGGGACGAACTTCCTGCATCCACCGGCAGGGCGACCGACGTGATGTAGCGAGCCTCGTCGGAAGACAGGAACAGAGCAGCGTTCGCTACGTCCACCGGTTCGATCCACGGAATGGCGAGCATGTTCATCGTCATCGCTGCGGCAGCAAATTCTTCGCGCGTCGGGTTCTCGAGATCGGGGCGGAACTTGCCGCGCACCAACGGGTTTTGAATCATGAGGGTGTCGACGTTGGTGGGATGGACCGTATTGACGCGTACGTTGTGCGGAGCCAGTTCCTTTGCCAGCGAACGCATCAGACCAACGACTCCATGCTTGGCTGCGGTGTAGTGCGCGACTCCGACCAGCCCCCGAAGTCCGGCGATGGAGCTTGTGAGTGTCATCGATCCCCCGCCCCGCGCGATCAAGTGCGGAGCCGCGACGGTCGTGGTGTGCCACACGCCGGTCAGATTGACGTCCAGCATGGTCTGCCACATCGTTTCCGACATGGTCAGGGCCCCGTCGGAGGACGTGATACCAGCTGTAGCGCAGACGATGTCGAGACCACCGAGCATTCCGACGGCCGAGTCCACGGCACTGCGTAGTGCCTCGAGATCCCGAACGTCCACTACCGCAGATTCGACCTTTCGCCCCAGCGCCCGGATCTGCGCCACTGTCTCATCGAGATCGGCCTCCGTCGCGGGCGGCGTGACTGTGGTTTCCACCGAAGTGCACACGTCGACCGCGATGATGTCCGCGCCCTCTTCGGCAAAACGCACGGCCTGAGCCCGCCCGATTCCTCGTGCCGCACCCGTGATCAGCGCGATCTTGCCTTCCAATCGAGAAGTCATCAATTCATACTTTCTGGGTCAGGCCGGCGTCGACAACCAACTGACAGCCGGTCATGTAGCGGGACTCCGCGGATGCGAGAAACAGGACCGCATTACTGACGTCCACCGGATCGACCCAGGGAACGGGCAGCAAGTTGCGAGCGCTGAGCACTGCAGCAGC
This sequence comes from Rhodococcus sp. 27YEA6, assembly GCF_044908235.1. Classification (NCBI taxonomy): domain Bacteria; kingdom Bacillati; phylum Actinomycetota; class Actinomycetes; order Mycobacteriales; family Nocardiaceae; genus Rhodococcus; species Rhodococcus sp. 27YEA6. The sequence goes on along the minus strand of NZ_JBIYCY010000007.1, from coordinate 187,990 downwards.
GTCTGCTTCGGTGGGATTCTCGATGTCCGGGCACAGGTTCGCGAACACTCGCTCGTTGATGATCATCGGGGTACGTACCGAACCCGGATGCACGGAGTTGACGCGGATACTCTGCGCCCCCAACTCGTTGGCCAGCGTTCTGGCCAGGCCCACCACGGCATGCTTGGCTGCGCTGTAATGACTTGCTCCGGCAATACCTTTGATTCCCGCTGTCGAGCTGACCAGAACGACGGATCCACCGTCGCCGAAGTGCGGAACGCAGGCCTTGACGGTGTGCCACGCGCCGGTCAGATTGACGTCCAGCGAGCGGTTCCACACTGCAGGATCGATGGTCCACGACGGTCCCGGCGTGTCGTAGACGCCTGCATTCGCGACCACGACGTCCAACCCGCCGAGTTCGGTAACGCACTCGGCCACGACGGCGGCCAGACCGTCGAAGTCCCGAATATCCGCCACACCGGTGACCGCGATACCGCCTCGATCACGCACTGCCTGAGCGGTTTCCGCCAACCCCGATTGTGCCTGTTCGACATCCAACGCGATCACGGACGCGCCTTCCTCGGCGAGCCGCTCACAGTGTGAGCGTCCCATTCCTCCGGCAGCACCCGTCACGAGTACCCGCTTGCCCTCCAGCCGGCTCATGCGTGCACCGCGCTGTTCAGTTCGAAGCCTCGGTATCCCGCTGCTGCCACGTCTGCACAGATGTCGGAGTAGACACCGAAGCCTCCGATGAAGGGCATGAATATCCTCGGCTTTCCCGGGATGTTGGCTCCCATGTACCAGGAGTTCGCGGATGGGAACAATGTTGCCGACGCCCGGCGTGAGCACTCCTCGAGCCAGTTGTCCACGGCTTCGGCACTCGGCTCGATGGTGTCGATCCCCGCCGAATCGAGGTGGTTGATCGCGTCGGCGATCCAGTCGACGTGCTGTTCGGCAGCGAGAATCATGTTGGACAGCACACTCGGGCTACCCGGCCCGGTGACGATGAACAAGTTCGGGAAGCCGTGAACTCCCAAACCAAGATAGGTTCTCGGACCCGCATGCCAGTTCTCTCGCAAGGTCTCGCCGTTGCGGCCACGGATCTCGATGCGATCGAGTGCCCCGGTCATCGCATCGAAGCCGGTGGCGAACACCAATGCGTCGAGTTCGTAGTGCGAGTCGGTCGTCTTGATCCCGGCCTCGTCGATTGCCTCGATCGGTGCGCTCTTGAGATCGACCAGGCTCACGTTGTCACGGTTGTAGCTCTGGTAGTAGTCGGTGTCCGTCACGATCCGCTTGGTCCCGATGGGGTGGTCGTTCGGGATCAGCAGGTCGGCGATGGCCTGATCTTCGACCACCGATCTGATCTTGGCCTCGGCAAATGCGGCCGCCGTCGCGTTGGCGTCGATGTTGCTGGTCTGGTCTGCGAAGGTTTTGGCGAACAGAACACCGCCGAGCTTCCACCGCTCCTCGTAGGCCGCGTTCCTCTCGGCCTCGGACACCTCGAGCGCGCTGCGAGGATCCGAAACGAACGGAGATCCACCGCCACTGCGCTTGGACAGCGCTCGACGCTCGGCGTAGTCGGCCTTGATCTCTGCGCGTCGTTTGTCATCGAGAGGCGTGTTTCCCGCCGGCACACTGTAATTCGCGGACCGCTGGAACACGAAGAGGTGATCGGCCTGCTCGGCGATCAACGGAACGGACTGGATGCCCGACGATCCGGTGCCGATCACTCCCACTCGCTTGCCGGTGAAATCGACGCCCTCGTGCGGCCAGAAGCCGGTGTGGAAGACCTCACCGCCGAAAGTCTCGCGACCTGCAATGTTCGGAACGTTCGCGGTCGAGAGGCTGCCCGTGGCGCACACCACGAACCGCGAGGTGACGTCATGACCACCGTCGGTGTGCACTCGCCACGTCGACGAGTCCTCGTCGAACTGTGCGCTCAGGACACGGGTATCGAAAGTGAACCCACTGCGTAGGTCGAAGCGATCGGCGACGTGATCGAGGTAGGACAGGATCTCCGGCTGCGCGGCGTACTTCTCGCTCCAGTCCCAATCCTGTTGCAACTCTTCGGAGAACGAGTAGGAGTAGTCGAAACTCTCGACATCGCAGCGTGCGCCCGGGTAGCGGTTGAAGTACCACGTGCCGCCCACTCCGGAGCCCGCCTCGAAGCCGTGGACACGCAGCCCCTGCTCGCGAAGTCGGTGCATGGCGTACATGCCGGCGACGCCGGCGCCGATGACTACGACGTCGAGTGGTGCGGTGGAGAAGTCAGGATCGGTCATGGTGGCCACGCTACGAGTGGGTTGAATGGTAGAGGAACAGGTTCTCCCGCTGGGTGGGCGGAGCCTCCACCCCATGACGCTGGGTGGGCGAAGCCTCCACCCCATGACACTGGGTGGGCGAAGCCTCCACCCCATGACACTGGGTGGGCGGAGAGCGCTGTGTCCACCGATCGGGGGACAGCGATGTCGTCCAGCACTCGGACCCGTAGGTGGACAGACCCGAAGGGATTTCGGGGCCATAGTTGTCTCATCACAGAAACACACGGTCACCGAGACCGACAAATCGAGGAGAACATGATGAGCACCAACACAATTCGACCTGAAGCACTTTCCTTCTCCGGCCTCAGCATGGCAGCTCTGGTTGCCCGCTCCGCCGGTGCGAACACGGTGAAGTCGATGACCGACACATCCGTCACGACGGCGATGATCAGCAATTCGGGTCGCGGGGCCCTGTATCTGGTCCACGCGTCCAATCCGAACGGCGACTGGGTCGTCCCGCCGGCGGACTACATCCTCCCCAACATGAACGTGAACGTTGTGGCCACGAGCAAGAACCAGAACGACTTCCCCATCGTGCTCACGTACCGCTCCGACGACGGTGGAGTGTTTGTCTTCAGTGCCACCAACTCGAAGACCAGGGCGGATGCCGGCGGTACGTACGCCCCCGACAGCCACGACGTCACGGTGACGATGACCTCGGGTTACCCGGCCATGAACGTCACGTACGTGCTTCGGTGACGCTTGCTCACTCCAACAATCCCTGCCGCATTGCAGCGGCGACGGCGGCGCCTCGATCGTTGACTCCGAGTTTCTCGTAGAGGCGCTGCACGTGGGTTTTGACGGTGGAGGGCGCAAGAAAGAGTTGTGAGGCAATGGCCGGGATGCTGGCGCCCTGCGCGATCAATCCGAGAACCTCACGTTCGCGCGCGCTGAGCGTCGGACCGGACGGTTCACTACGACGCCGAACCTCTCGTACCAATCCGGCGGCGATACTGGGCGGCAACACATCTCGTCCCGCAGCACAGTCGAGCACGGCACTCACGATCTCGGCGCGAGTGGATTCCTTCGGCAGGAATCCGGCAGCACCGGCTTGCAGGGCCTGGTACACGACAGACGATTCGTCGTGAGCGCTGAGCAGAAGCACACGCGTCGGAAGCTCGTCTCGAACGACTGCGGCGGCGACCTGAGTTCCATCCAGGTGCGGCATCCGGAAGTCGAGCAGCGCGACCTGCGGGCGTAGTTCGCGGATCATTGCGAGCGCTGCTGCGCCGTCGTCGGCCTCGCCCAGGACGTCGATGCTGTCACTGCCGGTCAGAGCCCGAACCACGCCCTCACGGAACAGTGGGTGGTCGTCGCCGACCACCACGGAAACCTTGCCGGCCAGCGGCTTCGTGCCTTCGCGCATTGCTCACTTTCTCACGCCCGTACCAGCAATGCGAGCACTTACGCCTCCCCCGATCGGGGGACATGAGATTCAACCCCGCCACGGCCCCGTCGGCGGACATACAGCAGCACTCCTTCGCGACAAGATTGATTCATCGCCGAGAACGGCAACCACACACCATCCCAGGAGCAGACATCATGCGTACCAACACCACTCGCTTCGTAGCAGTCACCGCAATCGCCCTCGCTGTCGGCGGAACCGCACTGGGAACCGCAGCGATCGCCAACGCCGGCACCATGCCCACCGACGGCCCGACGGTTGCCATGACCATCACCAACAACACCGACAACCCGATGCTGCTGGACAGCGCGTCCAACCCCTACGGACAGTGGATCAACGGCCCCCGCTCCTACCTGGCCCCGCACACCACCGAGATCGTCACCGCCTACAGCAGCGATCCCCGCGGTATCGGTGTCGACGTCACCTACAACGTCGCCGACGGCGTCCAGACGGTCATGGCTGCCAACAACTACGTCGGCAACCCCACCCTCGACGGGACTCGCATCATCGGCGACCCGACGCACGTCATCCTCACCGACTACATGGCCACCGGCTACCCCACGATGAACGCCTCCTACGACGTCTTCACGCAGAACTGAACCAAGCGTTGATGCAACCACGAACTTGATCCGCTACGGCCCACGACCCGGTATCCGCATGGATGTCGGGACGTGGTGTGCGCTGACCAGCTCAGACGCGTTCGACCAACACGCAGCGGGCGCCACTGAAGATCGTGGGCATGCACTTGTTGCAGTGGATGCACAGTGATTGGGTATCGGATTCGGCCGCGATCCGATTGATCAGATCCGGTTCTCTGAGCAGCGCCCGTGCCATGGCGACGAACTCGAACCCTTCCGCCATTGCGGTATCCATGCCCGCTTTGTCCGTGACACCCCCGAGCAGCACGAGCGGCAACTTCACCGCAGCACGAATCTGCCGAGCCTCTTCCAGCATGAACAACGGCTTGTACGGATAGGTATGCAACATGCTCTTCCCCACCAACTGCACACCGAGTCGAACAGGTTGCGGCATCGCGGCGGCGAACTCGCGGATCGGCGCATCGCCCTTGAACAGGTACATCGGGTTGAGCAGTGAACTGCCCATCGTCAACTCGAGCGCGTCGACGCTTCCGGATGCTTCGAGCCACTGCGCCACCTGGATTGCTTCGTCCACCCAGAATCCGCCTGGCACACCGTCGTCCATGTTCAGCTTGGCCAAGATCGCGATCTTGTCACCGACGGCATCGCGCACACTGCGTGCAGTTTCGAGTACGACGCGAGCCCGGTTCTCCAGCGATCCGCCGTAGGAGTCCTTACGACGGTTGAGTTTCGGGCTCAGGAACGAGCTCGCGAAATAGTTGTGACCGAAGTGGATCTCGACGGCGTCGAATCCTGCCTCGACGGCAAGTCGCGCAGCGCTCCCGTGCGCCGCCGCAATTCTGGTGATGTCCGCTGTCGTGGCAGTGCGAATCATCCTCATGCTCAACGGATTGAACGAACTCGACGGTGCCAGCGCGGGCAGTCCGGTCGACTTCTGATTCGCCACGGGACCGGCATGGCCGAGCTGCGCCGACGCAGCAGCACCTTCGGCGTGAATGGCATCGGTGAGCCGCCGAAGCCCGGGGAGGGCATCGGGCCGCATCCAGAGCTGGCCGTATTCGGTGCGCCCTTCCGGTGCGACGGCGCAATACGCGACGGTGGACATCCCGACTCCGCCGGCGGCTGGGCGACGATGGAACTCGATCAGCTCGTCGGTGACCAGGGCGTCGGGAGTTTCGCCTTCGAATGTCGCGGACTTGATGATTCGATTTCGAAGGGTCACCGGGCCGAGCTTCGCCGGGGCGAGCACGTCGGGAGCAGTGGTCATCGAGTTTGCCTCTCGCGGGAGTTGTTTGCAGGACGGTAGATCGATGGCCCCGAGCCGGCTAGGGCCCGTGCCACGGAGCGGGAAACGGCTTCAGCCCGGCCGAGGAGGCCGGGCTGAAGTCGTCATTGCCGTTCAGACGCGTCCGAAGTACGCATCCTTGAGCACTGCCAGGTCGTCGATGTCCTTGGCATCGGCGTCGAGAACCACCTTGCCGATGTCGAGGACCGTGACATGATCGGCGACGCTCATCGCGGCCTCGACTGCCTGCTCGACCAGTAGAACAGCCAGGCCGGTTTCCTTGAGTTGTTGGACGCGGTCCATCACCTCACCGACGATCACGGGAGCGAGACCGCCCGAAGGTTCGTCGAGAAGGAGCAACCTAGGCTGCGCCATCAGCGCTGCGCCGATCGCGAGCATCTGCTGCTGACCGCCCGACATGGAACCGGCGGGAAGCGAACGCTTCTCCCCCAGGATCGGGAACATCTCGTACAAAAATTCGACGGATTCCATAAGCTCGCCGCGCTTTGCCTTGCGGGTGTACCCGCCCAGCAGGAGGTTCTGCTCGACGGTCTGCTTGTGGAAGACCCGCTTGCCCTCCTGCACGTACGCCATCCCCTGTCGTACCCGTTTGTGCGCGGGGACTCCGGTGATGTCGGCGCCGTCCATCTCGACGGTTCCGGAGGCCACCTTGTTGAGGCCGGACAGGGCACGGAGCGTGCTCGTCTTGCCTGCGCCGTTGCGTCCGAGCAGGGCGGTCACCTGACCGGGATAGACGTCGAACGAGACATCCCAGACGACGCGCAGATCGCCGTACCCGGTCTGCAAGTTTCGGACCTTCAGAATCGGTTCCATCACTTCACCTCACTGGTCTGATGGTCTACCGCGCCGATTTCTTCGAGAAGTGCTTCTTCGTCACCGGACTTGACTCCGAGGTACTCGCTCAAGACGCGTGGGTGATGTTCGATGGTTGCCGCATCGCCGGTGGCGATCACCTGCCCTTGCGCCAGCACGACTATCTCGTCGGCCAGCGAGAGGACGAGGCGGAAGTTGTGCTCCACCAACACCACTGTCGCCCCGGCATCTCGCAGTACCCGGATCAGATCTGCCAGGCGTTCGAGTTCGTCCTCGTCGAGTCCGGATGCCACCTCGTCGAAGAGGACGACCCTCGGTTCGGCGATGACGGCGCGAGCAACCTCGAGCATGCGACGCATCCCCAGGGGCAGCGACGTCGCGATCTCGTTGCGCAAGTGCGACATCCCCACGAGTTCGAGGACACGCTCGGCCTCGACGATGTCGGCCTTCGCGATCCTGCGGAAGCTGGGCAGGCGAAGCACAGCCGACGCCATCGACGCTCGGTGCACCGAATAACGTCCGGATGCAACAGCTTCCAGAACCGTGATGTTTTCCGGAATCGTCGGAGTTTGGAACGTGCGCGCCACACCCACGCGCGCCACCTTGTGCGGCGACGACTGCGAGACCACCGTGTCACCGATCGTGATCACGCCCGCATCTGCGGTGTAGAAGCCGCAGATCATGTTGAGCATGGTCGTCTTACCCGAACCGTTGGGCCCGATCAACGCGGTGACCTTACCGGCCTCTGCGGTCAGGGTTGCCGCATTGAGCGCCTGGTTGCCACCGAACGCTTTGGACACTCCGTCGACCACCAACCGTGCTCCGTTGATCGGCGCCAGTTCCGGTGTCCCACCGCTGTTTTCCTTTGCAGTGACTACGCCCAGGCCGGCCTTGCGATCGAGTTTCGAGACGATCGCTCGCCCGACCTTGGTCAAACCCCCGGAGAGAAGCACACCGCCGATGATCAGGAAGCCGCCGTAGAAGATCAGCGAATACTCCTGGAACGCCGTCGACTGGTTGGGACCGAGCTGCATGATCGCGGCACCGACCACGGCGCCGTACACACTTGCCGCACCGCCGAGGATCGACGCCGCCAGAACTGCTGTGGCAAAGGTGAACCCGAAGGCTTCCGGCGAGATGAACAGGTCGGTGTTGGCGAACAGCGCACCCGCCAGACCGGCGGGGAACGCACCGATGGCATAACCGAGCAGCTTCATCCGGAACACCGATACACCCTGCGACGACGCCAGAACCGGCGACTGCTTGAGCGTGCGGAACGCGATGCCGTGCCGCGAGACCACCAGGTTACGCATCACCGCGAACCAGAGCACGGTCACGACGACGACCACCATGTAGTACTGCTGGGTGTCGAGTTCGGAACCGAAGAACGTCGGCGGCTCCATACCGGTGAGGCCGTTTCGGCCGCCGGTCTTGCCACCGAAGATCGCCAGTACGTCCGGTACCAGCAGAACCAGGAAGAACGACGTCATCGCCAGGGACCAGTTGCCCAGGCGCAGACCGGGAACACCGGTCAGGATTCCGACCGCCAGTGCCACTGCTCCGGAGGCAGCAAGCTGAAGCAGAATGTCGGTGTGACCTGCCTGGGACATCAGACCCGCGGTGTAGGCACCGGCCGCGTACATCGCTGCCTGGCCGAGTGCCAGTTCACCGGCAAAGCCGAGGCTCAAGTTCAGGCCACTGACCACAAGTGCCAGGATGCAGGCCAATTGAATCTGACGTGATGTCGACAGGTCGAGTCCCATCACGGGCAGCAGCAGGATCACCACGGCCAGGACGAGTGGGATGATCCAGCTCGGTAGGGAACGGAAAGTCCGCCACGCACTTACCATCTCACACCACCCGTTCTCGGACATTGCCGAACAGTCCAGCCGGTTTGACCATCAAGATGACGATCAGCACCGTGAAGACGGCGATATTGCTGTACTGACTTCCCGCCCACAGGGCGGTGAACGATTCCACCAGGCCGACGGTCAGACCGCCGATCAAAGCGCCAGGCAGAGAGCCGAACCCGCCGATCGCCAACGCCACGAATCCCTTGAGGGCCAACGCTGCACCCAACGTCGCAACTGCAAACGTCTTGGGGCCGACGAAGAGTCCGAGGACACCGGCCAAGGCACCCGAGAAGGCAAACGCTCCCAGTGCCAACCGTCGTACGTTGACTCCTCGCAGCATCGCCGCTTCACGATCCTCGGAGATGCCGATCAGAGCCAGACCCGTCATCGTTTTCTTCGAGACGTAACTCAACCCGACGACCAGTGCGATCGCCGCAACCAGCAGAGCGATCTCGACCGGGTAGGTACGGCCGCCGAGCAGGGTGATCGGTTCGTTCGATCCGAAGAACGGAACCGTGAGAGGTTCACTACCCCAGATCAATTGAGTGGCGCCGTTGAGCAGAGTTGCGACACCCAACGTCGTGACCAACTGGTTCTGGTGATCGGCCACCGGTCTGATCGCGACGATCTCCTCGACCGAGGCGAGGAGCATCACGGTCACGGTAGCCATGACGGCCACCACGAGAACGGGGAGTTTCAGGGTCACCAGACCCGTGTAGGCGACAAAGGTGCCCACCATCATCAGCTGAGCTTGAGCGAAGTTGAATGTGTTGGAGGAAACGAAAACGATGTTGTACCCGATGGCAACCAGCACGTAAACCGCGCCGAGCGCCAATCCGGACCACAGAATGGTCATGACGCAGCCGGGTTTCCGAACTGACCGTTGAGGATCTTCGTCGGGCTGATGAACTTCAGCTCGCTGGTGTCCGGGTTCGGGCCGTGGTTGTCGGAGCTGAAGTTGTAGCGCGAGAGGAATGCGGTCTTGGCATTCTCCTGGACCTCAGTGGTTTCCAGTGCTTCGGCGAGCTTCTTCGGATCGGTCGAACTGCCGACCTTCTCCGCTGCCGCCGCGACGAGGGGGAATGCGTCGTAGTTGTCCGCGAGGATCAGCGTCGACGGGATGGAGCCCAGCGAAGCCATCGTGTCCACCATCGTGTTGACGAGTGCGTTGTTCGGATCGAACACCGTGCTGCTGAACACCTGCGTCACCAGGTTCTTCACCTGCGGGGTGCCGAGCACACCGGCGGGCGGATCATTGGCGATGAGGTTGGTGGCAGACACCGAGGTGTTTCCGACCAGCGGCACGTCCCAGCCGAGTCGCTCGAGGCTTTGCAACACGTATCCGAGAGGAGCGCCGTACGCATCCAAGGCGATTGCCGCGGCGCCCGAATTCTTGAGCGACTGCAACTGCGCCGTCATGTCCAAAGCGGCGGCGTCGTACTCCTCGTTACCGGCGGCCTTCAGACCTGCGGATTGCAAAGCACTGGTCATTTCTTCGCCGAACAGCTCACCGTAAGCGGTGCTGCCGTGCAAGACTCCGACGCTGCTGTAACCCTTGGACTTCGCGTACTCGGAAATTCCGCGAGCGGTATCGGTCGCACCCGGAGCCAGATCGAAGTTGAGCGGGAACTTCGAGGGGTCCGTCGAATCGGGAGAGGGAGCCATGCTCATCGAGAGAATGTTGTTCTGCTTGAGGATCGGCAGAACCGCAGCCGCGATCGACGACGGACCCGAGTTCAGGTAGAGGTCAGGCTTGTTCCCCGAATTGATGGCTTCGCGCAGCTTGGTGACGGCGATGGTTGCGTCACCCGCGTCGTCCACCGTAGTGAGCTCGATCTGACGGCCACCGATCCCCCCGGCTTCGTTCTGGACCTGAACGCCCGCCTTGGTGGCGAGCAGCGAGGTCTGCGAATTAGCCGCGAGGACTCCCTGTGCACTGATCCCGCCGGTCAGCAGCACACGGTAGGGCGAGTCCGCACCTCCGTCGGACTCCGAAGAACCACTGCACCCTGCAAGAGCCAGAGCCGTCACGGCAACTGCCGCAACAAGAATGGGCCGACGATTCATGTCTGCACTCCTAGAACACATGTATGCACCGAACGTCAGGCGAATACCTGACGAAAGAATGATCGGCCGGTGGACGTGCCTGATTTCGAGCACCAGCCAACCAAGCACCCGCTTGATGATCTAGCAAGCAGTTGCTTGGGATGGAGCATAGAATGTGATCTGGATAACGTCAAACGCTGAAAAGTGGAGTCATGGAAGCGGACGCTATGCACATTGAGGCGGCGTCGACAGATCTCTTCCCGCTGGGTGGAAACGCCGAAACGGCTCCACGCCCTGGCGGATTCGACGAAATGAATCCGACAGGGCGTGGAGCCGTTTGTGTAAAGGTCCGACTATCGCTGGTTGCGGGGCTTCCAGACCACCAACGCGTTGTTGCGCGGAATCGGCACGAGATCCCGGCGATAGCCCGCATGGACTTTCGCGATCTCCTCGGCCAATTCGCGGACGCGATGCTGCAGAGCCTCGACCTGGTTGGTCAGTTCGATGATTCGTTTGATTCCGGCAAGGTTGACTCCCTCGTCCTGCGAAAGCCGTTGTACTTCACGAAGAAGCGCAACATCGCGCGGGGAGTAGCGTCGTCCGCCACCGGTGGTTCGATGCGGGGTGACCAACCCGAGTCGGTCGTAGTTACGCAAAGTCTGCGCGTGCATTCCGGCCAACTCGGCTGCCACCGAGATCACGAAGATCTGAGCGTCAGGATCGACCGTCGCATCCCATTGATTCTGCGGTCGCTCTGTCATCATGCACCGGCCCACCCGGCCCGTGGATCGAACCCGCTCGCCTTCTCGGCTTCGAGATAGGTTTTCAGCGCTTCGATCGCCGGGTCGTCCAACTTCTGCGGAACGGATACCTTGACCGTGACCAGAAGGTCACCGGCACCGTCCGGCCGCTTGGGGATACCGCGTCCGCGAACTCGCAGAATGCGTCCGTCCACCGTTCCAGCCGGAACCTTCACTCCGACACGGCCTTCCAAAGTCGGCACGGACAGTGTCGTTCCCAGCACCAGCTCGCCGTAGCTCACCGGAACCGTCAGTGTCAGGTCGTCGCCGTTGCGTCCGAAGACACTGTCCGGCTTGACGCGGATGTTGACGAACAGGTCGCCGGCCGGAGCGCCGCGGAGTCCCGCTTCGCCCTTGCCCTTGAGTCTGATCTTCTGACCGTCGCTCACACCGGCAGGCACGCGAACCGTGATGGTCCGTGTGCGATTGGTGACTCCGCTACCGTGGCAGTCTTCACACGGCGAGTCGATGATCGAGCCGGTTCCCCGGCAATCGTCACACGGCTCACTGAATCCGAAGGCGCCCTGGTTCCGGCTGACCACGCCGGTTCCGTTGCAATGTGGGCACACTCGCGGGCTGGTGCCTGGCTTTGCGCCGCTGCCGTGACACGTGGTGCACGACGTAGGGCTGGTCAGACGAAGAGGGACGGTGACACCGAGCGCTGCTTCACGAAAGGCGAGCGTCGTCTCGGTCTCGAGATCCTTGCCTCGACGCGGGCGGTTGGGCGCAGCTGTTCGCTGGCCCGCTCCCCCGCGGTTGAACAATCCGCCGAAGATGTCTCCGAGACCCGAGTCCTGCCCACCGGCCCCGCCGCCGAACAGGTCGTTGATGTCGAAACCACCAGCGCCGGGGTTGAATCCGCCGCCGCCCTGCGCGCGGGGGCCGAAGCCGCCGCTGGCAAAGAGGCGCCGAGCCTCGTCGTACTCCTTGCGCTTGTCCGGATCAGACAGAACGGCATGAGCTTCACTGACGGACTTGAAACGCTCTTCGGCCTTCGCATCGTCAGGGTTGGCGTCGGGATGAAGATCCCGAGCCAGCTTGCGATACGCCTTCTTGATTTCGTCGGCCGTCGCGGTGGACGAGACGCCCAGCTCCTTGTAGAAGTCCTTCTCGATCCACTCCCGTTGACTCACTGGGCGTCTCCTCCTCTCACTCTTACTTCGCTTCTTGTTCCGAACCGTCTGCAGGCTTGTCGCCTACCCGGTCCGTCACGGCCACCATTGCGGTCCGAAGGACCCGGTCGCCGAGCTTGTATCCCTTGCGCATGACCGTCCCGAGTACCGGGTCGTGGCCTTCGCCTTCATGTTGCACCGCTTCGTGGAGTGCGGGATCGAAATCGTCACCCTCGCTACCGAAGTCGGTCAAACCCAGACCCGTCAGAGTCGTGTTGAGTTTGTCTGCGAGTGCACGCAGTGGACCCGATTCGAGGTCACCGTGTGCCCGAGCGCGATCCAGGTCGTCGAGAATTCCGATGAGCTCGGTGATGACCGAAGCCCGCGCGGTTTCCTTGATGACCTGCTTGTCACGCTCGACGCGACGACGGTAGTTGGTGAACTCCGCCTGAAGTCGCTGCAGATCCGCAGTCCGTTCGGCGAGCTGATCGGTGGCGGATGCTTCCTCCACGATCGACTCTGCTTCCTGAACTACCCCTGTGTCTTCCGAGTCGAGCGGCGGCAGGGATTCCCCCGCCGCCTCTCCCTGTGCACCGGTCTCGGGGTCGACCGGGTTGTTCTCGGGGTTGTCCGAGGTCACTTCTTGTCCGAGTCGGTGGGCTCGTCGACAACCTCGGCGTCGACGACGTCGTCGTCATTGCCTGCGCCGTCGGTGTTTCCGGCCTCGTTTGCAGCGGAAGCCTCGTAGATGGCCTGGCCCAGAGCCTGCGACTCGGTGCCCAGCTTCTCCACTGCGGTCTTCACTGCAGCGATGTCGGTGCCTGCCAGGGCGTCGTTGACGTCCTTGACCGCTGCCTCGACCTTGGTCAGGATCTCCTCGGAGACCTTGCCCGCGTTCTCACCTTCACGCTGCTCCTTGACGAACTTCTCCGTCTGGTGGACCAGCGACTCGGCCTGGTTGCGAACCTCTGCCTCTTCGCGACGGGCCTTGTCTTCCTCGGCGTGAGCCTCGGCATCCTTGACCATGCGCTCGATCTCTTCCTTGGACAGACCGGAGCCGTCCTGGATCTTGATCGTGTTTTCCTTGCCGGTGCCCTTGTCCTTCGCCGTCACGTGCACGATGCCGTTGGCGTCGATGTCGAAGGTGACCTCGATCTGCGGAACGCCACGCGGGGCGGGCGGCAGATCGGTGAGCTCGAAGGAGCCGAGCAGCTTGTTGTGCGAAGCGATTTCGCGCTCACCCTGGAAGACCTGGATCTGCACCGAAGGCTGGTTGTCGTCAGCGGTGGTGAAGGTCTCGGAACGCTTCGTGGGGATCGTGGTGTTGCGCTCGATGAGCTTGGTCATCACGCCACCCTTGGTTTCGATGCCGAGGGAAAGCGGCGTGACGTCGAGGAGCAGAACGTCCTTGACCTCACCCTTGAGCACACCGGCCTGGAGTGCGGCGCCGACGGCGACGACCTCGTCCGGGTTGACGCCCTTGTTGGGCTCACGGCCACCGGTCAGTTCACGAACCAGATCGGAGACGGCCGGCATACGGGTGGAGCCACCGACGAGCACGACATGGTCGATGTCCTTGACGGCGATTCCGCTGTCCTTGATCACTGCCTGGAACGGCGCACGAGTGCGATCGAGCAGGTCCGAGGTGATCTTCTGGAACTCGCTGCGGGTGAGCTGCTCGTCCAGGAAGAGCGGGTTCTTGTCCGCGTCGACCGTGATGTACGGGAGGTTGATGGAGGTGCTCTGCGAGCTGGAGAGCTCGATCTTCGCCTTCTCCGCAGCCTCACGCAGACGCTGCAGGGCCATCTTGTCCTTGGTCAGATCGATGCCGTTCTGAGCCTTGAACTTGTCGACCAGCCAAGCGACGACGCGCTCGTCCCAGTCGTCGCCACCGAGGTGGTTGTCACCGGAGGTTGCGCGAACCTCGACGACACCGTCGCCGATTTCGAGCAGGGAGACGTCGAAGGTGCCGCCACCGAGGTCGAAGACCAGAATGGTCTGCTCGGTGTCACCCTTGTCGAGTCCGTATGCCAGTGCAGCCGCGGTGGGCTCGTTGACGATACGAAGGACGTTGAGGCCGGCGATCTGGCCGGCTTCCTTGGTTGCCTGACGCTGTGCGTCCTCGAAGTACGCGGGGACGGTGATGACGGCGTCGGTGATGTCTTCGCCGAGGTAAGCCTCCGCGTCACGCTTGAGCTTCATGAGCGTGCGGGCGCTGATTTCCTGCGGCGTGTACTTCTTGCCGTCGATTTCCACGTTCCAGTCAGTGCCGATGTGGCGCTTGACGGAGCGGAGGGTGCGGTCGACGTTCGTGACTGCCTGGTTCTTCGCGGGCTGACCGACGAGAACCTCGCCGTTCTTGGCAAATGCGACCACCGAGGGGGTGGTACGTGAGCCTTCGGCGTTGGCGACCACTACGGGCTCGCCGCCCTCCAGCACTGCAACTACCGAGTTGGTCGTACCGAGATCGATACCGACTGCACGAGCCATAGTGTTCCTACCTTTCGTTCTGCGGTTCTCTGCCCGAGTGGTTGATCTCGAACATGACCGCGAGTTTTTCGCTTGGTGAGCGTCCTCCGCTCAAGTTTGCCTCCGACCGTGGCCGGGAGTCAACTTGAAGTTGAGCCGAGGGCGCTCAAGCTTGTCGAAATGGTCAACTACAGCCCACGTAGATTTGTTCCCGCCTTCCCCGAAAAGCCGGAAAAGTGCGCCACATCACTTCCGTATCTCTCCGAATGGCTACGATCGGCCGGTGACCGATCCCGACAATTCTCCCGCGCGACCTCCTCGCCCGTCACCTCCACGCCCGGCACCCGAGCGACCCGACGTCTCGGTTCGGCCGCTCCGACCTGCAGCGAGCGACGAGACACCCAAAGCCGTGACATTGTCTACCTCTGCCTGGATCGGCTCGTTCGTCGTCCTGGCCGGAATCGCCGGAGTGGTAGTCACCAGCCTCGACGACGTCCGGTCGGCTCTCGAAGAATCGACTGCGCGCGACAATCCCGGATACTCGTCCACCGACATCTCCGATGCCGTGACCGTCGTACTCGCGGGCAGCGGCGGCGGCGCTCTCGTCCTGGTCCTGCTCGCACTCATGAGCCTTCAACTCCTCCGCGCACGCAAGAACGCCGGGCGGGTGATGACGGCGATCGTGGGAGTCGTGAGCATCGCGGCCGGACTCGGCTTCATGTCTCTGGTCGACGGCGCAGCAGACATCGGCGCCGGAGTTCTGAGATGGGGCCCGATTCTCTACTGCGCCCTGGTCGCGGTGGCGGCGATCGCTCCGTTCGCTCCCGGTGTCAGCACCTGGCTGCGGGGACGCCGATGAAGGTTCACGTACAACTGGACTCCGCGCCGGGCGCGGGCGCTGCTCGTAGCCGTGAACTCGCGGAGACCGGCGCCGGTGGCCTGTTCACGTTCGAGGGACCACACGACGTGTTCTTCCCGCTCGTCGAAGCAGCATCGGCCGTCGACCTCGACCTGATGACCAACGTCGCCATCGCATTCCCCCGCAGTCCCATGCATCTGGCGCATTCGGCCAACGACCTGCAGTTGCTCAGTCGCGGCCACTTTCGACTGGGTCTCGGATCGCAGATCAAACCGCACATCGAAAAACGCTACAGCGCAACGTGGTCGCGTCCGGCGGCCCGCATGAAGGAGACGGTCGCAGCGGTCAAGGCGATCTTCACTGCGTGGGAGAACACCTCGACGCTGAACTTCCGCGGCGAGTTCTTCACCCACACGTTGATGCCTCCGACGTTCGATCCCGGCCCCAACCCCTATGGGCCGCCGCCCATCCTGATGGGTGCGCTCGGACCGGTGATGACCAGGACGGCTGCCGAGGTGGCCGACGGACTACTGGTCATGCCGTTCCACACGCAACGTCATTTCCTCGAACGAACACTTCCGGCCGTCGATGCCGGTCTTCGCGAATCCGGCCGCACCCGAGACGAATTCACGATCATCCCGCAAGTCATCGTCGGCGTCGGCCGCGGCGACGATCAACTTGCCGCGGCCGCCAGAGGCGTCCGAGCCCTGCTCTCGTTCTACGGTTCGACGCCCGCATACCGTCCGGTGCTCGACGTCGAAGGGTGGGGCGAGGTCCAACCGGAACTCAATGCCCTGTCGAAGCGAGGTGGCTACACCGAGATGGCGTCGCTGATCACCGATCCGATGCTGACCACACTCGCCGTCGTCGGCACTCCCGAAGAGTGCGCCACCGAGATTCGGCGGCGGTTCGGCGAACATGCCGACGAAGTGTGCTGCTATTTCCCCGGTTACGACGTAGAACCGTCAGACGTGGCGTCGATGATCTCGTCTCTCACCTGAACCCGGTCGAACTTCTTGATCAGGCCCCCAAGGTACGGGCCAGCTCGGTCAACGACTCCCGGGCAGCACGCAGGCTCGCGTCACCCTGCTCGATCAGAGGTGCCATCGCCGGAATACGTTGCGCCAAAGTCAGTTCCGCGGTGATGACGGAGACATCCATTCCCATCGACACCCCGAGCACCTGAACGAGTGGCGGGACGGTGTGATCGTTGGCCTCGTTTCCCGAGCCCGGCGCATAGGTGTTTCCGCGGCTGGAGACGATCACCACCGGCTTAGCTGCCAGAGGCTGAGTACGCGTGTCGAAAGGCACCGTAGTCCCCAGGACGTGTACGTAGTCGATCCACGCCTTCAACGTGGACGGGATCGACCAGTTGTACATCGGCGCACCGATCACGACGACGTCTGCAGCGGTAAGTTGCTCGATGACCCGAGCCTGGAGTGCTTCCGCTGCGGGATCCGGAATCTCGCCCTCGACTCGCAAGCGTGGTGCATAGTGCAGGGCCGCGTCCGCGAGGTGCGGCAAGGGATCCCGGTGCAGGTCCAACGTCACCGTCGTGTGATCCGGGCTGTTCTTCGACCACTGCTGAGCGAACAGTGCGGTCAGATCACGTGAGGTCGAGTGGTGGAGTTCGGCGGACGAATCGATGAGAAGTAGCTGTGGCATCCCTCATCACTACCAGAGCGCGCTCAACTCTTCTCCGCGGCTAGATCGGATTCCGCCGCGTACTGCGCCAGCAGGACTCGTTCGCGCTCGCGACGCGGATAGAAGAACGTCACCACCGCGGCACCGGCACACACGATGATGATCGCCGCGATGTAGGCGTTTGTATCCCCGTCCAGGAAGGCGTTTTTGGCGGCGGTCATGATTTGCTCCGCGTATTGCGGGTAGCGATCCGCCAGAACTTCGGCGCTGGAGAAGGATTTGGTGAGCGCGGCCTGAGTTTCGGGAGTCACTTCGGATGCGTTCGGCGAGGACGAGATCGCATTTCCCAACGATTTTGCGTACCCGGCCGTGAGTATTCCGCCGAGAATCG
Organism: Rhodococcus sp. 27YEA6; assembly: GCF_044908235.1. Classification (NCBI taxonomy): domain Bacteria; kingdom Bacillati; phylum Actinomycetota; class Actinomycetes; order Mycobacteriales; family Nocardiaceae; genus Rhodococcus; species Rhodococcus sp. 27YEA6. The sequence goes on along the minus strand of NZ_JBIYCY010000007.1, from coordinate 170,390 downwards.
ACTGCATGATGGCGCCGCCCAGGTCGCGTTGCAGGTCCGAGGTTCCCGACGCCATACCAGCGCGGTGCACGGGAACGGATCCGGTCAGCGAACGCGATGCCGGTGTGCCGGCCAGACCGACGCCGATGCCGACAAGCGCATAGGCCAGCGCGACCTGCCAATACTGTGTGCTTTCGTTCCACAGGAACAGCGCGACGAACAACCCGAGAACCACGAACAGGTAGCCGGCGAGCAGCGTGACGCGGGCGCCGTACCTTTCGATCATGGTCGCCGAGCGCGGCGCAACGATCACCATCGCCAGCGCAGCCGGAATGATCGCCGCACCGGCTGCCAGCGTCGAGTACCCGAGGACGTTCTGCAGGAACTGCTGGCCGATGAACATCGCGCCCATGAGCGAACCGAACACGACCAACCCACCCACCGCCGCGACCCAGAAGGTCGGGCGCGCAGCTACGTGAAGATCGAACAGCGGATTGACCGCGCGTCGCTGTTGCAGGAAGAACCCGATACCCGCGACAACTGCTATCGCCCCGAGCACCAGAGCCAACGTGCCCGAACCCTTCACCGGCGCAAAGTTGATGGACAATACCAGCGCCCCGATGAAGACGATCGACACTATGCCGCCGAGGTGATCGACTCGCTCGGTCGTCTCGTTGACGTGAGCGGGAACCAACACCAGGGAACAGATCAGTGCCACAAGGGCCAAGGGAAGGGTGACGAAGAAGACCGAACCCCAGTGAAACTGCTCGAGCAGCGCCCCCGAGACGATCGGACCGAGTGCTGAAATCGCGCCACCGATTGCCGACCACATGGCAATCGCCTTGGTTCGTGCCGGTCCGGCCCACAACGCCGTGATGATTGCCAGCGTGGTCGGGAACGCCAGACCTGCCGAGACGCCTCCGACTATCCGAGCGAGGAACAGCACTTCGAAGTTCCCGGCGAATCCCGCCACGATCGACGCCGGAATGGACAGCGCCATGCCGGTGACCAGCAACATCTTGCGGCCGTATCGGTCTCCCAAGGCCCCCAGGTAGAGCACCGTTCCGGCCAGGCCCAGCGAGTAGCCGACCGCGATCAGGTTCAGTTGCGTCTGACTGGCGTCGAAAGCCCGCCCGATATCGGGCAAAGCGACATTCGCGACCGAGAGATTGAGGTTCGCGACCGCAGCGACCAGGATGAGCGTCCCCAGGACGAGGGTGGCTCGATCCGGTGAAGCGGACTTGATGTCACTCGCCATGCGCGTGCTCCCATCGAGGTGGGACCCGAACCTGGGAGTTATGTCCGGATCATCCCGAACTCAAGATAGAACCCTCGTCCGGCGCTCGCATAGTGAACGGGTCCCTATTCGGGCACAATTTCAGCCAGGACGCCCTCGGCGCTGCGGGCGGCGACCAGGCAGGCGCGCGAGGTGAACCTGTCGAAGAGCGGATGTCTGGACAACTCGCGCCATCTGCGGACAGCCGCCGTGGCCCGCGCACGCTGCACCTCCGGCGATTCTTCCGGTTCGCAGCCCAACCGGTCACTTGCCCGGATTCCGTAGCCGCCGATCAGTCTTTGCAGTTGTGCCAGGTCGTCGGGTGGCAGATCCGTGTGTACCGAACGAAGACGCCCGAGCAGGCGAAGTTCGTGAAAGCCGTGAACATCGGCAAGCAACCGTTGCGCCTCCGCCGCGATCTGATCGCCTTCCTCGCTCGGATCGGCTTCGAGGATTCTTCCCAGCGTCACCAGCGCCGTGTGCGATTTGAGCTGATCTGCCCGCTGCCCGAATTGAACGTCGATCACCTGACGCAGTTCGTCCAGGCCGCTGCGCTCCAACAATTCGGCCGCCAGGGACGGTGAATCAGTGGCCCCCAACTTGATCGACGTCACGGCGAGGCGAATTCCGAAGAGCCCGAACCGATCGGCCAATTGCGCCCGCATGGCCGCATCGACCGGCAGCGGACTGTCCTGCCTGGCAAAGCGATCCGCGGAGAGGAGCGCAAGGCTCAGATCCTCGGCCGGAACCTGCGCGAGCGCCGAGAAGGCCGCGAACTCGCTCTGCCTCATCGTCCGAGCAGCGAGCGCGAGCAGACCTGCCACCGGAACCACCGACTGGCACAGGCCGGTTCGCTCCAACTCCTCGGCAAATCGCGCCGCGACGTCCTTCGCCGAAGACAACGCGTCGAGCCTGCCTGCGCCGACCTCATCGGCACGCGAGAGAACTCCGATCACTCCGAGTGGCCCGGATTCTCCGCCCACGTGATCCGCGATCTTCCCGAGGAACTGCATGTCACTGGCGTTGAGAGCCCGCAGGAGGTAGACCACTGCATCCGCGCCCGGTGCCTCACCGTCGGGAACGAGCATGTCCCAGGTGCGGGCCGAGACCTCGGTCGAGAGCGACGAGGTGCCCGGTGTGTCGATGATCGTCGTACGAGCCAATGCCGAAGACGGCCAGTCGACGTCGATGCGGTCCACCGAGTCTGCGGTGTACTCGCCCAGATCGAACGTGAGCCTGCCGTCGCGGCGCGTCACCGGCACGTTGAACTTGGCACCGTTCTCGGCCGTCGCGGTCACCTGCGGCGTCGTCCCGTTCCGATACCAGGTGACGACGCGTGTGCATTCCGTCGCGTCGGTAGGCGCTATATCCTGTCCGACAAGCGAATTGAGCAGCGTCGACTTACCCGCTTTGAGGGAGCCGGCGAGCGCCACCCGGAGTGGCTCGTCGAGCCTGGCCGCACATTCTTCCAACTGGGCGCGCGTCTGCGGCTGATCGGCGTAGGCACGTCTGGCGTGGTCGATCAGGGCGTGTGCCGACTCCACTGCGGTCACGGTGGTCGTGGCATTCATGCGTTGGTCACCTTTGCCGAGGCAGGAGCGGGAGTTTCGCCGATCAGCGTTCCGGCAACGGCGTCGAGCTCCGCGACGACGCGCATGTCGGTCTCCAGACGCTTGATCCGAGCGGCATGTTCACTCGACTCCAACTGCGCGGCTTCCTGAGTGGCGCGGAGGGATTCGTTGATCGAGCGCAGCGCCTGCTCGGCGATGTCGGTGAAGTGATCACGCAACAGCCGCTGCACCAGGCGTAGGCGATCCTTCGACTCCTTGCCCACCTGGAAGCTGACGTCGTCGGCAAACCGTCGGATGGCCGCTTTCGCCTCAGCGCGACGCTTGAGCACCTGAGCCTGCTTGTCTTCACGATAAGCCTTGGTGCCCAGCAGAACCCCGGCGCCGATGGAGATCGGGTTGACCAGAGCCATGCCCATCATCGTGGTGATCAAGCCGAACATGAGCACGCCGCCGTACGAGCCGCGCATGCCGACCAGGACTTTCTGAGTGATGCCGATTCGGCCGGATTCGAGGTCCGCCAATGCACCGACCGGTTCCAGGAAACCGTCGGTGTCGGCGACGTCGAGATGCGGGAGCGCGACGTCACCGGTCTCCGCAAAGTGCTGCGCCACAACTTCTGCCAGCCACTGTGCGCGATCATGCGCCCACACGAAGTTGTCACCGATCGCGGTGGCGATCTCCTGTTCGAGCCACTCCCCCACGACGTCCCAGTCCTTACCGGGATCGCCTTCGTCGACCGTCTCCTCGGCCTGGCGGGTCACCCGGCGCAACCGGTCCCGGAGGTCGTGATCGATGTCGGCGGCGAGGTCTGCGATGCCGTCACCGAGGCTCTGCTGCCACAGTGAGGTCTTCTTGTGCAGTTCCTCGGCCGCTGCCCGGGCACGCTGCAGTCCCGCGACCGCTGCCTGAGCGGTCGACGGATCCTTCAGCGCCGCAAGCTCACTGCCCATCTCCAACGTCAGATGCGCTGCCGCAGAACGCACATCCATCGCAACTGCGCGTCGAGTATTCGATTCGGCACGCGCAACGACGTTGTCCCGCAAGAACTGATAGAGGTCCAGAAATCCGGATTCCGCTTCGAGTTCCTTGTCCCCCAGCCTCAGCGCGTGCGAGCGCAGTACCGAGGAGATCGGAATGAGCGGCAGATCCAACCCGGCACGCTGGAGATGTCCGCGATCGGCGTCGAGGATCTGCCGCCAGTGCGGGTACAGATCGGTCTTGCTGATCAGCCCGGCTACCGCAGGACACAGATTGACGACCTGGCGGATGAATCCCAGCTCCGGTTCGGTGAACTCCTGGCTGGAGTCCGACAGCACCAACACTGCATCGGCCGCAGTGATCAATCCCAATGTTCCTGCAGCATGAGGATTTCCGTGACCGCCGACACCGGGAGTGTCGATCAGAACCAAACCGTCGGCCAACAGCGGACTGGGAACACCCACTTCCACACGCAGAACCTCACGCCCTTCGGCGCGAGGCGTGGCCGGGGTGATCCCCATCAGTTCCTCGAGCGGGAGGGGCACCCGAATGGGCGCCGCACCCGGATCGGCGAGAATCAGTTCGGCGACCGCGGTCTCCGCGTACTGAACTACCGTCGCCACGGCAGTGGTCTCGTCGTCACCGACCGAGCACACGTCGATGCCGAGCAGAGAATTGACGAACTGGCTCTTGCCTTGCTTGAGGGGTCCGACCACCACGATGCGAATACGCGGGTCGTTGACTCTCACCTGAGCGTTCTCGAGTCGGCGCACCAGATCCGTGCGCCCGAAATCCTTCGCCACGACGGCTGTTCGTTCGAGCAACGACGCCGTCGACGACGCGACGCGCGCCTTCCGACTGCTTACCTGACTCGCTGAATCACTCATGAGCTACGTTGACCCGCAATTCTTCCCGACTCGAATATCCGGCCCTGCGAACGCATAGCGCGCGCAGGGCCGGATTTGTTACATCAGGTCATTTTGACCGATTTCAGTTCCTGCGTCAGCAGATCAGGGATGCAGGTGATCGACAACCGCAACCGGGTCGATGTGATCGACCGGTGCTGCAACCGAATCCTCGGCGAAGAGCGAGTGTTCGGTATCGGCGCTCAGACCCGAAGTGGAACCCGAACCGAAAGCATCGGTCGCATCGATCGACGACCACGGGTTCAGCGCACCGGTCAACGAACTCGTCAGGTCGGACACTCCGCTCACTGCTCCACCGAGGGATCCGCCCAGGTCAGCGACTCCGCCGCCGCCAACGGTTCCGCCGCCGTCGACTGTGCCACCGGCAGCTGCGGCTGCGTCGGCACCGATCGAACCGGTCACGTCGGTGACTGCTCCGACAGCCCCGCCGAGCGATCCGCCGAGATCGGTGACGCCGTTCAGTGCGCCGCCGAGCGATCCGCTCAAGCCGGCCGCAGCGTTCGTGGCTGCTTCGAGACCTGCTGTTGCGTCGAGACCTGCTGTTGCGTCCAGAGCACCGCCCACAGTTGCTCCGAGATCACCGGTCACAGCGCCGAGGTTCAGGCCGTCCGCCGCGATGCTTCCGAGGTCGACGGAAGGCAGTTCAGCGGAGATCGGGCCGAGGTTCACAGCGCCGAGGTCGACGGAGGGCAAGTCGGCACCGATCGAACCGGTGTCGATTCCGCCGAGGTTCAGTGCCGTGTCCAGCGCTCCACCGAGTGCACCTTCGGCACCGAGAACGCTGTCGAGAGAGCCCCCCAGCCCGAGGCCCGCGCCCAGCGCACCGTCCAGCGCGCCGGTCAGGTCCGTGCCCACGGAACCGACAGCACCCAAGCCGCCTGCACCTGCGAGGGCGGTGTCGAGAGCCGCAGCGACACCGGCTGCCAAGCCTGCTTCACCGCCCAGACCGAGTGCACCACCGAGGTCGATTCCGGTAAGTCCGCCTGCGCCCAGCGCTGCGTCGAGAGCGCCGCCGAGACCGCCCGCGAGCCCGGCATCGACGCCGAGTGCCGAACCGAGAACACCCTCGAGGGCCGTCGACAGATTCGCGCCTCCGCCCAGAGCTGCCGCGAGGTCTGCGCCGAGACCACCTTCGAGGTCGAGTGCTCCCCCGAGCAGTCCACCGAGTGCGCCACCCAGGTCGGCTCCGACCGTTCCGCCGGCACCGAGGGCGCCGGAGAGTGCCGCGCTGAGCTGCGCGCCGAGGTCTGCGCCGCCGCCGAGTACGGCGTCGAGGTCGAGTCCGCCGCCGAGACCCAGTGCTGCGTCGAGTGCGCCGCCCAATGCAGTTTCCACACCGCCGCCGACGCCGAGTGCTCCGCCGAGGGCGCCACTCAGGGCAGCACCGAGATCGAGGCCGCCCGCGATATCGGTGAGAACGCTGACATCCGTGATCGCGCCGAGGACGCCACCGAGCGATGCACCCAGATCGGCGCCGATCGTGCCGCCGGCTCCCAGGACGCCCGAGAGCGCGCCGGACAATGCCGTGCTGAGGTCGCCTGTCAGAGCGCCGGCGAGATCCAGGCCGCCGCCGAGTGCAAGAGCGGATTCCAGTGCGCCGGTCAGGCTCGCGCCCAGTTCGCCGCCGATGTCAAGGAGACCGCTGAGGTCTGCTGCGCCGCCGAGGAGTCCACCGAGAGCCAGGCCGAGATCGGCTCCGAGGTCACCACCGATGGCGAAGATGGGTGCGAGAGCTCCGCTGAGCCCTGCCGTCAGGTCGAGTCCGCCGACTGCGCCGATCGCGGCGTCGAGGGCTGCTCCCAGCTCCGCAGTCAGACCGCCGGTCACACCGAGGGCGCCGCCCAGAGCCGCGCTGAGCTGTGCGCCCAGATCGAGAGCTCCTTCGAGATCGAGTGCGCCGCCCAAACCGAGACCGGCTTCGATCACCGCGCCGAAGGCTGCGCCGAGTTCGGCACTGATCTCGCCACCGATGGCAAGCGCAGCGCTGAGGGCTGCTGCGAAGTCGCCGACCAGGTCGAACTGGCCGCCGAGGGCGCCTCCGACTCCGATTCCTGCACCGGCGCCGAGACCCAGGCTGCCGCCGAGGCCACCACCGAGACCACCGGTGAGTCCACCACCGAGACCACCGCCGAGTCCGAGACCGCCGCCGATTGCACCGGCAGCGGACGCACCGGCGTTGACGATCGCGGACAGGTCGGCGCCGCCACCGGCAAAGAGTCCGGACTCGGCGACCAGCGGAGCGACCGCGACGATGTCGGCGGGGCTGACGTCGCACAGACCGGCAGCATCGAGTGCCGCGGTCGGGTTGGCGCAGTAGTTGGCAGCTGCCTCGTCGTCACGAAGTAGCCCGAGGATGAATTCGAGTACGGCGTTCGTTGCCATGGCGGGTTCTCCTGAAGTTCGTTGACCGGGTTGTTGCCGGTGGGTAGTTGCCGGTGGTCCGGAAACTGGTGCGCTGCCAGAGGTAGCGAGTGGAATCAACGCTAAGAACTTTTGCGACTGGGGCCAACGGGGAGCACCCCCCTCTTCTCCAGGGACAGGTGGGGAAGCCCCCCATTGGGCTACGCCCGGTCGGAATAGGGGATTTGCCCCGATTAGGGGATCGGTCCCCTACTTCGTCGCGACTCCTCCGATCCGGTAACGATCTAGGTCCTGAAACCGACATCGCAGACAACCGCGACAGTCCTTCTGTCGCCCACGACCAGGGGAGTTCGTTCATGGCGGCAGGGCTCGGCATCAGCATCGGTTCGGCCACTCTCGTAGCTGTCACCGACGGCTCGACCGGTGAAACGCAACAGGTCCGCTTACCCAGTGCGCTGCAATTGGACGACGGATCCGTCATCACCGGATTTGTCGAGCGCGTCGGGGACCCGATTCCGATACTTGCCGCCGACGGTACCGAGTACCGCGGCGAGGCTCTCGCGGCGACAGCGGTCGGCGCACTGGTAGACCAGGCAGGCGGTAACGAAGGGCCAACTGTCGTCCTGGCTCACCCGGTGGGGTGGAACCGCCACACAGCACGCACCATGGAGTCCGCTCTGGACGACGCCGGAATTCACGGGGCGACTCTCGTCGCCGAACCCGCAGCCGTCATGGCGTGGCTCGCCGCTTCCGGAACTGTCGTCAGCGACGGTCTGACCGTCGTCTACGACCTCGGTGCTCGCTCGCTCGACGTCACGATGATGTCCACGACCGACGGACGAAGCGAGATATTCGGTAAGCCGCTGCGCAGCGAGGACATCGGCGGCGACGAATTCGATCACCTCGTCACCGTTCACCTGCTCGATGCGGTTTCCGACCAGTTCGCAACCCTTGATCCCTTTGCACCCGAGACGATTGCAGCGCTGGAAACTCTGCGCGAGCATGCCCGCGCAGCCAAGGAGGAACTTTCCACCGAGACGGAAACCGTTGCCCGCGTGGCGCTTCCCGGTGCCGTCAGCGACGTTCGACTCGTTCGTTCCGAACTCGAAGATCTGATCCGGCCCGCCCTCACCGAATCGGTGGCATTGGTTCGCGAAAGCCTGCGATCTGCCGGCGTCGAGTCCAGTGACGTCAATCAGGTTGTCCTGGCCGGCGGAAGCTCGTCAATTCCCCTTGTCGCCGAACTACTGTCGGCGGAGCTTCGTGTCCCGGTGATCGCCGACGCCGATCCAGCGTCGTGCGCGGCGTCCGGCGCCGCGGCCCTCGCACTCGACGCCAGAGACTCGCAAGTACCGGCCGCCGCCACTGCAGTGATTCCCGCCGAGCCGTCTCGCAAGCCCGCACCAGTTCCCGCCTTCTCCACTCCGTTGCTTGCCGAGCCGACCGAAGAAGAGAACACGGCGACTCGACGCTCGTCGAGGGTCGGCGTCGTTGCTGCAGTGGTGGGAGCATTCATCGTGCTCGCCGCAGGCGGGCTCGGAATCGGAACTGCCATGGACAAGATCAACGTTCCGTCCAGTTCGGCGAACACCACCAGCGAGTCCACCTCCTCGACCGCTTCGACCACCGCGGGCTCTACTCCCGGCAGCACCACGGCAGCGGAAGCGGCAGGCACCGGATCCACGACTGCGAACAACGGCACTCAAAGCAATCAGCCCGGTTCTCCTGCTGCCGCAGGCGGCTCGACGACGGCGCCGGGGGCAGTTCCGGTTGCCGGCGCACCGGCGGGATCCTCGCCCGCACCGGGCGAGACCGCTCCGTCGGCGCCTGCACCTGCCGCACCCGGCGCCCCGGCGCCCGCACCTGCTCCCGCCCCGGCACCAGCACCCGCGCCTGGAGCCGGCGTCGGGACCGGTGTCGGTGACGCTGCGACCGGCATCGGAAACGGAGTCGGCGGTCTGGTCGACGGTGTCGGCAACGGAGTCGGCGGCGTGGTCGGAGGTCTCGGTAACGTCGTCGGTGGTGTCGGAAACGTGGTCGGTGGTGTCGTCGGCGGCGTCACCGCACCGATCCGCTGACCGGCGGTCTTTCGATGAACCGTGACAACGGCACCGAATCGTCGTTCATCGCAGGACTTTTGCGCGACGTCGACCTGACTGCATCGCCACTGCGCCTATTCGTCACCGGGACCGATGCCAGCGCTCGGCCCCAAGTGACGAGGGTTGTACGGAAGCGAATCGAATCGGGTGACAAGCCCGTGGTCACCGCAGTCACGCATGACGTCCCCGCCGACGCGATTGTGGTGATCGCGGACGCGCAAGCTCTGACCTCCGATGAAATCCGTGCCCTGAAAGAGCTTGTCCAACGTGACGACCTCGGAGTTGTCGTAGCCTCCGATCGGATCGATCCACCACTCGCACCGATCTACTCGAACATCTCGAGTTTCGGCACCGTGTTGCATCTGAACCCGTTGAACCGAAACGATATTCGGAAGATCGCGGCCGAGCGAAGAGTCCCGCTCGACGACCGCGCCGTGGTGGCGCTCGAGCATCTGTCCGGTGGTTCCTTCGGGGCGATCGAAGCGTACTTCGCCGCCGCCTCGGCAGGCCGCCTGGAAATGCCGAACGCCATACGCACACACATCCTCCACCAGGTCACCGCTCTGCATCCGATCGAGCGCGAGATCCTCGAAGTTTCACTCGCCGTCCCGGACATCGACGCCTTCGAGCTCGATCTGGGACAGGAGAAGTTCAGCCTCACAGCTGCATTCGACCGGGCACTGGCGACCGGACTGTTCGGTTCGCGATCACCACTCGTCGCGAGCGTGCTCGCCGAGTCGACGAGCACCGGGCGTATCCGCAGCGAGCTGATCAGAATCGTCGCATCACGCGCACACACGAGAACCCTCGATATCGACACAGCACGAAGACTTTTCGACTCCGGAATCCGCCACCGCGATCTCACGGGTGTACTACGAGACGCCGTCGAGGCGAGCACGCCGGCGGTCGCGGCAGATCTCTTTCGCCGCGTGAATTCGATCGAGCCTCTCGGCGTGGCCGACACGCTGCTGTACGCCCAGGTCTCGGCTCGCAGTGGTGACCTCGACACTGCCTGCCGTCTGGCCGATTCCGTCATCGCCGCACCCGATCTCGACGACGCGAGATTGGCTGCGGCGGTGCGAATCCGCGCAGCTTCGTCCGCAGCATGCGGCCAACTCGGCGCCGCTGCAGATCTCTACACCTGGCTGGGGCCAGGGCGCACCGGAAACGAATCCCCCTTCGCCGCAATCACTTTCCTCGGCATCGGCAAGGTCGATGACGCGAACGCGGCGCTCACCGGACACACCGGATCACCGTCGAGCTCGACGGTCGGCGCTACCACACTGGCCAACGGACTGATGCAATCGGTCACCGGGAGCGCACCGAGTGCGCTCAACACGATGTCGCGCGCACTCTCGCTCCCCGGCGGAGCCGACACATCTGAATTCCAGCCTGATTCCGCCCCGGCGCTGGTAGCTCTCGCACTCCTGCACAACGGCGCCCATGAACGGGCCGCCGCTGTCGTCACGTCCGCGATCGCCGCCGACGACGCAAGCAGCCACACGTGGGCGCGACTTCACCTTCTCGGCGCCTGGATCGCGATGGTCCGCGGGCAGGACACGATTCTCGAAGACCTACCGCAGGAGGTAGTCCGCGGCCCCCTCCGTGAGCGTGACGCACTGTTTCTGCATGCTCTGATCGTGGGTCTCGCTCGGCGTTCCGGCGATCTCGCCCAGCTGCGTCGAGCTTGGTCGGGCGCGGCAGGCACCCTCTCGTCCTGCAGCGTTGATCTGTTCAATCTGCTTCCCATCGGCGAACTGTGGCTTGCGGCAGTACGGCTCGAGGAGACCGAGCAGGTCGAGCATCTCGTCGACGACGCGCGCTCACTCCTCCGCGCGCTCGGCGAGCCGCCGCTGTGGTCGTCGCCGCTGCATTGGTACGGCGTCCAGGCGTCGATCCTCTCGCAGTCGCCGGCCGATCTCCTCCCACACGCCCATACACTCGCCGAATCAGCCAAAACTCACACTTACGCAGCCGGTTTGGCGATCGCCGGACGCCAGTGGCTCCTACTGATGCAAGGCAACGTCGACGCAGACGGTGTCGAAGCCGCCGCACGAACGCTCAGTCGGATCGGACTCCCGTGGGACGCCGCTCGCCTCGCCGGCGAAGCAGCGCTGCGCACCCCGGACACCAAATCGGCCACGGCACTGCTCCACGTTGCGCGCTCGCTACGCACAACGTCGACGGCCGAGACAAGTGCAACCGATACCGCCACAAGTGCGGCGCCACCGTCGGTGTTGACCGAGCGCGAACAAGAAGTTGCCGAACTCGTCGTCGTCGGACTGACGTATCGGGAAATCGGCGAACGCCTCTACATCTCCGCTAAAACCGTCGAGCACCATGTCGCACGCATCAAGCGGCGCGTCGGGGCGCAGTCTCGTTCGGAACTGCTCACCATCCTTCGCAGCATGACACCGCCGAACAAGTAGTTAGCTGCATATTGTCCAGAGGGTTGCGTATATCCGTTTAAGTGATAGTTTTCACAGGAATCAGGACATGCCTGCCGAGCAAAGTTCGGTAACTGTGAAACGGGGATCGCTATGAAGTGGGGAGTCGGACTCGCCGTCGGCAACAAACGAAGCATTGCTGCGATCGCGAGACCTGACTCGGAGCTGGTGACCCTCGAACGCGAATCGGTTCTGCACCACGCCCCCGACGGCACCGTGCAGCTAGGCGGAACCGCGGCGGGGTCCACCGGGTTGCGCGGGTTCCTCGACAGGGTCGGCACCGACGATACCGACAACTTCTCCGAGCACATGACGCGAGGGGAGGAACTGGTAGCGACAGCAATGTATTGCCTGGTCAAGGAAGTCCGAACACTCACCGATCAGAACCTGAACATCTCTGCGGTGATCCCCGCAGGTTGGTCGAGCGATTCCGTCGACGTACTGCGCGGCGCACTCGACAGCATGAATCTCGACGGCGTCGAACTGATTTCAGAAGATGAAGCCTCTGCGGCTTGGCTCGCGGATCCTGACGCCGACGACCGTGCTGCTCGCGGAGCCGCAGCGTTGGCCGCACCCTTCTCGATCACCTCTACCTGTCCCGAACCCCAGCCAACCGAATTTGCCGAGCCAGAGGACACCCCCGAAGAGTTTCCGCCGTTCGTTCTGATCGAACCGGAGCCGGAATCCGGCGTGGAGGCACCGGTCACGAAAGAACCGAGCATCGACGGTTGGCTGAATCGCCAGTGGCGGTCGGAGCGCCGACCGATCATCGCCGCAGCAGCCGCCGCAGTCTTTCTGACGGTGTCGGGTTGCGCGGCAGCGGTCATCATCGGACACACTCCGACCATTTCAGCACCCAGGATTCTCGACGCACAATCTTCCCTGTCCCCCGGGACGGACACAGCTGCCACCCCGACGAGTTCATCCGGGACAGGCACGCAATCAGCGACCTCACCCCCACCGGAAGTACCCGCTCTCGGCGCGCAGCCGACGGCGCAGTCGTGGGCATCCGAAGCGGAATCGACCTCATCCGAATCCCAGCCCATTCCGGTGAGTCCGGGCACCGGTACAGAGAAATCCACTACGGCGAACGTCCCCGCGCAACAGGGATCGCCGATCACCATCCAGATCGATCCCCTTCGGATCGAGAACCTGCCGCCGGTCGTCGGACCGCTGGATCCGGTCGATCCGGATACCCCGGACACTCCCGCCGTGACCGCCCCCACTGATACACAGACAACGCCGACGCAGCCGTCCAACCCGACCGACACAACCGATCCGGTGGTTCCGAATCCCGACATGCCCGTCATGCCATTGGCCCCGAGACCCGGAATGCCAAGTTAGACAGAATAATTCGACTTGCCGACAACAGGCACATATTCCTCGTCGAAACTTTTCCCCTATGGTGGGTGCGGTACCTACCGGCTCGGTGCCGGGGACTTGAAGGGATTTCATGCGTAACTCGTTGGCGATCCGCACCGCTGTGGTCGGCGCCTCGGCACTACTGCTCGCAGCTCCATTCACCACGACGGCATCGGCAGAGCCCGCCTCCGACACGCATGTCGAACAGCTCGGGGCAGATCAGCTTCCGGCTGAGCTGATCGAGGCAATCACACGCGATCTGAAGATCTCCCCACAGGAGTATCTGGACCGCGCTGCCAAAGCTCAGGAACTCGGTGCATACGCCCAGGAATTCAAGTCCGAGCGCCCTGGCGACTACGCCGGCTCGTGGATGGGACTCGACGGTCAACCCGTCGTAGCCGTCACCACCACCGAAGCTGCACGCATCGCGGCCGACGACGGTTACCGCACGCACGTCGCCCCCGTCTCCGCCGACACCCTCGAGAAGACGCTGGCCGACGTCAACGGATGGATTGCCGGGCTGCCCAAGGAAATCTCACGCGCAGTCAATTCGGCGACTATCGACGTCCTGAACAACCAGGTCGTCATCGACGTCGCGAACAGCCCCGTCGGGCAGGCGCTCAATCTTCCGACCCTGCTCGAGAACACCAAGATCGTTCTCAGCCCGGACGGTGGCGGATCGGTTGATCCCGGAGCACTCGGCGGCGACACCTACATCACGTCGACAGGCCCCATTCGCGAGACACCGACCGAGAACATCTCGGTCTGCTCGTTCGGGTTCAACGCCGTCGACGATCAGAACAATGCTCTCAATATCAGTGCCGGACACTGCAATCCGGCCGAGGGTTCGAAGTCGCCCGTCTACCTGCCGAATCACGCGAACGTCGACGACAGTCAGTTGATCGGAGCATTCTCACAGTCTTCCGTCGGCAACAACGCCGGCGATCTCGATTACTCGGTCATCAAGTTCGACCAGTCCGGCATCGACGCGGGCCTCGACCGTGCTGCCGTCCGCGGTGCCAACGGGACCACCCTCGCGATCACGGGAACAGCACGTCCCGTGATCGGCGCTCCCATCTGCAAGTCCGGCCAGACGTCGTCCTTCACCTGTGGTGTCGTGGCAGCCGATCGCGTCGAAACTCAACTGGTCATGGCGGACGGTGATTCACGAACCGTTCGCGGATTCGCCGGTACCGCGTGCACCCTCGCCGGGGACAGCGGCGGCGCCATCGTCTCCGGAACCTTGGCTCTGGGCATCACCAGCGGCTCCAACAGCAGCGGAGCACCCAGTTGCAACGAAGCGAACCTGGTACTGGCGACCTCCGGTGGAACCTCGAATCTGGGTATTCCGGTCGGAGACATCCTCGACGCGGCAGATCGCGCTTCCGGTGGCGGTGTCGGTGCCGGAATCCGCGTCCGCACTGCAGGTTGACCAACCACTGATTCACGCACTGTGCCCGCCGATCCGTTTCGCGATCGGCGGGCACAGTGCTGTTGTCGGTCGGGGTCAGCGCTGTCTGCTCATGTAACGGGTGGGAATAGCGCGTTCGAACCCATATAGTCATGGTCGACTGTGATCGGCTCACCACAAGTCCGTGAGCCGTATCCGTGTGCTCCCAGGGGGGTGGTACGCGGTCAACGAAGTGGAAAGGCCCACATGCGAAGCTCCATCGCACGTCGCGCCGCAGTGTTCGGTTCGGCCGCGCTGCTGCTCCTCGGACCGATTACCGCGGTCGCGAACGCAGAACCGAACGAATCCGGGGTATCCGATCAGGCAGCCCATCTGCCCGTCGAACTCGCCGAAGCCCTACAGCACGACTTGGCGCTGACGCCCGACCAGTTCGTCTCGCGTTCCGAACTCGCGCAGAAGCTCGCGGAGTTCGCCGCCATCGCGCGCGTCCAGTTTCCCGACTCTTTTGCCGGAGTGTGGCTCGACGACCTCGGCAAGGGCATCGTCGCTCTCGCTGACGGTCGCGACAAGGATGCTGCCCGCGAGGCCGCCGAGAAGGCCGGTTTCGAGGTCAAGGACGTCGCGCAGAGCGAGCAGGCTCTGCAAGGTCAACTCTCGGCACTCAACACCTGGCTCGATTCGCAGCCTGCCGAGGTCGCAGACCTCGTGCGTGGCATCGCCGTCGACGTCGTCGGCAACGGAGTCGCCCTCACGGCCGATCCTGCCGCCGGCATCGAATTGCCTGAATTCCTGAAGCGGACCGTCGTCCATACCGCTGCTCCGCTACTGGTTCCCCCGATCGTCGCGGACCTCATCCCCGCAACCGGATCCGCAATCGGCGACGCTGCACTGGGCGGAGACGCCTTCGGCGCAACCTCCGGTAACACAGGACTGCGTTGTTCATTCGGCTTCAACGGCACCGACGGTTCAGGACGCACAGTCAACATCAGCGCCGGTCACTGCGATCCCAACCGTGCCGCTGCCGGCACCTCGAACTCCAGCCAGGTCTTCCCGATGGTGAACAACCAGACCGGGCCCCGCGTCGGGTACTTCGCCAAGAGCAGCTTCGACGGGCGCGACTACTCGATCATCAACATCGACGACAACGCGAAGTACCGCTTCGAGAACAACAGCGTGCGGGTCCCGTTCAACCGCTCGGTCAACATCACCGGTACCGCCGATCCTGTCGTGGGCGCCCCGGTCTGCAAGGCAGGATCGACCACAGGCTTCAGCTGCGGCGTCGTCACCGGCGTCAACCGCGTCGCAAAGGTTTTGGATCACACCCTCGACAACGGCTTCACCACCAACATCTGCGTCCTGCAGGGTGACAGCGGTGGCCCCATCGTCTCCGGAACGTTGGCAGTGGGCATCACGAGTGCGTCCAACGTCGCCACCTCTCCCCTGTGCGAGATCGCTCAGGCAGAGACACTGTTCGGGCAAGATGCCCCGACCCAGTACGCGACGCCGATCAACGACATCCTCGCCGCCAACCCAGGCCTGAAGGTTCGCGACTACTGATCACACGCATTCCGCGAGACAGCAAAACGGGCGCCACACCTTCTGAAGGTGTGGCGCCCGTTTCGGCATTCGTGACGTTCTACTGGAAGAGAGTTGTTCCAGCCGGAGCGTTCAGAACCTTGATCAGGTCCAAGCCCGCGACGACGGCGGTTCCGCCACCGGCGAGGATGGTACCGGCGACTCCACCGATACCGGCCCCTGTGACCATGCCGGGCAGGCAGCCGACGACCAGGCCGGGCAGACCCACGATGCAACCGATGACCGCCCCGACGATCGTGCCGGTGAGGCTACCGATCTGCGTGGCAAGCCCGAGCTGTGACTGGAACTTCTCGATTGCCTTCTGATCCTCGTCAGGCGAAGCAACCGGGGTGAACTCGGCAGCGACCGGCTTCGGCTTGGAGCTGGCCGGGTCCAGGTTCGGCTTGAGGGTGAGGGTCTTGCCGTCCTCACTGACGGTCTCGTCGAACGGGAACTGAACGTCGCCGAGGTTGAACGCGAGCGGAAGACTCACGAGAGTTGCGCCCTGGCTGTTCTGCAAGTCGACGTGAGTTCCGTCGCCCGAGACCCGGAATGCTCCGGCGTCGATGGTGGTGACAACGGCCTGGTCGACGACCTCGGCGGTGTACGAAACGTCGGGTGACGTCTCCGGAGCTGCGTAAGAAGTACCTGCAGCGATGCCCGTAGCGGCAATGGTCATCGCTGCGACGGCCGCAGCTTTTCGAATGAACATTTTTGATCCTCCCCGGGATCGGGCGGGCGTCAGTCGATGACTCACACCACCCGTTTCCCCTGTGCGTGACGGGCGTAACGATAACAGCCGGTCGGTTGTTCTCACCTGCTCGGAACCCGACTTAGGGCTGCCTGACAGATGGACACCTGACGGGCACCGCCTAACGTGACGACCAGACATGTCTGCGTCTGGCCCAGCCCGTCCGACGCAGAAGATCGATCTCTCCAGGCCACGAGCGGTTACCAGCCGGTACCTACAGGCTGGTAATGCTAGTTACTGGCGGGTAACATAACGCAGGTTAGTATCAGTGGGCTGTCCCGAGGTGGCCGACGCGTCGCCCTGAAACGAAAGGCCGCGACATGAATGCCCTGACGATTACGTTGGGCACGATTGGTGCTCTGCTGAGCTTGGTGTGTTGGTACATCTTCCTCTCAGGCGCGCTGAGGATGTTCAACACCGTGCGCATCGGCCAGTCGGCACCCGATCGATGGCGCCCGTTCTTCCCTCGCTTCAAGCAGATGATCATCGAGTTCATCGCGCACACGCGCATGAACAAGTTCCGCAGCGTCGGCTGGGCCCACTGGCTCGTCATGGTCGGCTTCCTCGGTGGGTTCCTGCTGTGGTTCGAGGCCTACGGCCAGACGTTCAACCCCGAATTCCACTGGCCCATCTTCGGTAACACGTGGGCGTGGCACCTGTGGGACGAGATCCTCGGCCTGGGCACCGTCATCGGTATCACCACGCTGATCGTGATCCGTCAGCTCAACCACCCGCGTCTGCCCGCGCGCCTGTCCCGTTTCGGCGGCTCCAACTTCAAGGCTGCCTACGTCATCGAAGGCATCGTCCTGCTCGAGGGCCTGGGCATGATCATGGTCAAGGCAGGCAAGATCGCGACCTACGGTCACGCCAACCCGTGGACCGACTTCTTCACCATGCAGGTCGCGAAACTGCTTCCCGCCAGCCCCGTCATGATCTCGGTGTTCGCATTCGTGAAGCTGATGACCGGCATGATCTGGCTCGCGATCGTGGGCCGCAACATCACCTGGGGCGTCGCGTGGCACCGCTTCTCGGCGTTCTTCAACATCTACTTCAAGCGTGAAGACGACGGCACCGTCGCCCTCGGCGCGGCAAAGCCCATGATGTCCAAGGGCAAAGTCCTGACGATGGAGAACGTCGACCCCGACACCGACACTCTCGGCGCCGGAAACATCGAAGACTTCTCCTGGAAGGGCTGGCTCGACTTCACCACCTGCACCGAGTGCGGTCGTTGCCAGTCCCAGTGCCCCGCGTGGAACACCGGAAAGCCGCTCTCTCCCAAGCTGCTCATCATGTCGCTGCGTGACCACGGCTACGCCAAGGCCCCGTACCTGCTCGCTGGTGGACGCAAGGACATGGGCGGCGACGAGATCGGTCTCGTCGACAGCGAAGGCAATGTCAAGGAAGGCGCCCTCGCAGCCATCCCCGAGGCGGCACGCCTCGAGGCCGACCGCAAGCTCGTCGGTGAAACCGTCGAAGGCGAGATGGCCCCGGTCATCGACGCCGAAACCTTGTGGAGCTGCACCAACTGCGGCGCCTGCGTCGAACAGTGCCCCGTCGACATCGAACACGTCGACCACATCATCGACATGCGTCGCTACCAGGTCCTGATCGAATCGGAGTTCCCCTCCGAGCTCGCCGGCCTGTTCAAGAACCTCGAGAACAAGGGCAACCCCTGGGGTCAGAACTCCAAGGACCGTCTCAACTGGATCAACGAGATGGACTTCGAGATCCCTGTCTTCGGCAAGGACGCCGACAGCTTCGAGGACTACGAGTACCTCTTCTGGGTCGGCTGCGCCGGCGCCTACGAAGACCGTGCCAAGAAGACCACCAAGGCTGTCGCCGAACTCCTCGCCACCGCGGGAGTGAAGTTCATGGTCCTCGGCGCCGACGAAACCTGCACCGGCGACTCCGCACGTCGTGCCGGCAACGAGTTCTTGTTCCAGCAGCTCGCGATGCAGAACATCGAGATGCTCAATTCGGTCTTCGACGGTATCGAGCAGAAGAAGCGCAAGATCGTCGTCACCTGTGCGCACTGCTTCAACGCCCTCGGCAACGAGTACCCGGAGGTGGGCGGCGACTACGAGGTCGTGCACCACACTCAGCTGCTCAACCGTCTGGTGCGCCAGAAGAAGCTGATCCCGGTTGCGTCCGTGAGCGAAGACGTCACCTACCACGACCCGTGCTTCCTCGGACGCCACAACAAGGTTTACGACGCTCCCCGTGAACTCATGGAAGCCTCAGGCTCCAAGCTCGTCGAAATGCCGCGTCACGGCGAACGTTCCATGTGCTGTGGTGCCGGTGGTGCTCGCATGTGGATGGAAGAGAACATCGGCAAGCGCATCAACGTCGACCGCGTCGACGAAGCGCTCTCCACCAACCCCAAGAAGATCGCCACGGGTTGCCCGTTCTGCCGCGTCATGCTCACCGACGGCGTCACTGCCCGCCAGGAGCAAGGCCAGGGCGAAGGCGTCGAGGTCGTCGACGTCGCGCAGCTGATGCTGAACTCCGTCACTCGTCTCGATCCCGCCCAGCTCGGCGAGAACATCAAGGTGATCCCACGCGAGAAGGCACCGGTCGCTGCTGAGGCAAAGGCCGAGACCGTCGAGCAGGATCGGGTCGCCGAAGTCGAGGAAGCTGCCGCGACTCCGGAAGCCAAGGCTGCACCGGCAGGCAAGGGTCTGGCCATGAAGGGCCTCGCCAAAGCACCAGGTGCAAAAGCTCCCGGTGCCAAGGCACCCGGCAAGGGGCTCGGAATGGCCGGCGGGGCAAAGGCTCCCGGCGCCAAGAAAGCGGCTCCCGCCGCAAGCGCGGAAGCTCCCGCTGACGAAGCTGCTGCACCGGCAGCACCTGTCGCAAAGCCCAAGGGTCTCGGCTTGGCAGGCGGGGCCAAGGCACCCGGCGGCAAGGGACTGCAGATGAAGGGCGCCGCCAAGGCACCCGGAGCAAAGGCCGCTGCCGCACCGGCAGCGGAAGCTCCGGCAGCTGAGGCTGCTGCACCCGAAGCTGCTGCACCCGTCGCCAAGCCGAAGGGTCTGGGCCTGGCGTCCGGCGCCAAGGCACCCGGCGGCAAGGGACTGCAGATGAAGGGCGGGGCCAAGGCTCCTGGAGCAAAGGCTGCTCCTGCTTCTGAAGCACCTGCTGCTGCTCCGGCAGAGGCTCCGGCCGCCGAGGCGGAAGCCCCGAAGGCTCCGCCTGCTGCCAAGGCCGGCGGACTCGGATTCAAGTCGGGCGCAAAGGCTCCCGGTGCCCGGAAGGCAGCTCCCGCTGCGGCCCCGGCGCCGGCTGCTGAGGCCCCGGCTCCCGAGGCCGAACCTGTGAAGGCAGAACCCGCCGAAGCACCTGAGGCGTCCGCACCCGCGGAAGCTCCGGCTCCTGCTGCCGCGCCGCCCGCCCCCAAGGCAGGCGGACTCGGATTCAAGGCCGGCGCGAAGGCTCCTGGCCGCAAGAAGTAAGCGCACCACACGCGAATGCCCTCACCGTCACGGTGAGGGCATTCGCGTTTGTGCGGGAGCCTTTGCCGACCGAGCACCCTTTCCCTCGACCCAACACACCGTCCAGCACACGGAAACCGGTGCTCGCCCTGTGCAAGTGGTGCTCACTCCCCCGCCAACTCGAGGCCGGCGTGTCAATCGGCGACAAGCATCACCGCACCGCGCGCACGCCCGACGCCCCTTTCCTGCTGCCGGCCGATGACGTATCGCCCCGGAGCGATACCGGTCGCGCCGTGCTCCGGGTGGATGAGGTACGCGGCCACCCGGGTGTCGAGCATGCCGAGTGCAAGGCCCCGAGCATCTTTCACCGGCGTCGACCACGTGCACTCCCCTTCGTCTGCAACCAGACTGTGGGGGTTCCCTCCCGCCGCACTTCGCAGCAGTTCCACGCCGGAGAGCGGCACTCTCACAGAGCGTGTCCATGGCAGGGGCGCCACGATATTTGCGAGCAGCGAAAACGGGATCACGATGAGATCGCCTTGCGCCTGGAGTCCGTCGATCACAGGAATGGACACTTCCTGGTCCAGGTAGTCGAAGACATCGAGGCCGGTGAGGGTGGTGAGAGCGGACAAGGTCATGTTCGAGTTCATAAGTATCACCCAGGGTTTGAGGATTGAGGGTTCGAGGATTGAGGGTTCGAGATTCAGGTTCGACGAACGAGACGGGAATAGTCGGTACCGGTGATGCCGTAAGTCCATCCGGCGGCATCCAACGCGGAGGTAAACCATCCGGGTACGTGAAGGCCGTATCGACGCCGATGCCCGTCGCGTTCGAGAGAACCGTTGACCGCGAGGAGAATCCGTCCACTTCGACCCCAGCCCTCCGGCGACGCGTAGAGCTGCAGCAGGCAACCGGCGTTACCGGGATCGTCGGTTTGGTCGACCAGTGTCAGGCCGGCCAGCTCGATGTAGGAATCCCACCCGATCCGCTCGATTGCACATCGACGGATCTCTACATTGCGCTCGTGTGCGATGCGTTCGGCGGTGGGATCGAGCACCACCCAGTCGGGAACGATCGCTCCGTGTAGAACGAACGCCTTTGTACCGTCGACGAATTCGATTGCGGGGGAATCAGAATGATGCAAGCGTCGTGCCCCCTGCGCGCTGCCCGGTATCGGTTCGGCATGTAAGGCGGTGGGTCGTTCCGCCATGATGCACGCGTCGTCGAACGCCCACCACCACCCGGTCGAGTCAGCCAGTGCGGTCTGCACGTCGAGGAGTTCACGGTCTTCCGAGCGGAAGGTCGCAAGACCGAATCGATGGCATGTGTCGTAGTACGCGATTCGATGTGCGTCCTGCTGCCCGTACCAGGTCACTTCCCCGGCCACCGGGGTCAACATCGTTCGTATCGCAGCTGCGACGCCGTCGAACAGCGTGGTGTGCAACGATTCCCAAATGGACGCCCTGATCAGGCGCTCCCCCTGCCGGCGTTCCATCTGCCAGCCAGTTCTCCGACATTCGATTCGCGCGTCCATGCGTCGGCGCGAAGCCGCAAACATGCTCGCGATATACCCGGAAGCGCAGTCGAGGCCGGTGCCGTCCAATGACATCTTGGTCGACAGTCCTTCGGTGACGATCAGGTCCGAACCAGCAGACGGCGACGGGACCCAGACGAACTCCGGTTTCGGGAGCCCGGAGCGTCGATACAGTTGCGCGACAGAGGCTTCTGCGGTGTTTCGATCAGCAGGACGAGTACACAATCCGCGTTCGAGCCACACGTCGCGGATCTTTTCCAGGGCCAGACTGTCTTCATCGAAGAGATTGAAGTTCTCGGGCAATGTCGCTCGATGTGATGCCGACGAGCGAATCGGTGCGGCGCTCACGCGACGGTGGCGGAGTCCGCCTTTCCTGTAGTCATAGTTGAACAGCCTGGCACGCGAACGCTCCGGACGCAAGGGTTTCCTAGAGCGCGACACCGGGAACCTGCCACCGTTTCCCCATACCGAACACCCCCTCCAGCGACGCGAAACCGGTTCGAACTGTGGACAAGTGGTGTTCACTCACGGCTATCCACACCCCCGGGGTCACGGCTTCCTTTCCAGCGCCGGGCGCAGCAAGATCGATCGACATGGGGGAACAGACACATATCATCCGGAGGCCGGAGCAACTGTCGATCGGTCGCACCGATGCCGAGATCCGACAGGCCTGCGCTAGTGGAACCTGGGCCAGAATCCATCGTGGTGCGTACGTGGACAGCGGCCACCTGTCCCGCCTCGACGCATACGGACGACATCGATTGCGGGCAGAGGCCGTGGCCTGCGCCGCTTCACCCGGTGCCACTGTCAGCCACGTCTCGGCTGCGGTTCTGCACGGTTTCGAACTCTGGAACACTCCGCTCGACGTCGTTCACCTGTCCCGGAACCGGCGAGGTGGTGGCCGAAAGTCCGCTCGACGTCATGTGCACTCGACATGGCTGGCGGACAACGAGATCACCGAAGTCGATGGGCTGCGCGTCACGACTCCGGCACGAACTGTTGCGGATCTCGCGAGGACACTCACTTTCGAACAGGCTCTCGTCGTGGGCAATTCAGCGTTGCACCGTTCAAGGTTGACCAAGGACGCGGTTGCAGCCTCGCTGGCACTCAGCCCGAACCATCCGCGCCATCGACATGCGCTCCACGCGCTCACCGCGATGGACTCCCGTATCGAAAGCGTCGGTGAATCACGGAGCCTCGCATTGTTCCTGCACGAACACCTGCCGCTCCCCGAACCCCAGGTCGACATCCACGACGCTCGAGGGTTCGCCGGCCGCGTCGACTTCCTGTGGCGTGAGCAGCGCACCATCGGAGAGTTCGACGGCCGCATCAAGTACGGCCGACTGGTGCCCGCCGGTCGCAGCCCCGAGGACGCGCTCTGGAACGAGAAGCTCCGCGAACCAACGACAGATCTTCCGGCGCGAGGTGGACGTGGGCCGACCTGTCGACCCCGTCACTGGTGGCAAGTCGGATCCTGGCGGCCTTCGCGCGCAGCCACGGGGCCGTCAGCTACTGATCGCAGGCTTCCACAGCTCGAGCGTCGGAATGCCGGGTGGAGTGAATCCGAGCACCTGCCCGTAGAAGGACAGCTCGGCGTTGCGTGAGCTGATGATGGTCGACTGCTTGCGGAATCCGTGAGATTCACCCTCGTAGGCCAGGTACGCGTGCGGAATGCCCTTGGCCACCAGAGCATCCCGGAATCGCTCCGCCTGCGAGGGTGGCACGATCGGATCGTCGAGACCCTGGAGAAGCAACACCGGGCAGTTCAACCCGTCGACGTTGTTGAGTGGAGCACGTTCCGCGTACAGGTCGGCAGATTCCGGCAGCGGGCCGATCAAACCGTCGACGTAACGCGATTCGAAATCGTGAGTTTCCTGCACGAACAGGTCCAGTTCGGCCACGCCGAAATAGGAAGCACCACAAGCGAACACGTCGGACGTCGTCAGTGCGGCCAGAACGGTCCAACCACCGGCGGATCCGCCTTCGATGGCAAGGCGGGCCGGATCGGCAAGCCCCTGCTCGGCCAACCCGTTGACGGCGGTGACGACGTCCTGCACGTCGACGACACCCCACTGACCACGCAATCGATTACGGTACTCACGTCCGTAACCGGTCGACCCGCCGTAGTTCACGTCGACGACGCCGATTCCGCGGCTGGTGAAGAAGGCGTAGACGAGGTTGAGGGCCGGTGCGACGTGCGCCGTCGGCCCACCGTGAACAAACGCGACATACGGCGGTCGTTCATCGTCGAGCCCTTTGTATCGCGGACTGCGCGGCGGATACGCAACGGCGTGAACTTCTCGCCCGTGTCCGTGAGCCACGACGGCTCGCGCTTCCGGAAGGTAGGCAGACTCGGGCAATTCGTCGACCGACGAACGGATTTCGGTGAGTTCGCCGGTACCGAGGTCCAGTTCACGTAGCGCGCCCGCCAGTTTCGCGCCTCCCGAGATGAGCAGTAACCGATCGCCGCGAACTTGCATGAGGCCGATGCTGGTGACACCCGGGGTCGCGATGTCGCGCAGTTCCCCCGACGCCGGGTCGAGTACCGCCAGCGTGTCGGTTCCGACGGTGCGTGCGGTGAGAAGGTGCCCGTTGCCGAGTTCGACGAACCAGCGCCCACCGAAGCGCCACTGCGGGCCACCGAAATCCGCGTTCACCGGGCAAATCGGGCTGATCTTGCCGCCGACGCGATAGATGTTCCACCAGCCGCTGCGATCGCTGATTGCGTAGAGTTCGTCGTCGGTGATCCACTCCGGCTGCAGGACGGACTCTTCAAGTCCGCCGATCAGCACGGAATACGCCTGAGCGACGCCGTCGACGAGTGGAGCTACCCGCAGTTCGGTACCGTCCCAGGGCATTTGCGGATGGTTCCATGCGATCCAGGCGATCTTGGTTCCACTCGGCGAAAGCCTCGGTGACGAGAGGAAGTCCGAGCCGCCGACGATCGAGCGGATGTTGCCGGAACCGTCCAGCGGAATCGCGCAGATATCGCGAGTGATCGCCCCGTCCTCCGCGTGCGCTTCCCGAACCGCCCACACCTCGCCGTTCACGATCTGCAGGTCTGCGTATCGCCACGCTGCCGGCGACGCCGGTTCGGGCGTCAGAGCCCGTGGAGTGACTCCTTCGAGGATGTACACCCGTTGATTGGAGAATTCACTGAAGACCAGTTTTCCGGACTCGGTGACCGTCCAGGCGCCACCGCCGTACTCGTGAACCCTGGTACGCGCGTTCCACGGCGCGGGGAGGATGTCGACGGGTTGGTTGTCGAGACCAGATCGACGGATCGAGGTCCGACCACCCTCGGTCGGACGAAGTTCAGCCCACCAGATCTCGTCACCGACGTATCGTCCACCCTCGACAGGGTGCCCACCTGCAGCCAGATCAGCTGCTCCGATCGGAGAAGTCCACGATCCGTACGGGGCTGCAATCTGCTCGCTGGGGGTCATCGCTCGACAATAGCCAACGGGGCGTGCGACACGGTCCCCGACAATGCACTTGCACAGTGGTGGAATCATGTAACTCGTGAGCACACCAGAACCCGTCCGCCACCGTCAGCCGCAGCGCGAGCTGGAGCAGTCGTCGAAGCTCCAGAACGTCCTGTACGAAATCCGTGGACCGGTGCACGCGCATGCCGCCCGGTTGGAGGCGGAAGGACACCGGATCCTCAAGCTCAACATCGGCAACCCGGCACCGTTCGGATTCGACGCCCCCGATGTGATCATGCGGGACATGATCGCCGCCCTGCCCTATGCACAGGGCTATTCGGAGTCGAAGGGCATTCTGTCGGCGCGGCGCGCAATCGTGACGCGTTACGAGCTGGTTCCCGGCTTCCCCGAGCTCGACGTCGACGACATCTACCTCGGCAACGGTGTTTCCGAGCTGATCACGATGACCATGCAGGCCCTCCTCAACAACGGCGACGAGGTTCTGATCCCAGCACCGGACTACCCCCTGTGGACTGCGATGACGAGCTTGTCCGGAGGGACGCCCGTCCACTATCTCTGCGACGAGGCCAACGACTGGAATCCCGATATCGCCGATATCGAATCCAAGATCACCGACAAGACCAAGGCTCTCCTCGTCATCAACCCGAACAACCCCACGGGTGCGGTGTACTCGATGGAGGTTCTGCAGCAGTTGGTCGATCTGGCACGCAAGCATCAGCTTCTGCTGCTCGCCGACGAGATCTACGACAAGATCCTCTACGACGACGCCAAGCACATCTCGCTGGCAACACTTGCCCCTGATCTGCTGTGCCTGACGTTCAACGGCCTCTCGAAGGCCTACCGCGTCGCCGGCTACCGCTCCGGCTGGGTGGCGATCACGGGCCCGAAGGATCACGCGGCCGGCTTCCTCGAGGGACTCGATCTCTTGGCGTCGACCCGTCTGTGCCCCAACGTCCCCGGACAGCACGCCATTCAGGTCGCCCTCGGCGGTCACCAGAGCATCGAAGACCTGATCCTGCCCGGCGGCCGCCTGCTCGAGCAGCGCGACGTCGCTTGGGAGCGATTGAACATGATTCCGGGCGTTTCGTGTGTGAAGCCTCGCGGCGCGCTCTACGCGTTCCCTCGTCTGGATCCGAACGTCTACGAGATCCACGACGACGAGAAATTGGTTCAGGACCTGCTTCTCCAGGAGAAGATCCTGATGGTTCAAGGCACCGGGTTCAATTGGCCGAATCACGATCACCTTCGGATCGTCACCCTTCCGTGGGCCCGAGATCTCGCCGTGGCCATCGAGCGATTCGGCAACTTCCTCACCAGTTACAAACAGTAGATTCTCACGCTGAATCCGGCTGAAATCGAGTAAACAATTCGTTGTACAAATGCCCCGTAAACGTAAAACTGCGGGGCATTTGTGCGACCTTGGTCACATTTTTCGCAAACCATGCGGTTTGATTGACTCTTTAACTATTTAGTGACCTGCCCCGATGTGAAAACGGTCCAACCGGTACGTGATTCGTTGTAAAATTGGTAGTTGGACAACGCGCCAAATCGGTTTGAAATTGGGTACATTAGTTAGCAGCACTTCGGTGCCGCGAGCACCTGGTATCCCTCCCCCCCCTGTGGATACCAGGTTGGTGGCGGGGACAACCCCCCCTGTTCCCCGCCACCCAGCTCGACCAATCCCAGTTTCACAACCCCTCATCGGTAGCACCGGTTTTCGCCGACTCTGCCTTGAAGCGACACTGCCTTTCACCGACACTGCCGTCAGAAGCTGACCATTCGCTTCGGAGCCGATAACATTGCACCGGTGCAAATCCCCAGTCCGACACTCAGTTTCCGATGAGTCACGGCCACGGCCACGGTGGCCCCATTCAGATCGGCCCCACCGCATCACGCGTCGTCATCGGGCTGCTCGTCGTCATCGGCATGGTCGTCGTCGCGGCAGCTGTCGCACTGTGGCCGGACAAGAACACCATTCCCGTCCCACTCCCCTTCCAGAATGCCGACGGCAGCTCGGTGGAAACCGAGGCGGGCACCGTCACGATGCAGGATCTCGGTGACTGCGGAAGTTCCTCTGCCGGAAGGGTATTCGTCGGTGCCCCGCAACCGCCGCCTACCTCCGCCTACCAGTGCCAGCGAAGTATCGTCGATATCGAATCCGGGCCGAATGCCGGAACGAAGACATTGCTCGAGGTCATTCCGGGCGCCGGTCAGCCGGACCTTCGCGTGGGTGACCACATTCGCCTGGTGCGTCAGACCGACCCGAACGGAAACACGCAGTACTCCTTCGAAGACTATTCGCGTGGGCTCCCGCTGGCGTTGATCGTCATCGCGTTCGCCGTCGTCATCATCGCAGTCGCACGGTGGAGAGGGCTGCGCGCACTCGTCGGCCTGGTGATCGCCTTCGGCGTAGTCGTCGGGTTTCTCCTACCCGCTCTGCTCGACGGCAAGCCTGCGATACCGGTTGCGCTGGTCGCCGGGGCGGTGATCTTGTACGCGGTTCTCTATCTGGCGCACGGGGTCTCACTCAAGACCAGTTCTGCTTTGCTCGGCACCCTTGCCGCCATGGTGCTCGCCGCGGTTCTCTCCTACCTCTGCATTGAACTGACACACCTCACCGGTTTGTCTGAAGAGCAGAACACCAATGTTCAGACCTATATCGAGCACATAGACATCACCGGCCTGCTGCTGGCGGGCTTCATCATCGGCTCGCTCGGCGTTCTCAACGACGTCACCATCACCCAGGCATCCTCGGCATTCGAGTTGGCCGAACTCGACAAGCATGCGTCCCGTCGAAAAGTCTTCGGCGGTGCGATGCGGGTCGGACGTGATCACATCGCCAGCACGGTCTACACCTTGGTTCTCGCGTACGCGGGTGGGGCGCTGCCACTGCTACTGCTCTTCAGCGTCAGCGGGCGCCCTCTTCAGGACGTCCTGGTCGGTGACGCCGTCGCAATCGAGATCGTAAGGTCCGCTGTCGGCGGAATAGCCCTGGCGCTTTCGGTTCCACTCACCACTGCCATCGCCGTGATTCTCGCCCGTCCGCCCGGTAGCGCGGTCAAGGCCGGCCCCACGTCAGGTGGCCGACACTCCAAGCGTTGACACCAGCTGTTCAGCGAAGCAGACGGGAAAGTATGCTCCCACGACGCTTGAACCTGACGCAGTCACAGAGGGCGCAGTCGGTTCCCGCACGATGATGGCTGTGTGCCACCTCTGCATGACCGCATGCACATACTTCGCCCTCGCCATTAGCCACGGCGCCATCGTACTGGACTGCACAAACCCGACCAGCCGGTCGCATCAGGCAAATCGCTCGCACATGGAAGTTCACAATTTATTCGCGCTATCACCCGCCTTGAAGTGCAACGATTCTCAATAGAGCAATTTTGACCGACCCGTCGACATGCACAAGTTAACTACTGGCAAGTAGCATCGGAAGATCGACTTCCGAAAGTGGACATGACGCACTCATCACCGGTCACAACCGTGGCATCACCAGAAACGCCAGCTACAGACAAGCGCAAGTTCGAGTACGACTCGATCGCCGTGCTGATCTCGGGCGCCGTCACGGCAGTACTCGGGCTGGTGTTCTGGGCAGTCACAGCTCGGATGTATCCGGTCGACGTTGTCGGCCGGGCATCTGCGGTGATCAATTCGGCGGTGGTACTGTCCACTCTGTCTACGTTGAGCCTCGGATCGATGTACGAGCGATTCCTACCTTTGGCAGGAAGCCGTGCCGGCGCACTGGTGGCGCGCGGATATCTCCTCGTAGCGCTCCTCGCGACAATCCTCGCCACCGCACTGTTGATGTTCGGTCCACGTGAAAAACTGTTCTCCTCGGGGTGGGCCATGCTCTCGTATGTAGGGCTCGTCGTTACCCTCGCGCTGTTCGCCCTCGAAGACCAGACCACCAACGGTCTTCGAGTTGCGAGGTGGTCAGCCGCGAAGAACATCGTTCATGCCATCGCCAAACTAGCTCTTGTCGCGTCACTGGCATTCACAGCGCATGAACTTGCTGTCGTCGGAGCCTGGGGTGGGTCGGCGGCGATCGCGGCCCTGGTCCTCGGTGTTGCGATACGTCGGAAGCTGCGCACGCGAGGTGAGTCCGCGGCCCAACCGGCACTTCCCCCTGCACGTGAACTGTGGTCGTACTTCGGCCACTCGTACGGCCTCATGACGCTCGGTTCCCTTGCCCCGCTTGCAGTGCCGCTCGTTGTCATTTCACTTCTCGGTGCGGAGGAGAATGCATACTTCGCGATAACCTGGGCATTGGTGAGCGCCCTGTTCGTACTCTTCTACATGCTCATGGGCCCATTCGTCTCAGAGGCGAGCGCCTTTCCGACGCAGATACAGTCACTGACCCGTCGATTCATCGCACTACTGTCCGGACTCGCCGTTCTCGGTGCAATCTTTCTCGCACTCGTGGCACCGGTTGCGCTGGGATCCGTCGGCGATCACTATCGGACAGAAGGCACGACCCTACTTCGCTTGTCTGCGATCATCATTCCGATATCCGCACTCGTCGTTCTACACAACGCACTCGCCAGGGTGTACCAAAGAATGGGCTCGGCTGTTGTTGCGCAAGTACTCAACACCATCGTGGTCATCGCCGGATCAATTGTCCTGACACCTCACGTCGGCATAGCCGGTGTCGGCTGGTCCTACCTCGCGGCCGAAATTCTCTCCGCAGCAATTGTTTCGGTTCCACTGGTCGGAATGTTGCGACGCGCCGCACGTACTCCGACTCAAATCGAATCCAACGAATCGACGGTCGATCACCAGCCGGGGGCATAGACGCTCACCCAATCGATTTCGACGTTCGAGACCGCAGGCGTACCCGCAGATGGACAGGACCCCACTCCCCACGCCACTTTCCGCGCGCAGGCCCCGGACTCGGTTTGCAGTCCGAGCCACATCGGCGTCGCCGGAACCTTGGTTGCAGATTCGAACGTAGTCCACACGCGACCGTTGAGAGTGCCGCGAACAATTCCTGGCCCCCACTCCACTCCCACCGTATTCCAGTTGCTGAAGTCGCCTGTGATGTCTGCTTGCCCCTGACCGAATCCATCTGTCGGTGTATTCCAGTGTACGAACGCCGACATCGACTTCCGGTTTCCGTCAACAGTTTCCGCAATGTCGATCTCGGGTGGCCATATTTCATTCTTCGGCCACAACAGAAGATGGAAGCTGATCTCGTCGGACTTGTCTGCTCTAAATCTCATTTCCCATTTGCCATACTGCTGCGCGCGGGTGAAGTTGGAAACCCCACCCGTGAGCCATCGACCATCTACTTGTTGCGCACGAAGCTGCAGCTTGCCACCGTCGAGGCGAACCATCGACGGATCCCACCAGCTCGCCGAATTGCCACCTGGTGCACCATAGTAAGGACCCCAGTCCCCGCCCAGCGAACACCGGTCGAAGTTGTCGATGAAGATCTGGCGCCACTTCGGCCAGGTCGAAATATTCCCGACCGGAGCAGGTTTGGTACCGGAGCTCGCTACCGAGGAACACAGCGGAGCTGCGCTCACGGTTGCCTGCGGCACTATTCCCACAAGAACAGACAGAAGAAGAAGATTGAGCCAACCGAAGAACCGCTTCGAAACACGCTGCCGTGGATTTACCATCATGCCACCGTCTAGTCGCAGTGAATGTTCATCTGCTACCCGAGCATAACGCACCAATTGGGACTAAAGGTATAAATTTTCAGCGACAATTAATCCACAGCTACTACCGACGTGGAGTCAGTTCGATCAGTTCGAGATCAGTACTTCGCGCAGACTCGACAGCTGCCAGAGCCGCGAAATCGGGCGAGTAGACGCTGACCCAATCGATATCGATGTCAGCGATTGCCGGCGACCCCGAAACCGGGCAATCCCCCGTTCCCCACTCCCTCTGCTTGTCACATGCCCGGCTTGCGCCTGAATCCCCAACCACATGGAAGTCGATGGAACAAAAGATGATTCGAATTCAGCCCACTCACTATCGTCGACAAGGTATCGAACAATTCCCGGGCCCCACTCCACACCGACGGTATGCCATTCGTCGAATCGACCAGTTGTGTCCGCTTGTGCGAAGTGATGCTCACCTTCGTCGGACCAATGAATGAAAGATGACATCGACTCACGTCGACCCGACACACTTTCCGCGATGTCGATCTCTGGCGGCCATACCTCGTCTCGCGGCCACAGCAACACATGATAGCTGATCTCGTCCGATACCCCCGCCCGCAGACGAACCATCCATTTCCCATAAGTTTGCGACACTGCACTGTTAGAAACACCGCCAGTGACCCACTGGTCGCCATCCTGCTGCGCACGCAGGCGCAAAACCCCCTCGGTGACACTGACTTTCTCAGGCTCCCACCAACTGTGAGGATCACCCCCAGGTTGGCCGCTGTACGCCCCCACATTTCTCCCAGCTCGCAGCGATCGAAGTTGTCCACGAATACTTGCGTCCACCCGCGCAGATCCCCTGTCGGCGCATTCGTGGTGCCTGGCGCGCTCGGTCCTTCTTCACATGCGTCGGTTGGCACGTCACCCGTGACCGAACACCCCACTGACAAGCACAGAGCGACAACTCCACCGAGGGCCGTTATTTTGTTGAACAACAATGTGTTTCACTCCTGACTCGAGATCAGCGCGATCTGGTCGAATCGTAAGAACACCACGGCGACTGCACACAGGACCAGGACGACCCCGAGAACGGTAAGAGCTCTCGCAGCCTTCCCACGGCCGATGGTGCCGAGGTCCGGCACCTGCCGTTCCCGCGTCACCGTAATCAGAGTGAGCACAACGAACAACAATCCGAAGATGCATGCTCCCAACAGATTTGTCATCGCTGTTCCAGGTCGATCTCGGGGGCACCAGCGCGACGCAGCACGGTGACATCGGCATTCTCGACGACGATCTCGAAATTGCCGGACGCGAGCATATCGGCGATGGCATCGTCGAACATTCCCGCAGGGTATCCGTATTGAAGGGATATCTGGGAGGAAGCCTGCTGCGCAACGAATACGTAGTCCGGATCTCGATCAGCGACACATGTATCGAAGTTGTCCAGGCAATCGATCGAATCAACTTGAGAAACCGTCACTCCGGTGAGAATTCGCGGGGAGACCAGTTGCGCGGACGGTCCCCACGCCATGATCGTGGCACCGTCCGGTACTGACGCGAGGAGTGCATCACCAATCCGGATCTGATAAGGCGACGAGTGCTCGAATGAGGTGTTCAACCCTCGAGTAGCGGTGAGAATGACGGAGAGAACGAGAATCGACAGCGACGCCATGACAACACGCGGTATACGCCCGCCACGCCGTCGTCTCGAATTCATCAGAACGTTCCGAAGCGCAGCGGCACTACGCACAATCGTCACGGCGCCAAGTGGAGCCAGGATCGGAGCTGCCATGACAAAACACCGAATGACCACTTCGCCGCCGTAACTCTGTACTGCCACCAATCCGAAGGGAACCACACACAGCACTCCCGACATCAACCACGTCTTTTGTCCACGTGTCAGAACCCAGCCGAGGAACCCGAGCAATCCCATGAAACCTGTAGCTGCGAGCCGCAGATATTGCATTGCTTGGTAGGTCGGCCCGGAGCCGATGCGTTTGCTGACACCGCCTTGCACCGCGCCGCTCACCTGCCCGACATCCGACAGCAACGCCTGAAGGTGGCCTTTCCAGTAGTCGACTGCGCCGTAGCTGAACCAGACGAGAAAGAGCGCGCCGGCGGCCACCCACAACAACCGATAGCGAGTCGATCCCGTCAGCGTGAACATCAACAGTGCACCGACCATCACCATCGGCGTCAACTGGTGTGTCACAACCATCGCCGCCAGAATCACAACCAGAATCGCCTCTACGGCGAGGGTCTGCGCCGAACTCTGCCCAGGCACACGCCCCGGAGTGCGACGAGATGCGCCGACAGTTCTCGCCACCAACCCTCCCTCGACCACGGGGAGTGGAGCACGACGCAGTTGCCACAAGAGCACTGCAATCACGCTGGTGTAGAACATCATTGCGGTTGGTTGTGGCGCAAAGTAGTCCTGTTGGTACCAGTTGAAAAGCAAATAGACAAACACGCCCAGCCATGCCACACGTCGACTCCGTGATATCGACAACCCGATCGAGTAGATCGGCAACGCGATCATCGCGTTGAAGAACACGGGTGCCCAGATGAAAATGGCGGTGAAATCGGTAATCCCGTAGGCGGTACTCATTTGGGCGCTCCCGGAGAAGAATCCAGCCCAACTGAAGCGCGCGTCGGAGGGTGGTGGAAGTTCTCCGAAATGGACGAGTATCTCGATGAGACCACGATGTACGTAAGCTGTGGGGATTGATGTCACCCCGTCTGCAAGGCTTACCAGCAAAGTCGTGAATGTGATCAAAGTCAGTGCTGCGACAGTCAGCACTACTGCGTCGAGTCTGCGCGAAGTCAGTGCGATCCCGGCTACGAGTGAGACCAGGAAAAGCGCAACGTAGTACGCCCACCCGATTTCTGGAATGATTCCTGCGGCGCCTGCGGCAGCGGTGTCCAGAGTTCGAACTGCCACCGCGAAGAAGAGCACTGCAACCGTGATCGTCACACCGGCGAGCATTCGCCGACGCCCTACCCGCGGCGGTCCGATCTCTCGATAGGGCATAACCTTCCACGCCACCGCACAGGAGAGGAGGGACAGCCCGCACAGCACTGTCTGAATCAAGGTCGGATGAAATGCGCCGATAACGAACTGAGACTGCGCAACAATGATGTTGACCGAGAGTGAGAGGCTTATCCCCACTGCCGTCGTGATCACTGGATCCGGAATGCGAACCATGAGTGCAATAGGCACACCAGGAACCAGAACCGTCGTCGCGACCCCGATCAACACGCGCAGTGAGAATGGAACTCCCTCCCCTCCATCGCGGCGAACAAGCAACGCGAGAATCAGCGCGGTACAGGTCAATACAGCGATTGCGATGAGGACGACATGATCGAGTCCCAGTTGTGCGGTGCGAGTGGTTCCGCCGTCATCGAGGTCACCTCGATGACGACCTCGCTTCGTTTCCGCGTCCCCCTTAGTCGACGCCTGTCCGACGATCATCGGGACAACTGATCCGCCTGCGCCCGCCTACGACGCAGGCGTAGCTTGCTGGAAGCGTACAGATAGGGGCCGGCCAGATACCCGGCCAGTTCCACTCGCTTGAGATCGCCGGGCATCGTTGTACTTCTGTCACCGAAACGCGCAGTGTCGGGAACGAGAAGCATGCGCACACCTCGGGGCACGACCTTCAACAAACCCAGAGCAGTCCGGTCGCCGCCCGAAATGATCTTGACCAAAACCGCGGACATTCCCGTTCCGTAGCCGTACATCTGGTCCCGCAACTCCGCGACACTCGCGCGGTGATGGTGTCCTACTGTTGCCTCGGGGGCGTAAACCAGCGTCGCTCCAGCAAGAACTACCCGCCGAAACAGGTCGAGGTCTTCGCCTCCGAGCGTCGGTGTTCCGGGTCCGAGTGCCTCGTCGAACCCGCCGAGACGTCGGATGCTTTCGGTGCGGAAGGCCATGTTGTTGCCGCTACCGAGTTCGCCTGCCGTGTAGGGGAAAAGCGGTGAAGTCCCCCGCTGACCCAATCCGATCGAAGCAATTTTCGGCGTCTCCATCGCCCACAAGGTCGTGGTATCGCCCTTGTCGAATATGCCCACTTCCTCGAACCACCGTTGTTCGGCGGTGTCGATGCCAATTCCCACAACGCGACCGGTCACCGCAGCAACCTCGTGGGAGGCGTCGAGCACGAAGACGTCCAAAATCTTCTCGATCCACAATGGGTCGGGCTCCGCGTCGTCGTCGGTGAAGGCCACGATTCGCCCGTTCGCGTGGTGAAGTCCGAGATTACGCGCGGCAGAAGCACCTTTGACTGGTTGTCTCAGTATCACGCAACGCTCGTCGTCCATCGCCGACAGGACCTGGTCCACGCGATCGGTATCAGGTTTGTTGTCGACCACCAGAATTTGCAGATTGTGGTGGCTCTGACCCAACAGAGCGTCCAGTGTCCGAGCGAGCGAATCACGGCCGACGGTGGCCACGACCACAGACACCAGTTCATCGGCGTTTATGTCGTCGCAGTCGTCAACCAGGTGCTCTCCACCGAATACGGTTCTCGCCGAAAGGAACCCGAGCAAGGTGGCAAGGAACCCGAAAATCAGAGCTGCCGCGCGGGCTGGCGCGAAGCGATCGCCTCGAATCGAATCCTTGGCTGCGGTGAAGATTCCACTGCTCAAGACACCGACGACGTACGCCCGTTCGTTGGACAACCCGTCCGCGCTCCCCACCGCTTGGGTGAGAATTCGCTTGGACCGACCTTCGTAGAAACAACGTCGACGAAAATAGCGAAACTGCTGGCGGTCGGCAGGAACAAAATGATCGACTGCGAAATCACAGACTCGCAGTATCTTGGCAGTGCGATCCCGCTGGCGGATCTTGATTCCCATCAGCGTCTCCTCACAACCGACCGGCAACGTGCCGACCCGCCCGAGTTCGCTCGAGAACCCGCCGATGGACTCGAGCGCGGTGCGCCGAACCGCCATACATGCGCCGATCGGATTGCGAATCTGTTCTCCGTCTGGTGGGAGGCCGCGGTAGTCGCAGCCGACGACCCAGCCGTATTCCTCCGGAAACCACCGAGCCTTAGACCCCTCGTACCGTGCGTGCACTGCCCCTCCGACTGCCGCAATCGTGGGATCTGCACTCATCGTTGCTCGGATCGCGTCGATCCCGCCAGTCCGGAGGATCGCATCGTCGTCGAGAAATGCCACCAGATGACCGTTGCCTGCACTGATTCCGCAGTTTCTCGCGCCGGACAAGCCCTGCTCGGCAGTGTTGGGCACCACCCGGACCCCCGTTGGTACGTGTGCACGAACATGAGCAAGCATGGACTCGTTGTGATCGATGACAACAACGACCTCGTCGCCTGGGCCGTTTGCCTGGACAGTGGCGGCATCAACCGCAGCGAGCAGCATCTCGAGCCGACTCATGCTGTACGCGCAGATCACCACGGATACCGAACATGTTGTCTTGTAGAGGAATTCGACCTTCGAAACCGGCGACGAAGACATGATCACCCCTGCCCGTTCGAATCGAACCTCGATATTCGCCTCCGCCGTCCTGCGTCACGGAGCAGAGCTCTGTACGTCGTGGCGAACGAATCTGCTCGTCGCTCGATGGACAGGTCGTCTCTGGACCGGCCCAACGCCTCGGCGGCGATTCGGGTGCATAGTGCGGGATCGCCGAGAAGCCGTTGTGCGGCAACGGTCAAAGAATCGACGTCCCCTGTCCGGAAGACCACGCCGGTCCTGTTGTCGTGAACGAAGTCGCGCAATCCTCCACTGTCACTGGCTATCACCGGGACTCCGGAGGCTTGAGCTTCCAACGCGATCAGCCCGAAAGGCTCGTCGTGAGACGGGCACGCGAGGACGTCGACGGCACGCAGAATCGACGGAATGTCATTTCTGGGCGACAGGAACCGATGGGCGCCCGGCATCGATGCCCGCGCCAAGGTGTGCAACGCGTCGACAAATGCAGCGTCATTCTTGGCCGGTGCGCCGACAACAGCCAGATGTACGTCAACTCCCGATCGACGCAACGACCCCAGTGCCTCGATCAACTCGCCGATGCCCTTCTCTCTGTCCAACCTCCCCACCACCGCCACGAGCAATGCTCGGGGATCTGCTGACAGCTCGGCGCGAATCGATGGATCGGCCACTCCCGGACTAAATCGAACAGAGTCGACACCTTGATGGACGACCCGGGTCTTCCTCCGTGCCAGCGGGCCCAACTGCTCGAATACAGCCTCGCTCACGGCGACTGCTGCGTTTGCGGTGGACACCGCACTACTCATCACCAGCCGCCCACCACCTGGGGGCACGATGTCGTGCAACTCGAGCAACGACGGCCTTCCTGCTAGTCGCGCGGCGAGCACGACGTCCACGTGAGTCATCAAGTCGTTCGAATGGACGACATCGAAGGAACGAACCTTCCCGATCAAAGCCTTGACCGCGCGCATACTTTTCGGGACTTGCGAGAAAAAGTCATACTTGGAGTTGAAGCCTTCCCCGCTTGTCGGACGCAATCCAACTCGTTTGGGAATTTCCAGCGGAACATATTCAAGGTTCGATTCTGTCCACCAGCGCCGGGTCGGGGTATCTCCGGACGGGCCTGCCAGCGACAATTGAATACCTTCCGAGGCAAGAACGAGAGCTAGATTTCGGAAGCTGTGATCGGTTCCGCCGACATTCTCCGAAAGCGTCACTCCAAGCACTTTGATAACCTCGCTACGCGTCACTGAATTAGCATACCAAGAAAGAATCACGCGCCATGAGGACATAATTTCCGAAATGTCGCATATCTCCCCACTTTCTACTATTAGAAAGGCCTCACCGTGCGAAATGAGATTCAGCCCACGCGCTACAAAGTTACCGATCTCGACGTTGCCATGGTTGAAAACTGGACATTAGTCGCAATGGGGCCAATCGACCATGGAGGTGTGGAAGGAGTTCGCGCTGCGCTCCGCACGATCGCGTCCGCGGGCCCACACGCGCGAGTCGGACTGATCCCGAGCAGTCGAACTCGGAATTGGGTGTTCGAACCGGACTCACTGCAGCGCGGCGTGCACGAAATCCCTGCTGTTCACACACAAGACCTACCTGCCACCCTCGCCGCTGCGGTCCGCCTGGCCGACGTGTCGCTGCCTATTGCGGTGACGGTCTGCGGCCGATACCTGATCGTGCGACTTGCACACGGAGTGGGAGACGGCCAGACCACAGTCAATCTCACGCGCGCGCTCGCTGACCCTGCGACGCGTACCGGCAAAGTCCCACAATGGTGCACTGCGCTACAACCGACACGATTCCCGCTGACGGCTGCCTCCTGGAATCTTTATGCGTCGAGCCCCGGCAAGCTTCTCCGCAGCGTGACCGCAGGGAGACCAAAAGAGGTTTCTTCACAACCAATTACAGCGAAGTGGCAACCTTCCCATCACGTCGGATTCGCAACATCGTCACCCACTGCGCTTGGTGATCTCGCAGCTTGGAGGAAAGCAAACGCCGTTCCCGCGTCGTTGTCGTCGATCTTCTTCGCCTCCATAGTGCGCGCACTTCGAGAGGAAGGTATCAAGGTGGACAACACCGTGAAGGTCCTGTTCGACGCCAGGCGGTACCTCCCCGAGAACCACCGGACGCTCTCCAACTTCGCGGCAGGCCTGGACTTGTCATTCGACGATGCGGGCTCACCTGCATCCGTCGGGGACGGTATCTCCGCTGCGGCCGATTCGGGTCGACCGCTGCTCAATCTCGCCGCCACTTCAGTAAAGTCCCGACTCGGTCGCATTACGCGCAAGCCGGTGGGAGACGCTGTGACGAGCGCTCCGGCACACCCTCGTGCGCGCATCGCTTACAGCGATATGTCAGGCGCTCCGCAGTTCAAGAATTTTCCATTGACCGGCACCCCGAAGGAATCTGTCTATATCGCGACCTTGTTACCTGAAAGTCCCGAACATATCGTGATTGCAGTCGGACGACTGGGAACCTTGAACAATGTCTCGTTTTCGTTTCACGACAATGTATTCGACGCCGAAAGAATCGGATCCGCATTCGAGAATGCATGCAAAAATCCACTGAAGTTCTTCAGAGAAGGAATCGCTGAATGATCCACTCGGACTACAACGAAGAATTCGTCACAAACAAAGGAAATGGCAAATCCTCGCACATTATCGAACTGTTCGCCAGATACGCATGGATTTCGACATCCCTGTTTTTTGTGTGTGAATTCTTGACCGCGTGGAGCTGGCGAGGAAACTACTCGCGCCGCAATCAATTCGTAAGCGAACTAGGTGTTCGTGTCTGCGACAGTCGTGCGGGCGTGTGCAGTTGGTACTGGTTGATGAACATTTCTTTCGTGACCACTGCATTGGGAATATCTGTCGGCACACTTCTGTGGTGGAAGTCGCGAGTCGTATCGCCTACAGAAGGCTCCTTTCTACTCGTGTCGGCAAGCGGTTTGATCCTGATCGCCGTGTCGCCCCTCGACCGCGGATCGATCCTCCATGGAATCGGCGCAAACATGTATTTCGTCTTTGCCAACACCGCCGTGATCATGATCGCGACCTCGTCCCGGACGCTCCGCAGACCGTCGGCAGCAAAATGGGTCGCCCTCGCAGCCGGAGTACTCGGACTGAGCGCCTACTTCATCCACACAGTCGGCGGTCTCGGCATGCTCGGGCAGGGCACGATCCAAAGGTTCACGGTGTACCCGTCACTGATCGGACTGATCGCGCTGGCGACGGTCCTGGGTACCGAACCGGCAACCAGACGCGAACAGGAACCGATTTAATGTGCGCTCCAACCTGCTTCAGCTGACGATCGACTCAGGCAACGTCAATTTTTGCGGGTCGAGAGGGCTGGAGCGACGCGAGGTAGCGCCCCTGCGTGCGCTGCGTCGGCGGCGCCACTCCATCCCGATGATACGCAGCACGCGCATTCCGTCAGAGAAGGCATTGAGGTTGCTGACACCGTGAATTCGATCGGCCTCGAAGCTTCCGACTTCCGCAATTCCCAATCCGGCGGCAGCTACACGAACATTGATCAACGTCTCGATCTCGAATCCGTCACCCCACTGAGCTGCAGCAATGTCTGTATCCGGGAGCTGCATGACGTCGAGTGCATTGCGCCAGAACGCGTTGTACCCATAGCAAAGGTCTGTGAAATGCGTACGAAAGAGGATATTCACCAGGGAATTCAGGCCGTAGTTGCCTAGCCGCCGCAACTTTGTGATGTCCGAACTTCCACCCCCTGCGATAAATCGCGAACCCTTGGCGAAGTCGGCCCCATCCACGAGTGCCTGCACGAAGAGCGGAATCTCGCCGGGGTTGGTGGACCCGTCGGCATCGATCATGACAATTATGTCGCCGGTCGCCGCCTCGAACCCGCACGCCAGGGCGTTTCCTTTTCCTTTGCGCGTTTGTGTGATCACCGTGGCGTCGGGCCACAACATCGTGGCGACCTCGACGGTGTCGTCAACCGAATTTCCATCGACGAACACGATCTCGTCGATTCCCTTCGGCATCTGAGCAGCCACGTGAGGCAGATTCTTCGCCTCGTTCATCGCCGGCACGATCACCGTGACACGGGGGCGCATCGTCGCCGAACGCATACGCTCGTCTGCCGCAGGGGCGTCGTTGTCCATGATGTGCTTCCTTCGGTCGTGTGCCTCACAGTGATGCTCAATCGATACAGATTCATCGAATCGCTACCAATCAGCAAATCGAAACCTACACGAATCTGCGCCGAATGCACGGGATAGTCATCCGTCTGAGCGCAAACCATGACCTCGTTCGCATAAGCCAAATCGTCGCAAGATACTGTTCGCAAGGCGAATAATTACAGCTCAAAGGGGGAATTGCCTGAATTTTTGGGCGAAAAGAGACCAACAACCCGGTTATTGGAACACGAAAGCAAAGAAATTCGGTACCAAAGTAAAGTAGCCAGAAATTTGCTTATCCAGCCTTCGGGAACCCTGTGAAGTCGATCACCGGACCTGCTTTGCGAAGGCCGCGCCGCCCGTCAGGAACAGCCCAACCGGCCCCAGAGTCCACGAATCGGCGACTCAGGGTCCAGGAATCAACTGCTCAGAGTCCGGGAATCGGTGGGAGAACCGGCAACAGAATCGGCGGAAGCCCCGGGATGTAGATCGCCGGCGGTGGCGGCGCGGGCGCGGGCGCGGGCGCGGGAGGCACGTAAGTGTCCTGCACGACTGGCGGAGCCTCGACGACCGGAGGGGCTTCCTCCGTCGTCGTCGGGGGCGCGGTCGTTGTGGTCGTCGGCGGCGGAGTAGTCGTGGTCGTCGGTGCCGTCGTGGTCACCTCGGTTGCCACGGGTCCGGCGTCCTCGGAATCGAAGACCTTTCCTCCGTAGCCCAATCCCAACCCCACGATCACGATCGCCGCGATCACACCGGCGCCGAGGCCCGCGAACCGTAGCGGGTTTCTCGGCTCTTTGGATGTCGATTCAACGGGTTGTGTCCCGGCGAGCCAGGACGGGTGTGCGGTTCCTGCTCCGGGTCCCTCGCCTTCGTACATCGCCGAGTACGCCTGGGCGTCAACCATCACGGCCTCGGTGTCTGCGTCACGTTCTGTGCTGAATCCGTCCGTGGCCGGGTCGCTGTCGGCGACCACGAGATCTGCGGCCGGATCGAATCGTTGCTCGTGTCGGTTCGGTCGCGGCTGAGGCAGTTCCACCGCGTAAGGGCTCGGCACCTGTTCTTGCGGAACGGACTTCGTGCCGGAAGTGACTTCGGACAAGGCATTCGGCCGCTCCGATTCCGCGAGCGTTGCGACCCCTCCGTGGCTGAACGCCTGAACCGGAACAGGTACCTCCGCCGGGGTGTGGATCGGATACGGCGCAAAGATCGGCGCTACAGCCGGAACCTGAACCGGGGCAGATACCGCGCGCGCCGATGGCGTCATCGACGACTCCGCGATCAGCGCAGCACCTTGCGCAGTCACGAGTTCCGGCTGCTCGGGCGCGATGAGGGGGCACTCCAGCCACGCGGCGAGGGTCGCCCGCACGATCGGAATGCGTGCACCGCCACCGATCAGGAGAATCGCGTCGGGGTTACGGCCGGACGTTGCGATGACCTCTCGTATCTCGCGTGCGAAGGCCTCCACCGACGTGACGACCAACGAATCGAAAACTTCCCGCGACAGCAGGAGAAGCCCGCCGGGGCCGGGCAGGCACACCGCACTTCGTGAGGACAGCTGTTCCTTCGCGAGTCGGCATCGCGCCTGCAGTTCGGCATCGCCGCCCGGGTCGGCCGGCGTAGCTATACGGCGACGCACGGTCTGATCCGAGTAGACGAGCTCGTCGAAGTGATCTCCACTGACCCGCGTCGACCGGGCGGTGACGACGGTAGACCGCATCTGCCTGTCCACAATGCTGATCGTCGATCCAGAACTACCGATGTCGACGACGACGAGTGTGCTCTGGTCGGTCAACGCACCGGACTCCTCGAGCATTCGAAGCGTCGCGATTACTTCGGGAACCAGCTCGAAGCTGTGGATGCCTTTCTGTTCGAACGCTGTTTGGAGTGCTCCGGCCTGTGCTTGATCCCGGTAGGCGACGACCGTATTGCTGCCGAGGTCGGCATTCTCGGTCAAGGCCACGCCGGTTGCCTCTGCTGCGACTTCCTCCGGAATCTCGCGGCCTCGATCGACCGCTCTGGATCGGAACACCGGACCACTGTGGTCGGGCGTCCCCGGGCGCGCCAAACGCACAGCGCTGGCTCCCACCGTCACACCCAAAACCAAGTTCATGATCCACCTTCGTCGACCGTCGACGGGTTCCGTCACCAGACCCCGTCATTCCCCGGCCGGAAGTCTACCCACTGGGCATGGTCTGCGAGGTTCGCGCATCTCACCTAAGGCCTTCTCGCAGCTATTTTTTCGCTACCTGGACGTTCGACCTACCGCCCCAATCCGCGATAGTTCCAACCGGCGGCGCGCCACAGGTCCGGATCGAGGCAATTTCTGGCGTCAACGATCACCCGCCGCCGAACGAGTGGTTCCAAATCGGCGGGCATCAGTGAGGCGAACTCGTCCCATTCAGTGGCGATCAAGACCACATCAGCATTCCTGCAAGCTTCTGACGTGGAGGTTGCGTAGTGAAGGGTGGGAAACAGTCGGCGAGAATTATCCATTGCCTTCGGATCGAAAACGGTGACCGCCGCCCCGTGCAACTGCATCATTCCTGCAACGTTGAGCGCAGGCGAATCGCGTACATCGTCGGATTCGGGTTTGAACGCGGCTCCCAGCACCGACACGTTAGCTCCCAGCAAACTGCCATCGCAGGCTGCCGTCACCAGTTCCACAGCTTTTGTCCGTCGTCGCATGTTTATGCTGTCGACCTCGCGGAGGAAGTACAGCGCCTGGTCGACACCCAACTCCCCGGCGCGTGCCATGAACGCCCGAATGTCCTTCGGCAGGCAACCACCGCCGAACCCCAAGCCCGCATTGAGGAATCGCCTACCGATCCGAGCGTCGTACCCGAGAGCGTCGGCCAACATCGTGACGTCGGCCCCGGTCGCCTCGCACACCTCCGCAATCGCATTGATGAAGGACACCTTGGTCGCGAGAAACGCATTCGCAGATCCTTTGACCAACTCGGACGTCGCCAGATCGGTCACGAGGAAGGGCACCCCTGCGTCCAGTATCTCGGCATACACCTCGCGAAGAAGGCCTTCGGCGTTTCCCGGCCGGTCACGATCGATCCCCAGAACCAACCGGTCAGGGCTCAAGGTGTCCGCGATCGCGTGTCCTTCACGCAGGAACTCCGGATTCCAGGCCACTTCTACCGAGCCACCCGCCGGCGCAGTCGCTCGGAGCCGCTCGCCGAGAGCCGCTGCCGTGCCTACCGGCACCGTCGACTTCCCGACTATCAGCGAAGGCTTTCGCAACAACGGCGCCAACATGTCGATCACCGAATGAACATGACTCAGATCTGCGGCGTACTCCCCCTTCTTCTGGGGCGTCCCCACACCGACGAAATGGATGTCCGCAAAATCCGCGGCATCGGAGTAGGAAGTCGTGAACTGCAGCCGACCCGACGCCAGATTCTTCTCCAGCATGTCGGTCAGACCCGGCTCGAAGAACGGGACCTCCCCACGAGACAACTTGTCGACCTTGGACTGGTCGATGTCGACTCCCAGCACGTCGTGGCCAAGTTCGGCCATACACACTGCGTGGGTCGCCCCCAGGTATCCCGTTCCG
Source organism: Rhodococcus sp. 27YEA6 (assembly GCF_044908235.1). NCBI lineage: Bacteria > Bacillati > Actinomycetota > Actinomycetes > Mycobacteriales > Nocardiaceae > Rhodococcus > Rhodococcus sp. 27YEA6. The sequence goes on along the minus strand of NZ_JBIYCY010000007.1, from coordinate 126,447 downwards.
AACACGGTCATCTTCATGTGTTGTTGGTATGCGTCCGAACTTTCCGAAACGCGTACGCCAGGTGGGCGCGAAACCAACATCGGGCGTACGACGAGTGTGTCGCGTGTGCAACCTATGCTTCTGCCATGCACGTTCTCTTCGTTTGTACGGGAAACATCTGCCGATCACCCACGGGCGAACGCCTTGCACGTGCTTATGCCGCCGAAGCCGGGGTCACCGGATTCACCGCGTCGAGTGCCGGAACCCGGGCGATGGTCGGACACCCGATCGAGCCGACTGCTGCGAGGGTTCTCGCGGGGCTCGGCGGCGACCCCACGGAGTTTCAAGCCCGACGCATGACAACAGCGCTGGCCTCGGACGCCGACCTCATTCTCACGATGACCGAAAGTCAGCGAGACAAAGTCCTGGCGATGGCTCCGGCGCGGCTCAAGCGCACGTTCACACTTCGAGAAGCCGCACGGTTGGGCTCGCTCGCAGATGCAGGAACTGTCGAGGACCTCGCCGCCGCCAGACCCCGATTTCGTGCCACCGAACCCGAGGACGTCATGGATCCGATGGGTAAGGAAGAGAACGTGTTTCACGAGATCGGACTCGAGATCGCCGATCTCCTCGGCCCGCTGCTCAGCCGACTTCGCTTCGGTGAGCGTTGAGCGCGGGCACCGCGGTCAACTGCGGTAGCGACTTGTCCGACTCGTAGTAGTAGCTGTACTCGTACGCATTGCGTCCGCGAGACGGCGTCATCGTGATGACAGTGCCCAGGACGTGCGCACCCACACTCTGTAGGTTTCCGACCGCGCGCGCCAGTTGATCGCGTTTCGTGGAGCCGTGTCGGGCGATCACCAGGGCACCGTCCGACATCGCGGCCAGGACCGCGGCATCCGTGACGGGTAGCAACGGCGAGGCGTCGATGATGACGTAGTCGTATCGCGCCCGCAGTTCCTCGAGAACATGTTTGGCCGTGTCCGTGCCGAGTAGTTCGCTCGGGTTCGGCGGGATCGGTCCGGAGGCGAGCACTGTCAGCCCGTCGAACTCGGTCGGCTGAAGCACATCGTCCAGCGTCGCTTGACCGGAGAGCACCGAACTGACGCCGACACTTCCGAGCAATCCCAAATACTTCGATACTCGCGGCTTCCGGAGGTCGCCTTCCATCAGGCACACTGATTTGCCGGCCTCCGCCAAGACGAGAGCGATGTTCACGGCCGTGGTCGTCTTACCTTCGGAGGGAAGCGAACTCGTGACGACGATGACACGCGGTGGATGGTCCACCTCGAGGAACTGAAGGTTGGTGCGCAACTCACGGAAGGCTTCGGCACTCACGGAACTTCCGTCACTGAAAGCGATCGCGTGATTGACTTCGACGTCCTTGTCGAACGGGATCGTGCCCACCATCGCCGAACCCGCGATCTCTTCTACAGTTCGACGATCTTTCACCGTGTTGTCGAGTCGATCACGAATCAACGCAAGCGCGATCCCCACAACCAGTCCCGCCACCGCGCCGAGCGCGAGGTTGCGCGAAGTCTTGGGTGACACCGGAACAGTCGGCTGTTGAGCCTGCTGTTCGACGACCACACGTGCAGGCGGTGTTCCGCCGTTCTCGGGTGTCTCCAGTTCCTTTGCCAATGCCACGAATTCGGATGAGAGAGTGTTCGCGATCTCGCGTGCGAGTTCCGGTGACGCGTCCTTGACTGCGAGGTCGATCAACACAGTGTCGGGCGCCGACGTCGCAGTGACCTTGGAGGCCAACTCGTCAGCCGACATCCCGCCGACCACCCTCCGTCCCAGTTCGTCGATCGTCCGCTGTGCGAGTGTTCGGCCGGTCAGGAGTTTTGTATAGGACAGAACTCGCTGCTGTGAAAGTTGACTGCCCTGCAGTGCCTCGTTGACCGAGGTACCCGCCGACGTCGAAACGAACAGCCTCGTCGAGGCCTGGTAAACGGGCGTCGAAAGAAGAGAAGCGCAAAGGGCTCCCAGGATTCCGAGCACGGTTACAGCAGCGACTATTCGCCATCTGGCTTGCAATATCTTCAGGTAGTCGACAATTTCCATCTTGATGTCTCCTTCGGCTCACGCATGTCCACTGCGGGTCTGAGCGGTCTTTGCCGGTCGGACCGCGAGGGCGAACCGGGCTTTCTCATTTCGATATAGATCAGCTGCGACGGACGAGACGTCCTGTGCTCACGGGCGTCCCAGTCCGCGGTAGTTCCAACCTGCGCCTCGCCACTCGTCGTGGGAAAGGCAATTGCGCCCGTCGACGATCACTTTCTTGCGAACCACCGAATCGAGATCGGACGGCTGCAACTTCAAGAATTCGGGCCACTCGGTCAATACCAGGACGACATCGGCACCTTCGCAGGCCTCCAATGCATTTGCCGAGTAGGTCAGCGTCGGGAACAGCGCGCGCGAATTGTCCATGGCCTTTGGGTCGTACACGTTCACTGCAGCACCTTGGAGCTGAATCTGACCCGCGACGTTGAGCGCCGGCGAATCACGAACGTCGTCCGAGTCCGGTTTGAACGCGGCACCCAGAACTGCGACTCTCGCACCGAGAAGCGATCCGCATGCCTCCCGCGCCAGTTCGACCATGCGTGTACGTCTGCGCATATTGATGTTGTCGACTTCGCGCAGGAACGTCAGTGCTTGATCGGCACCGAGTTCACCGGCGCGAGCCATGAAGGCGCGGATGTCCTTCGGCAAACACCCTCCGCCGAAACCAATTCCCGCGTTGAGGAATCGACGTCCGATCCGAACGTCGTGCCCGATCGCGTCGGCGAGCACTGTGACGTCGGCGCCCGCGGCCTCGCACACTTCGGAGATGGCGTTGATGAACGAGATCTTGGTGGCCAGGAAAGCGTTCGCTGACGCTTTCACCAACTCCGCCGTCGCAAGGTCCGTGACGAGAAACGGAATCTCCTCATCGAGGAGCTCTGCATAAACTTCGCGCGCAACAGATTCCGCTCGACCGCGGACATTTCGATCGACTCCGAGCACAAGTCGGTCCGGGTGCAACGTGTCCTGGACGGCAAATCCTTCACGGAGAAACTCGGGATTCCACGCGACTTCGACGCCGTCACCGATCGGTGCCAGTTCCCGCGCGCGTTTGCCGAGCCGTTCCGCGGTGCCCACCGGTACCGTGGACTTGCCGAAGATGACCGAGGGCTTGGTGAGCAGCGGCGCCAAAGTCTCGATCACGGCATCCACGTAGACCATGTCCGCGGCGAACTCACCCTTCTTCTGCGGCGTACCGACCCCGAGGAAGAACACGTCCGCAAATTCTGCGGCTTCGTCGTACGACGACGTGAACTTCAGTCGCCCTCGATCGATGTTGTTTCGTAGGACCTCGCCCAACCCTGGCTCGTAGAACGGAACTTCACCTGCTGCCAGTTTCTCCAGCTTTGCCGCATCGACATCCACTCCGAGGACCTCGTGACCGAGTTCGGCCATACAGGCCGCGTGTGTCGCGCCCAGGTATCCCGTGCCGAATACTGCTATGCGAGTGCTCATGTTGCTCGATCTGCTTTCTCGAGAGTGTGCGAAGTGTGTTGATGGGAAAAGTGATTCAGGTACGTACGGCACCGATGTTGTCGCGGTACCACGAGATCGTCGACGCGATTCCTTCGCGCAATCCGATTGTCGGCCGCCATCCGAGTTCCCGAATCATGCTCACGTCCAGCAGTTTCTGCATCGTTCCGTCAGGCTTCGAGGTGTCCCACTGCGTCTCGCCGGTGTATCCGACCTCCGTGGCGACCATCGAGGCGATCTCGCGAATTGTGTGGTCCTCGCCGGTTCCCACGTTGACATGCGATGCACCGTCGTAGTTGTCGAGCAGATGCAGACACGCCGACGCCAAGTCGTCGACATGCAGGAATTCACGTCGCGGATTGCCACTCCCCCAGTTGACAACCGACTGGACTGCCGACGACTGCGCCTCGTCGTAACGCCGAACGAGGGCGGGAAGTACGTGCGATCCGTGCGGCGAAAAATTGTCTCCCGGGCCGTACAGGTTGGTGGGCATAGCTGAGATCCAGGGGCGACCATGCTGCCGCCTGGCAGCTTGAACATGGAGTATTCCCGCGATCTTTGCTATTGCATAGGCGTCGTTGGTCGGCTCGAGATGCCCGGTGAGCAGGTATTCCTCCTTGATCGGTTGCGGTGCCAATTTCGGGTAGATGCACGATGATCCGAGGAACAGGAGACGCTCGACGCCGTGTGCGAGGGCAGCGTCGAGCACGTTCACCTGGATGCGCAGATTCTCCGACAGGAAGTCGACGAGGAAAGTGCTGTTCGCCGCAATCCCCCCAACTTTTGCTGCTGCGAGGATCACGTTGGTCGGCTTTTCGCGGGCGAAGAAATCGAAAGCAGCTTCCCGGTCACGTAGATCGAGTTCGGCCGACGTCTTTCCGAGCAACCTGGTGAAGCCCGCAGATTCCAGGTGTCGCCACACCGAAGAGCCGACCAGACCTCGGTGGCCGGCCACGTAGAACGGTGCGCCTCGATCGAGTGGTCGCGCTGCGAATGAATCACTCATCGCGTCGCCGACCAGTCGGGAAGTGCCGGAGTGTCGATCCACGGTCGCCCTTCGTGTTCGAGCGCTTCGATGTCTGCCTCGACCATGATCCGGGCCAGTTCGGGTGTGTGCACGCCGGCCTTCCAACCGAGTTTGCGCTCGGCATGACTCGGATCCCCGATCAGTGCGTCCACCTCGGTCGGCCGAAGATACCGTTCGTCGAATCGAACGTGGTTTTCCCAGTTCAGACCTGCATGTTCGAACGCGACGGTCAGGAAGTCGCGCACCGAGTAGTTGCCACCGGTGGCGAGCACAAAATCCTCAGGCTCGTCGACCTGCAGCATGCGCCACATTCCCTCCACGTACTCCGGCGCATATCCCCAGTCGCGAATCGCATCGAGATTGCCCATGTACAGATGATCCTCGATACCTGCCTGGATGCGTGCGACCGCGCGCGTGATCTTGCGCGTCACGAATGTCTCACCACGCCTAGGGGATTCGTGATTGAACAGAATTCCGTTCACAGCGAAGATCCCGTATGCCTCACGATAGTTCTTGGTGATCCAGTACGAGTACACCTTCGCCGCACCGTAGGGCGAACGTGGGTAGAACGGTGTCTCCTCGTTCTGCGGTGGCGGTGTGGCACCGAACATCTCGGAACTCGACGCCTGGTAGAACCGGCAGTCGAGTCCGGCCATCCGAACCGCTTCGAGTAGTCGGATCGACCCGACGCCAGTGGTGTTCCCGGTGTGTTCGGGTTCGTCGAAGCTGACCCTGACGTGAGACTGCGCAGCGAGGTTGTACACCTCGTCCGGCTTGATCTGCGCGAGTAGTGTCACCAGGCGCGCTCCGTCACTGAGGTCACCGTAGTGAAGAAAAAGTCGAGCATCCGCATCGTGCGGGTCAACGTAGATGTGGTTTATCCTCGAAGTGTTGAACGTCGAGGATCGACGGATCAGTCCGTGAACCTCGTAGCCTTTGGAGAGCAGCAACTCGGCAAGGTAAGAGCCGTCCTGCCCCGTGATTCCGGTAATCAGTGCGCGTTTCATCCTGCGTTCCTTCCGTTGCGGGACAGCCCGCCTGATAGTTGCGAAACCACGGTCGTGGTCCGTAGTCCTCCGAATCGCTCGGCAGTCTTGATCTCGCTCATGCGCGTCCCCCCAAACGGCCGAAGACTTTTCGTATGTCACGTGATGCCAGCCGTATGAATGTCGAGTTACCGAACAGGTAGCGCCGCCACAGACGTTTGGGTTCGGATACAAGTCGATACAACCACTCGAAACCCGAGTTCTGGACGAAAGATGGTGCCTCCGAAACAGTTCCGGCCAAGAAGTCGAAGGCAGCGCCGACACCGACGGCCACGTAGTCGGTTCGATCCGCTATCGCCTTCGTGACAAAGTCCTGCTTCGGCGCACCCAGACCGACCCACACGATGTCCGGTGACGTCGGATCGATCTTCGTGATGATGTCGTCGACGAACTCCTTGCTGAACGCGGCAAACGGCGGGGCATATGTGCCGGCCACCTTGATTCCCGGGTATAACTCCTCGACTCGATCCGTCAAGAGATTCAACGTCTCTTCTGTCGTGCCGACAAAATGGTGACGAAGGCTGTAGCGGCGTCCCTTGTCCAGGGTGGCCTCGAAGAACGACGGACCCCGGACTGGTCGAACACCGACGTGATCGGCGGTGCCGCCGATCAGGCGCATCACCCAGCTGACCGGGGTTCCGTCTGCGAAGTTCACACCCGGACCCTTCAAAACCGCGGAGTAGTCGCGATCACTGTGCGCCGCCGACACGCAGTAGGAATTCGACAACCTCACGGAGACTCCGGTTCCTGCTCCCTCTCGTCTGTCGTTGACTACCCAATCGGTAGCTCTCTCGAGATTGGTCGCGGCAAACGGAATGCCACCCACCTCGATGACCTCGAACGGACTGCTCATCTGTCTCACCACTTTTCCGAGTTCGTATGTCGACGTTCATTGCACTGGCCGTAGCTGCGCGACAAGACCGATGTCAACCGGGACCGAGTCCAATCACGCTGCGGTTCAAAGAGAGAAAGCTCGGTCTCGACAATCGATCGAGCGATACGAGAGGAGAGAGTCGACGCCGGAGCAACCTGGATCGTCACGGCGTTCCTACCTGCCAGTGTCGGCACACCGCCGAGTTCCAAACAGACCACCGGCAGGCCCACCGCAGCCGCTTCGGCCGCCACCCAGCCGCCCGAATCGTGCATGCTCGGGAAGAGCAGAGCGGAGGAGGCCCCCATCTCGCCCACCACTTCCGATCTGTCGCGCCATCCGCGAAGCGTGATCTGACCGCGCCGATACGGAAGCGACTTCTCGATCCGCCCGCGGGCGGGTCCCTCCCCGACAAAGGTCATGGACCACTCGGTACCCAGCTGCTCGAGCGCATCCAGAATCAGGTCGATTCCTTTGTATTGCAACAGTCTTCCTACGAACAAGAGTCTTCGTTTCGGTCTGGGTACCGCTTGCTTCTCGATTCCGTCGTAGCCCAGAACACAATTGGGTTGGACGACGACATTGCGTGCCCGCGGTGCGCCACGTCCGCTGTCGGAGTTCATCGCGATGAAAGTGTCAACTCGTCCGGACATGAAGATGTGTGTCAGTGACCGAACGGCTTTCGTCGAGCAGGTTCGAACTACCGTGGATGCCAGATACCGCATACCGATGCGCTTGGCGAGCCGCATCGGCGGGTAGGTGTTGCCCCCAGCAGGCCCCCATACCAGTCGTACTCCGCCGGCTCCACCGAACAGCACCGGTGGGGGCAGCCAGTCGGAGGCGAAAGTTGCATGGTGCAGGACGTCGAAGTTTGCCGCTTCACGCCGAACGAACAGTGAAGTGTGCCAGAGCCATCGGAGGTATCGACCGTACGATCCGGCTTCTTCCGCGGGCAAAGTCGCTATTCGCACGACACGAACCTCGCAACCGAGCTGTTCACACTCTGATTCCAATGCGGGAGCCTCACCGGAGCGAGTCACCACCGTGATCGACTCACACAGTTCGGAAGCTGCCGAGAGAAGCGCCCAACCCGCACCGGATTCACTCCCCTGATTCGGATCGCAGGCGTATGCCGTCATCAACAACCGTGTCATCGCGCTACCACCAGCCTCTGTGCGCGCGGCGTCCGAGAATCGCTGCGGCTGAATCGCTCTGAGAACCAACCGATGTTGCGTGCACCGTTGTCGAGAACCACGCGCTTGATCCGTGGACTGATCAAGGCAACGGGGATCAACGTCGCCGACGCGAGTACGAGCAGAGCGCGTTTGGCACTCTGAGCCGCCAACAGTGGCAGCTCGAGCTGTCCCTGACAGACCGCGAGGATTCGTCCGTTGTTGACATACCGGGCGAAGAGCCAGGAATCCCGACGCCGATCCTCGTCTACCGGTTCGTACGCAAGCGCCTCGTCGCACCACACCAACCGGACACCGCCGGCGCTCATCCTGAGCGTGAACTCGGTGTCCTCGCCGCCAGGTAGATCCCAGTCGTCACTGAAGTTCAAGCCGTTCAAAGCCTTCAGGTCCAACAACAGATTTCCAGCGCCTGCAGACGCAACCGGGGTGCCGGTCGAATGGCGAACGCGAGTGTGCAATGGAAGTTCCGAGGCAGGCAGACCCACCGGAATCACAGGACCGGCCACAGCACCTGCGTCGAAATCTGCGGCGCAGGTGAGGAGATTCGACAGCCAGTCGACATCGACGTACTCGTCGTCGTCGACGAAGACGATGTAACGACGATCTCGTGCACGGGCGAGATCGACCAGCGCACGTCGCGCCGGAGATACCCCGCCGAATCCGAGATGCAGTCGTTCGATCCCGTCGGCAACATACGTCGGCGTGGTGGATTCCGGATCGTTGTCGCCTACTACGACCTGGGCGGAGGCACCGGAAGCCTGGATCGATGCCCGGACGCTCTCGATGCAGACAGCCAGTTCCGATTCACGACGAAAGGTCAGAATCGCCACTACGACGCCGTTGGGATTCTTCATGAGAGGTCAACTTTCGGTCGGGCGTCACGGTTCATCGAAACCAGAAGTGCGACGCTCGCGCTGGCGCACGCCGACACGGCCAATGCTCCTGCGACGTATACGGCGCTGTCGGTCAGTCCCGCCCCGAGAACGATCAGAAACTGTAGAGGCAACAGCATGGCGCGAAATGTGTTGAGGTTTGCGGTCTTGTCCACGACGCGGATCGAGGTACCGACGCCCAGAAGAATCCCGTTGAACGCCACCGCCAACCCGCACAGCAGAATGACCGGTATCAAGTTCGGAAAGTGCGGCCCGACCAGATGATCCATCAATCGCACTCCCGAGAGTCGAATCTCGAGCGTGAGACAGATCAGCGAAACGCAGATGATCGAAACCCAGAAGATCTGCAAGCCCACTCGGCGGCCGAGTGCCATGCACTCGCTCGGGCTCATCGCTTCGACACCACTGCCGAACTTACGCATCAGAATTGGCGAGATGCCCGCGAACATCAAGGACAGCGGACCGAGCAGTGTCTGGGCAGTTCTGATCTCACCGATCATCGAGATCGACGCCACCACAGTGAGTATCAAGAACATCGCCTGCTGAGCAGCTGATCCCATCAATATCTCGATCGCAAACGGCACTGATCTATATCGGTGAGTGCGCGAGTACCTGATCGACGGTACCGGCGGTACCAGACGCATGGATGCGTGACCGAGAGCGAGCGCGACGAAGACACCGACCGTATAGGTCACGAGTGCAAGTGTCAGATTCTCGACCAGGAAAGCTGCAATAAGGACGAACGAGAGTGTCACGATCTGTATCGACACAGAGATCCAACTCGCACCGTCGTGCATCAGCATCGTGCGTATCACGTCCAACACCACGAAACCAGCTGCAGCCAAGGCGTATACCGTGAGATTCATCGAGTCCGAGCCGGCGATCACGAACAGTGCCCACACCGATGTCACCGATACCGCCGCCAGCACGATCGTGGGCGCCAACGCCGGTCCACGCTCGTCGGACCCCGCCCCTCGCGACAGCCAGACGTCGACGCCGATCGCTCTCCCCAGTGCCAGTGCCAACAGACCCGCCGATTGAATCACGGCAACCTGGCCGACTTCGATCGGACCACCGAGTCGTGCCACCGAGGTGAGAACGACAAAAGTGAGGACGCTCGAAAGCCCTTGATCGGCCATGAATGTCACATGCCGAGTGCGATCTTTCACGATCTCACCTCGTCGATGAGCTCACGCATCGACGTCGCCGCTTTGCGCGATGTGAAGCGATTCGAGTAGTGACGATAAGCGGATCTGCGTATCGCCGATCGATCGTCCGCTCCGAAGATTCGATCGAGGGCCTCGCGTATCGACGACTCTTCCAAGGTATGGAGAGGCGTTCCGCCCGGTCCGACGATGTCCGCGAGTGCACCGTTGGTTGCGTAGATGACCGGGGTGCCAACCGACATCGATTCGATCGCAACGCGTCCGAACGGTTCTGCCCATTGAGACGGCACCACGGACGCCGCACTGTCGCGAAGTATCTCGATCACATCTTCGTGCGAAGTGAATCCGGCCAGCGTGACGTTGTCGAGAGCTGCGCTTATGCTGGAGATCTCGCCGTACTGCGGTCCGTCACCGAGAACTGTGAGCGAGGGACTTCCAGCGCCCTGCGGCCAGTTGCGCACCAAATCCAGGACGCCCTTCTCCGGTGTCAGTCGGCTGACGCACACAACCGAATCAGTGCTCCGAAACTCGGGTTCATTTTCTTCGAATCCGAAGTTCGGACGAACCACGACGCGGCCAGAACTGATCAGTCGTCCTTCGACCAGACGTGCTGTCATCGCGCTCGTTGCGACGAACCTGTGCTGCTTCCACCCCAAGACGCTCAGCTTGACCGCCGTAGCGCTCAGGTAGCAGACAAGGCTCTGCAGTCGGCTGTTTCCGTAGCATCCGTTGCGGACACAACTCGTGAAGTATTTGGTGGAACCGCATTCGGTGCACGTGCCATCTGCGCGCAACTTGGCTGACGGTGTGGCGAGGCGATAGTTTCGAACCGCCTGCAACGTAGGAATTGCGGCGGCTCTTGCGGCCACGAGCAACGAAGCCGAGAACGCCGGCCAGAGATTGTTCACGTAGATGACGTCGGGGCGCTCCGAACGGATGATGCGCAACGCATCGACGAGTACGCGAGGACTGAACACTGCGGTGACTGCCGCCCACGGTCCCCGGGAGATCTTGGAATTCTCGGTGGTGCACTGAACCGTCTCGTATCCGATCGATTTCAGGAGCTTGGATTCGTTGGCGAAGCTCTGCTCCTCACCACCCGGATTCCGATAGATCGCATGGAACATCAAGGCTTTCGGCGGCGTGAATCCACCGGCGGACGTCGGGTTCACTTCAGGCTTCGAACGCGCTACATCGAACGACTTGTACATCTCAGTGACCTCCTCTTCGCTCCGGAGCGAACCTGTACGCGTCGTTCTTGTCGCCACGAACCCCACGGATCGACAACTCGGCGTTGCCCGCACTGTGAGAGCGGTGGGTCGAGGGTCCGTACGGCGCCAGGAAGACCCATGCGATCAGCCACATGGCGCCGAAGAAGAGCGTCGACTCCGTCAAGTCCATCGAGAAGACTAGAACCATGATCGCGACGACGGCGATGTACTCCGTTCTGCTGCGGGCTCGCCCGAGCGCCGTGCTCAGAAGCAGGTAATAGCCGGCCAACAGCAGCAGGAATCCGATCCAACCGATCTGCAGCCGAATGTCGAGCATTCCGTTGTGTGCGCTGGTCGCCGGAAAGGACAGCTTTGACCGAATCATCTGCCCCACTGCACTGTCCGGCGCCCACACCGAGCCGAAGCCCCATCCGAGCAGAGGCCGCTGTTCGGCGTAGTAGTCGGATACCGTCCAGAGATGTAACCGGCCGGTCAGCGTGACATCTCGCGAGAGTAGCGCCGCGACATCGGGTCCGAGCACCTTCATCGCGCCGGACACCCCGAGGTACAGGCCGATGATCACAGTCGAGGCGAGGTGAGCGTTCGGTGTCCGTCGAAAGCACCTCAGAGCAACCATTGTCGCCAGCGCAATCCCCGCAGCAACGAGACCGGTCTGGCTCCGGGCCTCGAACAACACGATGCCGGCGACAGCCAGCGCCGCCACCCACGGAATACGCTTGACGTCGGGAAGCATGAGCATGACACCGACAAGTACAACTTCGATGGCAGCCATTCGTCCCAAAGTGTTCTTGTGCGTGAAGATTCCGCGATAAGCAACGGCGCGGGTGTCCACGTCGATGCCAGTCGAAGGATCGAGGAACACGACCATCAACGACAGCACGAGAAGTACCAGCAAGGTGAGGGCAACAGTCCGCACTCGCACCGCGAAGGTCAACTCACGGGCGACGATGATTCCCGTGATCGCCAGGCACACGACGACGATGCCGGCGACGGCGGAGTTCCGGGGCAGTGTCGACCAGTACCAGCTGGTTGCCGGGACGCCGGCCGAGATCATAAGCGTGAAGACAGGCCACGTCGTATTGCGTGAGAATCGCCGGTCGAGGAAGTAGACCAACGCAATTGTCGCCGAAAGAACGGCCGAACCGTGTACGAGCAACGATCCGAGCGCTGTCATCTGCGTGTACGCCTGAAAGGCTCCGCTCGCGCCGATGACCGCGATCACCAATGCCGTTCGCAAGATCAGCGGATTGTTCGGTGCCTCATTTTCGCAAGGCGCCGGTACCGCCTTCTTGTCAGTAGGCGCCATCACTTCCCACCACCGCCTTGAGCGTCTTCGCGACGATCATGACGTCACCCATCATCGACCAGTTGTCGACGTAGGAAAGATCCAGGCGGACAGTGTCTTCCCACGAAAGATCAGAACGTCCGCTGACCTGCCACAGGCCGGTGACACCGGGCTTGACCAGTAGCCGACGACTGACCGCGTCGTCGTACATCTCGACCTCGCGCCGAAGCGGTGGCCGCGGGCCTACAACACTCATCTCTCGCCGGAGGACATTGACGAACTGGGGCAACTCGTCGATCGAGTATCGGCGCATGAATCGACCTACCGTCGTCACACGCGGATCGTCTCGCATCTTGAAAAGCACTCCGGCGCCTTCGTTCTCCTTCATCAGTGCCGTGACCTGTGAATCCGCATTCTGGACCATCGAGCGGAACTTGAGCATGGGGAACGGCTGACCGTCCAACCCCATCCGCTCCGACTTGTACAGAACCGGACCCTTGCTCGTGAGCTTGACGGCGATCGCAGCCGCCAGAAGCACCGGACTGATCACGGCCAGCACGAGCGCCGCGAAAGCAACGTCGAAGGTCGTCTTCGAGAACTTCTGTGCGCCGTGATAGCGCGGACGCTCGACATGAATCAGCGGAAATCCTGCGACCGGGCGCATCGAGAGCCTCGGCCCGGACACATCCAGAATCCCCGGTGCGACAACAAGGTCCACATGATCGCGCTCGAGATCCCAGGCCAGCTTGCGCAGCCCTTCCGGTCCGAGTCGCTCCGACGCCGTCACCGCCACCGTGTCGGCACCGACCTGTTCGAGTGCGTCGGTGACACTGTGCTCGTCTCCGAGCACCGGAATGTCCCGACCGTTCACTGTGACAACTTCGCCCACGTCTCCTCCGTAGCCGGGTACGCAGACTCCGACAACTCGGTATCCATGGGCATCGTCGCGCTCGAGGTTGCGTGCAAGATCGACAACCGCCCCTCGCACACCGACCACAAGTACGGCAGTTCGAAATTCACCTCGGGCTCGCTCACGAGCAATCACCCGTCGCCAGATCCAACGACTCGCGATCAAGGCGGTCAATCCCATCGGAAACGCCACGGCAAGGTACAGGCGCGCGATCTCCAGGTGAAGGAGAAGGCTGGCGATCGCAATCAGTCCGAACAGGCGGAGCGTTCCGACAGCGATCAATCGGTACTCTTCAGGGCCGCTTCCGATCACACGAGGAGATCTGGTCCGAAATACCCTCAGTACGGCAAACCAGCCGATAATCAGGGCGAAAGACAGTGCGGTGTAGCTGAAATGGCCGAATGCTTCACCGTCGACGACATCCGCGTCGCTACCGAATCGCCACCATTGAGCCAGAAACACAACTGCCGCAACGATGATCGTGTCGGTGATCGCCAGACGACGAAGATACGCAGATTGCCATTTCCTGCGTGCGGAAACTCCACCGGCCCTCTCCGGCGTTACTCGTCGGTGTTGTTGTGGCCGCTCTTTCGTGGGCGCGGCCATCTCGAGAACCGTCATGTGTTCAGAAACCTTTCCCCATGCACAGAATTCGGCCTGAAGATGTTCACCGGCCGAGGTCCATCGGACCGCCTTGCCGATTCCCGAAACTTCGACAGCGAAGCAACTGCTCCGCATTGCTGCGTTCAGTGCGTATGGTCGCATTACGTGCGCCTTGCAGTTAACCCGGCGACTATTGTCAGGCCTCGGCCCAACTGTCGATTATTGCGGCATTGCCGCAGCTCACACCCCATGATTGAAGCAGAGTCCACTAACAACCCAAACACAGGACGATCGGCGATTTCTCCTCGCCCGCTGACGTCGCCGGCCTCGATATTGCCAGGACTCACATCTTGGCAACTCTTCGGCTAGCTGGTCAGTACCAGTGAGGAGTTTGCCACATTCCGGACAGCGTGGCAATAGCGCTTTCCGAAGTTCTTCCCGACGCCAGCATTGACGTCAGTTATTCACCCTCCGACAAGAAGGAGTGAACATTGCTCACCATTACCATTGCGTACCTATAGTTTTCATCGCCTACCCCATTTGGGCTCCGCGTTTGGACGGAAACCAGCACGCGGTTGGTAAACACTCTGCAATCCATACTTTGATGCGCTCAGCGTCGACTCAGCCCTGGACGATTGTTCGACACTTCGCCTCTGGGCGTCTTACCTACTCCTGGCCGGCATTGCGCGAACCTACGATCGGGCGACACCGAGAATTCAGACATGCAAAAGGAGGAGTGTGGACCGCCAGCGATCGCCGGTGATGTCCTGAAATAGTTGCAGCACAGCCCAATTAGGGACATGCGAGTTGCGCAGCCGCTCGGCTGCAAAGCGGGGCGACTGCTACCGATGGCTATGGCTATGGCCATGGCAAACGTGTGTGGCCGTGTAGGGTCAACGGACGCTCGACACGCTCGTTCGCACCCAGTAGCGGAGCGTGTCTCTCGAACAACCGACATTGCGGGACAACTGATCAGCTGGGCGCACGCTCTCGAGTAAACCCCCGCACGCTTCGATTGCCTTACGCGAAACCGGGTTCCTTTCGTCGCAGGTAACCAGGACGCGACTGAGCCCCACCGGGTCGCCGACATACGCGAGCGCCTCACCCAGAGCAGTCGACGCTATCCCTTTCCGGCCCTCCGACCGACGGACCCGTGGCCGATATGACCACCGACATCGGCCAAGAACTCGTTCATGCTGAGTCGCAGCTGGCCGACAACCCCCGCACCCGCTGTCCAAATCCATCGAGGGATGCCAGATCGACATCTAGGCGTTGCGAAACTCTCGAGGCCGAATCGGGCTGGTCCGCCTGCGGTCCGCCACACTCGCTACGCGATTCCAACCAAGACGCCCAAGGCCCCGTCGGGCGCAACCAGATCGACAGTCATAGAGGCACTGGTCAAGCAGGGACAGCTCAGACCGCAGCGTCACATCCCGCATGCCCGTGCCTACCCAATTACTGCGACGGCCGATGAACCCGTATTCCGCACTGCGCGTCGCAGACTCAGAGGACCCGACTAGAGAATTGCGTCCGATTCACCACACAGAGAAGGGCCCTCGAGCATTGCTCGAGGGCCCTGTGAGGCGTCGGGATTTACCGTACGACCAGGTCAGATGACTGTCGACGTGACCTTTCGTTCGCCGACTGGATTGCTGTCCACGGACCCTTCCACGGCCACGTCAGCGACAACCGGATCGGAATCGTAGTAGTACTTGTACTCGTAGACACCACGACCGTTCAGCGGGGTCATCGTGATGACAGTACCGAGAATCGTCGCGCCCACACTGTGGAGATTGCCGACCGCCCTACTCAGCTGTTCCCTCTTCGTCGTGCCGTGACGAGCAATCACTAGCGCGCCGTCCGCCAGCGCTGAAAGAACTGCAGCATCCGTAACCGGAAGCAACGGCGAGGCGTCGATGATGACGTAGTCGAACCTTCTGCGGAGATCGGTAAAGACCGCATGGGCAGTGTCAGTGCCCAGAAGTTCGCTCGGGTTCGGGGGAATCGGACCTGAGGCAAGAACCGTCAGGTCAGCATTGCTCGTGACTTGAAGTACGTCGTCGAGATCTGCTTGCCCGGCCAGGACCGAGCTCAGACCAACGCTTCCGATAAGTCCCAGATACTTCGAAACGCGAGGCTTACGGAGGTCACCTTCGACGAGACACACCTTCTTGCCTGCCTCGGCCAACACGAGTGCGATGTTCACCGCAGTCGTGGTCTTTCCCTCGGAGGGAAGAGAACTCGTAACGACGATGACACTCGGTGGGCGATCCACGGCCAGGAACTGCAGATTGGTTCGCAGCTCGCGGTACGCCTCGGCACTTGCGGAGTTGCCCTCGTGGAAGTTGATCGCTTGATGAACTTCGCGTTCCTTGTCGAACGGAATTGTTCCCACCATCGCCGCGCCGGCGATGTCTTCGACCACCTTGCGCTCTTTGACGGTGTTGTCCAGGCGATCACGCACCACAGCCAACCCGATCCCCAGCAGAAGCCCGATCGCGGCACCGAGCGCCACGTTCCGCGAAGTCTTCGGCGACACCGGTTCCGCGGGAGTTTGTGCTCGCTGTTCGACAACGACGCGCGCAGGTGCTGTGCCACCATTTGCGGGCGTACCCAGATCTTTGACCATCACGACAAACTCGTCCGAGAGCGCATTTGCGATTTCACGTGCCAGTTCAGGCGACGCATCTTGCACGCTCAAATCGAGCAGTACTGTATCCGGCGCCGATGTGGCGGTAACCTTGGACGAAATCTCCGCAGCGGAAAGCCCGCCGAGTCGATCGGGCCCGACTGAATCGATCGTTCTCTGTGCCAGTGTCTCGCCGGTAAGGAGCTTGGCGTAGGAAGTGACCAACTGCTGTGAGAGCTGGTTACCTTGGTAAGCCTCGTTCACGGTTGTTCCGGTAGAAGTCGACACGAACAGGCGCGTGGAAGCCTGGTAGATCGGCGTGGCAATCAACGAGGCGCCCAATGCGCCCAAGATCACGACCACAGTGACGACAGCGACTATCTTCCACCGTGCCTGCAAAATCTTCAGGTAGTCCCGTACATCCATCGTCGAATCTCCTTCGGCTCGAACACGTATCACGTCTTCGAGTAGTAATCGACAGCCGCTGTCGAGCCGCTGCACTCAATGCAGGCTGAACGAGGCAGCCAATCTTCTATCGCGTGTCCCTGCGTCACAGCGCGAGGTATTTGCCGAAACAGCCAGGGGGGAGAGGCCTTCACGGCATCTCACACATCTCACTTCCTGGCCGATGCATGATCGGGAAGTGGCGAACACGCGACACTGACAAACCCGCGACACTGACATCGGGCCCACTCACACATCGCGCAGAGCAGACACAACGTGCAGCCAGGCTGAACTCTACTGCGTCATTGGTCTTTTCACCACCGCAACGGAGCCTCGAAACTTCCTAGACATCGTCAGTCGACTGTGCCGACCATGAAAGGGTCAGATACCACAGCGGGCCGTAGGACCAACGTCCGTCGACGACCAACTACGCAACTTGCCGCCGGAAGTTGATGCATACCAACCGAACAAGGCAACATGCCCCTCACCCTGTGATGCACGAGCGGCTATCCCAGCATCTCCCCCGGCCACAGCTCGCTCGCTGACGGACTTTGGTCCCGGGCACACGGCCACTTCCCCTCGATGCCTACAACACCCACCCTCCGTGAAGGTTTCACCGGTTTACGGCCTTCCGAGACCTCGGTAGGTCCACCCTGCGTCGCGCCAGGTGGTCGGTTCCAGACAGTTACGTCCGTCGATGATGACCTTCTTGCGGACGACAGGTTCGAGGTCCGACGGCAACAACTTTCGAAACTCGGCCCACTCGGTCAGAACCAAGACGACATCAGCGCCTGCACACGCGTCAAGTGCACTCGAAGTGTAAGTGAGGGTGGGGAACAACGCCTTCGAGTTTCCCATGGCCTTCGGGTCATAGACATTGACGGCAGCGCCTTGCAGCTGAATCTGCCCGGCAACGTTCAGCGCAGGTGAGTCGCGCACGTCGTCGGAGTCAGGCTTGAAGGCTGCACCGAGAACCGCCACATTGGCTCCGAGTAGAGAACCACACGCTTCTCGAGCCAGTTCGACCATCCGAGTACGACGACGCATGTTGATATTGTCGACTTCGCGTAGGAATGTGAGTGCTTGATCTGCTCCCAGCTCACCAGCACGTGCCATGAAAGCACGGATGTCCTTCGGTAAGCAGCCCCCACCGAAACCGATTCCGGCGTTGAGGAATCGCCTACCAATTCTCTCGTCATGGCCGATGGCATCGGCAAGAACGGTCACATCCGCACCTGAAGCCTCGCACACCTCCGAGATCGCATTGATGAACGAGATCTTCGTTGCCAGAAATGCATTGGCTGATGCTTTGACCAACTCCGAAGTCGCAAGGTCGGTCACAACAAAGGGAATACCTTCGTTCAAGAGTTGCTCGTACACTTCACGCGCAATCGATTCCGCACGTCCGGGTCGATTGCGGTCGACCCCGAGCACAAGCCGGTCCGGGTGAAGCGTGTCTTTCACCGCGTAGCCTTCCCGGAGAAATTCCGGGTTCCACGCCACCTCCACGTCTTGTCCGGCAGGCGCCAGTTCCCGTGCCCGCGCACCCAATCGCTCTGCTGTACCGACTGGCACAGTTGATTTCCCGAAGATTACGGTCGGCCTGGTCAAGAGGGGTGCGAGTGTCTCGATCACCGAATCGACAAAACGCATGTCGGCCGCGAACTCCCCCTTCTTCTGCGGCGTACCGACGCCGAGGAAGTGGATGTCGGCGAACTCTGCGGCCTCCTCGTAGGAAGCCGTGAATCGAAGACGTCCCGCGGCTATGTTGCGGCGCAGTACTTCCTCGAGTCCCGGTTCGTAGAAAGGAACCTCCCCAGCTTCGAGCATAGCGAGCTTGTTCGGATCAACATCCACCCCGAGAACCTCGTGACCCAACTCGGCCATGCAAGCTGCGTGTGTCGCCCCGAGGTAGCCTGTGCCGAATACCGCAATACGAGAAGTCATAACGATGTCTGCCTGTCGAAGTCGAGTTTACGTCGAATAATGCTGTAGTACTTCATGTCCTGATCGAATCGACGTTCTGTCGATACCACTCCACGGTCGATGCGATCCCCGCACGAAGATCAATCTTGGGCTGCCACCCCAAATCTCGAAGCTTCCCGATGTCAAGCAACTTCCGCGGCGTCCCGTCAGGTTTCGAATGATCCCATTCGATCTCGCCGTCGAACCCGATCTCGTCCGCCACGATCGCAGAGATCTCCGCGATGCTCTGGTCCTCGCCTGTACCAACATTGACGTGTTCTGCTCCGTCATAGTGGTCGAGCAAATGAAGGCAGGCATCCGCCATGTCGTCGACGTGGAGAAACTCGCGCCTCGGCGTCCCGCTGCCCCAGTTCACGACTGAAGCAGCTCCATCACGGCGCGCGTCGTCGAAGCGTCTGATGAGGGCTGGCAGCACATGAGAGCCCTTGGCAGAGAAGTTGTCACCCGGGCCGTAGAGATTGGTCGGCATCGCGGAGATCCACGGACGCCCGAACTGCTTTCGAACAGCCTGTACCTGCAGGATTCCCGCGATCTTGGCGATGGCATATGCATCGTTCGTCGGTTCCAAATGACCGGTCAGCAAATATTCTTCGCGAATCGGTTGAGGAGCGAATTTCGGGTAGATGCAGGATGATCCGAGGAACAGCAGGCGATCTACGTCGAACTCGGCCGCCGCGTCCATCACGTTCACCTGGATGCGAAGGTTGTCGGAGATGAAGTCCACCGGCAGTGTGCTGTTCGCCAGTATCCCGCCCACCTTGGCTGCCGCGAGGACCACGTTCTTCGGCCTCTCGGCGGCGAAGAACTCGAACACGGCACCGCGGTCGCGAAGATCGAGTTCGGCGGACGTGCGACCGACAAGGCGATTGAAACCGTCGGCCTCCAAACGACGCCAGATCGCTGAACCCACGAGTCCACGATGGCCCGCGACGTACACCGCATCGTTCCGATCGAGGGACTTCTGCGCGTACTCCCCCGTCATCGGGCATGCTCCCAATCCACCAGGTTCGGGCGGTCGATCCAGGGCTTGCCCTCACACTTCAGAGCCTCTATGTCCGCATCGACCATGATTCGAGCCAGCTCGGGGGTATGTACAGTCGCCTTCCAGCCGAGCTTCTGCTCCGCCTTACCTGCATCTCCGATCAACGCGTCTACTTCCGTCGGCCGCAGATAGCGCTCGTCGAAGCGCACATGATCTTCCCAGTTCAGACCCGCGTGCTCGAAGGCCACCGTCAGGAAATCCTTGACCGAGTAGTTACCGCCTGTCGCGAGCACGTAATCGTCCGGCTCGTCGGCCTGAAGCATCCTCCACATTCCCTCCACGTACTCCGGCGCGTAGCCCCAGTCGCGGATTGCATCGAGATTACCCATGTACAAATCGTTTTCCAGGCCGGCCTTGATCCGCGCCACCGCTCGCGTGATCTTGCGAGTTACGAATGTTTCGCCTCGCCGCGGAGATTCGTGGTTGAACAGAATTCCGTTCACGGCAAAGATCCCGTACGCCTCGCGGTAGTTCTTGGTGATCCAGTACGAGTACACCTTCGCCGCACCGTACGGCGATCGCGGATAGAAGGGAGTCTGCTCGTCCTGCGGAGGCGGTGTCGCACCGAACATCTCGGAGCTGGACGCCTGGTAGAACCTGCATTCGAGACCAGCCATCCGGACTGCTTCGAGCAGCCTGATCGACCCGATTCCCGTCGTGTCACCGGTATGTTCGGGCTCGTCGAAACTTACCCGTACATGGGACTGCGCTGCGAGGTTGTAGACCTCGTCCGGGCGTATCTGTGCGAGAAGAGTGACCAAACGCGCCCCGTCGCTGAGATCTCCGTAATGAAGGAACAGTTTTGCATCCGGCGTGTGGGGATCCACATACATGTGATCGATTCGAGCTGTATTGAACGTGGACGATCTACGAATAAGTCCGTGGACCTCGTATCCCTTGCCCAGCAACAACTCCGCGAGATAGGAGCCGTCTTGACCGGTGATGCCTGTGATCAGTGCCTTCTTCATTTCTCTCCTTCATGTATGTGCGACTTCACGATTTTCGGGCAGCTATTCACACGGTCACGCCTGCCTCCACCGCCTTCTCCATGCTTGAAATTCGCCGAACCGAAATATAGATACACGGAATAACCTGGAGTACAACCATTCCTGCGGATAGTCCCAAGTAGAGTGCGGCGGCTCCGAGTTCAGGAATCAGGGATATTGCCAATACCATTCCGACGAGGCCGCTCAGCCAGACACAGAGGACTTGCAACCATAGTCCTCGCGGGTCCATGAGGAACATCGCCGCCGGCTGATGCACCGAAACAACAAGGATGTAAACACTTCCGGCCAAAACGGTTGCCAGCGGGACGACAAGACTTCCACCCGAGACAAACCGAATTCCCGGATAGCTGATGACGACCAGAGCAAGCGCAAATACGGCGCCCACAGTGCCGAGAAGTACTATATGCTGGGCGAATTCACGCACCCGAAGTGTCCCGATTCGGTATCGCTCGCGATATCTTGACCACAAGTTCTGGCCCATCACTCCCAAGATAGCCAGCAGGGGTCCAGCGAATTGCGCCACCACCGAATATTGTGCGACGTCTTCGACCGTTCCAAAAGTGGAGATCAGCAACCTATGGCTCTGGAACCCGACAACCATGCCGATCGATATGAGAAAAAACGGAACCGCCGTTTCAGCTATGCGAACTCGCACCGGGCTTGTAAGACGCCAGCCGATCAACGAACCCTCATCGCCGGAAATCGATCGAAGCGCGAGAGCAAGGGTAAGAAATCCGACGGCGAGGTAGCCTGCGCACGGTGCCAGAACAAACAGGTAGGCCGGCGCCTGAGTAGTCCAACAAACCCCTATCACGATCAGTTGAATGATCGGACCGATCAACGCTGCGGTAACGACAACGCGCATCTTTCCGCAACCCTGCAGGATGCGTGACCCCAAACCCAATGGAATACCAACTGCCGCAGATACAATCACTACTGTGGCCAGCGCCGACGCATGATCCATCTCACCGACTGCGCCTAGAACTGGCACCCACAGCCCCATCTGATAGAACAGGAACGCGAGGCTTGCGACAGCGAGGGATACCAGAACGGTGACCAGACTCGCCCGCCGAAAATGGGATTGGAACGACATCCGATCGAGTGCACCACTTCGGTAATCTGCTGTCGCGTTCACCATGGTCGCGCCGATACCGAAGTCCGCGAAGGGAAGTAGATTCAACATGGACGCCATCAGCGCATAGAAGGCGTAGTACTCGACGCCGTAGTCCCGAGACAGAATTGCTATTACGGCGAAGTTCGCGCAAGCGCCGGCCAGCAGACCTACCAGTCGAAAGAACCCGGTCCCGCCCAGGTCGATCGACTTCGCCGACCTCACGTATGAGCTGACCACTGTGTTCACCCTCGTGTCTCCGAGGTTCCAGCGCCAGACACGATTGTGGACTGCTTCAGACCGCTGTCGCCGATCCGAGCGAGTACCTTGTAGCACGCGGCAACTGCTACCTTCACGCAACCCCGCCAGTACAAACCTTGCGCGAACGACGCTCGTCCCATGCGTGCGTTCGCAGCTGCGGCAACCGCCGATGCGCTCATCAGCCGAACTGGGATCCCCAGATGTCGCGCGTAGTGCCCCCTGATCGATTCCTTGCACAACAGCGATTTCTCAGGAGAACCAATGGATTTGCCTGCGTACATCGAATACACGAGGGAAACGGTGTTGTGTTGAACGACTCGGCCGACGACGGATAGACGAATGAACATTTCGTAGTCGTCGGCGTAACGCTCGACGATCTCCGGTACGTCCAGCGCAATCGCTGCTTCGTAATCGGCACGCCGAACCAGCGCCGCTCCCGGTGGAAACGGACCATACCCTTGTGTCAACAGGGTTCGAGTATTGATCTCGGAGTACGACTGATTGTTCAACCGACTACGCCCACGTGGGAGACTCGCCATCACACGTCCAGCGACGACTGCGCAGTCCGCCTGTGCAGAGAGAATACGCAAGGACTCGTGAATGCCGGGTGCGACCAGAAGATCATCCGCGTCCAGGAACACGATGTACGGTGCCGTGACGAGCGTGGCCCCCCGTCGTCTCGCGAGGTATGCACCCGCATTTGGCTGCGTCAGGACACGTATATCGTGGGCGCGACATAACGCGGCGGTACTGTCTGTGGATCCGTCGTCCACCACGATGACTTCCGAAGCGCCCGCATTGTGCGCGCTCTCGATTGACGCCAAAAGTGTGGCTTCCGCGTTGAAAGCTGGTATGACAACTGCGAATTCCGCACTTGATTGCGTTGTGGGTTCCAAATAGTCATCGGACACGAGGAGTCACCCCTGCTAGAACTCGTCTTTGAACACGGTCGGTTTTTGCGAGAAGCGCAACCCCCAAGGACACCGCATAATCGAGCCACTGCGCCCTGAAGACTGTAATTCCGGTCAGGGCGCGTGATCGCCGCATGTCCCGGTAATGATCCATCATGCCCCGCACCGAACCAGCGCCGGCCGAATCAAAGTCACAGAAGAACTCGGTCCACACGCGCGGTTGCGATCGGACCGCCATCTTCAACAGATACAGTTGGTCGGCACTGAGTCCGAATTCGGTATCGTAACCGCCGATCTCAACATGCAGCGACTTCTCGATCACACATGCTTGATGGGGAATGATGTTTCCACCTAGCGCGAATCGGGACAGACTGAACGGGATACGGCCACCGATTCCGATGGAACTTCCGGAGTCGTGGATGTTGCTCAGCCCGTAACCCCACCGCCAAGAGACGCCCCCTCCTTGATGATCTCGAGAGACTCTCTCCAGAACGTCACATGAATGGAACACGTCGGACGAGTGCATGAACCACAGCAACTCGCCACTCGCCAGTTCCGCACCGATGTTCATTGCGTCATAGCGACCGCTGTCGAGGCCTGTGTTCCACACTAACGAATCACCCAACGAATCAAGGTATTCGACAGTTCCATCCGTCGAACCACCATCGATCACGATGTGTTCGACTCCCTGTGCACTCTGAGCCCGGACGCTCTCGATCGTGCGGACCAGCCCCGAAAGATCATTCCTGGTGATGGTAATGACGGTGACCGATGAAGTCATCGAGAAGCCCCTATCGCGAATGCATAGGCGTCGATGAGTGCTGTACGCGAACTCATGACGTCCACTGTTCGGTTGAAATATTGTGTCTTGGCTTGAACAGTCGTTCGGTAGTCCAGGCAGTCGAAGTAATGTGTGACGGCCATTGACAGAGACTCCGCAGTATTGCCAGCGACTGGATAGCCAAGCGAGACCATACTTTTGATGTCACGACTGATCACCGAGACACCGACCGCGGCGGCTTCCGCAGCGGAAATCGGAGCGCCCTCCCAGGCCGCGGTATGGAGATACAGCGAACTGGCGCGCACTTCATCCAGCACCTGTTCAGCTGGAATCCAGCCCGTCACCCGAACCCCGGATTCCACGAGACTTTCTTTCAACCCGGCTTCGCCGTCTCCTACCCACACGAACTCGAACCTGCTCGACAACCTTGCTGCAATATCGGCGAACAGTTGGGGATCCTTTTGGGGAAATATCCTTCCCACCATCACTACTCGGCTTCTTTCAGCCGATGCTTCCGCTGTCCGAGGGCTGCTTGCGCGCAAATATGCGCCGTGATCGGTCGGGGATACATTGCCGACCACGATGGAGGTGGAGGAGTTCGACAACTCCGTAGTCAACTCGGCTTCTCGTCCACTCACGGCAACAACGCACTGACGCCGAATCGAGAGTAGCCCACGCTCAACGGACTTGTAGAGTACCCGCGCCAGGGGACTGACGTCGGTGCGCTCGAATGCGTAACAGTGTGGGGTGTATACGATTCCAGCTCGGTGCCCCGGGATGATCCGGGCGAGACCGGCAAGACTGGAATGCAGGTGGAGAACATCGAAATCTCCCCGGCGCACCATACGAATCGCGGACAGCAAAAGTGCGGCCAAACTTCCAGGTACCAATGTCACGCTGAGTTCGGAGGGGAAATTGTATGTGCTCTGCCCGGCCCGTTCGCGAGCAATCACGCAGTGATGCATTTCTGGCGTCAACGCCTGATAGTTCAAGATCGCGGTGCTTACACCTCCTCCGAGCGCTTCCGTGACATGCAGAACTTTCATCGCGCACCATCCCTCGTCAGGCCGGCATCAACATGTGAGCTTCGAATATCGTCCATCGCAAGGTCTTCCGTCTCCGAAGTATCAACTGATCTTTTCCGCATACCCGAGGAGCACAAGAGAAGAATGAGAGGGCACAGGAAGGGAAGCAGACCGGTTCGATACGGTTGGATGGGCGCCTCCAGAAATCCCACAGCGACCGTAGTTACGATCAGCGCCCATGCCAAGTATCGATTTTCCACGTCAGTGGTCAGCAACGCCCAGGCCGCAGCGACGACAAGCACGGCAATTCCGAGAAACCCGACGGCAACGCCGAGTTCTAACCAAATGTTGTGCGCGGCATAGTTGGAGGAGAAGCGATACGCGTTATGCTCCGTCCAATAGTTCGCGCCGTGACCAACATTCGGACTCTCCGAAATCAGCTCCTTCGCCCTCATCCACAAAGCACCGCGATAGGTGTAATCGCGGAGCCCGTAAACTCGGAACACTGGCACAAAAGAAATCACCAACGCAACCATCGCAGCTGCCAGAGCCACAACCCGCGACATGCGGTTTCCGATACCGAGGACTACGAGGTAGCCGAGAACCAGACCGATCATCGCTGTTCGACTGCCAGAAATTTCGATCACGATGAGGCTCGCCAGTCCAACCGCCGCAACTGTGATCCAGTGTTGCCGATACACGGCAACGACGCTCAGCAGTGCGACACACAGCCCCAGGAAGTTGCCATTGCCTGTGATCGATGACGTGAGCACTTGGCCCGCCACAGTGCACTTGTCCAACCGACAGGTCTCGACCACAGCCTCAGGCCAGACGACGAAAACCACAGCCATGCTCAGACAAAGCGCAAGCAGACCCTGGTAACAAAGACGGGGCCAGTTCAGTACGTCAACCGAGAGCGCGCGGCACCACAGGAGCGTAGGCACAATCATGAATATCGCTCCGACGACACCGATGTCCACGACCCCGAAGATGAGGATCGGCATGATCGCCACCGCCATGACCAGTATCGCGGGGATATAGGGGAATGAATCTCGGGACCCGAGAGAGGCGATGAAAATCGCGATTCCGATGACAATCGAAGGCACGTAGGAGATCACGAAGACCGCGGAGCCAGAAACTGGAAGGTATAGGGCAAGGACGCTACCTAACACCGCCTTGAAAAGGACCGGCCATATCACCGATACCCAAAACCAGATCCCGATCAGCCCGCTTCTGGTACCTGTTGAGGTTTGACGGCGGGTTGGCAACACCGTCACCCCACGTACACGTGCGATCAGCAAGAGAAAAACACTGGCAAACAACAGGAACGAGAGGTTCATGTCATTGGCCAGCCGTCGGCAGGTGGCATGGCACAGCCAGGGAGCCGAGTAGGCGTTCCCTCTGGGACGCGACGGCCTCGATGCGTGAATCGATCAGGCGCCAGTAAGTGGCTGGATCGTCTCGTATCGATTCCACCGCGTCGAGAACGCGAGTTGCCGAAGTCCGTCGGGCATCGAGAACGTACTGTTCCAACCCCAGATCATGAAATGCTCCCCATGATTTTCGTTCGTAGCCCAGGTGCACACTCGGCTTTCCGGCGAGCAATGCAGACAACGATCCATGCAGGCGTGTACTGACAACGACGCGATTCTCCGCGCTCTCCAGATAGTGCTGCAATGGCTTTGGGGTTCCCGAGGAGTATTTGACGGTGAGTGGAGTGTCATTGTTTCCGCCACCGGTGGACTGAATCGCCCATACAACATGATCTGACCGAGCCAAGTCGGACAGAGTGTTCTCGTAGGATCCAGGGCGGGACAGCTCACGTGCCACGACTACCGGGCCATGCGTGATCTCGATAGTACGAGGTGTACGGACCTCCGCCATCTTGAGAACCGCCAGATCCGAGATTCGTTCGACATTGGTCAGGTCGGCGAACAATTCCCGTGATCGATCGTCACGAACGAGCACCTGATCCATCGCCTTCAGTGAACTCGCGATACGCCGACGGAGAATGTTCGGGAACGGACCGATACTCTGCGGCAGATAGATCTTGCGCGCACGACTTCGTGCGGCAAGATCGAGTTGACCGAAATGCGCCCCCGCAGTTTTCAGGGCCTCGGAAACGGACGAACCCCGAAGGTATCCGCCCCCGACAGCGACTATCAAATCCGCTTGCTCGAACAGTATCCTGACAGGTGCCGGCCCGCCGGTGACGGTACTGGCCAGCATGGAAACACGTACGGATGCCTTCTTTTTCGGGTTCGGAATCCATGCCGACGTCCACTGATGAAACTTGACATGATTCGCGATCGGATGGTGGCGGAACGATTCGGCATCAGTGGCAATCACGTCGACGACAGAATCCGGCCACACCGATCTCAGCAATTCGAGTGTTTCCTCCACCAGCAACCGGTCGCCGGAGTTTTGAGCACTGTATGCGTGAATGACCAGGATGCGCGGGTGGTCACGATTGTATTCGGGCAACGATCTCACTCCTGGTCGTCATGGTTCGGGACGCCTGCAAACCCATTGAATAGGCGAAATCTCGGTACTCGTCACTCGATACGACGCCGAGGGCGGACCGAAGGCTGGCCGCGCCGGTAAATGTGAGCACCGGCCCGGAGGTTCGCAGATCCTCGAATGCAGGTAGATGGGCAGCAACAACCGGCCGGCCGCGCGCCCACGCCTCCCATACGAACACAGGGTTGAGTTCGTTTCGGCTGGGCATAAATGCCGCGTCTGACCAATCCAGATAGGGCACAACGTCATCGACGCGTCCTACTAGTTCCACCGTATGCGAAGAAGGCTTCGTATTGCCGAACCGCCGTTTCAGGTCTTCTTCTTCCGGTCCTGATCCCAAGATCTTTATTTCACACGGAATCTCGATATCTGACAGCAGTTCGGGAATACGATCGAAGCCCTTCTGCTTGGATAGACGGCCACAGGCCAGGAGCCGTAGCGGTGCCCCCGAAGATTCACGACGAATGGTTTCTCTCGAGTCAACTCGGATCAAGTTCGGCTCGTAAACAAGCCGAGCGTGCGGTCCGTAACGTCGTTGACGAATCTGACTCACGGCTGATTCCGAAGGTGCGGTGATCAGCTTTGCGTGCCGAAGTGCTTTACGAACGAGCATGTTCTCGACCAGGGAGAAAACGCCAGTTTCATCCGCACTCGGCAACTGATGGAAGGTCGCAATCAGCTCACTCGGAAGACGTTTGAGCAAACTCGAAACGCCTAGTGCGACATGGCTACCCCTCATCAGTGAATAGACCACATCCGAATGCTGTAGATGTGTTGCTATGGCACGACTGGCTCCGACCAGTCCGCCAGGACTCCTTGGATAGTCGAGCATGACGAACTCGTCTGCGAGGTCCGCAACCTCGTTGAAGTCGCGGCAGCCTGCAAACAAAGTGACCACGGTCGTATGTGTGTCGGTAAGCCCGCGCAATAGCCCGCACAATGATTTCTGTGCACCCCCACCTTCCAACCAGGGCGCCACAACAAGCAACGACTTCAACTTTGGCGGTTCCGACACAAACTTCTCCTGGTCAATTTGCTCCATCACTTCCCAACATCGCCTTGAGCGCCTTCGCGACGATCGTGTTCTCGCTCGCCATCGACCAGTTGTCGACGTACGAAAGATCAAGGGGAGCTATGCCTTTCCACCGAGAACGTCACGAACTGAAGTCGGTCCCGAATCCGCATTCACGTCTCAGTACGCACCGTCACTGGCCAACACCGCTTTCAACGTTTTGCCGACGATCAATACATCACCCATCAGCGACCAGTTGTCGACGTACGAAAGGTCCAGTCGTACAGTCTCTTCCCAAGAAAGGTCCGATCGTCCACTGACCTGCCACAATCCTGTGATCCCCGGCTTGACAAGAAGTCGGCGACTGACAGTTCCGTCGTAGGCCTCGACCTCGCGGCGAAGCGGAGGCCTGGGGCCGACCACGCTCATCTCGCGCCGAAGAACATTGACGAACTGTGGCAGCTCGTCAATCGAGTAACGGCGCAAGAAGCGCCCGACCGGTGTAACGCGCGGGTCGTCGCGCATCTTGAAGAGCACACCGGCGCCGTCGTTCTGGGCCATCAACGACTCCACCTGTGAGTCTGCGTTCTGGACCATCGAACGGAACTTCAGCATCGGGAATGGTTTGCCGTCCAGTCCCATTCGCTCCGCTCGATACAACACCGGGCCCGGGCTCGAGAGCTTGACCGCCAGAGCCGCGGCCAGGAGAACAGGTGCAATTGCTGCCAGTAACAATGACGCGAAAATTACGTCGAACGACGATTTCGCAAAGCGTTGCGCACCATGATATTTCGGTCGCTCGACGCGTATCAAAGGCTGACCGGCCACCGGCCGCATCGACAGGCGCGGCCCCGACACGTCGACGATACTTGGCGCAACGACCAGATCTACGTCCCGCGATTCCAGATCCCAGGCAAGTGCACGGATGCCATCCGAGCCGAGATGTTCGGTTGCCGTCACGGCAACGGTGTCTGCGCCGACAAGTTCCAGCGCTTCGACTACCGATGTCTCACCACCGAGGAGCGGTATGTCACGCCCGTCGACTGCGATGGACTCGTCCGCGCGCCGAAGGAACCCCGGCACACACACTCCCACCACGCGGAAACCGTCTGCGCTACCCCGCTCGAAGTTTCGTGCAAGTTCAGCGCCGGCATCCTTGCTGCCCACCACCAGTACCGATGTGAGGCACTCCCCGCGAGTACGCCTTCGCACGATCACCCCACGCCAGAGCCAACGGCTCACCAGTAGCGCGAGAAGGCCGACAGGGAACGCGAATGCGAGGTAGAGCCGGGCGATATCGAGACGAAGCAGAAGGCTTACTATCGCAATGACGCCGAACAATCTCATCGCGGACACCAGGATTCGCCGATACTCCTCAGGACCGCTTCCGATCACACTCGCAGATCTGGTCCTGAATATCTGCAACGTCGCCAGCCACGCGATCACCACGCCGATCGACAAACCGGTGTAGCTGAACTGCCCGAGCTCACGAGCGTCGACGGCGGTCGGCGCGGCGCCGAATCGAAGCCACTGCGCAGCCGAAACCGCCGCTACGACAATCAGCGAATCCGTCACTGCCAGAGCACGTATGTATCGATGCTGCCACGCAGCACGCGAGGAAAACTCCGCACGGGAGTCCGGCACGATGCGCGGACGCCGATACCCGAGCGACGGCGCCATGGACATGTCCAATGCCGACATCTGACCAACCTTCCCGTTTGCGAGCCGCCAGGCCCCGACCGTTCTTCGGAATTTCCCGTTTGCACCCGAACGCTTCAGGCACAGCTAAAGATGGAGAAGAGCAAATGTTCCGCTTAGGTATCGGCAACATTGCAACTCGATAATCCGGAGGCATTGCACGTGCCGCGTGAGTACTATGAGAACATCTCCAAGGCCGGAGTTCAATTCGAATAATGTTGCAGGTCAAGACTCTAACCGGCAATTTTTCTTCCCAGCACACACCCAAAGGATGTTGGACGATCGTTCACGTTCAATCGCCGCAATGTCACGGTGCCATTTACGCTGTAGTTACCATTTAGTAGCTATAGTTCAGCTATTGAGTAAATCCGCGGAAACGTCGAGGGCTTAGGTCCCGACGACTGCAATAGCTCACAAAGCAGACATTGCCTCTCACTGCTGACCACAGTTCTTTCGCATGGGTAACTGGACCCGAATCCACGCAACCGAGAACCGTCCCTGCACGCCGGGGACCTATGTCCCCGTAGGTCGAATCCGCCGGACCTGATTGAACTTTCTGCAATTCGCAAGTGAATTGCCCTTCGATATGGAGTAATTCGGCAGACCCGAAATCCCGCCATGCCATCCGGCCAACCCAGACCCGCACTGGGTACCGAAAAAAAGATTTCAAAATTCCCACTATGTGAGATGTGAGCATGTGAGACGTTCCGGCCGGACTGCTCGGGGACTGGCGCTTCGACGTGGCGAGGGCGATATGTCTCGATCAAGTAATGTCTGCATATGGCGCCGGACCGATGGCGATGGTCGGCAGTGCCCAGCGGTGCGCAGCCTCGAATCGCACGCAGATGTCGGGTAGTAAGCGAATGGAACTGGAAATGTTGAAGATTCGTGAGATCCGCTCCGAGTCCGGGATCATTCCTCGACTCGCAGTGCGGTGGTTGATGATCGCGCTCGCCACGATCTTTGCATTTTGGCCCACCTGGACCAAGCTTTGGCAGAGCACGGCCAGCGGAACTGCCATCGGCTACGTCTTCGCTCTACCGCTCTTGTGCCTGGTTGCAGCCGTCGGAACAGACTTGAGGCGCGGCCCGGAGCTTCCGATTCACGATCGTGAGACCGACAAGATAGTCGGCTGCATCGGTCTCTTCGTCGCGTTGGGACTTCAAGCGCTCCTGCTACCGCGTTTCGCCGAGACCTACGAACTGATGCATATCGACGTCATCGCAGCCTGGGTATTCGTCTGGAGCGCAGCGGTTCTGATGTTCGGCCTCCGTCCGGTCAATCGGTACTGGGCAATCTGGGTGGTCCCGATCATCTTGGCGCCGCTGCATTACCGCGCCATCGCGACCGAAATGGGCGGGACTCGTTTCGACTACAGCGTCCTCATGGTGCTTGTCGCGTCTGCCGCGACCACGATCGCCGTCAGTAGAACGTGGAGGCGAGGGGCGATCGCCTTCGTCGCCGCAACGGTGCTCGGTGTGGTGATTCTCTACTTCACGATTCAGAAGTATCCCACTGCTCCGCTTTTCGCCGTGCAGTTGTTTCCGGCACTCGGAACCGCAATCGTCGTCGGCGGCGCCTTCTATCTGTACGAACGCCGGGGTAAGTCGCTCAAACCGTTCGACCGACCACTCCGAAAGCCCTCGACAGCCACAAGCAACTGGACCATCCTCGCGGTGTTTGCCGCCGCAGTGCTGATGTTCTTCACGCCGCTGCCATCGACAAGTTTGACAGTCAACGTCGGTCCGCCCCCGGCTACTGCGGATCCTCGACTTGTCGTTCCACTGGGCTGGCATCAGATTGGAGCATCCGAATACGACTGGCCCCGTCGCTACTTCGGCAGCACCTCCGAGCTGAGTCGTCAGACCATTCGGGCCGACACTCCGAATCCCGCTTGGGACTCACAGATGCGGCCTCGCACGGTACAGATTGACGTCGTCCAGGTCCGTCGACCCTCCACGCTCGCCGTGTATCCCAGCAAGACCACCTACGACCTGGAGAACGCGAGAGTCAGCCCGACGGTCACGCTGGAGCTGCCGCACGGGATCGTCGCCGAGATGTACACGATCGTCGACGACGCTCTCCTTCTCACATGGAGCAATCTCAATTTCGTCTGGACGCGGGGCGACGGAGCCGCGCAACGAGTCAGCCTGATCAGCGTCGACAATCACGAACCCGACGCCTACTTCCCCGAACCGAAGCCGTCGATGGCGTCCAACGGTAGCAATACCCTCGCCGTTCTACTGCGTGGTGAAACCTCGACCGAAGACACCGAATCCGAGTACAAGGACCTGGACATGCTCGAAGCACTCGCTCGACTACTCGTGGAGGCTCAGACGTGGTGAACGAAAACCGAAGCCAGTCCAACAGTGTCGTGGTCAGCGGTGACCCGGATACAGCGGAGTACCACGAGGCCGCCCTGCACGATGCAGTGAACGGTCTACGCGAGCGCCATCCGATCTCATCCGCCTCCGTGGCCTTCTATCCGTGGCAGCGAAATACGTTGTTGGCAGGCTTTGCGCTGGTCGTCGTCAGCCTCGTGTTCTTCCTCGTCCCGACTCTCATCGCGCTGACATTGATCTGCACCATTGGATACATCTGGGCGATGGTCGACCGTCTGATCTTGTTCACGAGGGGTCTCGATGCGTCCTCGATCATGACGATCAGTGACGAAGAGGCACTTGCTCTTTCATACGACGACCTTCCCACCTATACCATTCTGGTCCCCGCATACAACGAGCCTGAAGTCGTCGGCGACCTCATCGCAGCCATGCGAGCGATCGAGTATCCGGCAGACAAGATGCAAGTCCTTCTCCTACTGGAGGAAGACGACGCCGTCACTATCGAAGCTGCACTTGCCGCCGGTGTGGACGAGGTCGTCAGCATTCTGAAGGTGCCCGCGGCCGATCCACGAACCAAACCGAAAGCATGCAACTACGGTCTGCATTTCTCTACGGGCGAGATCGTGACGATCTACGACGCCGAGGATTCCCCCGACCCACTCCAATTACGTCGAGTAGTCGCAACTTTCGCGAAACTTCCCGAGAACACTGCTTGTGTTCAGGCCAAACTTGCATTCCACAACGGAACTCAGAACCTGTTGACCGCGTGGTTCACCGCCGATTACGCGCTGTGGTTCAGCTTCATCCTTCCTGGATTGATGCGGAGCAATTCACCGATTCCTCTCGGCGGCACCTCGAATCACCTACGCCGTAGCGTCCTCGACGAGATCGGGGCGTGGGATCCTTTCAATGTCACTGAGGATGCGGACCTCGGCGTGCGGATTGCAGAGAGCGGATATCGCACCGCGGTCTTGAATTCCACCACGCTCGAAGAAGCCAACAGTGACACGATCAACTGGATCAGACAGCGCTCGCGTTGGTACAAGGGCTATTTGCAGACGTGGCTCGTCCACATGCGCCAACCCGTCAAATTATGGCGAGGATTGGGTCCGATCGGCTTTCTCCGATTCACGATTCTCATGGCCGGCACACCTTTGGTCGCCACTTTGAACATGGTGTTCTGGCTCATCAGTCTGGACTGGATTCTCGGACAACCTGAAGTGATCCACCAGGTCTTCCCCAACTATGTCTATTTCCCCGCGTTGATCTCTCTGGCATTCGGTAATGCCGCTGTTCTCTACATGAACCTCGTGGCGTGCCGAGAAACGCGAAACGCGATGCTCCTCCTCGCCTGTCTGACTGCTCCGTTGTATTGGGTGCTGATGAGCATCGCGGCGATCAAGGGGACCTACCAATTGATTCGCAACCCGTCCTACTGGGAAAAAACCTTCCACGGTCTGAACACGTGACAACGCAACCCTCACGTTCTACACAGGTGTGAGTTATGTCTACTGATCCGCCTCACCCACAATTTCACCCGATTTCGGGTTTCACCGGAAAACGCACAGCTAGATGGTTGCGGTAAACACACAATCCAGTCACAAAACTTAACTACCGGTACGCGAGAACTGCGGTGATTGGTTGCCGAATGATCACAGATCAGCCGTCGAGCGCCTTACGTGTCGAGACGGCGCTGGCTTACCGCGCAGCACTCAGGCACTATGACCGGTATGAGCGGTTTTTCGGAATGGGTGAAGCATCAACTGGAACTTCGCCAAGAAACTGACGTAGCCGATGCTGCGCGTGCGCTGGGAATACGCCCCTCCGAACTCGGTCGGTGGCTGTCCGCGAAACGCCCCCCCACGCAGGACACGATCAGAACTGCTTGCCGCGTCTTCGACGTCCACGTCCAGGAAATTCTTGTCGCGGCGGGCTACATGACACCTGACGAGTCGGGTCTGGACGACAAGCCGATTTCGCTGTCGTCGCTCAGCACGCAAGATCTCCTCGATGAGCTGGCGAGACGCTCCGCGTCGCATAGCCTTGCAAGTCAGTAGGTCAGCTGCGGATCCGGCTGATCCAATCGTTCCTTGAGCCAGACTCGCAACTCCGGTCCGTACTCG
The DNA here is from genome assembly GCF_044908235.1 of Rhodococcus sp. 27YEA6. NCBI lineage: Bacteria > Bacillati > Actinomycetota > Actinomycetes > Mycobacteriales > Nocardiaceae > Rhodococcus > Rhodococcus sp. 27YEA6. Next base: position 91,810 of record NZ_JBIYCY010000007.1, on the reverse strand, counting down.
GTGCGACTGAGCGCATGGTCGAGAGATGCTCGCAGAAAGCCTCCCGGGTTACCAAGATCGTGGCGGGTTCCGTGATGGACGACGACGTGAACCGGATGCCCCTCCGCGATCAACAGCGCTATCGCATCCGTCAGTTGTAGTTCGCCACCCTGCCCGGGTGAGATTCGTCTGAGCGCGTCGAACACGGCGCGATCGAGAAGGTATCGTCCGGCCGCGGCGAGAGTGGACGGAGCATCCTCAGGAGCCGGCTTCTCGACCATGCCGATGACGGCAAGCACATCGGGATCGCTGCCCTCCACAGGTGTTTGGACGTCGAATACTCCGTAGGCCCCAACACGATCGGGCGCGACGTCGAACGCGCACAGCACAGAACCACCACGCTCGGCACGTACCTTCGCCATCGCGTCGAGAATGCCGCAGGGGTGGACCAGATCGTCGGGAAGCAGCACCGCGAACGAGTCCTCGTCCGCATCCAGCACCGATTCGACCAGACCGACAGCGTGTCCCAATCCCAGCGGAGACTCTTGCACAACCGGCTCCACCGAGATCAGGCCCGGAGCCCGACGCACACGTTCGAGTAGATGGTGCTTCCCGCTGGCGGCGAGCTTGCCCTCGAGCACCAGGTCCTCGACGAAATGCCCGACGACCGATGCCTTGCCCGGCGCAGTGACGATCACCAGACGTTCCGCGCCTGCTTGCGCCGCTTCGCTGGCGACCAGCTCGATCCCGGGTGTATCGACCACGGGGAGCAACTCTTTCGGAACCGTCTTGGTGGCCGGGAGGAAACGAGTCCCCATTCCGGCAGCCGGAACCACAGCAGTCTTGAAAGGCCGTTCAGCGCACCCAGTCATCGTTCACCTCTCCGCTCACGCGATGTTTCACACACTTACCGTTACGCGCATGCAGCGGTCGTCCCCTCATTTCGACGACCGAAGCTCACACCGCATGTACAGCCTGCGCACAAGGTCTACCGGGCGGCCGATGCCGCCGCAAGTTGACTCGAACTCGGAATTCGTTGCGCGCGAGAGCTACACACCACCCCTCGATGTCACTTCCACGAGGGGCGCGCCGCACTCCGCGCACTACCCGTTACCGCGGCGAACGGTTGTGATCGTATTTCGACGTTGACCACGGCGGGACGTAGCAACTGACCAAAGAGACAGGTACGACACAACTTCCGAACTCAGCGCCTCAACCGGACCGTCCCCAGCCGACCCGGACGTAGGTCCTGGAGGCGTCGCATCGATGGTCCCGTGCGACTTCACCAGCCTTCAAGTTCGGTTATCCACAGGTGAATGCCACTGAATACCATTGAATACGAACGAAATACGATCATCACGCCGCAACACCAGGTTCAGGTTGTTATCAAATCGTGACCATACTCCCACTGGGCGGAACTCCCAGTGGACTACTCGCAGTGTCCTAACTTGCCAGTGAAGCAATCACGTCGAAGAGTGGATCGTCAGGCCCGATATCCATCGTGCATTCGTTCGGCCGTGGATCCGGCACGAATGCCCACAGGAGAGCTCCGGCCGTACCGGCCACCTTCTGCCCCGTCAGCTTCGTCTCGATATTCGTGGCTCTGGTCGCCAGTGATTCACAACTGCCTGCCAATTCGCCTGTCTCGGCGACCAACAACGGCTTCCCGACGTTCGCGGCCTGTTCGATGCGACGCGCCAGTCCGTTCCACTGGTCGCCCGGAAGCGGAACCCCGTCTGCTCCGTAGTCGTGATACTGCAGAACGTCGACGAAGTCGGACTCGCTCACGTATTGGTAGTCGTCACCCGCAGTGCCGCACTGACCGCCCCCGACGTATCCGGCCGTGATCAGGATGTTCGGATCGATCGCCCGAAGTTCGGCGCCTGCCGTGTCGAAGAACTCCCGCAACACCTGCGCGGAATCAGACGGGCACGTTCTTGTCCACCAATTGCAGGCGGCATCGGTACACAGGCTCGGTTCCGGCTCCCCCACCAATTCCCACGCCGCGACGGAAGGCTCGTTCTTCCAACGGTCGACGGCGGTGTGCATCCAGTCCTGGAAGCTCATGGTGGCTCGACCTGGGATCAGGTTCGCGACCTTCCACTCGTCGGTGTACCAGTCCCTGGATTTGAACAGCCCGTCATCACACCCGCTGTCCTGGGGTGAGAGCACCGGAATCGTGAACTGATTGTGTCGCGCCGCAGCGTCGAACACCGCGTCCATCGGGCCGAAATCCATCTCCCCGGACACCTTGTTCACCGCGAGCGCCTGGAACGCGTTGAAACGCGTGACGGAGTTCGGTGGCAGAGAACCGAAGTAGGCATCGAGATCGACCATGGCGCCACAGCCGAAGTTCACCGACCAATCAGTGGCCAGTTGATAAGCATTCAGCCCGGTAGGCCACCATGGCTGTCCGTCGAGCGTCAGTCCGCTCGACGACACTCCCACCCGAACCGTCTTGGGCGAATCGGCAACCACCGGCGTCGTGAACATTCCTGTCACCACCGCGACGGTTGCAAAGCTGACTACAGCGGCAGCGATACGGCGACGCACTGTGCCAGGCACACGCGGACGCACTTCTTCAGAAGACATCTACAACCATCCACGTCATACGGACAATCCTCCCACACGAATTGCCTCATCGACCCGTTTGCCGTTCACCGGTGACGCGATACAAACGCCAGGCCGAAGGGTCCATGCCGCCGTCGTTGGGAACCTCGAGTACCAGCGCTCCCACACCGCCGGCCCCGGTGTCGTACATCGTCGGATAGCGCCGATTGACCGCGTCCGACACACCGCGACCGGTGTTCGGCACCGACAGGATGTATTCGACGTGATGTTCGGCGGGGTTGTTCAGTACGCGCACGAAGTCCGCATCGGAAGGCACGACGAATTGCCGAGGGTTGTTCGACGACGCCACGACGGCATAGCTCTGCACGGTGTCGAGCAGAACCGACCCCTCCGGCAGAGCCAAGTCGTCCAGGTACCTGGCGATGCGACGCTCGGCCGCAAACGTGCGCAGATTCGTCTGCTCCTCCAGGTTCTGCCGGCCCGGAATGATCGCACTGGCAATGGAATGCTCGAGCACTGCGATCCGCGCATTACCCATCGCGACAAACGTGACCAGCGTCGACCCGACCAGCAAGCACAGAGAGATCACAAGGGGCAGAGAGGGCCCCGACTGCTCGGGGTACGTCGATACCGAGCGTGACGCAGCAGCCCCCGGTCGACGCGTGACGACCGGCGCACCGCGAGGTGCGATCAGGACGACCAACACGAAACACAGCGGAATGATCGAAATGTAGAAGCGCAGAAGGGGAAACGTCGATCCCATCACGTAGAGCAAGGTTTGGGCACCGAGGATGGCGCCGAACAACACAAGAGGCACGACCACTTCGGTGTCGCGCCGCCGAAGTGCGTAGATGATTGCAAGGACCGCGAGCACCGGGAGCGCCGGGCCGAGTACGGCCATTTCGGTAATCGAGAACGCAAGACGGGCGATCGGTGAGTCGGTTCCGGCACCAGCCTGCTCCAGGATGGAACTGTTCCCGTAGACCGACGAGAACTGTTGGAACGCTTGACCTGTGATGAGCCAACTGGCAAACGACCACAAGGCGAAGGCAAGGAATCCCGGCATCAGCACTACGGCACCGTCGAGGGCTGCTGCCCAGAGCCGCAAGCCAGGCCCCGCGCCCTCGCCGCGCTCGTCAGCAGTCGGGCGGAAACGAAGCCAACTCACCACGGTCACCAGCACCACCGCGACGAACAGCGGGGCCAATGCGTCGTATCTGGTGAGGTACGCCAGAGCGAAAGCGAGGCCGGCACCGATGAGGTCGTGTACGTCGTCGCTTCGCATCCACCGAATCAACCGACGTGTCGCCCACAGAACGAAGAAGAGGAACGGAGCTTCGCTCATTCCGCTCGCCGCGTACATGACGATCATCGGGTTGACAGCGAACAGCACGGTCAGGACGACGGTGACCCATCGCGCACACCCACGGTCGCGGCTGATCCCACGTACCTGAATCACAGCACCAGCCATGAAGGCCGCGGACATCACGACCGCAGTGATGTTCCACCGCAGCAGATCCGGCCACCAATGACCCATCAGGCCCATCGGAATCTGGACTGCCGCCGTCAACGGGGTGAACACGAACCCGATCGCCGCGAAGTGCGGATCACGGCTGAGCAGCATCGCCGACACCGCGGCGACGCGGCTGAGCGAATCGGTGAAGATGAACCCGATACCCGCGTTCATCCACACGCCCAACGCGGTGTAGATCGCGAAGAGCGCGACGAACATCCGCCATGGCTTGCGGCCCGGTAGATCGTGGACCGCGACGGACAGGGCCGGGCGATCGGTGACGGTCACTGTCCGCGACGCCGAGCTACGAGCACACCACCGACGGCAACAGCGATCAGAACCACGGTCCCGAATCCGATCCAGCCGATCGTGACCGCGCTCAGTCCGGTCTCCTCTTCGGCCGAGGCCGCGGTGCCCAACGGGGCGACGTTGACTCCGACATCGAAGGGCTCACTTCCCCGAGGCGCGACCAGGAGATCGCCGGTCAGTTCTGCGAACCGGTCCTTCCCACTTTCCAACCAGTTGAGCAGACCGTCGGCATCGGCCGCATCACCCTCAGAGGTCAGCGCCACCACTTCGTTGTGCGAACCCGAAACCACCTGCAAGGCACCGTATTGTCCACCGAATTCAAGACCCTGCAAGCGCAGGAGCCCTTGATCTGCTGTGTCCATGGGTAGAGCCACCGGAGTGGGAAGCTTCCCGTCCGCCGCGATCAACAACGCCGGCAGCGAACTGGTCGCCGCGTCGCCGAAGGGGAGCACACGCGGTTGCAGCGGCAGATAGCTCAACCGCTGCATCGCGACAACGAGGCGCTGCGCGCGAACGAGATCTGCGAAATCACCGTGACTCAAACCGACATCGAGTGTGGGCAGCATCGACTGCGGTAATGCCTGGAATCCTCCAGGCGTCGGCGGGAATCCGGTAGTGGACGTGATGGTGCTTGCCGGATCGACAGTGAGCGAAGACGGGCTACTGGTGCCGCATTGGAAGTCGCCGGTCACATCCATCGAGACTTCGAAGGTCAGGTCGCGACGCAGGAGTTCGTTCGGAACATCGACGCCGATGTCGAAGCGCCCTGTCTCGTTCACCGTCTGCGAAGCAAGCCGTGAGTCCCCCAGCGAAATCGACAGTTCTCCGTTGCGTGAATTCGGCAGCGGTACATAGGAACCGATCATTCGGATCGACACGTCCTTCATCGGACGCCCCAGTTGCGACTGGCTGAACGGGACGTCGACCTCGATGTGATTGAGACCGGAAGCCGTCAACGTTCCGAGCTTCAGCTCACCGACGGTGATGGCGTCCTGGGAAATCTGGGCAACTGTGTTGTCCGGTGACGCGAGCGCCCTGCTCGCCGCCCAGTAGCCGTCGAAGTTCGCCGCCAACAGACTGACCTGAGGAACGAGGGTCTTGTCGTCCCCTGAAATTCGCAGCACTGGTGCACCATTCGGAGCAGCCGCGAGATCGATGCCGGCGTCCCCACTGTTGCCGAGTACTACAGCTCTCTCGAACAGTCCCGGCTCAGCGGACGGCAGACTCTGGCCGTTCGGCAGTTGTTCCACCACCACGGCGTCAGGCTGACTTCCGTACTTGTTGACAATCGCTGCACTCAGCTGCAGAGCCGCACTCTGCTGTGACCGTGACGAACCATCCGTGACGTAGATGGTTGCCTTCCTCAAAATCGGCGGAAAGAAGGTTGCAACAGTCGTGGGCTGCTGCTCGGCACCGTCGTAGGCGACAAAGGCATCCCGGAGCGCAAGGGGCTGGTATCTCGTTCGGTCGTAGCAGCGGTCGTCGACGGGAACGAGGTGAGCGATCATCGACACGGTCACGCTCCGGTCGACCACTTCGAGACCTTGCAACGGAACCGAAATCGGTAGGCCGGTTCCGGCCTGCCCGGCGTCGAAGTCGACGCGGCTCACCAATCTGCCGTCCGCAGTCACTTCGAGCCAACCCCTACTGAAGTCGGTCGGGGCGGTCAGGATTCCGGTCACGGCTGTTGCGGTGAGTCCGTCCGGCACCGGCACGGTCACCAAGACGGGTGCGTCATCAGAGGAGAACACGATGTCTGTTCCTCGTCCGAGTTCGGTGAAGGAGATCGGAGTTGTGGCTGCGGCGGCCACCGAAGTATCTGCGTCGTCCTCGAAATCCTGGGCGGAGGCGACACTGCCGAGCGGAAGCAACAAAGTGACCGCGACAGCCACCGGCATTGCCAGCGCGCGCGTCAGCCAGGTTCGAGAGTGGCCCATCAGCGTGTCTCCTCGACATTTCTTGTTTCCGCGCAATCACCAAACACAAATCACGAGTAGCAATCTCGCCAGTTCGCGACGGTCGCAGGTCCGATCGCACCGTTACGGACAAACAAACCATAACGACCAATTTATGCGTTTGGCTAATTATCCCGGCGGGCGAGACTTTTGTTACGGCATGTCACATGATTAGCAATCACCACCATTGGGAAGTCGAAAGACGCCACTGAAAAGCCCGTCAATACGCCTGAACGTCCGTCCAGTCCGGGCGCTTCACGGGCGGAGAATTCTCAGATAAAGGAAGCTGTGACGATCAATTCGATCATCCCCGCCGGCAAGAGTGCGATCGGGAAGCTGGTCGGTGCGCCGTTCCACTTCGCATCATCGCTGCGCATGGCCAGGGTTTTTCACCCTCACGGGATCGAACTGAAGGGAACATTGAAGCCGGCCACCCCATGGTGGCCGGTATCGGAGTCGTCGACGATTACCGTCACCGCTCGAATGTCGAAAGCCCTCGGAACACCCGGAGACCTACCCGACGTACTCGGCCTGGCGCTTCGGTTGCACGATGTCGGCGCAGATGAAAACCCGTGGGACATTCTTCTCGCAACATCAGGACTTTCTACCTTCTCGAAAATGTTTCCAGCTCCGGCTTTCTCGTGGAACGGCGCGAGATACAGCACACTGGTTCCTTACTCACGCGCGGGCGGTGCCGCGGCGTGGCTGATCGTGACACCGCGCGGTGTCCATCCGGCCGGCACTTCTTTGTCAGCATTGAAAGCTGCGGTCGATCATTCCCCGCTGCACTTCTCCGTGTACCTCGCGAGGATTCAACTTCAGTTGATACCGATCGGACATCTCTGCCTCGACGAAGTCGAGGACCACCCGGATTGCCTACAGCCGTCCTTCGATTCGATTCTGAACACACCGGCCCACATGCGCATGCTTCCGGAGTGGCTCGCAGAAACGCGCAAGTTCGCGTATCGCGGTAGCCGCAACGGCCGGGGAGGCACACAAAAGCGCGGTTGACCGGACATGCCGATCAACCGCGCTGAAGCTCACTCAGCTTGTGAACTTGTCCTTGATATCCGAGACCTTGTCACTGACAGTGTCTCCGGCCTTCTTGACCTTCGCCTCGCCCTGATCGGCAACACCCTCGGCAGCCAGATCATCGTTGCCCGTGGCGTTTCCGAACTTTTCCTTCGCCTCGCCGATGAGATCCTCAGCGCGGTGCTTTGCCTTGTCGATGAAGTCAGACATGTATTTCTCCTTCTTGAATTCGGTGTGGATTCGGTCGTGCGTTCGGCCGTGGAATTCGGTCGTGGATTCAGTCGAACTCGAACTGCGTGGACAAATGCGTGTCAGCGTTTTCCGGTGACTGCCTTGACCAGGAACAGCAAGATGACAGCGCCGAGGAGGCAAGTGAGGAAGCTGAAGATCCAGCCCGCGCCCTCGACATCGACGCCGAAGACTCGAAGCAGGAAACCACCGATCAGACCGCCGATGATACCGACAACGATGTTGAGGAAGATCCCCTGCTGCGCATCGGTTTTCATGATCTTACTGCCGATCCAACCCGCCAGTCCACCGATGATGATCCAGGCGATGATACCGAGAGGAAGCATTTGGACTCCTTAGAGTAAAGAGGGGCGGCGCAATGAGAGACTGCCGGTAAAGGGAGAGTTCCGAGCGATCGGCCCGCGCAACTAGACCGTGATCGCGGGTAGTGTTTGCACACAACCGGACTCTCCGCCGCACGACGCGGGGGATCGTGCACTCAGTAGCAGCCACATTGTCTGCTTACCTTTCTATCAGGTGTTCACGACAGAACCAAAATGACTGGCGATTCACCACATACGAGAAACGACACTCACCGACGCGCACATGATCAGCGTCACTACGATCGCGATCGCCATCGAAGTGACGGTCGCCAGGAGCACCGTGACGCACAGTGCCACAGCAACATCCATGACTCTGTGCACGATCGGGAGGTCTACCAATACCCGGCCGTCGGGAGGCTCAAACCTCGATTGATCAGAGAGTTCTCGGCTCATCGTGTTTCGCGCTTTCCACGGCGATGTGAGTTCTGGTCGCGATGGATGGATCACCGACCACCGCAGCGACTTGATCCCCCGTGTCGGTGACGCGAGAAATCAGCTCGGACAACGTTTCCGATCCGGATACGACGCTACGTCTCAATGTCACTCGCAAATCGATCGTGCGAACTCCACGATCGAGCAACGCTTTTCCTCGGACACGCGACACTTCGTCGAAGTCCTCCAGTGATGCGCTCGCCCCTTCCGCCACCGCACCCAGATCCGCGGTGATGGAATTGTGTGAGTTCGACCCATGGACGGCGATCTCCTTCACCCGACGCAGCGGCACATGCGCGATCAACCACCGCAACGCGAGGAGGACTAGCAGTACTCCCCCAGCTCCGACAGCCCATGGCCACCACGAGTGATCGACAAGATCTTCAGCCCACGGGATCTCGATACGCGCCGGGAAATCCTTGATCACGTCGCGATTCCACAGGATCGCTGCAACTCCCACCGCTATCGCGAGCATCCCCACGACGCATGTCGCCACGCGATCCATCGCCGTCGCCGTCCGAGTCATGACAGCGATCCCGTCTGGATACGAACCTTGATTCGCGGCGATGGTGACAGCGACCCGGCCAAGTCCCCCAGCACCGCACGGATTTCCGATTCAGCGGTGGCGGCTCCATCGGGCGTGACCGAGGCCTTCACTTCCAGCTTGCGCCGGGTCGCGTGTGACGAAGCGGATCGAACCTGGGCCAGTGACTCGACGCGAACAGACGCTATCGCCGCTACATCGACGGGATCGATCCACGTATTCGCGACTCCGACCAAGGCATTGGCAGTCTTTCGTCGCGGTTTGAGTCCGAGGATGACGAACCACAGGCCGAGAACGACGGCTGCGATCCCCGCCGGCAACATCCAACCCTGGTACGCGAGCCCGTCCACATATGCGGCAGCACTTGGTATCCACTGCGACCCGGTGATCACGCCGGTATCCACCAGCGCGTCGCGGACGCCGACCACGCCGAGCGCAAGTAGCGCCGCGGCGATGAGGAATCCCGTGACGGCCGATCCGGGCGCCGCAAGGGGAACAGGAGCAGCAGCCCTCGAGGCAGTGGGTGGTGCGACCTTGTCGGCGGTCATCGCACTTTCCTTCCCGCGTCACGCGTGGTCGATGCCGGGAGAACGCTCACGATCGCCACGTCCACGCCGTCTACGTCCAGGCCCGATACAGACTGCAACTGGGTTGTCACGTTCTCTCGCACCGCTGTACCGATGACCGACAAGGATCCGGGCCACTCGATCGCGATGTCCACCTTGGCCCGTACCCGCTTGCCGGATACCAGCACTCGCGCCCTCGGCAGTTCACGCCCGGTCAGTTTGTCCATGCCGCCGGCGTGATGACGCACCCCCGGGGTCCCGCGCGTCGCCTCGAGAACCAACTTCTGCGCGACTCTGTCTCGAATCGTCAGCGTTCCACGATCGCCCGGCTCGGCAAGCACAGACGACTCCGGTCGAGCTGTCTCAGCCACGTCCGCGACCCTTCAGCATCACACCGAGATCGAACTCGCCGTCACGCTGACCACCGACGAGGTATCCGATCACACCGAGAACCAGAGCGATGAGGAATCCGGTGAAACCGCCTGCAGCAGCTGCGACTCCGAGAAGTAGTCCTGCCAGTAGGCCGACAGTCGAGGTGGTCATGTGAATCCTCCGTTGTGGATGATGTTCGATGGTGCGAGTCAGATCTCGGTGTAGGTCTTGGCACCCGGAAACCGAGCGCGCAAACGCGTGTACTGGGTCCGAGCGGGTTTCGCTATCTGCCGCATCGTGCCGCGCAGTGTCCTGCGCACACCCACACCGATCGGGGACGCGAAGTCCCGGTCGACGCGTTCGAGCGCTCGATTGAGCGCGTCGGCAGATCCGCCCACGTCGGGGTGGTAGTTCCTGATCGCCTCTCGGCGTGCGGATCGTCGATCAGGAACTGAACCCCGAGAGTGCTCAGGCATCGTGCGCACGACCGACTACGTCTTCCACTGTCACGTTCACGGGGCCTGTAACGAGTCCTGAAACCGCTTGGCGGATACGTAAAGCCGTATCTCGAACGGCGGCGTCGGCGAAGATGCACACATGGATGTCTGTCGACGACTCCGTCACCCGCACGCCGACGACGCGGCGACCGGGGAGGTAAGTGCCAACCTCGCCGAACATTCCGGCATGAAGCGAGGCGACCCCAGGTATCCCCGTCACAGCCGCCGCGATGGTGTCGGCGATTTCGGAACTCACTGCACCCGTGCAGTCTTGGGCTCGCCGGTTTCGTCGTCACTGCCCTCGTCGAGGTGAACGTCGTGAACCGTGATGTTCACCTCGGTCACTTCGAGACCCGTCATCCGTTCGAGCGCCGCAATGACGTTGCGGCGAATGCCGGTGGCCAGATCGGCGAGCGATACGCCGTACTCGGCCACGATGTCGATGTCGACCGCTGCCTGCTTTTCGCCGACCTCGACCGATACTCCCTGGGAGTGGTTGACACTCGCGCCGGGGATCCGCTCGCGCAGTGCCCCGACAACCCGCGACGCTCCGCCGCCGACGTCGTACACGCCGCTCACCTCTCGCGTAGCGATACCGGCAATCTTCGAGACAACGGTGTCGGCGATCGACGTCTTTCCTTGCGAACTCACGAGAGCCGAGTCGTTCGATGATTCAACATCCTTCGTAGATGCTGTCGCAACCTGCGTGCTGACCATTGTCATCTCCTCCTGTTGATCGATCTACCTGTGTAGTCGCCACTCGAAGGCAAAACCGAATGCCCCAGTCAGGTGACGTGCATCACTGACACTTGTTAGTTACTGTCCGTAACATTCAACGCCCCGGCCGGGCGAACAATCTTCGAACGCAGCCGAGTTTTCCGCATTTCCGCGAGAGGAGCGACTGTGGCGTTACCGCACACACAGGGGCTCACCGAAGCACCTGACGGTTTGGACACCGCGACAGTGAACGCTGCGATACTCGGCGACCGAGAAGCATTCGAGTCACTGGTGCACTACTACGGACCTGCACTTCACCGCTATGCGCGTCGCATGCTCGCAGACGAAGGTGACATTCTCGAGGTAGTCCAGGACACCTTCGTGGCCGCCTGGCGTCGACTCGATTCGTTTCGTGGCGAATCGTCGATGCGAACATGGCTTTTCGCGATCTGTTCCCGAAAGATCGTGGACAGCTATCGAATCAAGAGAGCTCAACCGATCGACGACAGATTGCTCGATCCTCTCGTGCCGTCTCCCGAGGCCGGCCCGTTCGACACGACCTCGAACTCCGCGTTCCTCGAGGCACTGGAAGAAGCGTTGGGTGAACTGCCTTATCGCCAGCGTGCGGCATGGACGCTGCGAGAGGTGGAGATGCTCACGTTCGTTCAAATCGGCAAGATTCTAAGACTCACCCCGGATGCGGTGCGCGGGCATCACCATCGTGCACGGGCTAACCTGAGTGAACGAATGACGAGGTGGCGATGACTGAATCACGAACCGACGCATTGATGGCGCACGCATCCGACGTCCTGCGGAACGCTCCCGAGCCGGGCTGGGATCGAATCAGCGACAAGGTGATCCGGGCGCTACGGTCGACCTCGGCGTCCGGTTGGCCGCTCGACGCACACGCGTCGGAAGGTCCACGTCTAGGCACGGTGTCGGTGAGCGATCACGTACTCCGCACCCACTTGGCCGCCGAGATACGTTCTCGGCACCACTGCTCGCCGAGCAGCATCGAGTTCTTCGTCGACGGCCACGAAATACGTTCACTACGTATCGAACTGGCAGCGCCATACGGAGTGGATCTGGCCGAACTGTCGGACCGGGTTCGATTCACCGTCGTCGATGTCGTTCACCTGATCCTCGGCGACACGGACCCACCGGTCTCTGCAGAGAGCATCCACGTCGCCGTAGCCGACATCGTCGATGATCTACCTGCCGAAGGGAACACCAAAAGCCACTCCGAACACTAGGTGTTTGTTCAGCAAGTGTTTGGGAACCCGGCACTCATGACCACTCCCCCACCACCGGATCCGGGCCCCGCCCCCGACCCGGGGCCGCCGACACCACCGGCGCCGACACCACCCGATCCGATGAATCCGCCGCCCGTGCCACCGACTCCGACGCCACCGAACCCGTACCCTCCGGATCCGATCCCGCAGATCTGACGTCGGCTGCCCCGAACTTCGGAGTTCAACCGCCGAGTTCGGCGATCATCTCGCTCAACGATTCTGCGGCGATACGTAGTTCACCTTCGTCGGGGTTGTCGGGTGAGGACGGTAGACGTTCGGCCAACTGCTCGCGAGTGACAAGCGAGATACCCTCGAGACCGAACCCTTCTTCATCGGGGACGTAGATCTCGATCTCGCCCCCGACCGCTACCAGTTCCGAATGGGGGCCACTGCCCAGCAGTGCACGCAGGTGTTCGGTCGTCACGGTCATATGGTTCACGTGAAATCTCCTGCTTCGGTGACAGCTGACTTTGCCGGTATGGACTCGACGTGACGTACTGGCTCGACGTGACGCACTACTCCCTACTGAGTACCCCTCGCGGGTGAGCAGGAAACGACAAGTACATGAACAACGACTTCCCGAAGGAAACGCACACCATGAGTGAACAGAATTCCACCGACCGCACGGATCAGACGGACGAGCCGCAGACCACCGGCACCGACCACGGTCCGGGAACCGGCTCCGACACCGCACCCAAGGACGTTCAGACCGATCCGTCGGGCGAACGTACGTGGGCCGACGAGGGCGGAGCCTCGAGCACCGGCCCGGCGACTGACACCGACTGATCCCGGAAGGTCTGAACCATCGGGACCAAGGTCCCGTGGGCCGACGCTCACGGGACCTTGAAATCCGTACGGATCTAACGCTTTTCACCTGGGTTTTCGCGATGCGGTAAGGTAGGCACTCAGCACGGTTGAGTACCCAGCCGTTGAAGACGAGCACGGTTCGTGCGTTGCTTCCCGTGCCGTTTCCCGGTTTCGAACGAAACCGTTTCGAACCAGACCGTTCGAACGAACCGTTTCGAGCAATCCGTCAGGAGTTTCGATGAACGAGCTTTCGAGAACTACAGATGAGCGTACGGACAGTCCCCCCACCTTCACGACGACCTGTGCCGAAAACATTCAGTCGCTCGTGGTCAGCGGCGAGATCGACGTCCGGTCCCGAGCTGATTTCGCTGCCTGCGTCGACGACCTGATCGGTGAGCGACACCCGTTCGTACTCGACTGCTCGGACGTCCAGTTCATCTCCGTCGGAGGTCTTTCCATCATCGAGACTCTGTCGGCCAAGGCACGGAGGCTCGGCGTGCCGTGGACGCTCGTCGCAGCGCACCCTGTCAGGCGTCCGCTGTCTCTTCTGAAGATGGACACCGACATCGTGTACACCGACTCGACAGCCGATGCAGTCGCGTACCTGTCCTCGACCTCCGTCCTGGACGAGACCCTGGCGGAGCCGATGTCGGCGTGAGTACCGATCTCGAAAAGCTCTCCGAATTCGTCGTCGTCGCAAACCGACTGCCGGTCGATCTCGAAACCGACGAAGACGGAAGCAAGAACTGGAAGCGAAGTCCGGGTGGGCTCGTCACTGCGCTCGAACCCATCCTCCGACAGCGGGATGGCGCCTGGGTCGGCTGGCCGGGGGTCGCGGACGAGAAGGTCGATCCGATAGTGGTTGACGGCCTTCGTCTGTTTCCCGTCGAGCTGACCTCTCAGGACCTCGCCGAGTACTACGAGGGGTTCTCCAACGACACGTTGTGGCCGCTCTACCACGACGTTCTGGTGGCTCCGACGTTCGAGCGGTCGTGGTGGCACACCTACGTCGCAGTCAACCAGCGGTTCGCCGAGGAAACCGCGCGTTGCGCCGCGGACGGAGCGACTGTCTGGGTGCAGGACTATCAGTTGCAACTTGTGCCGGCGATGCTGCGCGAGCTGCGGCCAGATCTGACGATCGGGTTCTTTCTTCACATCCCGTTCCCTCCGGTCGAGCTCTTCATGCAGCTTCCGTGGCGCAAGGAGATCGTCAGGGGAATGCTGGGCGCCGATCTGATCGGCTTCCACTTACCTGGTGGCGCAAACAATTTCCTGTTCTTGGCCCGCAAACTTCTCGGCCTCAAGACGACGACCGCGGGCGTCGGTGTTCGAAGTGCGCTCGGGCATGTGGATTTCGATTCTCGCGTCGTCAAGGTGGGCGCCTTTCCCATCTCCGTCGATTCTGCCGAACTCGAGCGCCAGTCGAAAAGCGATTCGGTCCTGCGTCGCGCGCGCGAATTGAAGGAAGAGCTGGGAAATCCCGAGAAAATCTTGCTGGGAGTCGACCGGCTGGACTACACCAAGGGTATCGACCTGCGGCTTCAAGCCTTGAAGGAACTCCTCGACGAGGATCGTCTGGATCCGGAGAAGTACACGATGGTGCAGCTCGCGACGCCCAGTCGTGAACGCGTGCAGCACTATATCGACCTGCGTAGCGTCATCGAAGAGCAGGTGGGCCGCATCAACGGTGACCACAGTCAGATCGGCCGCCCCGTCGTTCATTATCTGTATCAGCCGGTCGACCGTGAAGAACTGATCGCACTGTTCGTCGCTGCCGACGTCATGCTCGTGACGCCGATGCGCGACGGGATGAATCTGGTGGCCAAGGAGTACGTGGCCTGTCGTGGCGACCTCGGAGGTGCTCTCGTTCTCAGCGAGTTCACCGGTGCCGCAATGGAATTACGACAGTCATATCTGGTCAACCCGCACGATTTGGACGGCGTGAAGAATACGATCCTGACCGCGGTTCATCAGGATCCGAAGGAAGGCCGTCGACGTATGGCTGCGCTGCATCGACAGGTCATGACACACGATGTGCATCAGTGGGCCGAGTCGTTCCTGACTGCGCTTGCCCCACCCGGACCGCTTCCGGACGATCAGTTCGTCACGGAGCGTGAGTCGAACTTTGCGCGCAACAACTGACCCTCACGGGCTTGCGTCAGTGCGCTCGGAGGCTCGAGCTAGGATTGGTTTCAGTTCATCGTCAAGCAGCGGCTGCGAACTGATCTCCTCGACATAGCCGTGCAATGCTGCATCGGCCCAGAAAGACAGGCCGACCATGCCCCTCACGATGAAGTACTCCGAAACCTACAACGACGCTCTCATTGCGCTCGCTGCCGCTACTCATCGGCCGGCCAACGTGGTGAACCTGTTCGGCGAGTACGCCATTCGTGTTGACCTCGAATACAACCGGTTCCTTCTGGCGACCAATACCGCGGCTGGACTCTCCGATCGACCCGACAACGGAGAATCATGGCTGGTGCGGTTCTTCCAATCCGAGAACACCGACACTCCGGATCGCCTCCTCGCGGAGGCGTCGCATCAATGGTTGGTCGATGCTTTGGACGCCGCGCTCGAACAGATCGCAGCGGCAGGGAACAAAATCTCCGCCGACGCGGACTTCGGCGACCCTACCCGCACCGAAACTCCATCCTGAACGGCATCGTCTCGAGCAGCACCACTAGTCCCCCTCGGCGGTCAACTGGCTGATTCGAGCCGCTAAGACTGCATTCTCGGCCTCGAGGGACAGAATCAGACGAATACCGACGAGATTGACTCCGTCGTCGATCAGCGCGGTGATTCGTCCGAGCGTATCCAGGTCGGCCTCGCTGTACCGGCGCGTACCGCCATCGGTGCGGGTTGGTGTGAGCAAGCCCCTTCGCTCGTAAAGGCGCAGCGTCTGAGGTCCTACCCCGGACAGTTCAGACATCACTGAGATCCCGTACACGCCGCGCAGCGCCCGGGTCTGGGATTCCGACGTCACTGGAACCTCCTAGTTCGGTGTCGGCTGTCTCAATCGGCGTCACCCGACCTTAGCACCATCACGCAGTGAATCTGACGCCCAGGACATAGATTCAAGCGTGTCCAGGACCACTGACAACAAGAATCGTCGAGCAGAAAAGGCGTGAAATGGCAGATCAAAGCCGATTTCGACAAGATTGCACAATGCGCTTTCCTTCGCCCGCGAATCGAAGTAGCCTTGCCAATTATCTACATCGGCTGATATAGATTTTGTAGCACCTGAAAGCGCCATAACTGGAGCTCGAAGGCGCAGAACACCCAGACGTCGGAGTCGGTGGTTCAGCCGACTCCCACACGGCACACTCTTCACCGGGAGCAAGATGACGACGATCGACATCCCGCCCACACAGGGCGAGAGCACCACCGGCATCGGAATCACTGTCGCAAGTGCGACTTTGACAACCGAAGAGGTCAAGCGCCGAATCGCGATGATGTACGGCGACCCGGTGACAGAGGAGCCAGTAGCACTCGCGCACTGAACCTGACCGACACGCGATCCGATTGACGATGGCGCGAGACCGCCCCACTGGAGGGCGATCCCCATCAAGACGAGAGGAAAACATATGTCCGAGTTCACCGTACCGGGACTGAGCAGCGCAGACGGTTCGTCCGTCGCCGATATTCTGCAGGAACGCCTTAGCGCCTACAACGATCTTCACCTCACGCTCAAGCACGTTCACTGGAACGTCGTGGGCCCCAACTTCATCGGCGTGCACGAGATGATCGACCCCCAGGTGGAGTTGGTTCGCGGCTACGCCGACGATGTGGCCGAACGTATCGCGGCACTGGGTAACTCGCCCAAGGGCACCGCGGGAGCAATCGAGCGCGATCGAACGTGGGACGACTACTCCGTCGGCCGCGACGACGCTCGTGCGCACCTCGCTGCGCTCGACCTCGTCTACACCGGGATCATCACCGACAGTCGCACCGCAATCGACAGTGTCGGCAAGATCGATCCGATCACCGAGGACATGTTGATCGGCCAGACGGCGCAGTTGGAAAAGTTCCAGTGGTTCGTTCGTGCTCACCTCGAGAACTCGGGTGGCAGCCTCGTACACGAAGGCGCGTCCACCGAGCAGGATGCCGCAAATGAGGCGCGTCAGAACTGATGCACCGTCCGCGGTTTCGGCCGATCGGGGGTCGGCCGAAATCGCACTCCCCACAACAGGAAAGGGCAAGAGCATGTCTGCGGACTCGCGCGGCACGTCGACACAAACACGTCGCGAGTATCAGATGTTCGTGTTGCAGCAGCGTTTGTTGTTCGGATCGATCGTGGCAGGCACCGCCCTTGGAGTTCTCGCGATCACCTACTTCTGAAATATCATCTGAAATATCAGGGGCCGCAACCGTCGAAGACAGGACAGAAACGACACAATCATGAGTTCGAGCACTCTCCGCTCGATCGTTCGTAGCGATCGATTTGCGGCAAGCAGTTCTTCTCTTCTGCTCGTGGACAGCGATTTTCGTATCCAGGGCGCAAACGACGAATACCTTGCCGTATCCGGTCGCAGCCTCGATCAATTGCACCGAGTGGAAGTGTTCGAAGCCTTCCCCGACAATCCCGACGACTCGTTTGCCGATGGAATCTTCTCGTTGACAGCGTCATTCGAGCGCACGATGCGGTCCCGAACTCGGGACGCACTGCCGACTCAGCGTTACGACGTGCGCGACGAGCGCGGGAGCGGGATGTTTGTCACCCGCTATTGGAATACGGTGAATTCCGCCGTCACCGATGATGACGGCAGGGTCATCGGTGTGCTTCATCGTGTATACGAGGTTCAACGACCGCTGGCTCAGCAGTCCAGTTCGGCGTCAGACGTCCTCACCCGCCTTCGCGCGGAAAATGACGAACTGAGAAGAGCTTTGGATTCTCGGCCCTTGATCGAGCAGGCCAAGGGATTACTGATGGCCGAGCGTGAGTGCTCGGCCGACCAAGCCTTCGACTTTCTGGTCCAGATGTCGCAGGAATGGAACGTCAAGGTGCGCGACATCGCCGGTGGTCTTGTCGCCGCAGCAGAACGACGTGCCGTGGATCGAAAGAATTCCTGACGACCGGGATTCAAAAGTTGTACGGCTGGGTAATGACCGACCAGAGGTACCCCCGAAATCTTCCCCCTCGAGGGAGGAGCCTCGAAGGTCCCGCCGGTTCAGGCCGGCGGGACCGAGCTTTGCCTTAACACCCGACCTGGATCCGCGATCCGAGTCGAGTTCGTCACGCAGCGAAGGGAACGTCCATGTTCATGCGCTCCTACACATCTCCCAGGCCCCTTGCCGACGAGTGGGATTGGCAACTGTCCGGCACCTGCCGCGACACCGACCCCGCTCTGTTCTACGACGACACGAACGAGCGCGGCTCCAGGCGAGCGAAGCGCGAGAGTTCGGCGAAGCTGGTGTGCGCCAGATGCCCTGTCGTGCAGAGATGCCTGGTGCACGCCATCCAGACCGGGGAACCCCACGGAATCTGGGGCGGCATGACGGCGACCGAGCGAGAATCGTTGCGCAAAGCTCGAACTGAACCACTGATCAGTGCCGCGACGAGCTCACGAGAGTAGACAGGAACCTCAGGGCCTGGCCTCGTGGTGCCGCAAACCGTGCGTGCGGCGTCGCTCCTTCATCTCGGCTTCGAAGAGGTGCGGCACTCCGCCTGCCAGCTTGTCGCGCACCACTTTCTCGCATTCACGAAAAAACGACCAGTAGTTCTCGTCGAACTCTTCGACCAACTGGAAAGTCCAGCGCCCCTCGACCACGTTCCGGCCCATCAACTCGCCCTCGACCTGGTCGGCCAGGTCGTCGTTGCCGCTGGATCGCAGTAGCTCGACGACCTCGTCGAGCATCAGATCGGCATGCCCTATCAGCTGATGGAAGTCGTACAGAGCACCGCGTGCCCGTTCCACCGTTTCAAGGGCGTTCGACAGCACTCCTGCCGCCTTCACCTCGTCATCAGTGACACCTTCCGGTCGTATGTGTACGGGGATCTGTCTGTCCGAATGGGTGTCCATGAAGCGGCTGTACCCGAACGACGCGAAAATGAAAGATGAGGATTCGGTACGTCCGCACCACAGGTGATGTGTCTCACAATTCATCCTCTAGTTCGGGTAAAGAGGGTTAGTTCGCCGGGCGAAGGGTAATCCAAGGCCATGAATACTTCCGGGGTAGAGATGGCTGGCACGCACGGCCGGTACCGGTCCTTGCCTCGGTCCGCCGGAATTACGCCACATCTACCTACAGGAAGCCCCTTGATCCCTCTGTCGAGTCCGACCGAAACCGAACTAACTCACGACTCCATCGCCTCGCTCCGCGTCCGCGCGTCGTACTCTCAACTTCCCACTCTGCGCGGAATCACCCGAACGGTTGCCAACAACACCGGACTCGATGTCGACGGAACAGCCGACCTTGCTCTGGCGATGGACGAAGTCGCGAGCATCCTCATCGGCCACGCGATACCGTCCAGCGACTTGACCTGCCGATTCGACACCGTCGGCCGCACACTTCGGACTGTCGTGTCCGTGATCGCGCACTCCGAGATACCCGACAAGTCGCACAGCTTCGGATGGTTCGTTCTCGAAGCGCTGGTCGATTCCGTCCGCTTGGAACAGTCGGAAATCGACGCGGACGGTCACATCACCCTGACGATGACGCTTGAAAAGGGCTTGCCCCAGGAGCGTGCGTGACCGCTGTCCCACCGGACAAGAAGGACCAGTACGAAACAGCTGTCGAACTGTTCGTCTCGATGGCCTCGCTTCCGCCGAATGATCCCAGCCGAGAAAAAATAACCACCTCGATCATCGAACTGTGCCTACCCCTGGCCACACACGTCGCTCGCCGATACCAGGGGCGTGGCCAGCCTTTCGAGGACTTGGAGCAAGTTGCTCGCGTCGGGCTCATACAGGCCGTGCAGCGATTCGACGTCGACAAAGGATCGGATTTCCTCTCGTTCGCCGTCCCGACCGTCATGGGTGAGGTTCGCAAGCATTTTCGCGATCACGGCTGGTCCGTGCGAGTGCCTCGTAGCCTTCAGGAACGGCACCTTGCCCTCAACCGGGCGCTCACGACTTTGTCCCAGACGCTCGGCCGTGCACCGACAGTCGCGGAACTCGCCAAGGAACTCGACATCGAACCGGACGAGGTCGAACAAGGTTTGACCGCCGGTAATTCGTACCGAACCACACCGCTCGACACCGCGTCCGCCGGCGACGGGAGTGGTCTGACTCTGATAGACACTTTGGGACAGTACGACGAAGCGATCAGTCGGATCGACAATCACGAAACCCTGCGGCCCGCGCTCCTGGCACTACCGGAGCGCGAGCGCACGATCGTCGTTCTCAGATTCTTCGGCCATCTCACCCAATCCCAGATTGCCGAAAAGGTCGGCATCTCTCAGATGCATGTATCCAGAATCCTCACTCAGTCACTGAAGCAGCTACGCACCGAGATGGGTGAAATCTTCTGAAGGTACGTCTCGAGGATCAGATGTATTCCTGTGCAAGACGTTCCAGCTCGCCTCGATCGATGAGACCGGGCTGGCCGATGTCGAGGGCCTCGAGATACTTGTTGGCGAGGCGGTAATCGTGCCCCCACCGGCCGTGCTCGCCGTCCTGCTCGGTGCGCTGCACACTGGAACCGGGCGGAACCTCGTCCCGCAAACCGTTGGTCTCCGCGCCGATCAGTGTGTCGAGCTTGGTCGAGATGGCCGTGAGTGCATCGCGGTCGTTCATCTGATTCCCTTCGTCCGGTGACGCTGATCTTCCACCATACCGAAGCGTCGACCAAAAACATTGCACCGCTTAATATTCGACCTCTCACC
Organism: Rhodococcus sp. 27YEA6; assembly: GCF_044908235.1. Taxonomy (NCBI): domain Bacteria; kingdom Bacillati; phylum Actinomycetota; class Actinomycetes; order Mycobacteriales; family Nocardiaceae; genus Rhodococcus; species Rhodococcus sp. 27YEA6. Next base: position 70,788 of record NZ_JBIYCY010000007.1, on the reverse strand, counting down.
TGGACCGATTCACGCCCTCGAGCTACACTGAACGGTACCGAGGTTGAGAATACAGCCGGGGTTGAAGCCACTGGCGCTCGGTTCGCATCAAGGCTCTGGATCAGGTGAGCATTTCCTGCGCACATCTGTACTGTTCATTTCCATTGAGCTCTAAAGCTTTCCACGCCTGGACGCATTAACTTTCCGCGCCGCCAGATCGGTCGTCAGCCTTTCGATGAAAGCACACAGACCGGATCTGCCATGAATCTGAATGAACTCGACCACACACCGATCGATTCCATCGATCCCTCAACACAATTGGGGCCGATCGTGGAAACGCATGGTTTCGCGGCCTGGCGGATAGCGCCCTCGACAGTCCTGATCCAGGTCGAGGTCGACCTCGACAAACTCTCCGCCCCAGCACTACGAGAACTTCTCAACTCGTACGCTGCGGAGTGGTCTCGCGTCATTCTGGACTTGTCCAACTCACTGTTCGTCGGTGCGGTCTGCCTCGAACTGTTCGCCGAGCTGAACTCCCGTTCGCGAGCCAACGACTTCCAGTGGGCCGCGATCGGGTCACACCCGCTTCGACGCTTGCTTCGCGCGGCGCGGGCGGAAGAGGAATTCCCGGTCACCAACTCTGTCGAGGGAGCAATGCGCGCGCTCGACGAAGCAGAGAAGTCACTCGAAGCCTCCTGACGCGACGGCTGCACCGGCGTCGAGCGCCGGGCGCTCGCAGCGACTAAGGTTCGTCGGGCTGTCCGACGAGCTGAGAGAGACCGAGAATGACAATCGCCAAGCGCCTCGATGCCTTGCAACAGAAGCATCCGGCCCTGGGGTTCCCGATAGCGGTCCTCTACAAGTTCCTCGACGATCAAGGTGTTTATCTAGCCGCGCTGATCGCTTACTACGGCTTCGTCTCGCTCTTTCCTCTTCTTCTGTTGCTCTCGACCATTCTCGGCTTCGTGCTGTCGGGCAACCCTGAGCTTCAGCAACAGATCTTGGACTCCGCGCTGCATCAGTTTCCGGTGATCGGTGACGACCTGGGCAATGCGCAACAGATCGGCGGCGGTGTCACGGGTCTGGTGATCGGAATCGTCGGTGGTCTCTACGGTGGCCTCGGTGTCGCTCTGGCTTGCCAGAACGCGATGAACACGGTGTGGTCGGTGCCCCGAAACATGCGACCGGATCCCATCCGCGGGCGTCTCCAAGGGCTACTACTCCTCGGCACGATCGGTCTCGCGATCTTGGGGACCACCGCTGTCTCCAACATCGGCGGTGCGCTTCATCTGGGCGGTTCGTTCAGCTTCCTACTGACCCTTGCGGTAGTCGTCTTGAATGCGGGCATCTTCATCGTCGCTTTCCGGCTCACCTGCGCCCGCCCGCTCTCGGTAGCCGATGTGGCACCTGGAGCGATCGCCGCTGCTGTTCTCTGGCAAGCACTTCAGTCCTTCGGTGCCCTCTATGTGACCTCTGTGGTGCGGGGTGCCTCCACCACCAATGGCGTCTTTGCCATCGTTCTGGGTTTGTTGGCCTTCTTGTTCCTCGCTGCAGCCTCGATCGTCATGTGTGCGGAAATCAACGTCGTGCGAGTCGACAAACTCCATCCGCGGGCGTTGTTGGCTCCGTTCACTGACAACACCGAACTCATCGAAGGCGATCGGCGCACCTTCGCCGATCAAGCAAAAGCACAACGCGCGGTTCCCCACGAGAACATCCATGTGACGTTCGACGGGCACACCAAACCCGACGATTCGGACTGATCTCGACCCCGATCGAGTTGGGTATTTGGTCCCCTCCTCGGTATCGGGGTGGCATTCTGCGCCGCGAATCCAGATTTAACACAGGTGTTGTCATTTCGCGCTGCATCGAAGGGACGAATACATCACAGCAGGTAAACGCGCATAGTTGAACAATCACCTGCTTCCGACGTGGTCCCGGAACGGGACAAAGCCGTCAAATACTGCAACTCGCCATGCATGTAATTGGAGACAGAAAAAGAAGAGCATGGCAGGATCAGGTGTGAGACCGGACTCTCGATGGGAGGGCTCGGCTCGATGGATCCAGGAGAATTTGGTTATGGCTCAGGGCAGTGTCAAGTGGTTCAACGGTGAAAAGGGCTTCGGATTCATCGAGCAGGAAGGTGGCGGACCGGATGTGTTCGTTCACTACTCGGAGATCCAGGGCAGCGGCTACAAGTCCCTCGACGAGGGCCAGAAGGTCGAGTTCGAGATCGGACAGGGCCAGAAGGGCCCCCAGGCTCAGAACGTTCGCGCCATCTGAGTTCGATCCCAGTCTGACTTCAGACTGAAAAGGCTGGACGCTGCACCGCATGGTGCCGGCATCCAGCCTTTTCTTGGTTTCCGGGTCGTCTTGGTTCACGGGTCGGGCTTGTTCCGAATATTGGCACCGGTTACGTCGCTCGCGCCCGCTTCTTCTTGTGGGAGCTGTCGCAGAACGGCGCGATGCCGGTCCGCCCACATCGACACAATGCAACCGTAGAGCGCTTGTTCTCTATCGGAGTGCCGTCGTCACGGAGCAACTCGAAGTCACCACGCACCAGCAGCGGGCCGTCCGTGCAGGCGGTTATGGTGGTGTTGTTACCGGGAACACTCGGTGTTTCGGCAGATGACGATTCGGGAAACGCGGTCATATGTCCTCTTCAGTTCTCGATTCGGCCACTGGTGTGCCCACTTCCATGCCTGTTCCACAGGCCCGCGGCCCACTGAGCGCCACTCTCGTTTCCATTCTGCGCTCCTCGGCCGATCCGAGGGAGATTACGGCTGCCGCTGACGCGTACGAGGATGCACAGTCCACCGACCTCACCTACGACATTCTTTGTGACGACGACGCTCAGCTGACCCTGACGCTCCTCTACGAGCTTCATTTGCAGGGAATCGAGAACGTCTCGGACAAATGGGAGTGGAATCCGGACCTGCTCGCGGTGCGGTCTCGGCTCGAAGAGCGTTTCGAGTCCGCCATCGCGCAACTCGTGGGGACAGTGGAGTCGTCTGGCGACGTCGTGGCCGACCTCTGGTCGATGACCGCCCCCAGTGCAGGCCCAGGTCTTGCGTCCTTCATGGCGAAAGATGCAACGATCGATCAGTTCTCGGAGGTGCTGATTCACCGTTCGCTCAATCAGCTCCGCGAGGCGGATGTGCACACCCTCGGAATTTCGCGCCTCTCCGGTGCCGTCAAGGCCGCCCTCGTCGAAGTGCAGAGCGACGAGTACGGAGGCGGCCGCGCAGAGCGAATGCATTCGCGTCTTTTTGCCGACACCATGCGGGCTGTGGGTCTTTCGGACCGCTACGGCCACTACATCGATTCTGTTCCCGCGGTAACGTTGGCGTCGTTGAATGCTCTCTCGCTCTTCGGTTTTCATCGCCGCCATCTCGGAACGCTGGTCGGGCACCTGTGCGCTGTCGAGACCACGTCTGCGCTGCCGAGCAAACGATACAGCGCAGGACTGCGCCGACTCGGATTCGGTTCGGGCGCGACACTGTTCTACGACGAGCACGTGGAAGCGGATTCCGTTCACGAACAGATCGCCGTTCGGGACCTTGCCGGCGGTCTCGCTTCTTCGCAGCCGCACCGCACTGATGACATCTTGTTCGGCGCCGCAGCGTGCCTGGCGTTCGACGATCTTCTCGGCGATCACCTCACATCGAGTTGGGAGAAGGGCAAGACTTCGTTGCGCGAATGATCACGAGTTGTTCGATTTCCTGACCGGTGGTGATCAACCCTCGTGCCTCGAGCATGGTGCGCCTCTCGCGCATCACGGGCCCGAAGGGAACGTACTTCCGGGCTGAAATCTCTACGGCCATACCGTGTTCTTCGAGTATCGCCTCGGTCTTGTCGACCCCACACAGCACCGATTGCAAGAGAAGCAGTGTGCCGCCCGGGACGAGCACCTCGTGCACGGTGGCTGCGATCCTGTCGATGAGGGCGCGTCCGTCCTTTCCTGCGTCCCAAGCACGTTCGATTCCAGCGGTAGGGAGATCATCTGCAAGAGCAGGGACGTACGGCGGGTTGGAGATCACCAGATCGAAGAGTTCGCCGTGCACCGCCTCGGTGAGGTCGCCACGACGGGAGTCGATCGAGGTTCCGTTGAGGATCCCGTTGAGACGAGCATTGGCACACGCGCGGCGAGATATGTCGACCGCGACGACGTGGCCTGCGCCTGCCGCGGATGCCGCGACAGCGAGGGCGCCGGTCCCCGTGCACAGATCCAGCACCCGACTGCGAGCGGTGAGGCGCTCGAACAGCAGCGCATCCGCCAGTAACGACGTGTCGTGTTGCGGTGGATACACACCAGGTAAACGCAGGATCATCATCGGCTCCTCTTTTTCAGGCGACATCGCACATCGCTGCGTGCGGCTACCCAGGAACCTCGGATTTCATGCAACATCGAAGCAAAGACCGCCTGGAACGGTTACATCGCCGCACTTTGCGGAGTAGACCTGAATCATGACAGGCAATGCGGACACCCCACAGGGAGCCGCGGCGTTTGCTTCCGCAGCAGATTCGCTCGACACCCTCGCCGAAGCGATTGCCGGACTCCGGTCCACTCTGAACACGGACGCGCATCTCGACTCCATGCTCCAACGTCTGGCCGAGACGGCGGTCAAAGCGCTGCCGGATGCCGATGCTGTCAGCGTGACGGTGCTGTCCGCCGATGGCCCACGAACTGCTGCATCTACCGCGGACTACCTTTCCGCGATAGACGATGCCCAGCATTCCGCCGATCGTGGTCCGTGCGTTGACGCCGCGCGCACCATGTCGTCGGTTCGGTCGAAGGTGGGTGATCACGACGACAAATGGCCGGAATTCACCGCCGAGGCCCGGAAACAAGGTGTCCGGTCCTACTTGTCCGTGCCGCTCACCATGGGCGAAGGAAGCACCGAACTTCTCGGCGCGTTCAACGTCTACGGATTCGCCTCGACAGAGTTCAAGCCCTTCGACGAAGAGTTGATGAAATTGTTCACCGCCGGTGCGGGCGCGGCGATCGCAGATTCACGACGCTGGCGTCAGGCACACGAGCACATCGAACAGTTGCACTGCGCCATGGAATCTCGTGCCGAGATCGAACAAGCCAAGGGCGTGCTGATCGCCATCCACGGCATCGACGCCGACGAAGCATTCAGCCGACTCGTTCAGCAATCGCAGCACACCAACGTGAAACTGCACGAGGTGGCCCGGATGCTCGTCGATTCGGTGCGCCACCGCCGGTTCTGAAGATTCTTCGGTGCAAAACCCCGTTTTGCACCCGAAAGCACAGTCGCAAAACCCCGTCTTGTACCCCGCCGGCACATCTCTCAAACGTATCCAGAGATGTTTCACCGAAACAGTTTTCGACCTGCACGGCTGCTGGCGGTCGCGCGGCGGCCCCCGTCCGAAATGTGGTTATCTGTTGAGAACCGGGACGAAAGAAGACCCGACCGTACCAGGGTGAGGAAAGGATCGTCACTGTGCCAATCGACCAGGTTCTTGTCGTAGTTCCCGCCCACAACGAAGCCGAAGACCTCCCCAATTGCCTTCGTGCACTCGCAACAGCGGCGTCTGCTTGCGTTGTCCCCGTCCGAGTGGTTGCCGTCCTCGACAACTGTTCGGACGGAACCGCGGGGGTCATCCCCGACGGGGTGGAAGTACTCCGCGTCGAGCATCAGAACGTCGGCCGTTCGCGAGCGACGGGTTTCTCTGCGTTCGGCTCGGATTTGGGGGCCTCAGCGTGGTTCGCCACGACCGATGCCGATTCGGTGGTCGGCCCCACCTGGATTGCGCGCCAATTGGAGTATGCGCGTACTGCGGACGTCGTCGCGGGCACCGTTCGCATCGCGGACTGGGAAGGCCATCCGCACTCCGTTCGCGAACGGTACGAACGTATGTACCACGCACATCCCTATGGTCGACACGGTCACGTCCACGGTGCCAACCTCGGTGTCCGCGCCGATATGTACTGGGACGTCGGAGGATTCTGCGATCTCGAAGAAGACGAGGATGTCGATCTCGTCCGGCGGTTGAGCGAGGCCGGTGCCTGTATCGCGTGGGCAGAGGACATTGCGGTCACCACGTCTGCGCGTCTCGACGGCCGAACTCCGGGCGGCTTTGCCGGACATATCCGTAACCTGGGTGGTACGACCGCCGATAACGAAGAAGCGGAGCTGGCACGATGAAACGACTACACACACTCCTGGACGCAGGTGGACTGTACTTGCCGCTGCCCGGCGGCGGCGCGACGGCCGCACGGTGGACCTCCCTGGCAGAGCTCACACGGGAGAATGTGGTTCTCGGCCGGATGGCTGAGGCTCACACCGATGCCGTCGCGATACTCACCGAACTCGACGGACCGGATCCCGAACCCGGGCAGCTGTGGGGAGTGTGGGCGGCCGAGCCACCCGAACCTGTGGTCAATGCGTCTGAGCACGTGGGGATCTGGACGCTCACCGGTCGCAAGTTGTGGTGTTCCGGCGCCAACACCTGCACGCATGCACTGATCACCGCCTTGGTCGACGGTGTCCCCTCCCTCTTCGCGGTCGAGCTCGGACTACCTGGGGTGCATCCCGTTCCCGATTCGTGGAAGGCCGTCGGTATGGCCGAAAGCGACTCCAGCGCGGTCGACTTCGACATGGTTCCGGCCATACCGGTCGGGACGGCAGGCGACTATCTGAGCCGCCCGGGGTTCTGGCACGGCGCGATCGGCGTGGCTGCATGCTGGTACGGCGGCGCCTGCGGCGTCGCTGATCCGTTGTACGACAAGGCTGCAAGCAGCGAAGACCCCTACGTACTCGCACACCTCGGTGCGGTCGATGCAGCGCTCGCCGCAGCGCGCAACGCGCTCGCAGTCGCGGCGGCCGAGATCGATGCGGATCCCTTCGACGAAAATGCTGAGGCCATGCAGCGGGCACTCCGTGTGCGCGCAATTGTCGAGCGCGCCGCTACCGAGACCCTGGATCGGGTGGGACGCGCTCTCGGCGCCGCACCGCTCTGCATGGACGCCGCGCACGCGGCACGGGTAGCCGATCTCACCGTCTACTTGCGGCAGAGTCACGCCGAGAAGGATCTCGCCGAGCTGGGCCGGATTGCAGCCAAGGGGAAACGGCCGTGGTGAACTCGAAACTGTTCGCGCAGAAACCTGTCGACGACGGCGGTACTCCCGAATCGACATGGCGGGAGTGGGGAAGAAGTTTTCCGGAACTGGATCTCACCGGATGCTCACGATTGATCATCGTCGCTCCCCATCCCGACGACGAAATACTCGGTCTGGGCGGAACCGCTCTTCTGGCAATACTTTCCGGCATCAGTGTTCAGGTCGTATCTGTCACCGACGGCGGAGCTTCGCATCCCGATTCACCGACCGTGACTCAGCCCGAGATGGAACGCCGTCGACGGTCCGAGTCGGATCGGGCAGCGCGTGTCCTCGGAATTCCCACACCGGTTAGATTGAGCATCCCGGACGGAAAGATCGGCGAGAACCGACAGGAGTTGACCGACCGCCTCAGCTCGATTCTCGGTGATTCCTCGGCGGATACCTGGTGCGCCTCCACGTGGCGCGGGGACGGCCACCCGGACCACGAAGCCACCGGAGACGCGGCGGCGAGGGCGTGCGCGGACACTGGATCGCGATTGATCGAGTATCCCATCTGGGCGTGGCATTGGGCCGCGCCGGATCATGCGGCAGTCCCGTGGGAAAGAGCACGAAAGGTGACCTTGCCCTCCGACGTTCAGGCTGCGAAATCTGCTGCCACCAATGAGTTCACTTCACAGATCGCTCCGCTTTCCGATCATCCCGCGGATGCACCCATCCTCCCCCGCCACGCGATGGAACGATTACTGAGGCCGTACGAGACGGTGTTCGTATGAGCGATCGTGAACTCCCCGCGGATTACTTCGCCAAGATGTATGCCGCACAGTCCGACCCATGGGATTTCGAATCCCGCTGGTACGAGCAGCGGAAGTACGCACTCAGTGTCGCTATGCTCCCGAAACCTCGATACCGTCGCGCATTCGAACCGGGGTGCTCGATCGGGGTTCTCACCGAGAAGTTGTCCGAGCGCTGCGACAGCGTTCTCGCCACCGACATCGTCCCGACCGCACTCGAGAGCGCTCGAGCGAGGCTTACCGGACATGACTCCGAATTTCGGCTCTGGGCCTTGGGTGACGACTGGTCCGAAGAAACCTTCGACCTCGTCGTCATCAGCGAAGTCGGCTACTACCTGACCTTCGAAAAGCTCATCGAGGCAATGCTGCAGGTCGTCGAGCATCTCGAGCCTGGCGGAACGCTGCTGTGCGCCCATTGGCGTCACGTCGTGCCGGAGTATCCGCAAAACGGTGACGCTGTTCATTCGGCTGTGCGCCAGACGCCGGGGTTGGCGCAGTTCGCGTCGTACCAGGACGAGGACGTGCTGATCGATGTCTTCGTGAAGGGTCCGCCGTCACCACCGTCGGTAGCTCGTTCCGAAGGTCTGATCTAGTAGACCTGTGCGCGGTTGAGGAGTGTGGGGGCTCCTCAACCGCGCACGGGGGTCAGTCTCGCTGCTCCAACGCGAGGTCCGTATCCGACTGCAGTTCACCGACTTCGGACTTCAGGATCCGCATCGACCTGCCGAGGCCCCGGGCCGCGTCGGGCAGCTTCTTCGAACCGAACAGCACCACGAGCACTACTGCGACGATCGCCCAGTGAGTCGGGCTGAGCGCGCCCATCAGGCGGGTTCCTTGCCGTCGGGGTACACCGCATCGACCTCTACCTCGACGAGCCAACCGGCAACGGGCAGTCCGGCAACCTCGAGGGCGAATCGGGTGGGCCGGGCGCTGTTTCGCTCGATCGGAGCGATCGGCTCGGCCGTGCCCATCGGAACCAACTCGGTGTCACCCGTGTCGAGATTGGTGTTGGCGAAGAACTGCCGGTACGCGCGATTCCATCCTGTGTAGTCGGCCTTGTCCGATCCCGGCGCGTTGTCGAGGAAGACGCGCATCGTCACGACGTCTTCGAGACTCAATCCCTGAGCTTCGAGGTTGTCGCGGATCTTCTTGAGTACATTGATGCCCTGCGCCTCGGTGACGGTGACACCGGTCGGCAGAACACCGCCGGAGAACTGACCGTCGATGTACGACTCCGGCGAACCTTCCGGCGCCGCCTTGTTTCCTGCCGACGGACCGATGCCGCTGGTCTTGTAGATTGCGGTGTCGCCGCCGATCGCGACGCCCTGAGCGATCATCGGGTTTGCCTGCCCCGCTTCGAGAATCGATTTCGAGACGAACGAACTCGATGTGGTCTCGGCGTCCGCCTCGTCAGACGAGCAGGCAGTGGCGAAGCCCAGTAGCGTGGTGGCGGCGAATGCCGCTGCAAGGACCTTGGTGCTGCGAGATTTCATGATTAGACCTCCAGAAAAAGTGATGGGAAACGAAGCACGTCAGGCAGTTTGCGCAACACGCTGATGCAGGTGGGTCACGACGTCCTGCGCGGACGTGAAGGCCCCGTGCTGCCAGGCGATGGCGTTGGAGAGGTGATCGCCGGCGAAGTAGATCCGGTCGACGGGTTCGAGCAGCTTGGTGTACTCGGGAGTTGCCATGCCGCCGTGGGAATCTCCCGCGCCGGCCCATGATGCCCAGGCGGATTCCGAATACTTGGTGCGACGCCAGCTTCCGGAGAAGGACGACGAGATGTCGCGAGTGTATTTGTCGCCGTGGATTTCTGCGCCTTCGGCGATGGCCTTTGCCAGCCGCTGACGGTGGGTGAGCGATTCGAAAGCCTGTTGACGCTTACCCGAGCTGTAGTACGCGACGACGACGCCGCGGTCGGAGTTGTAGTGATCGTAGGGGAACATGATCTGGGAGATGTCGCGGTCGGTGTTGGACGCGCCACCGTAGATGCGGTCCTCGGTCTCCCACCACCGACGCGAGTATTCGATACCGAGCTTGCCCGACGACGACGGCTTGGCTGCATCCAACGCGAGCAGGATGTCGGAGGGCAGATTGTTGTTCAGCCGCTTGATCAAGTGCGGCGGGATCGTGCAGATTGCGTAGTCGGCGGTGATCGACTTGGATTTGCCGTCGACGACGTAGTCGACGGTGACGCCTTCCGGCACGTTCTTCATGCCGCTGACCTCGGCGCCGAACTCGATGTTGTCCATCCCGATCGCGTCCTGGAACTTGTAGTAGATCCGGTCCATGCCACCGACGGGGGTCATCATCGTCATGGCCTGGTCGTAACCGAACTCGAAGGAGAATGCACGCCCGATGCCGCCCTGGATGACATCGCTCATCCCGAATGGTTCGATCTCGGTTCCGAAGTTGAGGCCGGCGCCCGGCTCCGCGGAGTGCCCTCGACGCGAGGATCCGACATAGCGGCCGTCGCTGGAGAGATCGCCGAAGTCGGTGAGGAAGGACGAGAGTGCTTCTTTGTCGTCCTTGCTCAAGACCTGGTCGAGAGCGCCCTGATTGGTGGCCTTCTGCAGCAGCTCGGACATGTATCCGTAGGTGTCGGCTTTGGCTGCTCGGTAGGTGATCGACTGATTCGCCAGCGGCTTGTTGCCGGTGTAGTTGACGAAGGTGTTCGCATTCTGGTTTCCGAACATCTGCAGTTCGACGCCCAGTTCGCGGCAGTAGTCGATGGTGTTGTGATTTTGCGGAATACGCGTCGCACCGAGGTTGTAGAAGTGCCCCTCGGAGAACGAACAGGTCTGTGTCTCACCGTTCAGGTCGGTTTCTTCGGTGCCGTTGCGGATCGACCACACCCGACCACCCGGGCGGTTGCGTGCTTCGAGGACGGTGACCTTGTATCCGGCCTTCTGCAGTTCGTAGGCAGAGCACAGCCCGGACGGTCCGCCGCCGAGGATCACGACGGAGTGATTTCCCTTGACCTTTCCGATCAGGTCACCCGCAGCAGGTGCCTGAAATCGCCTCGGCGTCGACGCCACTGCCGGCGCCAGGCCGATGGACGACATAGCACCGAGTGCCAGGCCGGCGCCGCCGGTGATTCCCAGGCTGCGCATGAAAGATCTACGTGTGTATGGCATTCGAGCTCCCCAGTGTGCTCCCGGTGACCCGGGTGGTTGGTGTTGAACACAGACTTCAGGAGCGTTGGGTCCGGAACTTGACGCGCAGGAAACAGTCGGTGGGGACCGAGTGAGAAACGTGCGAGCGTTCGCATCTTGCTCTCTCACCCGAGTGCGATCAGCGGAAGCATGCCCGCAATATCGGCGTTACAGAACCGGACTAGCGTGACGCGACATGTCCGCTCTCACCGAAGCCATCGCGCGGTCCTTCACCACGCGCGAGAAGCAGCCCCCGGCGCGATCACCGCTGCGGGCGTTGGGCCGTCGGCAACTCTCGGGCGCCGAAGTGCTGGCCCAGTCGGTGGCAACCACTGCCCCTGCTGTGTCGATGGTCGTTCTGCCCGTCACCATGCTGACACACGGCCGATTGTTGAGCGGGATGATCACCATCATCGCGGCCACCGTGCTGGTGACGCTCATAGCCTTCTGCGTTTCGCAGTTCACTCGCCGAATGGCTGCGTCGGGCGGATTGCACAGCTTCGTCTTTCGTGGCCTGGGCACCCGGGCAGCATTGACCACCGGCATCGCCATGCTGGTCAAGTACGTCGGCAGCGCGGTGATGACGCTCTATCACGGCGGACAGGCCGCAATCGCATTGCTCGGCTTCGCGGGTGTGCACGTGGACAAGACTTTTCACGTCATCGCGCTCTATCTGGGGATAGCCTTGCTGATTCTCGGCGCTCTCGTGCGAAGTGTCAGATTTGCCGCGCTCGCGATCCTCGTCGTCGAAAGCTGTTCACTTCTGTTCATCGTCGGGCTCATGATCCTGGGCGGTTCCGGAAGTCAACAAGCACAGATCGTTCCACCCACCTCCGGCCACGGGTTGTTACTCACCGCCCTGGCTGCCGTGTTCGCTCTCGCCGGATTCGAGAGCGCGGCCTTCTTCGGCCCCGAGGCCCGTCGTCCGCTGGTAACCGTCACCCGCACAGTCCTTCTCACTCCGATCATCTGTGGATCGCTCTTCATCTTCGCGGGCTGGGCCGCTTGGTCCGGGCGCAGTGACACCCTCGTCAACGCCTATCTCCACGGAACGGCGACGGGCGTGAGCCCCGGTGTCGTGATCGCGCTCAACGTCGGTCTGGGGTGCTCGTGGCTGGCGTCCTCGATGGCGTCGTCCAATGCTGCGTCACGCCTGGTCTATTCGTTCGGTGTCGAGCGCCTACTCCCCCGCCGGTTCGCCTCGGTTCACAGTGCCTTCCGTACGCCCTACTTCGCATTGACTACCGTGGTCTGCACCGTCCTGCTGGGCGGCGGAACCTTTGCCGTTCTCGGGCGCGGAGAAATCTTCGACGACGTTCGACTGACTGTTCGCGGCGCCGTCATCGTGGCCTATGCACTGACGGCTATCGCATCCGTTGTCTTCCTGACACGGATCGGCGAGCACACTCCCGGCGTTCTCGCGGCCGCGTCGTGTGGCAGTGGTGCCGGAGCGATAGTCCTCGGTTACCTGGTTTATGCCAACACGATCGACCACGCGTACGTTGCACCGATCGCCGTACTCGTGATCCTGACTTCGGGCACACTCTGGCAGTTCTACCTGCGACGCCGAAGCCCCAAAAGTCTGCTGCACGTCGGAGCTTTCGACAGTCCCGAAACCGAGGACGTACTACCAGGAGCTGGGGTGTTCGCCACCGACGCAGCCGGAAACATCGTGCTGGTGGGCGAGCCGACTGCCGGCGCCCGCTGATGGTGGGCCGACCACGCGACCTCGGTGGGCACGAACCCCGAGCGGTTCAGCGCGCCCTTGCCCTCCTCGAGTCGGCGGCCAGGCTCGGATCGGGAGCCACCGCCAAGGACATTGCCGCCCTGGCCGACATCCCACCTGCCACTGCCTATCGGTTACTCAACATCCTTGTCGCCGACGGTTACCTGGTTCGGATCGCCGACCTCTCCGGCTTCGCACTAGGCCGACGCACCCGTGAATTAGCCGGGGCTGCCGCCGAACCCACACCCATCGACAATTCGGTGCTCCTCGAAGAACTCCGCGAACAGCTACGGTTCGGCGTCTACCTCGCGTCGTTTGCAGAAAACAGAATTCGGCTCGTCGATCGCGATCCCGACCACGAACTCAGTGGCGAACGGACACTGGTCACAGCCGTTCACGCGTCGGCTATCGGGAAGCTGCTCCTCGCCAACCGACCCGAATTGGCCGAGGCCCCACTGCGAAAGGTCACCGCACACACCATCACCGACGGCGACGCGTTGGAACTCGAGCTCTCGCGGATCCGGCGCGGTGAGGCCGCCCGTGAGGTCGACGAGATTCGTGTCGGACGCTCCGCCGTCGCCGTCCCGATCCACGACGCGGAAAGGTGTGTCGTCGGTGCCTTGGCTGCGATAGGTCCGACCGGCAGACTTTCCGTCGACGACGCAGACCTGGTGGCACTGCTGCGGGAGTACGCGGAACGCATCGTTGCACCGACGATGTCGAAGGCAAGCTGAAAGTCAGAGGCCGAACACACGTTTGGCAAAGCCGAGATGCTCGTCGGCCCAGCCGATGACGCCGAGCGTGGAATCGAGATTCTGCGGCGGAGTGCGCACCAAGGTGTCGCGTCGGACGAGTCGGTCGAAATCGATCTGAGCGCGGTCGAACTGGACCCCTGCCGTGACCATGATGTTCGCCAGTTCTTGCGCCATCACCCCGTACGCGACTGTCGTGGGATGAACGCCGTCGAGCGAGAAGAGGCCGCCCGAAGCGCGGCCGCCGCGACCGTCGGCGGAGAGGAACAGCGAGTCCGGCACGGGTTGCAAGTCGGTCAGCGCCTTGGGAAGGGGGTACGGCGTCCACCATGACGGCCGCGCATTGACGTCGGTGACGTAGCGCCGTGAGGCCACGCGCTCGAGCAACCCGGCAATATCGCAGAGGTACCAGTCCTTCCCCACCCGACGGGCATTCGCGACGGCTTGCTCGATTCCGTCGTTGTACATGTCGATTGCGGTGTCGACGGCCCACGCCTGCGCGCCGGTGATGTGCTGATCGCGTTGTGGGTCGAAGTCGGTGTCGCGCACCCACGGTCGTGCGTAGTACGGGAAGTAGCGGGATCCGATTTCGATCTTCCCCCCGAGCCCGTGGGCGATCGGTGCGATGGTCACGTGTGGGACGGTGCAGAGGATGACGTGCTGGGCGTTGATCTTGCGGATCGCGGCCAGCACCTCGGCGTACTCCGACGCGAAGTGCTCAGGCCGCCACACCGTGTAGTCGCGCTTGCCGCCCGGATCACGGAAGTTGTTGCCGCTCCACTCGACTCGAAGTTCGGTGACGGTGCGGAGCGCGTTGTTGGCACCGAGGAAGACGATCAGAGTTTCGATGCCTTCCTTGCCCAACTCCGCTGCTGCGTCGAACGCGGTCATACGCTTCTCGGCGTCGGAGCCTCGCGGCAGAACTCGCAGTGCGGCGCGCTCGCCGTTGTTCTCGACGATCTGGCTGATCAAATCGTCGTGCGGTTGGTGAAGAGCATCCTCGCAGCCCTGCGCCGTCTTGGTCAGAGCGTCACGAAGATCCCACCCGTACACCGAGAGGTTGTGGTTGATTGTCGAGAATGTCGGCGCTTCGCTGCCCGGTCCGCGTTCCCAATAGTCCTCTACCTGATCCATGAACGCGCGCGCAGCAAAGAGTGCGAGCGGCACCTCCCAGAGGTCGAGCCGTGGGCCGAAGCGCTCCTCGAGGGTGCGGAGCAACAGTTCGATGTTGAGCGGAAGCCCGCCCGGGCCGCCGTAACGGGGAAAGCGGAACTGGTCGAGCCGGCCCAGCTGGTAAGCAATGATCGCCGGATACGACAGATCGGTATTGAAGATCGCCCCGCTCTGGAATCCCTGAGACAGCGAATCGCCGATGACCACCAACCGGTGGGGAGCATCTCCCCCTGGCGGAACTACCGGAATCCCCACTGTGGGATCGAACTGCGGAACCCTTGGTCCGCCGGCGGCCGCGGCCACGACGTCGTCGGGAGTATCGGATGGAAGTTCCATGCCCACTCACCTCCGGAAAAGTCCAGCTGGTCAGCTTATCAGTGGTGGCTTACGCCGATCGGCATTGTCCTGCTCCGATTGCTTCTCGATCGACCTGACAACCTCGTCGGCCCACTGTTGATTTCGCCCGTCGAATTCCGCGCGGTCCCGACGCGCGATACCCCGCCCCACCAGGATGGCAATCGGAATGGAACACACGACCCATACGAGTAGTACGCCTCCGACAATCCACCACATAACCAGTAATTGTGCCCGATTCGACGACTGTTGTGCTCCAGGTCGAAACATCTGTCCGAATCGTGGCGGTCAATCCAGGTGAGCGCGCAGGTCAGAAACGATCTGCGTCGACAGTTTCACGGGCTTTGCGAACCTGATTCCAACCACGAGCGGCGATGCCGAAGGCAACAAGCGACATCAGATCCGAGACCGTCAGACCGTGTTCTCTGTTCAACGACCACAAGACCTGACCTTCCAGCGGTCCATTGAAGAACAGCCACGCCACCCCTGCACAGACGGTCACAACAACACTGGCTTTGGACGGCTTCATCAAACACACGGTGCTGGTCACGAACAACAAGTTCATGAAAACCAGACCGTAGAAAATTCCGATCATGCGACTCCCCCCGAAGTTCGTTCGTTCAGCCGCGGTTGAAGTTCAGGTACGCCTTCGACGGTGTCGGGCCGCGCTGGCCCTGGTATTTGGATCCGGCCTCGGAGCTTCCGTAGGGGAACTCTGCAGCGCTCGAGAGCTTGAGCAGGCAGAGCTGTCCGATCTTCATTCCCGGCCAGAGCGTGATCGGCAGGTTTGCGACGTTGGACAGCTCCAGTGTGATGTGGCCGCTGAAACCCGGGTCGATGAAACCGGCGGTGGAGTGCGTCAAAAGGCCCAGGCGCCCGAGGCTCGACTTACCTTCGAGGCGCCCGGCCAGGTCGTTCGGCAGCGAGCACACTTCGAGAGTCGAACCGAGAACGAACTCGCCGGGATGCAGTACAAACGGCTCGCCCTCTGCCGGTTCGACCAGGCTGGTCAGCTCGTCCTGGCGCAGTGCCGGGTCGATGTGCGTGTACCGCGTATTGTTGAACACCCGAAACAGACCGTCCAGTCGGACGTCGACGCTCGACGGTTGCACCATGGAGTCGTCGAAAGGGTCGATACCCAGACGTCCAACGGAGATTTCGGCACGGATGTCACGATCGGAGAGCAGCACAGGTAGAGGTTACCGGTTCTGCGGGCAGTGCCGACCCATCGCCGGGGCGATCACACTGTGGTTACCGAACACGATGCGCGGGTTCTGGACTCCCACGGCAGAGCCCAGCCCCACCTGTCTCAAGTTCTCCATGCCGAAAGGCTTTCCCGCGCAGAACTTGTGGGCAAATCATTTACCGATGGCGCCGACTTCCACACGCCTGTGTTGATCAATGACGGCCGGGGACACCGCTGCTTGAAAGCTCGTCTGATAATGTTCGGAAAGCACGTTGATCGGCGGTGAAAACACGTCCGGTCGGCTGCGACGCCGATGTAGTTCAATGGTAGAACATCAGCTTCCCAAGCTGAATACGCGGGTTCGATTCCCGTCATCGGCTCCACAGATTCTCCGCAGTTCAGAGCCCTTTTGGGGCAGTCGAACTTCGCTTGTTTGGGTCCCAAATCCTGTGACAGGTACACGGCAGGTACACAACCCCCTCCATTCAGTGATCAGTCAATGTGAATCCAACGAAAATGGGGGTGCTAGAGGACCGCGTCTCGGAATTCTGCAGTTCATCGATGCCGTCCGACTGGTCGTGCCCCGGCCTGAATCGGTGTCCATTGCGCGCACTGTCAGGAGAGTGCTGTCGACCTCGAAGCCGATGGTCGCCGGTACCTCGGTTCGTTTGCCTTCCATCAGTGATTCGAGCGCGACTACCAACAAATGGGTTTGGAAACTGTCTCCGCTCGGACTCCGCACAGCTTGTCAGTTGAATATTGCAAAAACGATCTGCCGTAGCGCACCCATACGCCGAGGACCACAACTCACGCACGAATGCAGGTCTTCTCACAATCACAACTGTGAAAGGACCCAAGTGCGTCAAAAAATCACCTTCGAAAAGCATCAAGTACGTATTCTTCCTCAGTACCGGACAGCCCTGACCGTAAGTCCCAACGCACGCCATCGGTCTGCACATTAAAACCCTCACCAACCTACATCTTGTGCCTGCTCGGATCATCCGTGGATCAACTCATACACTCCGAATCCGGAGAGCCGGATAAAGCTCGAAGAAATACCCCAGTTTCGAGGACTGTCACATTAGCGTCGCGCTACCTTCCCGAAGATCTTTAGAAACCGGCAGATTGGCCCCAATTCGATAGAAGGCCGTAAGTGTCCAGAGTCGAAACCTCATTCCCCGCAAGCATCGCAGCGTCTTCCCTGGTTATGACGTTCGGAACTACGGCTTCTCACGCAACTGCCAAACCGGGCAACTTTGGCGCAGGTGCTTCTGGTGGATCTTGGTTGGTGGACTACAACTCCTCGAATGGCCTCGGATATATCAGGACAGTCACCTCATTCGGTCCAGGCTCGCCGCTTACATTGCAGGTCTCAATCTCGATAGCAGGACATCTGCCCTGTATGCAGTAGCGAATACTGCCGGGCCCTAGACGGAGCGAGGAGGTGAATTCAAATGGATAACGTCCTCTTTGCTATCGTCAACGTGATCGTGGCGATGGCGAACGGTTCCACGATCCCCTTCTCATTAGAAGGCGCAGGGCCACTAACCGCTCCCGACTTGTAGAGAAGATCGGCCGACCGCATGTGGATGACATTTTCAGCTCTGCCTGAAACCTGCATATCAGAAGATGCGTGGATCGTGCGGTGGTCACAAACATAAGCTCCCCTTCCTGGCCAGGAAGGGGAGCTTATGTTTGACAGGTCCCAAATAGTCGGTCGAGGCCGCCCCGAATAGGATCAGCAACCGAATGTCACAGCGCCGACTGGTTTGATCACGCGAGTGTGCACCGTGAGCAGAATTCACACAGAGGTCGATTAATGTGCATCTGCTGAATCAGCCTTCTCAGCTCCGTTTGATCGAATACGTCTGCTGGCTCGAGTGCCCTTGCTACGGGGAGGCAAGCTACCGATCTCGGACGCGGGCGCTGTCTCTTGATGTTGATGTTGACCACGATGGACCTGTACCTAGTTGGCACTGACCAATTTAGGTCGTCGAACAGGTAGCCCGTGGAAGCGCTTCACTCTTCGGCGTGATCACGAGCGGCCGCTATGTGGTGAGGATCGGTCGGTCTCCTCTTGAAATGTAGTCGGCAAATCGTTCAATTCCTGCTTGTGAGAAGCTTCCTCGACCTGCGCGTCTAAGTGCGGCTTCGACGAATGGGAGCGGTTTCCTGCGGTATGTGCGGTAGATGCTGTCGAGTACTGGTTGCAGTGCCCGGCGTGCGAGGTCTGCTGTTTCCGGGTCTGAACCCCCGAATTTCACTGTCACATTCGGCATAGATACCCCTGCTGGTCGAGTGTCCGATTCCCTGGCCGGAAGCGTACGTATCGGGATTGCAAATCAGTACAGAAACACCAAAACGGGGCGCTAAGTCCCTACTTGCGGTGGATACGACTCCGTCTTTGGGTTGACGAAAAGGGGCCCGACCGCCGCGTGCGGTCCAGCTTCCGTTCTACGACTACGGGTTACGCCCCGAAGCCGAGGCTGGTGGTTTCGCCTGCTTCACGGGTGGGTGGCGAACTGCCGATGCTGACGGGTGTTTGCGTCAACACATAGCGAACTCTCCATCGACAACGTCCATGCAGAATGACCCCCGCGACATAGTTGCCGCCTTCGACGAGGTGGCCGAATTCATTGAGGCGATAACTACCGGCCACCCGAAGGTGCCCCGTCCCGTGGTCGACCACCTAGATCGGCGGTTCCATGGTTCCGAAGAAGCTCAATGCCTGTGCGCAACGCCCCGGGATCTGGAAGTCGTAGCCGGTCTGCATCCAAGCTGTTCCATCAGCCTCTGCGATGAATGTCCCGATAGGCAGCGCTCGGAGACCCAAGTCATCGGTGCCAGATTCCGCGATCTCATTGCCAACATGCGCCACGACGTTCTATGGTTCATTACATGAGTAATGAACCAGTGAACATCGGGCATCGATCATCGTGATCGACGACGGACGACCACTGTTCCAGCAGATCGCCGAGCAGATCGAAGGCTCGATCATCGACGGCTCCCTGCCGGAAGACGGGCAGGTGCCCTCAACCAACGAACTGGCGGCGTTCCACCGAATCAATCCGGCGACGGCAGCCAAGGGCCTCAATCAGCTCGTAGGCGAGGGGATCCTCTACAAGAAACGGGGAATCGGAATGTTCGTCACGGTCGGTGCCCGCGACGCACTCAGGTTCAGACGCCGAGAAGCGTTCGCGCGCCAGTACATCGAGCCGCTGGTCGCGGAGGCCGACCGGCTCCAGATTTCCCTCGGCGAACTCAAATCCATGCTGGACGACAGGAAGGCGGACCGATGAACGCAAGCACGACAACGACCGAGCCCCGAGTCAGGCGTTTCGACGAAACTGAACTTGTCGCCTCGATGCGCTCCGTGGACAGAAAGTACGGGGATGTCGACGCGCTCGCGGACGTCTCGTTCGAGATCAGCCGCAACAAGATCTACGGCCTACTCGGCCGTAACGGCGCAGGCAAGACGACGATCATGCAGATACTGACCGGGCAGGACCTGCACACCAGCGGCGACGTCGAAGTTTTCGGGGCCGCCCCTTTCGAGAATGCCGACGTCCTGGCGAACGTGTGCTTCGTCAAGGAAAGCCAGACGTACCCCGAAGACCTCAAGGTCAAGCACGTACTCGTCGCCGCCGGCCATCTACTCCCGAATTGGGACCACGCGTTCGCCGAGACACTGCTTGACGATTTCCAACTTCCCCTGTGCCGCAAGGTGAAGAAGCTCTCGCGCGGCATGCGGTCGGCGTTGGGAGTGATCATCGGACTTGCCTCCCGTGCACCGCTCACGCTTTTCGACGAGCCGTATCTCGGTCTCGATGCCGTTGCACGCCAACTGTTCTACGATCGCCTGCTTGCGGACTACGCCGAACATCCTCGCACTGTGGTGCTTTCGACTCACCTGATCGACGAGGTAGCCAATCTACTCGAGCACGTGATTGTCGTCGACGGCGGCCGGATTGTCGTCGACGCAGACGCGGATGCACTGCGTAGCCGCGCCGTGGTGGTATCCGGTCCCATTGATGCGGTGGATGCCGTTGCTGCGTCCGGCAGGGTCCTGCGCCGGGAGACACTGGGCGCCCACAGCCGAATCATGTTGCAGGCCGATGTGACAGAGACCGAGCGAAACCGACTGCGGGAGGCAGGAGTCCAAGTGGAACCGGCATCTTTGCAGGAACTTGTCATCGCGACTTCGACGCAGCGCAAGGAGATCACCGTATGAGTATCGCAACGACAGAGCCACGGACGGTCCCGAAGACGCCCGCTCGGTCCAGGATCGGTGCCGTCCTACAACTGCACACGGTCGCGTGGCCGTTGCTGATCGCCTGGCCGGTGGGCATCCTGTTGATCTCGTTCCTGATCAGCTTCACTATCTACGCGATCGTCGGGAACGAGGAGGGTGAGGGATTCACCGGCAGTGTGTTCTCGGTCTACGGTTTCGTGCTGGCGTTCTACCTCCAGTCGATGACGCAGACGTTCCCATTCGCGCTCGGACTGAGCGTGACTCGCCGCGAGTTCTTCACTGCCACCACGGTTATGGCGCTGGCACAGTCCGCAGTCTTCGCAATCGCGCTGCAACTGCTGTCCGTGCTGGAGTCCGCCACCAACGGCTGGGGTGTGCACATGCGCATGTTCGGCATCGCACGCTATTTCACCGACAACACCGCCGTACAGTTGCTCGCACTGTTCGCGACGCTGCTGCTGACCAGTTCGATCGCAATGCTGGCAGGTGCTATCTACCAGCGGTGGAGGATCACCGGTCTACTCGCCTCCCTCACCGGGCTTTTCGGCTTGCTCGGCTTGTCAGCGATCGCGATCACCTGGGCTGGGTGGTGGCCGGCGATCGGTTCGTGGTTTGTCGATACTCCCCGAGTGGTACCGATGGCACTACTCCCTCTGGCCCTTGCCATCGCGTGCATCGCCGGAGCCTGGGCGACGTTGCGTCGAGCAACGCCGTGACCGCGCAATCATGTGCGACGCCACATGTCGCGTCGTCTCGAAGTGCTCGTCGGATCAAACCCGTCTAGACAGCTCGTCCCCCTCCCTGAGTCAGGAAAGGGGGACGAACGTCGCAACAGGGTGCTATCTCGTCCCCGATTTGGTCCGCTCTACTGCCGAGCCACCCGCTCGACAAAACTCGAAGCCCGCAGCACCAGTTCATCTTTCCGGTTCTGGCGCGCAGCGGCGGCATCGTAGCCGGCATACGGGAGCGGGGGGTCGTTACGAACATTGGACGAGCACTGGAAGTCTCGGCAGATCAGTGTTCCGACCGTGCTGCCACGTCGACCGGCGGGCCCGGCCAACTTGGCGCCGTAGAAGACGACCTCGTTGGGGAGTCGCGTGTCGCGGCACCAGGAGCACTGGGCGCGCGATCGCGGAGTGGCCTCGGCTTGAACGAGCAAGACTCCGATGGTCTCCCCGTCGAGTGTCGGGACGATCGCGTAGGCGCGTCGGCCCATTTTCGGATCTCGCCAGCCCAGGTAGTCGAGAGCGTCGAAGTCGATGGTGCCGAAGCCGTCCGGCAGGGTGAGATCGGACTTCTCCTTACGACTCGCGTTGACGAGGCTGGAACGAATAGATGTATCGGTCAAAATGATCATGGGTGTATACCAATCGTGGCTCGGTGAAGGTGGGTACAGCTCATGGCCCGATCAGCACCAAGTGCTGTCGGGTCCGAAATGCGCTATCTGTCGCCGGCGAAGACGACGCCGACAACCCCCTCACGCCCATGGGGCGTCACCGTGTACGTATCCACACCGCGATGGTAGCTACAGGCCTGCGTTACAGGCCACTCGATTTATCAGTCACGCCATACCGCCGTGAACTCGTACCAAGGTCCGCCGAGGTGAGTTGCGGAGAAATCATCGAACCCCGATGGTGGGCCGCTGGGCGAGTACACCCACCCACTCGAGGTGATGAACATGCTGTCGTTGTCGATGAAGTAGACCTCATCCGGCCGCACGACATGGGCACTACTGATATCGAACTGGCCGATCTCGAGCTCTTCCACGGTCGATTCAGGCTGCTCCAAAAGACCAATCGCGATGGTCTCGAACTCTCCGCTCTTGTCGAGGAAAGTTGCCGGCGGTATCAACAACACCAGAGCTACTGCAGCGATGACGGCGATCGGGGAGGACAGAATCCACCACGACCACCGCCGGTCCTGGCCAAGGACATAGAGGGTGCGGATCGCCCACACCAGACCGACCACGATCAAGATGAGCAGAGCCGCGGCGCTGACGAGGAAGGGATCCAACCATCTGTACTCCCCGAACGGCGAAGGCCACCAACCGTAATGCCGGCAGACCAACGCAATGAGCGGAACAACGGTGAATGCCAAAAGAATCGGCCCCGGTGGCTTGGATGACTCCGGAGGGTCAGCTACCAACCATTCACCCAGCGACTTCGGCCTTCTCATCACCCCACCGTATCTGCAGGTCGTGGCAAACTCAGTTACACGGCGAATACCGTTGCAGTACAAGCACTCTCGTTCCACTCACAACAACCAACGCAGCGATCGGCACTCTCGCCGCAACCGACACAGATGGACAAACCTCACAATTCGCAGATTCAACGTGCCGATCATGCGACAATCGGACGGTGAACGAGACCGCGAGTGGAGTTTCGCACCCGCACCGACCGCGACTGCTGAGCGTCGGCGTCCTACTCTCCGCCGCCCTCCTGTGGTCCACTCCCCTCGCCGCTGCCGCGCCCACCGAACCTGGGCCGGCCAGTTGCATATCATTCGGAACCGCCCAACTGCCACCAGGTGCGCCCTCCGGTGGAGGTCGAGTCGGGTTGGCAAACCTGCCGACATTCACCGGTTCAACCGCCCCCAGCTCGGTCCAGATCCGCACGCCAACTACGCAATTCAATCGTTTCTGGGACTTCGCGCTAGTCGACCACGACTTACTCGCTCGGCCGCGAGAGACAGGCGCATCAACGGCTCAACCGTGGCGTTTCGTGCCGATGCCCGAGTGCCTGCGTGGACGACTGGTCGGGATATCACTGGACGACGACGAACTCGTCGCGGTCGACGACAACGGCTGGATCTACACGATGGACAACGCATCCCAGGATCCGCTGGTGTGGAATTGGACCTCGGCATGGGGCGCACCGCTGTGGAGCGGTCCCGGCCGACAACTCCCCGGAGACCACCCGAACGGGTGGGCACTGAGCGTCTCGTCGCCTTGGGACAACCAAACTTTCACCGACGTCGCAGGACGGATTCACTTCGTCGGACTCGCCAAGATGACGATGATCCCCACGTTGACCGGGGACGGCAGCCGAATAACCTACGCGGACCCGTGGCTGCCCAACGACGACAGCTACGAGATCGGCGGCCCGCTCGGCGGGCGATTCCAGGCGGACTCGCTGTCGGCGGCCGGATCAACCACTTTCGTGATGAACAAGTACGGCGACATGTACACCCGCACATTTGATTTCGATTCTTCGGGATCGGACTCGATCTTCTTCCGCTACAGCTGGGAAGATCAGTCGGACAAGCCGTCGGCACCCAACCTCGTGGCCGAAACACTGGACCGCAGCACCGCCGCGATCCAACTTCCGGCCCCCGACTGGGTGCACCAGCCCAAAATTCCCGGTGAAGTTACATCCGCGATCAGTGTGCACTCACTCGGTCCCGGCCCGAACCGGCGGGAATTGCGTGTCGAGGGTCTCCGCGGCGCCGAATCCGGCTTCTGGCACAAGGATCTCGTCGGCGGCGACTGGGAGTTCACACCGACCGGCGCGTCTCTCCTCGGCGCACTGGTCGAAAACGCGCCGACAGACCGGTCGACGGATACCCTGTCCCCCGCTGCCCCCTGGCACTTGTCCACGACCCTGCCCGCCCGCGACGGTGCCATCGACGGTCAGACTCTGATCGACATCGGGTTTCCGTACTCTGTGGTGGATCCGCGTCTGCTCGACGCGATCGGCCAGCACGCACAACCGTCCGGATACCGACTGGACGTGGACCATTTCGACCCGGTCGCCACCACGCGGACCGCGACCGTGACTGCACCGGATGGCACGGTTCTTCCGGTCGTCCTGCACACCGCCGACGGACTACGGATGACTCCCCGCGCATCCGGCCTCGATGCCGATCCGCGCCACCTCGTCGGGGCAATCGAGATCCCGTCGGACGCGTACGCGGATCGGGCATCGAACCCCGCTCTGGACGCGTTCGTGCAGGACTGGATGCATGGAAACCCCATTGCCGCGATCACGCTCAGCGCCACCGACCACGACTTGGTGATCCGCTAGCCGAAACCAGCGCCGTCCACCGTGTCGCCTCGATTAGGCTCAGCAGATGGTCGACACCACACCCGACGTGCCGATATCACCCGTCGACGCTGCGAGCTTCCAGCTCGGTGTGCACGTCCAGCCCTACCTGGTCACTATTGCCGGACTGCTCGCTCCTGGTGGCTTCGTCGATCGAGACGGTCGACCTGATCTAGTGCGACTTCACCGCACTCTCGCCGCTCACATCGCGCAGGAGCCGTTACTGCGGCAGCGACCGATCATACGGAACGGGTCATGGTGGTGGACGGAAAACGACATCGACTTCGACCTCCATCTCTCGCTTGACGAACGCGGGCCTACAGAACCCGACTTCGAATCCGTCTGTGGTCGACTCGTGATGCAACCCCTCGACACCACCCGACCGTTGTGGCACATCGCCTTTGTTCCTGCAGCTCGACCGGGTCTGTGCGGCATCGTCATCCGAGTGCATCATGCGGTTCTCGACGGCGCCAGAGCCAGCGACCTTTTCGAGCGCTTGTTCGCTCCACCTGATTCGAAAAGTACCGACCCGGGCGCTCCCGTGCCGAACATCCCTCCGAAGGCCGCCGGTTCCCTCGACCTCCTCCGATTTCGAATCGGTACTTTCCTGCACCGGCCAATCCGATCACGGGTGTTGCTGGGCGCCTTTGGTCCCACGAGATCGATCTCGTCCGTCAACGTCGGCACCTCTCTGATCGAGCATGCCGCGCAGCAAGCGGGAGGCACTTTGAACGATGCCTATCTCGTTGCGGTGGGCGGCGGACTGCGATTCATCCTCCAAGAATGCGGCGAGCCCATCCCCAAGTCGATTGCGGTATCGGTACCCGTCGCAGTCACAGCGATCGGTAGCGCACGCAATGCCGTCGGGTTCATGATCATCGACCTTCCACTTCGTGAAACCGACCCACAACGCACAGTCGCGATCGTCGCGAAGCAAACCGCTGCGGCCAAACCTTCCGCACGCGCTGCGGGAACAACCTTTCGGTCACCGCGTATCGCCGGCGTTTTCGACAAGCTCGCAAAGCGGCAGCACATGATCGGTGCAGTCGCGTCCAACGTCCATGGACCGCGCGGCCCGCTCACGCTCGACGGGGCAGCGCTAGTCGAACTCTGGCCTCTGGGCCCGTTGGCGGGCAATGTCCGCGTCGGCTTCACCGCAGCGTCCTACAACGACACATTCTGGATCGGAATCCAGGCCGATGCCGAGCATCTCCCACCTGCAAGCAAGATCGCCCGAGCCGTCGAACGGACTCTCGACGAAATAGCCGGCACTGCACACTGACTGGATCTACTGCCACTATCCGATGCACCTCGCCGCTTGGGCAACGGATACTGTCGAGACGTCTCGACAACATCTCCACTGATTCGAGCCTGCAAGCCGGTGTCGTCACGACACGATCGTCACGAGGAAGGCGAAAGATGTTCACACCTGCAGAATTCGGCAAGGTCTCGGTACTGGTTCCTGAGAACGGTGGTGCCGTCCCCTACGGGAACACCGTGGTAGTGCACGGATCTGAAAGCACGCTCGTCATCGACCCTTCGCTCTCCCTCGACCGCGACCCCGTCGGCGCAGACCTCGTATTCGTCAGCCACGGGCACGAGGACCACATCGCCGGACTACGCCATTTCGACACCCCGGCCTATGCGCACCATCTCGACGCACCCGCAGTCGCATCCCTCGACACGATGCTCACCAATTACGGCCTTCCTCCGAACGAACGAGTCGAGGTCCAGCAGTCGATCGCTACGCAATACGGCATACCCCCGACCCACGAGAACGTGTCGGGGATCGCGGGCGGCCACGTCTTCGACCTCGGCGACCGCACTGCGACAGTCATTCATTTGCCAGGGCACACCCGCGGACACTGCGGGGTCCTCGTCGAACCCGACGGCTTCTTCTACGTCGCCGACATCGACCTCACCTCCTTCGGCCCGATGTACGGCGACCTGGGTAGCAGCGTCAACGACTTCCTCGACTCCATCGACCACGTCGCAACGATCGACGCACGCTGGTACGGAACATTCCATCAGAAGGGCGTGGTCGAGGGCAGCGACGAGTTCCGTCGCCGGTTGTCCGCATACCGCGACAAATTACTGAGCCGCGAAGACCGTCTCATCCAATTCCTCGGCGAACCAAAACTCTTGGAAGACATAGTCGCTCATCGACTCGTCTACCGCCCCCACGTATCGGCCCCGTACGTCGACGCCGTCGAACGACGGACAGCTCAGCTACACCTCGAACGACTCATCGCATCCGGTGCCGTCACAGTCGACGAAGACAAGGTGTTTCGCCGGACCCTCTGACATCCCTGGCGAACTGATCGCGCCATTTCGGATACTTCCGAAAATCGGACCGAAGTTCACCGAAAAAATCTGGCACTCGAGGTTGCAGAGTGCCAGCTTGGCTGGTTATCATGTTCTCGCACAGTAAGTTCGGTCGCCGTCGAGGTGACGGTGACCTTTCTTAGACGATACGGGAGGTGTGTTGCTGTGCTTCGTTTCGATCCTTTCACCGACATCGACGCGATCACCAAGTCCCTGCTTGCCACCGGAACCGGCAGCAGCCGAAGTCCACGCTTCATGCCGATGGACCTCTACAAGATCGATGACCACTACGTCCTTCACGCCGATCTTCCCGGCGTCGACCCAGGATCAGTGGACGTACAGGTAGACGGCTCGACCCTCACCCTGACCGCGCACCGCAGCGCCATTTCCGAAGAGGGAGTGACGTGGCTGGCCGGTGAGCGTTTCACAGGAACATACAGAAGGCAGCTGTCCATCAGTGAGGACATCGATTCCGAACGGATCGTCGCCTCATACGACAACGGCGTGTTGACCGTGACCTTACCGATCGCAGAGAAGGCGAAACCGCGGCGGATCGAAATCTCGTCGGGGCCGCCGTCCCGCACCGCAAACTCCGAGGTGAAAACCCAAGGACAGATCGAAGCCTGACCTGAACGGCTTGGCACGAAATCGACTGTACGAGAGCCTTTCATCCAGGAGGTCCACTATGCCCGCGCCAATCATGCCCCCCGCCGCAGCTCTGGCTGAACCGGTCGTCTGGAACGAAGACCCGCAGCGGCAAGGCTGGTGGAAGCGCATCCTCGCGGCCACCCCGCCCGAGAACCCCACCAACGAAGAATTTCAACCCTGACAAAACCAGACCGTGTTCGCCGAATACGGTCACCCACAAATGAATTGATGCCTTCCGTCCGTCCACCGAGGCGGACGGAAGACATTTACAGGCGCTCTACACACGTTCAGCTCGATGAAGCATTCCGGCCGAACCGAAGAGCCATCACCTGCAGCAGGTCAGGAACCGCCCGAAATGGGCGAAGCAGGACGAAACACTCACACAACAAGGACGAAGCTCGCCGCCACCTGCCAACCGTGACTCGTACGGTTGAAATGTAGACGTCAGTGACTGCGCTGACGCTTACCGACCTCGTCGGTCCCCTGAATTGTGTGGCCGTCGAGGTCGTCTCATGTCGATACCCAAACTGAAAGTGGTCAGCCCTCAACCCTCGTCGGAGGAGATGCCGTCGCCAGACCCTCCAGAAGGATTGCCAGACCGCGCTCGAGTTCGTCCTGCCCGTCGTAGTGAGCCATGATCGTAGCCATCGACCGCAGTCTCGGAAACTCGGCAAGCGCAAGCCGATGCAGACCGAGCCGCAAGAGATCGTCCGTCTCCTCGGGATTTTCGACTATTTCCTGAAGCTCGTTGAGAATGTGCCCGTTGAGGAAGCCGAACACTGCTCGGTAGATGTGTAATGCGTCTTCAGGAGTGAAACCGGCCCGTATCAGCAGTTCGAGAATCGCTTCGACGTAGCGCAACGTCCCGGGAGGACGCAATCCGAGCGGGGTGGACAGCGGCCGAGTGACCAGCAAAGGAACCACGTTGGGGTGCGCGAGCGCGAGGCGGCGATACCCGTACGCAACTGCGTGCAGCTGCCCCCTCCAGTCGCGATCGGACGGGTCGACGACCAGTTGTTCGAGCACGGTCTCGACGACCCCGTCCAGCAGGGCCGCCTTGTTGGCCGCGTACCTGTAGAGAGTCATCGGATTTCTGTCGAGCGCTTTGCCCAGTCGGCGCATGGAGAGGCCGTCGGCACCTTCCTCGTTGATGATCGCCAACGCCGTCGAGAGTACGAGCGCCCTGGTGAGGGGCTCCTCGCGGTCCGCGGCGGGAATCAAACCCTTAGTGCGATCTGGCGAGTGTCCGGTCATCCACAAAACATACATCGTATGCCTACGCGTTGACAGAACAGTACGGCTGGTTTACTGTTCGGATACGCCCTATGCATACAACGTATACACACAACGTATACCCGGAATGTCCGGATTTACGTGGGCGCTCATCGATACGTCCCGGCGCCGGAGTCGGCGCGGACGTACGGACTCACTTTCGTCGCATGAGTCCCTTCTTCAAAGGATCGAAGATGAACAGAACATGACAGCACCCACCGCAACACGACGCTCGCGGTTCTTTCAATTCTCGGGTATTGCAACGATTTCCGTTTTCTCCGTCGGCATTCTCGTCTTGCCGGCCGGCACTGCCGGCGCGGAAGCGACTGCTGTCGGACTCGGCACCGCTGAGCCCTTTGCAGTCCTTGCCGGAGCAGGAATCACCAACACCGGACCGACAACCCTCGGCGGCGATATCGGCACGTATCCGACTCCAACCATCACCGGTGTATCGGACCTGACGATTACCGGCACCAATCATGGTGGCGACGCGGTATCGCAGGGAGCGAAACCCGACGTGTTGACTGCCTACAACACTCTTGCCGGTCAAGGACCCACACAACCGACGGGAGCCGACTTGACCGGTCGGACACTGGTTTCGGGTGTCTACAACTCCGGTTCGTCGATCGCACTGTCGGGAACCGTCACCCTCGACGCGCAAGGTGACCCCGATGCAGTCTTCGTCTTCCAAGCGGGATCAACGCTGATCACATCGTCGTCCAGCACCGTTGCACTGATCAACGGAACGCAGGCGTGCAATGTTTTCTGGCAGGTTGGAAGTTCCGCCACCCTCGGCACCAACTCCGTCTTCCGAGGAAACCTCTTGGCGCTGACAGACATTACTGCCACAACCGAGGCAACCGTCGAGGGTCGACTGTTGGCGATCAATGGCGCGGTCACTCTCGATACGAACACCGTTACGATCCCGACCTGTGCGCCTCCTGTCACGACCACGACTCCGACCACTACGACGACTACAGTCCCGCCTGACACCGCGACGACTACCACCACGACGGTGGTCCCGCCGGAGGTGACTACAACCACGACGGTCGTCCCGCCGGAGGTGACTACAACCACGACGGTCGTCCCGCCGGAGGTGACTACAACCACGACTGGTACACCGGTGGAAGCGACGACCACCACACCAGGGCCGAACGGCACGACTACAACCACTGTGGACGTACCGCCGATCATCACGACCAGCCGAAACATTCCGTCCATACCCGAGATTCCCGGTCTCCCACCACTGCCGGGAATACCTCCCACCGTTCCGGGGACGGTAACCGTCCCGTCTCGGGTGCCGACGACGTCAGCTTCTCGAACGGGTACCCCGACCACTCAACCGGTAGGCCCGGGATCCCCGAATGTTCGAGCCCCTCAGGTGCAGCAGGTACCACGAGGGTCGGTCGACACCGGTGACGGAAGCACACAATCCCAACGCGGCGGACAGTCCAGTGGAGGGTGGATCGCCCTGCTCGTCGGCTTCTTCAGCGTCGTGGCTATGTCGGCCCTCGTCATCCGTCGGACAAGTCGATAGATGAAAGACGAAAACTCCGTGATGGCTCCGCGAACTCGCCGAGCCATCACGGCTCTCGCCCTTACTGTTTCAGTACTCGTAACGGTGGTCGGATGCGCCGGTGGACAATCCGACAGCGGAAATTCACAACCACACTCGTCGCCTCGACAAGACACCACATCCGCGCCACGCGCCACTGACTCTGCACTGCCCGAAAGGGCGCCGGTAACTGCTGAACACCGCCCCGCGCGCCTCGAAATCCCGTCCATCGGCGTCGACACCGACATCATCGATCTCGGACTCGATACCGATGGAGCACTCGAGGTCCCACCGGATGGGAAGGACGCAGGGTGGTACATCGGCGCTCCCGCACCCGGTGAGGTCGGACCGGCAATCATCGCCGGCCACGTCGACTGGCAAGGCACCGACGGGGTCTTCTTCGATCTGCGGAATCTCGAAACAGGAGCCGACATCATCGTCACCCGCGAAGACGGAAGTCGCGCAGTGTTCACCGCTACCAGTGTCGAACACTTCCCCAAAGAGGACTTTCCCACCGACGTCGTATACGGCGACATCGACCACCCCGGACTCCGGATCATCACGTGCGGTGGATCCTTCGACGAAACCGCACGCAGTTACAACGACAACATCATCGCATTCGCAGACCTGGCCTAACCGCCTGAGACGCCGCAGCACACCACTTCGAAAGTCCGCACGAACCGTTGGAGAGCAATGACCGTATTCCACTTTCCCGTGCTCGAGAAGTTTCGATGACAGACACCGACGACATTCGAGCGAGCGCCGAAGCAGGTGTCGACGCTCCTGCATGGCGGGATCGGAAGCGTTACTGGTGGCCGTTGGGATTGCTGATCCCGCTGAGTCCCTTCCTGTCCTGGCTGCTGGTCGAATATTTGCACCTCGGCCTGTTCTGGGCGACCGGTGCCTGGATCCTGATTCTCGTCATCCCGATCGTCGACGTCGCAGTCGGCGCAGATGGCCGCAGCCCACCGGACAACGTGATCGCGGCATTGCAGGACGACCGCTACTACCGATGGTGTACCTACCTGTTCGTGCCACTTCAATACGCTGGCCTCGTCTTCGCCGCATGGTGTTGGGCGCACGCCCCGATGGCAACCGGAGAGAAGATCGCACTGGCGATGACCGTCGGCGTCGTTGCAGGCGTCGGTATCAATGCCGCACACGAACTAGGCCACAAGAGCAGCCGCCTCGAGCGGCGGTTGGCGAAAATTGTGCTCGCTCAATCGTTCTACGGGCACTTCTACATCGAGCACAATCACGGTCACCACGTCAACGTTGCGACGCCGCGCGATCCCGCCAGTGCTCGTTTCGGGGAATCGTTCTGGATATTCTTGCCCCGCAGCATATTCGGAGGTCTGAAATCGGGCTGGCGGATCGAATCAGCACGCCTGCGCCGGCAGGGTTCACCCGCACTGTCACCTCGAAACAACATCGTGCAGGCATGGTCGCTGAGCGCCGCAGTGTTCGGGACGTTGATCACCTTATTCGGGTGGCAGATACTGCCCTGGCTGCTCCTGCAAGCCTTGGCCGGGATCACGTTCCTCGAGGCCGCAAACTACCTCGAACACTACGGATTGCTCCGTGCGCGAAGACAAGACGGCAGCTTTGTCAAAGCCCGGCCCGAAGACAGTTGGAACAGTGATCATCTCTTGTCCAATTTGTTCCTGTACCAATTACAACGACACAGTGACCATCACGCGAATCCGCGTCTGCGCTACCAATCTCTGCGCAGCGCTCCAACCGCTCCGCAACTCCCTGCCGGATACGCGGTGATGATCGTCTGCGCTGCCGTACCACCACTGTGGCGGCGGATGATGGATCACCGTGTCCTCGGCTACTACAACGGCAACGTCGAGCTCATTCACACCAAGGCGACGATATGAATGACAATGCCCGAGACGACGACCACAGCGACGGGCACTACACGGCCACCGGGCCGACCAAACACGCCAGAGCTGCGTACCAGCCGGCGCGCACCCGGCTCAGACGAGCCGCACCGAGCCTGGACGTCGTCGCTGCCGCGGAGTACCTGTTGACCCAGCCCGACGCATACCTCTATCGCCGCCGATACCTCGACCTGATCACTCAAACCCCCGGGCCCGACGGAACATCGATCACCGACTACGCCGCAGCTGAACGCTACCTACTTGTCACCGCTACCGCGCACCGCAGAACTCACAGTGAGGTTCGTCCATCGCCGGCACCCGGCGATTTTCTGTGAAGTGGTCACCGCAGTGTTTGATGCCAGAGAGTGACAACAGCCTGACGAATGCGGGAGCGCAGCATTTGTCATTTGCCATCACAGCTTTGATTCGCGCTCGCCAATGTCATCGAGGATCAAGAACTCGATCTTCGCTCGCTCCCCGTCCGCATCGAAGTCGTTGTCGCGGTCTGAGACACGCGTGATCAGTTCCGTCAGTGCCGCATGGATCGTCGTGTACAGAAATGCACGCGGGTCGGGCACCCCCATCACGTCGTCAGTGTTCATCTGTACCTGCGCCGTAGCGGTACGCCTGCCCAGAAACACACGCGGAAGCCGGGTCCCGGTCGGATCGGTCACCACGGAGATGTCGCCACCAACCACAACAAACAGATCGAAGTCGTACTGCATCGCGATGCCCCTCAGCCGGTGTCTGAGCCGAGTCAACTCCTCGATGAAGTCAAGCGGCACCGACGGTCCACCGAATACTGTCCTGAACGTGACCCCGCGAGTCATCGATCTGCCCCCCTTTACGAATCATCCATTTCAGGATCGAGGGCCATACCCTCTGTATCCCCCACGCCAAGTGCTCGGGCATATCGACTGGCATACCGCTCCAGTGCGACTGCTGAATCGGCCTCACCTTCCCATTGATCCGGAATCGCGGTGCCGTCACACGTTGTTCGCGACACTTGCGCCTCGGAGAACTCGACAGCGGTCCGGGTGAAGGAACACCGCACAAAACTCGTGGCCGCCGAGAATCGTGCGCCGCCGAAAGTACACTCCACGAATGAGGTATCGGCGAGCTGCGCACCAGTCAGGTCTGTGTCGTCGAATGCGCATCGTTCGAACACAGTATTGGGCACGGAGCGGAGCCCGCGTGCTTTGGCTCCAGTGAAATCGCAATCGACGACCCTCGGTCCGAGCGCCACACGCGAGAGCGTCGCACCCGGAAACTGCACCGTTCGAGTCGGCGATTGAAACGGGGCTGTCCGGTCAGTGCCACGAAATCGAAACGGCAGTCGAATAATTCGGATTCGAAGACGGAGATCGAACCCCGAGCGAAGCTCAGATCAATCCGTTCCAACGTGAGATACCGAATGTCCAATCCAGCGCTACCCGCTGTCAGGCCACGCACATCGATCAGCCCGTCATCGGTCTCCGCCCGTGGGGAGACGAGAGTGTGGGGAGGCTTGACGATCCGCGACTGATCGAGCAATTGCGCCCGTAAATTATCGACGTCCTCATCTGACCAACGTCGACGTAGGGAGGTGATCGCGGACCGGTTCACGGGCTCAATAGTATCGGCAAGATCCCCAGCGATTGGCCGTGGCTGTCCGAGAAGCGAACCACCACGCATCAGTACTTCGGTAGGAATCACTTCTCGGAGCGCGCAAAACAGCCGGACCGTGAAATACACGGCCCGGCTGCAGCGCTCACGCACACCAAGTGGAACTCGGAGTCAACTGGGGTACTGAAACCGGTCGTGTACGAGTAGTTGACTCATCCCCGGATCAGTATCGAATTATCAACTCTCACAAGTTGATCACGTCGCCCACAAAGATCTGATCGGGATTGACGATCTGCGGATTCATGTCCCACACCTGCTGCCAGGTGAGACCTCGTTCTGCCGCGAGGTCGAACAATGTATCACCGGCCGCAACGACTACCTCTGAGCCGGACGCTGGAGTCTCCGACTCCGGAATGCTTTCTACCGGTGCAGATTCGGATGTCTCAGAGTAGACAACAGGAGCAGGCGCCGGTTCCGGTGCAAATTCGGGTGCTACGTCCTGTGCCGGCGCGGGCGCGGGCGCGGGCGCGGGCGCGGGCGCGGGAACAATACTCGACCCGGTATCGCACGCCCCGATCGAACTCAGGAAGGACATGGGATCGACTGCGCCTCCACTGTGAATGCGGAGATGCAGATGTGGACCGGTGGAGCTACCGGTGTTGCCCGTTGCCCCGATCTCGTCGCCTACCTCGACGTGTTGCCCCACACCGACCCATGTTTCGGAGAGGTGGCCCATCTGAATCTGCTCGCCACTGTCCGCTTCCAACTGGATATACGTTCCATATCCACCCGGATCATTGGGTCCGGCAACAGAAATCGTGCCCGATGTGGGCGCGTGGAGCGCGGTGCCGACGTTGACAGCGAAGTCGACTCCGTCATGTCCCGCGTGGTAACCCTGCGAAAGTGATCCGCTTACCGGCCACTCCCAATTGCAACTCGCCGACCAGCCCTGCGCACCGGCGGTACCTGCATTGGCTACTGCTCCGGCCCCCACAAGGGCGCCCAGTCCCGCAGTTACGGCGATGAATCGTTTTGTGCTGGAAGGCTTGTGTTTTCTGTGCTTACTCATGTTTTCCTTGACTGATGTGCTCGGAGCAGGTGCAGGCTCTACCCGCAGACAGCACTCAATACGTGCTGAGCTACTTGGTGTATCGCACCAAGACTCCGTTGGAGTGAAATGTTCGGATCGCGCCATGGAGAGAGGTACGGTGACCGCTCTCGAACGCGAGCGCGCGCATAGACCCGCAGGTCTGTATCTCCTGGTGACAGCACAGGAGATACGGGTTCTACATCGAGGCAGTGCCTGAATCGATCGTTGATCGAGGACTACGAATGCCGGAACAAACCGAAGGCTTCTCATTCGAAGATCGACAGGGTGGGTGTCTACCCGGATGGTCGGAAAGAGGGTGGAACATGGAGATCCTTGCGTTGCGGATGAGGAATCACCTCATACGCTGTCGCTTCACGACGCTCCACACCACGGTTGAATTACCTGGGTACATACCTGTTTTTGCGCATTCGACCCGACCGGTCGATATCAGGCGCGCCTTCGGTGGATGGCATCTGGTCGAACAATCGCCAGTGCCCCATGTCACTTCTGGAGACGATACCGCGTCTTGGTCACCCGGCGCGTCAGCGTTACCGAGATGGGACATACAGGCGGCATTGCTCCTACAAGCCGAACGGGAGACCAGTGCACGTTCCCGGCATCGGAAACGCGTGCTGATCTCCCGTTCGGCGATCTGTTGCCTAGTGGATCTACTGCTGAGTCGCAGCTACTTTCTCGGCTGCGTGGTGAGCGGCAATGTATCCGTAAACCAGCCCCTGGCCGATCGTTGCACCGGCGCCCGGGTAGGTGTGACCGAATGCGTTGGCCGCAGTATTGCCGATCGCATACAGGCCGTCGATCACGCTGCCGTCCTCACGAAGCACGCGTGCATGCTCGTCTGCCTGCACACCGCCGCAGGTGCCGAGGTCGCTGAGCGTCATCTTCACCGCGTAGAGGGCACTCGTGTCGAGCTTCCTCAGGTTCGGGTTCGGGGACACTGTCGGGTCGCCGTAGTACCGATCGTATGCACTTCCGCCGCGACCAAATTCCGCATCGCTACCGGCAGCAGCGGCCTCGTTGAACTTCTCGAAGGACTCGGCAAAAGCCTCCTCGGGAAGACCGACCTTGCGGGCAAGTTCGACCGGACTGCTCGCCTTGTGCGCGATGCCGGAGTCGAAGAATGCCTGCGGAAGCGGCTGACGAGGGAAGATACCGCCTGCGAACACGTAGCTGTTGCGGTACTCCTGGTCGAAAACAAACCACATCGACTCGGCCGGATCTCCGGCCTTTTCCCGTTCGAGCACGCGCTGGCCGAACGACATGTAGTCCGTCGCCTCGTTCACGAATCGACGACCGGTCTGGTCGACGATGAACGAGCCTGGCAGCGCACGCTCTGCGAGCATCACCATCGGCGGGCGGCCCTTGATGCTTGCCACCGCGGGGAACCACCACGACTGATCCATCGATCCGATACCTGCGCCGAGCTCTTGTGCTGCCTCGATCGCTTCGCCGGTGTTGCCCTCTGCGCCCAGGCTCTCGTGCTCACCGAGGCTCTCCGACTGGTACTTGTGGCGCCACTCCATGTTGTGGTCGAACCCGCCGGCTGCCAGAACGACACCACGCCGAGCGGTCACCGTCACTTCACGTCCGTCTTGCACCACAACTGCACCCGTTACGCGGCCATCTTCGGTGATGAGCCGAACCAACGACGTTTCCGTCCACACCGGGATACCGGCCTGGACCACACCTGCGAACAGGCCGGCGGCGAGCGCCTGACCGCCTGCGATGTATTCACGCTTGAGTACGTACTTGCCGTAAACGCCCTGCGCCAGGCGGCGGATGATGCGAGGGAAAGCCTTGCTCGGCTTCTTCACCATCAGGTTCATCCACTTGTAGTCCGCACCTGTCACCGGCATCGGCAGTCCGGCTTCCATCAAACCGGGCCGCAGGCGACCGCGTTCCGCGCCGAGTACCGACGCGTCGAACGGCAGGCACTCGCAGGTACGTCCGGCGGCGCTACCTCCCGGCAGTTCGGGGTGGTAATCGGAGTATTCCTTGGCCCAGAAGAACTTCATGGGCGTCGTGCGGTAAAGCATGTCGACGGTGGCCGCACCGTTGTCGACGAATGCCTCCCCACGTTGGGCAGGGGCAGTATCACCGACCACCGAACGCACGTATGTCTTCGCGCGCTCAACGGTGTCGCCCGCACCGGCTTTCGCCAAGATCGGGTTGGCAGGCATCCAGAACGCTCCACCGGACCGCGCCGTCGAACCGCCAACGTACTGCGTCTTCTCCACGATCAGCGTGGACAAGCCGAGCTCGTTCGCGGTGAGGGCGGCAGCCATGCCGGTACCGGACCCGATCACCAGTAGATCGACAACGATGTCCTTGGCTTGTGTCGCGGGGGGTGCCTGATTCTTCGCCATTGAACAAATCCCTTCACGTGGTTATCGACGTAGAACGCTAAGGCAGTCGCGGCGCAGAAGGTTCCGGATGCCCAGTCAGCGGGACATTGCGAGTGGATTGGCGAAGAACGGCTCCTGCCACGGGTCGGGCGTTGTGCCCGCCCCAGCAGAATCGCGGCTTGCCTTCTTCGATGTCTACGCTGCTCACGTGAGGACAAATCCCAGCTTCGGCATCGTCGACGAAACGCTCGGCACCTTTGTCCGCGGGTATTACGTCTCGTCCGACGGTGAGCGATTGGACGACGACTACTACAGCCTGACCTGCAACGTCGACGGGCGCACTGTCAGCTTCATCGCACACTCCCTCGACCCCGACGCTGTACGCGGCATGCTTCCCCGCCTACGCCACGTCTTCGAGCAGCACCAGGCTCTTCACCGTCAGGTCGTCGAAGCGATTGTCAACGTCTGACAGACTCGTGCGGTTTGCATTTCATGGACGGGTACTGGCCGGCGGTTCGTTTCAACGGCGACGATGGCGTGATCGAGGTGACTGTCGAATCCTGCCCGCGATCCTCGTCTCGGGCTGTCGGCTGATGTTCCTCGGCACTGATGAAGAATAATCATCTACATGAAATGGAACACCCCTACAGAGACCGGCTGGTTCGTCAACCTCGCCGAAGGTGGTTCGGCCGTATCGATATTCGATCCGTCGGGGAACGTTCAAGGCGAACTGATTCCCGCATCCGACGACGGATCGGAGAGCGTTGCCGGCGGGCGGAAGAGGAAATCGTCAACAGCCGAGCAGGATCGATCCAGGCTCATATTCCGCAAAGGCCGACCTGCATCACTTCGATTGTCCGACGGAACGATCGGGACCCTGATCGACCAGAAGCCCAAGGCCATGCGCCGCAAGAACAAGCTGTGCGAAGTCGATATCGCGGGCAGAACATACCTCTTCGTTCATTCATCGGGCCGAAAGGCAACAGCCCGGCGTGATGGAATCGCATTGGCACACATGGAACGTGGCCGATGGTCCGCTAGAAGTACCGTCGCCAGAAGAACCCTCACAGCAACGGACGCCCTTGACGAATGTGTCCTGACACTGTTTCAGAAGGTAGTGACACCTGGACGTACCGGCGCCTTCGATCAGGTACTGACCGACCTCAGCAACATATGACGTACGCCATATTCGGTGGATCTCAACCGCACTCGAGATACTGACTTTCAACTCTCGGGTCCACGGACATGCCTTGGACACAATGAGTTTCACATCTCGGAGCGGAAGGCTGAAACCAGATCATGGTCAATGTCGACGCTTTGAACACGCTCGCCCAGCGATTGTCGCCAGGTGCGATGATCACAGATCCAGATCTACTCCAGTCCTATCGCCAGGACTGGAGTTTCGATCCCGCAGCCGGAACACCGGTTGCCGTAGTACGTGCTTCGACGACGGCAGAGGCGGTTCGACGGACGGCATCTGAGGCCGCCACATGTAGCGAATAGCGACGAGTACCTGAATTCTCCTGTGCAACCGGATATGGTGAGGCTGTCGTCTTCAATGCGGCGATGCAAGAAGGGAAGCTACGACCAAAACGTTACGTCGGGGAAGACAAGCAAATCACCTGGACATGGCTGGAGGCCTCCGTGATGAATCTCGTTCGCCGACTGAGCGTCTGCACATCCGTCGTGATCGCTTCTACTCTGACGTCGGTGGCGCTCGCATCCGCCGCGGTGACCATTCCATTCCAGGTCAACCCTGCGCCGTACGGCAACCCGAACGGCAGCTTCGACGCGCCGGCCGTCCGCTGCGTAGCTGTCGTCGGTGAACAACCCGGCACGGTGACGATCACCGGAGGCAAGGAAGGCCGGTGGGGATGCCTGCTCTCGTCCGAAATGCGCTGGCTGAACCTTTCGACCGGGGCCTCCGGCTCCGCTCGGCTCTCGGACGGCCTCAACGGAGTCCCAGCAGAGGCGATCGTGCAGACCGGGACCGGTCAAGTCGCTGTTGCCGTGCTGTCCGTGGCCGGATCCATCATCACCCCAGGTGTCACATCGTTCTACGTGCCGTAGCACCAGAACTCCGCATCACCGGCACCGTGGGACCTAAGGTCCTGTTTACCGACCCGTCATCCCGGTTAGCCTGAAAAGACGCTACCGAGAGGACACTCATGACCTCGTCAGTGCACGAAACGATCGCCGTGGATCTGGATTTGATCGACCTGTACAAGGACCTCCACAGCCATCCGGAACTGGGGTTTCAGGAGCAACGAACATCCAGTCTGGTGGAAAGACATTTAACAGCACTTGGATTCGACACCACCACCGGTGTCGGGACTACCGGAGTCGTCGGAGTCCTGAAGAACGGAGTGGGCCCCACAGCGCTGCTGCGTGCGGATATGGACGCCCTCCCGGTTCGGGAAGAAACCGGATTGGACTACGCCAGTACCGTGACAACGACCGACGATCAGGGAAAGACCGTCTCGGTCAGCCACGCGTGCGGCCATGACCTGCATACGACCTGCTTACTCGGTGCGGCCCGGATCCTCTCTCACGATACGACGACCTGGTCTGGCACTCTTGTCCTCGTCTTCCAACCGGCTGAGGAACTTGGCGCGGGTGCGCAAGCCATGGTCGACGACGGACTGTTCGAGCGATTCCCGAGGCCCGACATCGTTCTCGGACAACATGTATCGCCGCTACCGGCAGGCACGATCGCCGGGCACGCCGGCCCCTCGTATGCGGGATCGGACTCACTTCGTGTGAGACTGGTCGGAAAGGGCGCCCACGGATCTATGCCGGAGAACTCGGTCGATCCCGTGGTCATGGCAGCCGAAACCGTGTTGCGTTTGCAAACTGTCATCTCACGCGAGGTCCCGAGTACTGCCACAGCTGTCCTCACCGTCGGCTCCATCCATGCTGGAGATGCCGCCAACGTCATTCCCGGCGAAGCAGAACTGCAACTCAACATCCGCAGCTACGACGCAGGTGTGCGTCAGCGCATCCTGGACAGCGTCGACCGCATCGTCCGGGGCGAAGCGGCCACCGCCGGTGCACCCACCCCACCGACCATCACCGAGACGGAGCACTTTCCGATCGTCGTCAATGATCCGGCAGCGCTGGACAAGACACTCGATGCGTTTGCCGAATGGTTGGGGACGAACAAGATTCTCGATCCCGGAGCGGGAGCAGGTAGTGAAGATGTCGGCATTCTCGCGACCAGTGCCGGTGCGCCACTGTCGTACTGGCTGTTGGGCGGTACCGACCCTTCACTGTTCACGACAGGTGACATGACTGATCCGGCTTTGCGAACCGTGCCGTCGAACCACTCTCCGCACTACGCTCCCGTGATCGAGCCGACCCTGACCATCGGTGTGAACGCCTTGGTCGTCGCGGCCAGGACGTGGCTCCCAACTCCCTAGAGTGTTGCGGGTCCGCAATCGATCGATCGTCCATTCGATCAAGGCTGCAAACGCGTAGGCGCCGCCGAGAATACTTGCAGCGCCCCACCCTGCCGCGTCGAAAACCATAGTGGTGGAAACCGCCCCAGCCGCGCTGCCCAACGAATAGAACACCATGTAACTACCGATGATCTGCCCCGACGATTCCGGTGTGTTCGCGACGATCAGATTCTGGCTCGTGACATGAACAGCCTGCACGGCGAAGTCCAACGCAACAACACCGACTACGAGTAACACCAGCGAGTGCGTCGCCTGCGCGTTGAATACCCACGACAGCAAGAGAACGACCAACGACGCCCCGGTGACGCGTTGCGCTTTGCCTTGATCGGCCCACCGACCGGCACCGACCGCGCCCAATGCTCCAACCAATCCTGCGATTCCGAAGAGCCCGATCTGTGTGGTCGACAACCGCCATGGTTCCTCACTCAACGGCAGGGCCATTCCGCTCCACAAAGCACCAAAGGACGCGAAAAGGAACAAGGCGATCAGGGCCCGGGTGCGAAACAGTCGGTTCGTAAGCGTCAACGTCACGACAGACCCCATTGCACGCACGTACGAACGCCTATCGTGTTGCGAACGAGGATCTTTCGGCAGCATCGTCAGCGCGACGGCCGCGACCAGTACCGAAATGAAAGTGGATCCCGCGTAGACCGCCCGCCAGCCTGCCAGATCCGCAACTGCGCCGGCGACAGTCCGAGCGAGGATGATGCCGACGACAACGCCGCTGGTGATGACACCGATGTTTGCGCCCCGCTCGTCCGGGTCACTGATTGCCGCAGCATAGGCAACTATGACTTGAACAACTACCGAGAACGTGCCTGCGACCGCCATCCCGATCAACAGCTGCAGATTCGTGGTGGCCAGAGCAACAAGCATCGTTCCCGTTGCAGCAGCGACGATCTGGATTGCGATCAATTTCTTTCGATTCACGAGATCGCTCAATGGCACCAACACGATCAACCCCACCACATAACCGAGTTGGGCGAGTGCGACTACGAAACCGAGGCCGGCCGGAGGAATGGAAAGATCCGAGCCTATTTGCCCGAGGAGCGGCTGTGCGTAGTAGATGTTGGCTACCGAGACCCCGCAGAGCACTGCGAGCAACAGGCGAAGTCCGCGAGACATTTTCAACTTGCCCCGCGCGTTCTCGACAGCATGACGTGCAGTCACTTCCACCTCAACTTGGTTGCGTTTTGATACCATTTGGAGGTTACGTCAATACAGTTTCAAAACGCAACCAATGAGGAACTCGATGCCGGATCGCGCACAATGGACGGACCCGCACTGCCCGACGGCCCGAGCGGCCGACATCATCGGCGACAGATGGTCGCTGCTGATCGTGCGTGACGCCTTCGACGGGTCATCGAGATTCAGTCAGTTTCAACGAAACCTGGGCATCGCAAAGAACATTCTCACGGACAGGCTCAAAGTCCTTGTCGAGCAGGGAATCTTCGAAGTCCAACCGAACGCGCAAGGTACCCGCAACGAGTACATCCTGACCGAACGCGGTATGGATCTGTTCATCGTGATCATTAGCCTGCGACAGTGGGGAGAGCGCCACGCCTTCGATGACGGTGAGCCACACTCGATCTTGATCGACGACACCACGGGCGATCCGGTTCCCAGGCTTCGACTGATCAACACACGGAATATCGACCTGGACCCTACAAGTACACATGTGGAGAAGGTCGAGGAAGGTTGACCCGCAACTCGCCAGATTGACAGATGGGCGCACATGATTCGAAGTGCGCGCATACTCCGACTATGACTGTCGATCTCGAGTTCTCCTGGCCGCAGTTTCTCTGGATTGCATTCATCTTCGTCGGCGTGCCCGCAACTATCGGCGCGAGCATCATCTGGACAATCTGGCGTTCGGAACGAACTGGCCTGGAGCACTCCACGACCGCCCTCGGCGGCGGGCACACGGGATCGGGCTCACTCGGACTGTGGAGCACCGGCCTGTTGGCCTTTGCACTGGGCTTTCTGTCTTGCATGGGCTGGCTCAGCTGGTCAGCCGACTACAAAGGCGGATTCCGCGGCCCCGGCCTGCCTGCCCCGACACAGTTCCCCACCTGGCAGGTCGTCGCCTGTGGACTGACAGTGATTCTGGCGTGTTTCGGTTCCGCCCATTGCTCGCGATGGATGAAGGCCGGCGGTATGACGGCCGCTGCCGGCACTGCTGCGGGATTCACCACCGCATTCAGCATCGACGCCAGTACTGATGTCACCGGACAGGCAGGCGTGGGCGTCGCACTGTCCACGATCGGATGGGGCCTCACCCTTACCGCACTGATGCTTCTGCGCGGCAAGTGGTCGCAACGAGGGTGAATCTGTCACTCAGTGCGGTTCACCCGCGGCGCGTTCAGTGGCGCGGGCAGTGTCGTCGAGGTGACAGTCGAATCTTGGCGTATGAATTGACGTGATGCCCAGGCGGATCAGTATCGCGAGTAGTGCTGAATTTCCTCACGATCGGCAGCGCAGATGCACTTTCGATCGAGACCGCGGTCGGCAGTCACTGCGCAGAAGCGAACCCCGAGCGGATCGTGGGATTTCATACTGTGCTGACACGCCGGGCAGATCGACGGTGTTTTCTGATCCTCGTCAGTCGACTCGGATTGCCCTCGTGCATTCGACACATCGGACGGGTTCGACGCCATACCGGCGCTCCAGTTCTCGGCCGTTCGACCACAGACCGGGTTGGCGTCGAGGACGACATGGCTTGACCGCGCATATTCGAATGACCCTCGACGTACCCCACGCTACTCGCTTCGGCACACCGGTTTGTACCAATTTCTGCCCACGCGACATTCCCGGTCGAGCAGGATAGAACTACTGCACGCACCATTTCCGTGCAGGATTCGAATTCGTGCAGCATTCGTCGTGAAAGGGCTTCTCGTGAACACTTTCCAACGTGTATCCGCCGCCGTGAACGTAGTGGTCCAACCACTGATCGGCGCTCCGATCGTAGGCAAACTACTGGGCCGTTCCATGACCGTCATCACCTACGTCGGACGCAAGTCCGGTCGCACCTTCAGCGCGCCCGTGTCCTACAAACGAAAAGGCGACCATGTGACGATCGGCGTTGCCATGCCGGACAAGAAGAGTTGGTGGCGCAATTTCTACCCGGAACAAGGTCCGATCGTTCTCCAACTGGACGGTATCGATCGCCCCGGCGAGGCACTCGCACACCGAAAAGGCAAGGGTGTCTACGTCTCCGTCGAACTCGCTCCCGTCGACTGAGCGGATCGAACAGCCACCGGTGCAATCACATTCAGCTCACACCCACCGCCTCACGAGATCTGGGTGATTCAGATCTCGTGACGGTCGGGACCTTTGACTCTGTGCAATCGAGACTCGGTCTCGCACCCTTCGACGCGGGTTTTTTGTCGACCATCGGTCGGACAACCCGATCCTGTCGGGACATTACCGTCCGGTAACATCGACGGCAGGCGTGAGCTGGAAGAGGTGACCACCGTGACGATCGGCATCTATCTGGTCGACGACCACGAGATCGTCCGTCGTGGAT
The DNA here is from genome assembly GCF_044908235.1 of Rhodococcus sp. 27YEA6. NCBI lineage: Bacteria > Bacillati > Actinomycetota > Actinomycetes > Mycobacteriales > Nocardiaceae > Rhodococcus > Rhodococcus sp. 27YEA6. Next base: position 26,565 of record NZ_JBIYCY010000007.1, on the reverse strand, counting down.
TGGCAGACCTGTTGAATCAGGTATCGGGATTCAACGTTGTTGGCGAGGCGTCGTGTGTTCGCGAAGCCTCGGCCGGAATACCCGAATGCCGACCCGACGTGGTTGTCATGGACGTCAGACTTCCCGACGGTAACGGTGTGGAACTGTGCCGAGAACTGGCGTCGACCTACCCGAGCGCCGCCACTTTGATGCTCACGTCGTACTCCGACGACGACGCACTGCTCGACGCCCTGATCGCCGGCGCACGAGGATTCGTCCTCAAGAACATCCGCGGCCACGACCTGGTGTCGGCGATCCGCACGGTTGCTACCGGCAAGTCGCTGTTGAACACCCAGGCGGTGATCGGTTTGGTCCGGCGCATCCGGTCCGAACAGAAGTCGGGTACTGCGGCAGCCCTGTTGACCGATCAGGAGCTCTTGATCTTCGAGTTGATCGGCAAGGGACTGAGCAATCGAGAGATCAGCTCGCACGCAGAACTCTCGGAGAAAACAGTCAAGAACTACGTCTCACGCATCCTCGAGAAACTGGGTCTCGAACGTCGAACGCAGGCCGCAGTTCTGGCGACAAAGCTTCGTGCGGGCACTTTGCACCCGGATCCTTCGGGCCAGGCGACCACTCACCTGCTGACGCCATCCGGCTCGCCCTTCTCCGCCACCACGGGCACGCACCATGCCAGGTAGCCGCGACGCGCTCATGCTCAGCCTTTTCGGCGACATCGCCGGAAGCGCAGAGCTGACTGCTCTCAACCCGACTGCAATTCCCAAACTGCTCAGTGCCGTGTTGACCGTCGGGTCCACACTCCAGCTCGACGAAACCCTGCAACAGATAGTCGACGTCGCGCGACATCTCCTCGAAGCGGACTACGGCGCGCTCGGCGTGAAATCCCCCGACGGACGCTTGTCCCGATTCATCCACTCCGGTATGACTCAGGGGCAGGTTGCCAAGATCGGGCATCTTCCCGAAGGTCACGGCCTGCTGGGCCTGGTCGTTCGAGAACCGTGCCCGGTTCGAACCGACCGAATCTCCTCGCATCCGTCCTCGGCAGGGTTTCCGACCAATCATCCGCCGATGGACACGTTTCTCGGTGTTCCGATCTTCGTCAGGGGCGAGGTGTTCGGCAGCATCTACCTCGCGGACAGCTCGGAACGGACTGCATTCGACGACCGCGACGAGGCTGTACTCCAGATTCTGGCAAATGCTGCGAGCATCGCCATCGACAATGCGCGTCTGTTCGAGGAATCCCGGACGCGAGAAGCCTGGCTCAAGGCCGTCGCCGCCGTCAATGCACGTCTGCTCAGCGGCGGATCCCGCGACGAGACGCTATCGGAACTGGTTCGGACGACGCGGCACCTCACGGATGGAAATCTTGTGTGCGTCGTTCGCTACGACCTCGGCAGAGAGCCGGTAGTCCACGTCGCCGATGCTGCTGATTCCCAGCCTGTCCCCGCGACCGGATCAGCCGTCGATCTGTCCGGGACCGTGATCGACGACGCTGCGCGGAGCCGGCGGCCGATCTCTGCACCACATGGCAGTTCCGTTCCGGCACTGAATGTTTCCGGCGACGAATCAGTGGTCGCACTCCCCCTCTCCGGGACCTCGTTCGGCGGCGGTGTTCTCTTCGCGTCACGCCGCAGCAACCGCCCGTGGGGAGTGGACGAGATCGAGCAACTGACGGCGATGGCAGACATCGCTTCTGTCACTGTCGAATTCGCAGAACAGCAACGGAAAGAAAGACTGGTCGACGTCCTCGAAGATCGCGACCGAATCGCGCGGGATCTCCATGACCACGTCATCCAACAGCTGTTCGCCACTGGGTTGAGTTTGCAGGGGGTGCTGCAACGTCCAGGCGACGAGGACACCGTTCGAACCGTATTGGACACCTCTGTCGATCAACTCGATCGAACAGTCCGTGAAATCCGCACCGCAGTCTTCGACCTCCATACGAGCGAGATGTCTACTCCCACAAGCCTGCGGCGGCGACTACTCGATGCCGTCAACGGTCTGTCCGGCCACTCGTCGATCACTCCCAGCGTCACTTTCGAGGGAACCATCGACAGTTCCGTCCCGTCTCGACTTGCCCCGCATGCCGAAGCCGTTGTGCGCGAGGGCTTGAGCAACGCTCTGCGGCATGCACATGCCGATGCCATCGACGTCACCATCCGGGCCACCGAGGAGCTTGTCATCAGCATCGTCGACGACGGTGTGGGAATCGACCAGGCAACCAGAATCCACGGTCTCGACAACCTGGCGACCCGCGCTCGTCAGTGCGGAGGCTCGAGCAACATCACCAGCGAGAACGGTGTCACCGAACTGGTGTGGCGTGTTCCACTGAGCCCCAGGCGAAGTCCGTTGCCGATCCAGCATCGTTGAGCGTCAGAGCGGATCCAGTTGGGCCTTGAGCAGGCAGAACTCGTTACCTTCCGGATCGGCCAGGACATGCCATTGTTCGTGCCCTGTCTGGCCGATGTCGGCCGGCCGCGCACCAAGACTCAACAGGCGTTCCAGTTCGGCCTCCTGATCGCGATCGGTGGCGTTGACGTCGATATGCAGGCGGGGCTTACCCTTCTCCGGTTCGTCTCTGCGACTGAGGATGATCGTCGGCTGCGGACCGCCGAACCCTTCGCGTGGGCCGATCTCCAACGAACCGTCGTCCATTCGATCGAGCACGACGAAGTCCAGAACCTCGCACCAGAACCGGCCCAGCACCTCGGGTTCCCGGCAACCGAGCACCAGTTCACTGATACGACATGCCATGACCATCTCGCTTTCTTTCCGCTCGTGAAGACAACTCTCTCGACCGTACCGGACCACGTGATCTACGCCATGCCTCTGTTCCGATCCTAGGGACCTTTTCCCCTCGTCCGAGTTCCCGGTCGCCACGATCATTGCGTTATGTTCCACAGTCCCAGGCATTCTCGGTCTTTCGTCACGTCGATGTGCGTAGGCGGCCGTCGTGGTTGATCTCGCGCCCCGGCCGGTCGGTGAGGTCGATTCTCCCGCCGATGCAATTCCCCGAACCGCTCCGAAGGGTTCGAAACTGGTCGAGATCCTCAGGACCACCGATCACAAGATGATCGGTCTGATGTACATCGTGACATCGTTTGCCTTCTTCTTGATCGGCGGACTGATGGCACTACTCATGCGCATGGAATTGACCGTTCCGGGAATGCAATTCCTGTCCAACGAGCAGTACAACCAGTTGTTCACCATGCACGGCACGATCATGCTCCTGCTGTACGCGACCCCGGTGTTCTTCGGATTCGCCAACTACCTCATGCCACTGCAGATCGGGTCGCCGGACGTGTGTTTCCCGCGACTCAACGCCTTCAGCTACTGGCTCTATCTCTTCGGCGGCCTGATCGCGTCCGCCGGATTCGTAACACCTGGTGGTGCGGCAGATTTCGGCTGGACCGCCTACGTACCGCTCACCAGCGAACTCCACTCCCCCGGCATGGGCGCCGACCTGTGGATCATCGGTCTCGCTCTCGGTGGGGTCGGCACCATCCTCGGCGCAGTCAACATCGTTTCGACGATCGTCTGCCTGCGCGCCCCGGGTATGACGATGTTCCGCATGCCGATCTTCACGTGGAATGCGCTGGTCGCCAGCATGCTGATCCTCCTCGTTTTTCCGCTGCTCGCTGCTGCCTTGATCGGACTGTGGGTGGACCGGCACCTGGGAGCGCACCTGTTCGACCCCGCCACCGGTGGAGTCATGTTGTGGCAGCACCTGTTCTGGTTCTTCGGCCATCCCGAGGTCTACATTCTGGCGCTGCCGTTCTTCGGCATAGTCTCGGAGATCTTCCCCGTCTTCAGCCGCAAGCCGATCTTCGGATACACCGGATTGGTCTATGCAACATTGGGAATTGCTGCACTGTCGATCGCTGTGTGGGCTCACCACATGTACGCAACCGGCGCCGTTCTCCTCCCCTACTTCTCGTTCATGACCTTCCTGATCGCAGTTCCCACCGGAGTCAAGTTCTTCAACTGGATCGGCACCATGTGGAAGGGGCAGTTGACTTTCGAATCGCCCATGCTGTTCTCCGTCGGCTTCCTGGTCACATTCCTGTTCGGCGGACTCTCCGGCGTCATCCTTGCCAGCCCGCCCTTGGACTTTCATGTCACCGACTCGTACTTTGTTGTCGCGCATTTCCATTACGTCCTCTTCGGGACAATCGCGTTCGCGACATACGCCGGAATCTACTTCTGGTTCCCGAAAATGACCGGCCGGATGTTGGACGAGAAGCTCGCCAAGATCCATTTCTGGTTGACCCTGATCGGCTTTCACGCAACATTTCTCGTCCAGCATTGGCTCGGCGCCCAGGGCATGCCTCGGCGGTACGCGGACTACCTGCCGTCGGACAATTTCACTCTTCTCAACACGATCTCGACCATCGGCGCGTTTGTGCTCGGAGCCTCGACGATTCCGTTCATCTGGAACGTTTTCAAGAGCTACCGGTACGGCCGAATTGTGACCGTCGACGATCCTTGGGGCTTCGGAAACTCGCTCGAATGGGCGACGTCCTGCCCACCACCGCGACACAACTTCACCGAACTCCCCCGAATCCGCAGTGAGCGGCCGGCATTCGAACTGCACTACCCCCACATGGTCGAAAGAATGCGCGACGAGGCGCATGTCGGACTGCTTGGTCACAAGTCGGTTTCCGACGTGAGAACTGAGGTGAAACAACATGAATGACGGCACGAAGCACCGAGCCTGGGCAGAAAAGCAGCACCACGAACGCCGAGCGAAACCCGGCCATCTCCTCGCCCCGTTGCTCGTGCTCATGTTCGCTGTCACGACGCTCGTGTGGTTGCCCCTGACGACTGCCGCGTGCTCGATAATCGTCGCAGGATTGCTGTTCGGCACTGTCCTGCAAGCTAGTTCGCATTCAACAGACACAGCTCGAGGAGTTCACGATGAAGCCCGAACTATCGACTGATCTCATCACCTCGGAGTGGTCCGCGGACGGAGCGGTGGTCGTGTGCATCGACGGATCCCCGGTGCGCCCCGACGTGATCACGTGGGCGGCTGAGTTCGCACATCGCCACGGTCTCTGGATGCGAATCGTTTTCGTAGCTCCGAGCGCCGATCTGAACACCTCGGCATCGCCGACCGGCCTGTTCATGGAGGCCATTCAGATCGCCGAGTCGGTGTCGCCAGATCTTCGGATCCGGACCGATCTGATCTCCGGGGAGAACACCGCAATCCTCACCGCGTTGACGTCCGAGGCCGCCTTGATCGTCGCAACACAGGACGATCCCGCCGCACCTGGACCGACATGTTCGTTCGCAAGAGTCGGAACACCGCGTGAAAGCAGCGCTGCGGCAGCCTTGCCGGTTGTCGTCGGTTTGGACGGAAGCGCCTACAGCGAAAGCGCTCTGGCCATCGCATTCAAGGAAGCAGAGGCAGCGAACACCGAACTGGTCGTCGTGCACGCAGCGCCGCCAGAGGCCGAACTGCGTCGAGACGTCGCATCCGGGCACTCGCCCCAGCACTCGACGCCGCTGACGTGGCAACTGTCGGGTTGGGCCACGCTCTACCCTGGCGTCGCGATCCGTCAGATCGAGTTCGACGGCCCCTCGGTTGCCATTCTTGAACAACTCTCCACCGAGGCACGGCTTCTCGTCGTGGGTCGGCGTGGGCGAGGTTCGTTCGACGACACCGCTCTCGGCACCACGAGCAGTGCGATGATTCGAAAAGCACACTGCCCGGTCATCGTTGCCAGCGAAGCCTGAATCAGATCGTCACCCGGTCAGAAGCCGTAACTGTGGATGGGTGCGAGCTGACCGGAGTGATGGGCTTCGATTACGAAACGCTCGTGGTCGACCAACTTCTCCGGGAGTTCGTCAACCGGCCACCACCGCAGATCTGCAGATTTCAACGGCTCCATCCGGCGTGGTTCACCGGACCACGTGCGGCATTCGTAGAAGAAGTCCACTCGATGATCCACCGGTTCGCTCCCGTCCGCGTGGCGGCGATGCAACACGGTCAGCGGCTTCAGTTCCGAGGAAAGCAACTCGACACCAAGTTCTTCCGCAGCCTCCCGAACGGCAGCGTCGATCGCCGACTCCCCCAGTTCGACGTGGCCCGCAGCAGCGTGAGCCCAGTATCCGTCCATGAATCCCGTGCCCTCGCGCAATTGCAGCAGCACCTCGCGCCGTTGTACCGGGTTGCTTCGACAGAACATCACGTACACCGCTGGTACCAGCGCAAATTGATCGGCCACACGACCACGCTATCGTGCGCGTGAAATGACGGCGCCCCGCGGGAACAAGCTCGCGGGGCGTCTTCGACGATCTGCTGGATCAGTTCACGTCGAACCGGTCGAGGTCCATCACCTTGGTCCAGGCTGCGGCGAAGTCCTCGGCGAACTTCTGCTTGGCGTCTGCGCTGGCGTACACCTCGGCGAGTGCACGCAGTTGCGAATTCGATCCGAAAACGAGATCGACCGCAGTTGCCGTGTGCTTCGGATCGCCCGTCACGCGATCAACGCCGTCGTAGACGTTTTCGTCCGTCTTCGACGGCTTCCACTCGGTACCCATGTCGAGAAGGTTGACGAAGAAATCGTTGGTCAACGTCTCGGGACGATCGGTGAACACGCCGTGACGGGTATTGCCGAAGTTCGCGTTCAGCGCGCGAAGTCCGCCGACCAGCACTGTCACCTCGGGCGGGGTCAGCGACAGCATGTACGCGCGGTCGACCAACAGAATCTCTGCCGGAAGCTTCTCGCCTCCCTTGAGGTAGTTCCGGAATCCGTCGGCCCGGGGTTCGAGTACCTCGAACGAGTCGACGTCTGTCTGCTCCTGCGTTGCATCCGTTCGGCCCGGCGTGAACGAGACCGTGATGTCCTGTCCGGCGTTCTTCGCAGCCTGTTCGACGGCCGCTGTACCACCCAGAACGATCAGGTCGGCGAGAGAAACCTTTGCTCCACCAGCCTGGTTGAAGTCCTGCTGAACCCGCTCGAGAGTCTGAAGCACCGCGGAGAGAGCTGCGGGCTCATTGACTTCCCAATTCTTCTGCGGCTCCAGTCGGATTCGCGCACCGTTGGCGCCGCCGCGCATGTCCGTGCTGCGGAAGCTCGCGGCAGACGCCCACGCCGTCGATACCAACTGCGAAATGGACAGCCCGGAGTCGAGAAGTCGACTCTTGAGGATCGCGATGTCTGCGTCCCCGATCAGTTGATCATCGGCCGAGGGAACCGGGTCCTGCCACAGCTGCGGCTCGGGAACCCAAGGTCCCAGGTAGCGCGTGACCGGTCCCATGTCACGGTGAAGGAGCTTGTACCAAGCCTTGGCGAACTCTTCGGCGAATTCTTCCGGATGATCGAGCCAGCGCCGGGTGATCTTCTCGTACGTCGGATCCAGGCGTAGGGACAGGTCGGTCGTCAGCATCGTCGGGGTGCGTCCGGCCGACGAATCGAACGGATCCGGGATGGTGCCCGCCCCCGCGCCGTCCTTCGGAATCCACTGCCACGCACCCGCCGGACTCTTGGTCAGCTCCCAGTCGTAGCCGTACAGAATCTCCAAGAAGGTGTTGTCCCACTTCGTCGGAGTGGGAGTCCACACGACTTCGAGACCACTGGTGATCGCGTCCTTACCCACACCCGTGCCGAAGGCACTCTTCCAGCCCAGTCCCTGCTGCTCGATGGGAGCACCTTCCGGTTCCGGTCCGACGAGGTCGGCCGGTCCGGCTCCGTGCGTCTTGCCGAAGGTGTGACCGCCGGCGATCAGCGCAGCTGTCTCCACGTCGTTCATCGCCATGCGGGCGAACGTTTCTCGGATGTCGCGGGCGGCCGCTACCGGATCCGGTTGCCCGTTGGGTCCTTCGGGATTGACGTAGATCAGGCCCATCTGCACGGCTCCGAGCGGTCCGGACAGCTCACGGTCTCCGCTGTAACGCTCGTCGCCGAGCCAGGTGTCCTCGGGACCCCAGTAGATCTCCTCGGGCTCCCAGATGTCTTCTCGGCCGAATCCGAAGCCGAAGGTCTTGAACCCCATCGACTCCAGGGCGCAGTTGCCCGCAAACACCAGCAGGTCGGCCCAGGAAACCTGCTTTCCGTACTTCTGCTTCACGGGCCAGAGCAGGCGCCGCGCCTTGTCGAGGCTGGCGTTGTCCGGCCAACTGTTGAGCGGGGCGAAACGCTGAGCACCTTGGCCGCCACCGCCGCGGCCGTCTGCAATGCGATAGGTGCCGGCAGCATGCCAGCTCATACGCACGAAGAGTCCGCCGTAGTGCCCGTAGTCGGCCGGCCACCAATCCTGCGACGCCGTCATCAACGCGATGACGTCGCGCTTTAGCGCCTCGACATCGAGCTTGGCGAATTCCTGGGCGTAATCGAAGTCGGCACCCATAGGATTCGACTTCGACGAATGTGAATGCAAGACAGAGAGATCCGGCTGATTCGGCCACCAGTCGCTGTTTGTTCTCGGACGATTCCCGGTAGGCGTCGGAGACGGGATTGCGGGGTTTTCACTTTCGCTGGTGCTCTCGGTGTTTCCGTCGTGAGCAACCGGGCAACTATCGGACACGGTAATCCCTCCATGAGCGAGTAGAACGGACTTCGATCACGTTTGTGATCGCAAACTCTGAGTTGTCGAGCAGTCGGGACACAGGCCCCAGTAAATGACCTCGGCTTCGTCGAGAACGAAACCGTTGTGCGCCGACGGCGTCAAACACGGTGCCTCTCCGACTGCGCAGTCGACATCTGCAACGACCCCACAGGACCGGCAGACGACGTGATGATGGTTGTCGCCGACGCGTGACTCGTACAGCGCCACCGATCCGGACGGTTGGATCCGCCTGATCAGCCCGGCGTCGGTGAGAGCGTGCAACACGTCGTAGACCGCCTGCCGCGACACCCCCGGCAGAACAGCCCGCACAGCATCGAAGACAGTCTCGGTGGCTGCGTGTGGGCGTGCATGCACAACCTCGAGCACCGTGACTCTGGGACGAGTCACGCGAAGCTCAGCGTTACGCAGTTGGGCTGCATAATCCGGCGTCGAAGGCACCTTTCCACTATTGCGCAATCTTCTGGACTGAACCCAGACTTTCGCGAAAATCATCGCGGACAGGGCCCTCCCGACCGATTCGTCCGTGCTGGAAGTGAGCCGGATTCCTCGCTGTTTCTCACGCCCCCAACAGCGCCTTCAGGTTTGTTGCGCGTCGACGCGTCCCGCTGTGTGGTTCCACAAACTCCGACAATCTCCCCTTCGTCCAACTACCGTGAAAGGGAGAATCCGCCGAGGTCAGGAGTGCTCGTGCCCAAACTGGAGATCAAGAGGAAGTCAGAACTCTCACGGCAGGAAGTCGCCGACCGACTCATCGCCCTCGGCCAAGCCCTCGCCAGTGGATCGGAAGTGGAGCTGGGGTCGGGTGGGGACTCGATCGAAATCAGTGTTCCGGAACAGGTTCGGTGGGAACTCGAGATCGAAGTCGACGGCAACGAAGTCGAGATAGAAATCGAGATTCACTGGCGCGACGACCCTCAGGAAGAATCGGAAGAGAAGTCTCCGCCTCGCACCAAAGCAGTTCGTCGCAGCCGACCACGCAAGAGCACTTCCACATAGGCCGACTCGAATACGGTTGTTCGGCACTTACGGAGACGCCGACACCTCGAGAGACACGACGCGCAGCAGTGCTCGGAGGTCACTTTCGATCCGTCGAAACAGTTGATACACAACGATGAATCCGGCGATCCCGCCCAAACACAGCGCACGGACTGTTGCGTTGAGTTCCTCACCGGCACCCGAACCGACAAAACTGAGCCCCGCGATTCCCACCAGTGGAACCGACGCCGCGACTGCGAGGTAACGCGTGCTGCTCCGACCCAACGAGCGAATATCGCGTCCGTCATCGCTTCGTAACTCGCCGTGTGACAACAAGATCGGATACAGACATCGAACCGAGTAGTACGTCAGGATGAAGAACGGATACGCGACTGCGACGGCGCCGCACACCGCCAGCGACGACATCAGGTGCACGTAGGCTCGCTGCGGAATTCCGCCGGCGGCAATCTGCAATGCGACCGGATATGCGATACCGGCCAGAACCCACAGACCGAATGCGATCACCACCGCGCGATGTCCGACATTCAGCGTCGCGGTACGCGCTTTGTTCAAGACCTCCGCGCTGTACGTCTGACCGTTGCGCAGTCCGTCAGGCACGGTGAGTGCAAGCCGACACCAATACAGGATCGCTGCGGCACCGAGAGAGAACGCAGCCACCCCGATGACCAGATGAACCTGCTCGAGATGCTGCTGAGCCTGCGGCGAGAGACCCGAGATGATCAGCATCTTGTTGTAATAGTAGTTGTAGCCCGCCGCAAGAAGATTCGGAATTCCGATCGCGGCAAGCACTATCGGCAGCGCCCACTTCCACAACGTCGAACGTGGACTCCCTTCCGGTGGGTCCACCAGATTGCGAGCAGACCGGTCCAGACACAGTGCGAACTGACGAGCCAACTTTCGGCCGCCAGACCACCTTCCGTCTCTCTCCGGCGAGAGAGACTTGACCAGAACTCGGCGCAGCGCCGGCGGACAGTCGTCCGGTAGCCGTGCCTCGGCTGCGGGATCCACCCCGCGCCGGCGGGCCTCGAGCGCCTTCTTGGGCGACGGTGGGCTCTCCCCCGTACCGTCGTCCGTGAAAGGCCTACTCCCGGTGAGGAGTTCCCACAACATCACGCCCAGTGCATAGATGTCGCTACGGGTGTCGAGTGTGCCAGGCGCCCCCACCGCACAGGCCTCCAATTGCTCCGGAGACATGTAGGCAAGCGAGCCTCCGACAAAACATGCAGCGTCCTCGGTCGAGACCTCCTCGCTCGAGCTGACGTTGAAGTCGGCGAGCTTGGGGATGCCTTCGACGCTGAGCAGGACATTCGCCGGCTTGATGTCCCGATGTAATACGCCGTGCTCACGCGCATACTCGAGGGCATCGGCCAGTCGCATCCCCATCCAGGCCACGGTCTCCGGCCACGACATCGCAGCGATCTCGCTCCGCAGGCTCGTCTCGCTGGGCTTCATCTCTCCCTTCTTCGCCAGGGTCTTGTCGATGGCGTCGAGAAGTAGTTGTCCGGACCGCTGGGCCTGCGGTGTCACGCGGACAAGTTTGACCACGTCGAGCAGGGTCCCACCCGGCACGTATTCCATGAACAGGACTCGCAGTGCGCGTTCCTCGAGCAGCCGTTGATCGAAGACCCGGACGATGTTGGGATGGTCGAGCTGGGCGAGAGTCTGTGGCTCGACTCCAATGTTGCGCGAGATTTTCAACGCAACCCACCGCTGCATCGAGAGTTGCCGAGCGAGGAACACTCGGGCGAATGCGCCGTGCCCGAGTTCCAACACCAGTTCGAAATCGTCCAGGTGCTGCCCGATTTCGAACTCGTCGAAACCCGAGAGTCCCAACATCATCACGTCTTCGCGACCGGCCATCGAATCACGGTCGAACATCTGCTCGAAACTCTCTGCCTGCAAGGGAAACTCGCTGAGGTACTCGGCTGCTGCGACGTCCTCCCCACCCTGCTTCCGCAGCCGGAACTCCTCGTACAGGAGCTCGGCCGGTAATGGTTCTTCGAGTAATTCGGGATACTCGGCACAGTAATCCGTGAGCCGTTTCGGGCAATCATTTTTCAGCCAGCGGTACTCCATGTCGATTCCGACCAGTTCGATCAGCGCCGCCCGACGAATCTTGGCTGGATCAGGCAGATAGTCGCTCAGGTCGGACGGGGTTCGTCCCTCCTCCCAATCCGCCACAAGGCGGCCGAGGCCGTCTGCACCGTTCTGGCCGTCACGCATCACCGGCAGCGTTGAGGGGCGCAACTCGGTGACGGTGCCCCGTTCGGTCAGGGGCCCGCTCGCGATTGTCGCGTCACTGGCCTGCGCACCACGTTCATTCATGACACTTCTGTTCCGCACCTCGATCACAATGAATCGGAGTGACTCACTTCAGCGTAACCCCGGTGGTACTCCAGACCCCAGCGAATCTATTCGGCGTGAACTGCCGACTCCGTGCCGATGCGAACGAGTTCGTCGCGCTCTTTGATTTTGATCCGATCACGCCCATGCTTCACACCGAGGGCACGTTCGGCGGCATCGATGCGAAGCCATCCGTCCCAATCGACGGGCACCACTCTGCCGGCCCTGAGGACCTCCGCGATCCGGCCGTGGCCGGCTCGACGCTCGTATGCCGAATCCAACTGTCGCAGCAAGGTTTCGACGGTTTGGCGTGCATCAGGCCGAGCCGCACCGATCAGCCCGGCGGCACCTCGCTTCATCCAGCCCGTCACGAACAAACCTGCGATCGGCGAGCCGCTCTCGTCGACCGCTGCGCCGCCCTGGTGCGCAACATTGCCGCGTCCGTGATCGAAAGGCACCCCGGCAAGTGGCGTCCCGAGAAATCCGATTGCCCGGTACACAGCTTGAACCGGATAGTCGGTACAGATACCCGAAGCGGTGACGTGACCGTATCCGTCCGGGACTGTCCGCTCGACGCGGAGTGCCTCGACTTTCCCGTTGCCGAGAATCTCCACGGGCTGTCGGTAGAAGTGCAGGTGAACTCGACGCTGGGCAGTTCGGTCGGCAGGCGCAGTGTCCGCGAAACCACGGAGTGTCTCGACTGCCAGTCGGGTGTGCACCAACTGTTTGGTCATCCGCTCGACATGCCGGTCCGGTACGACATCGACAGAATCGACGACAACATCTACGCCGGGTAGTTCACCGAGAGCGCGCAACTCGTTCGGGGAGAAGCGAGCGTCGGCTGGTCCGCGCCGGACAAAGATGTGTACTTCGCGAACTCGACTGCCGGCGATCCCTTCCCGAACTTGGTCGGAGACGTCCGTGGCCTGCAGCGATTGCGCCTCGGCGAGGAGCATACGGGTGACGTCGAGTGCGACGTTGCCACCTCCGATCACTGCGACCGATTCCGCGTTCAGCGGCCACTGCGGCGAGCTGTCCGGGTGATCGTTGTACCAACCGACAAACTCGGCGCCACCGAAAGAACCTGGAAGCTCGACGCCGAGAATGTCGAGAGGTGCATCCCGCGGCGCACCGGTTGCAATGATCACGGCATCGTAGGACGAACGTAGGTCATCGACGGAAAGGTCCTTTCCGATCTCCACGTTGCAGAACAGCCGGAACTCACTGGCGACCAGCGTGGTGTGCAGAGAATGGGCGAACTTTTCGGACTCGGGGTGCCCTGGTGCGAGACCGTAGCGCACCAGTCCGTACGGCGTCGGTAGACGCTCGAACACGTCTGTCTTGGTGCCGGGCGCAAGTTCGGCGAGAGCGCCGGCGGCGTGGATTCCCGCCGGCCCCGCTCCGACGATCGCGACACTGAGCGGTGGTGAGAAGAATCGGGGCGCCGCAGGCGGGGATACCGCTGGACCTCTGGCGTTGATCATCCCCCGAGGCTAGGACCTCAACTGCGCTGGAGATCAAGTCCGCTTTCAGCAGCCCGCTTTTCAGTAACCTTGCTCTGCAGGCTTGTGCTCGGTTGTGTAGCGGTAGAAGTCCGCTAGTTGGAGTTCGCCGGCAGCTGCCTCGTCGACTATGACGGTCACGTGTGGATGCAGCTGCAGCACCGACGCCGGGCAGAATGCCGAGACCGGACCTTCGACCGCGGCCCGGACGGCGGGCGCTTTGCGGGCGCCGTCCGCGATCAGGACGAGATGCCTTGCATCCCTGATGGTTCCGAGCCCTTGCGTGATCACATGATGCGGTACGTCGGCTGGGTCTGCGAAGAACCGTGCATTGTCGGCGCGGGTCCTCTCGGTCAAGGTCTTCACTCGGGTGCGCGATGCAAGCGAGGAGGAGGGCTCGTTGAAACCGATGTGTCCGTTCAGGCCGATGCCGAGGATCTGCACGTCGATGGGACCGTTTTCGGCGATGGCAGCGTCGTAACGCCGGGCCGCGTCACTGGGATCCGCGGCCCCGCCGTCGGGGCTGAACACTCGCGCATTGTCGATGTCGAGGTGATCCACGAGTTCCGTGCGGATGGTGTGCGCGTAGGACTGCGGCTGATCGGACGTGAGACCTACATACTCGTCGAGAAGATACGCGCTCATCGCCGCGAACGACACTCCCGATTCTCGATGCCTCTTGATCAGCTCTCGATACGTGTGCAGCGGTGACGATCCGGTCGCGAGGCCGAGCGTCCGCGCTCCGTTTTCGATTGCGCCGCAAACGATATCGGCAGCGATTCGCCCGCCGTCCTCCGGACTGGGAACTATGACGATTTCCATTCAGACTTCCTCACTGCTCTTGCCGGCTCCGACGATGGCCTCACGTACCGAACCCGAAGCGCGGTCCAACAGTTCGGTTGCTTCGGCGAAGTCGCATTCGGCCAACAACATGACGACCGCTGCCTTCACATGACCATCGGCATTGTCGATGGTCTCCGCAGCGATCTCGGTATCGACTCCGGTGGCTGCCGCGACGATCCGGTTCGCACGATCGACAAGCTTGGCATTGGTCGGCCGAAGATCGACCATCAGATTGTGGAATGCCTTCCCGGAGCGAACCATACTCGCCGTGGAGAGCATGTTGCACACCATCTTCTGCGCAGTTCCGGCCTTGAGCCTCGTCGATCCGGTGAGGATTTCGGGGCCGGTCTCCACTTCGATGGCCACGCCGGCGTGAGAACTCATTGCCGCGTTCCGGTTGCACGAGACTGCCACTGTTGCAGCGCCGAGTTCGCGGGCGTGATCGAGTCCCCCGATGACGTAGGGGGTACGACCGCTGGCAGCCAGACCCACCACGACGTCGTTGGCGTTCAACGAGATTGCGTCGAGATCGACCCCAGCCGCTCGCGGATCGTCCTCTGCCCCCTCGACGGCGTTCAGAAACGCTCCAGGGCCACCGGCGATGATGCCGATCACCTCGCCCGGATCGGTCCCGAACGTCGGAGGGCATTCCACCGCGTCGAGAACTCCCAGACGCCCACTTGTCCCCGCTCCCAGGTAGATCAGTCGACCACCTTGTGCTCGGGCCGCGACGATCAAGTCGACTGCGGCTTCGATGGTGGGTAGTACCGCTGCCACCGCGCCGGCCACGATTGCGTCCTGTTGATTCATCACCGTCAGCAGACCCGACACCGACATGACATCGAGATCGCGGGTCAGAGGGTTGGGTCTCTCGGTGGAGAGCATTTCCAATTGCATTGTGGCGAGTCCTCCTCGATCGATATTCATTACGACGACTCCTCGTCAGTACTCACAGCGACGACTCCTCGTCAGTACTCACAGCGACGACTCCTCGTCAGTACTCACAGCGACGACTCCTCGTCAGTGCCGCTTCGAAGCAATGGCATCATGGCTTCGTTGCAGAGCAGAGAGTGCGCTGGGCAGCGAGTGCGCCACCATCGCAAAAATTGTGTCGACTACCAACAGCTGACCGGTGCGGCTTGCCATCGCAGCCGATCGGAAACCGAATTCTCTACCGGCAGTGAGCAGAACGTGATGTGACTGCACGGCGAGCGTCGATCGTGCCCCTCCGGTGATCGCAGCCGTCGACGCCCCGGTTCGACGGGCAAGGGCAAGTGGTTCCACGACATCCGAAGTCTCACCCGAATGTGAGATCCCCACTGCGATGTCGTCCGGTCCGAGCAAGCTGGCGCTGACCATGGCCGCGTCTCGGTCGAGATGAACCCGGCAGTTGACGTCGATGCGAGAGAGCTTCAACGTGAGGTCTTGCGCGACGATGCCAGAGGCGCCGATGCCGTAGACCTCGACGCGGCGGGCGGATCGAATCCGGGACACAACTTCTTCGAGCGCAGCAGGATCTGTCAATTGCGCCGTGCCCTTGAGTTGTTCGGATTCGAACTCGGCGAGCTTGGCCATCACCTCACCGGCCGAGTCGGCAGCAACGATGTCCACACCGAGCGGGATCGTGTTCTCTGTACCGGACCCGCTGATCGCCGCCAGCGCGAGACGAAGCTGTGGATAACCCTCGAAACCGAGTCGTTTGGCTGTGCGGACCACTGTCGCCGTGCTTGTCGACGCTCGTTCGGCGAGGTCGTTGACCGTCAGGGTGGAGGCCAGACTGGGGTCGGCTTCGATGATTTCGGCGATCCGCAGCTCGGCAGGCGAGAGGCTACTCAGTGATGCACGAATACGAGCAAGCAGGTCGACGGACGCCGGAGCACTCCGGTCCAAAGTCATAACGCCTCGATTCGCATCGTTTTCGGAGCTGACGGCACCGATGTGATTCTAGGCAGCCCACGGCTTCCTGGCGTCAGAGATCCGAGCACACTGGCGTGACGCGCACCGGTGCACGAAGCGATGCTTCCAGGCAATCCGTGTGCGGTGAGATAGCCGAGAACCGCGAAAGCCAATGCTTCCTTGATGTCGGAAGTGACGCCGAGCTCGTCCGAAGGGACAAGCGCGATGTCGCCCAGTTCGTCACGGAGCATCGCCATCAACGTCGGGTTCTTGGTGCCACCGCCTGACACCACCACTTCGGTAGCCGCCAGCGCTTTGACGGAATCGGCGACGGTCCGGGCGGTCAGTGCAGTCAGTGTCGCGACGATGTCGGCCAGAGACAAGGATTCGTAGCCCCGCAGTGCGGCGAGTAGGTAGTCCCGATGGAACAATTCCTTGCCTGTGCTCTTGGGAGCGGGCTGCGCGTAATACGGTTCGCTCAGTAGTTGTGCGAGCAGATCGACGTTCGGTGTGCCGGCTGCGCCCAGAGCACCTCCGAGATCGAACCACTGCTCCCCCGCGGTGAATTCGCTGACCGCAGCGTCGATCAGCGCATTTGCGGGGCCGGTGTCGAAGGCAATCGGTACTGCGGCACCATCTGCCGTCGATGTCGGGACGCCTCCCGGAGCAGTGACGTTCGCGATGCCACCGAGATTGAGCGCGACGGAACCCGAAGTTCTTCCGTTGAGCCACAATACGTCGAATGCGCTGACCAGTGGTGCGCCCTGACCACCCGTCGCCACGTCGCGAGAGCGCAGGTCCGACACGACCGTGCATCCGGTCTTCTCGGCTATCCAGGCCGGCTGCCCGAGCTGGAGAGTGCCTTTTACTTGCGCTCCTTCGACCCAGTGGAACATCGTCTGACCATGTGAGGAGATCAATTCCGCACTGCCACCGCACAGTTCCTCGTTCGCCCGCGCAGCGACGGCCGCAAATGCCTGTCCGATCTCGGTGTCGAGTTGGCAGATCTGACCGACAGTGGTGGACGCCGGCGGTACCGCAGCCGCCACCGCAGCCCGCAACTCACCGGAATACGGTTCGCTGACCATGCCCAGTGGGGTGAGCACAAGAGTGTCCCCGTCGATCCGGATGTCTGCTGCGGCAGCATCGATAGCGTCGTACGAAGTACCGGACATCAGGCCGATGACTCTCATGAAATATCCCTTACTCGGATCGTTTCGGCATTCGGAAAAGCTGCGGTCAGTCGACGAGTGCCCGCTTGTGGGCATTTCCTCGCAAGGTACTCAAGGCGATCGCACTGACGGCGCACGTTGCCATCACGAAGTAGGCCGGAATATCGAGATTGGACGTTTCCTTGATCAGCCACGTGATGATCAAACCGGCGCAGCCCGAAAAGACCGCGTTGGACAGGGAGTATGCGAGTCCCAATCCGGTGTACCGAACCGAGGTGGGGAACATCTCGGAGAGCATGGCGGGTCCGGGTCCGGCAACAAGTCCCACTGCGGCGCCGGCGGCAAACACTGCAAATCCCTTGGCTGTCAAAGACGTCTGCTCGTTCTGCAGGACGTTGAGCAGCGGCAGAGCCAAGACCAGAATTATCACGGTGCCGGTGAGCATGACCGCGCGTCGTCCGATGCGATCGCTGAGTCCGCCCGCGATCGGAATGGTCACCGCGAAGCCCGCATTGGCGAGCACGGAAGCAACAAGTGCCTGATGGAAAGTCGCGTTGAGTGAACTCTGAAGATAAGTCGGCATCACGACGAGGAACGTGTAACCGGCAGCAGACCACCCCATCAACCGCCCGATTCCGAGCAGAATCGCCTTGGCTGTCTCTCCGACAGTCGGCTGCACTACAGGCGCCGCTTCATCAGCTGTCGGTTCGGACTGGACTGATCGAGCACGCTCGAACGACGGCGTTTCTTCGAGGCGGAGCCTGAGCCACAGAGCAACCAGACCCATCGGAAGTGCAAGGAGGAACGGAATGCGCCAGCCCCAGTCACCGAGCTGTCCCGGGTCGAGGACAGTGGCGAGGAGTGCTGCGATCCCCGCACCGGCGAGCAGTCCGAGTGCGACGGTGAACGACTGCCACGAGCCGTACAGCCCACGTCGTCCGGGCGGAGCGAACTCGGTCATCACCGACACTGCACCGCCGAACTCACCACCGGCCGACAATCCCTGCAGAATTCGAAGGACCGTCAGGAGAAGCGGTGCCAGAATTCCGACGCTCTCGTAGGTGGGGAGCACACCGATCAGGGTCGTCGCAGCCGACATCAGCAGAAGAACGATCACCAGGGTGGGACGTCGGCCGATGCGGTCACCGAGTCGACCGAACAGCGCGGCCCCCACTGGGCGGAAGAAAAACGCCAACGCAAACGACGCGTAGGTCTTGATCAGGCTTTCGAGGTCGCCGGAGCCGTCGGCGCTGAAGAAGTTCGACGCGATGATCGTCGCGAAGAACCCGTACACACCGAACTCGTACCACTCGATGAAATTTCCGACGGAGCCGGCGACGAGCGCCCTGCGCCGTTTGAGCTGCGCACCATCGTTCCGTGTCTGCACTGTGATGCCCATGCCGTCCTCCGTTGACGAAACCCGAATATGCAACAAAGTTTCATCTGAACGGAGTCGAAATGTCAAGAAGTTTCACGATTGGATTTTTACTACGCCCCGAAGCCTTATGCTCCCGCGAACGTGAATGCCTCCGCCCGTTCGAACTGGTCAGTGGAGTCACCGGAATAGACGGTGCTCTCGTTCGGTCCGAGTCCGAGCTTTCGGACGGGTGTCCCTTCCGCGAGATCCATCGACGCCACGTCCACCCAGAAGGTATTGGGCGTCATCGCCGACTCGAAGAAATAGAGCGTGCGTTTGTGATCGACGACGGTGCGCCAACGGGTCGATGAAATGTTGGGCTCATCGGGAGTCGAAATCCCCAGGGGCACCGACACATTCCGAATAACACTGAAGGTGGATGCCAACGCCGCCCGCGGATCGTCCGTCTGCGGTATCGCATCGACATAGAACGACGCCCGAGCGAATCTGTCAGCGGCACGGTTTGTTCCGGGCAGCATGACGGTCCCGTTGATCTGCTTCCAGTACTCGTTGACGGCGAGTTGCTGATCGAAGATCGGCGAATTGGTCATCACCTGGTACTCACGGCTGTGATGAATCGTCGGGCGTCCACCGACGTACTCGATGATCGCGCTGTCTCCCCCGGCGTCCGAGAGCGACATGTGCAGCGTTGCGAGGCGGTCTTCGCCGGGAACGGCAGCGGTCACTACCGTGAACGGTTCCGACGCGAGTACTTCGACCGCTTCCTGAACTGTCGCAAAGCGATCCAGGACGTATTGCGCCCACGCCGCGATCGACAATCCCGGGGTCGAACCGTCATACGTCGGGTACTCGGACTCGACCAACCACAAGAGATTGGCAGACAGTCCAGCCTCGTTGACCCCGTCGGTCGTGCACATGTCGTAGGCCGTCGCGACAACACTTCCGTATTTCGACGTCCACTGTATCGAGTTCGGACCTGCGCAGCCCCCTCTGGTCATGCCGCGCGGGAAAGCCCAGAGGTTTGTTCCGAGGTCGACCTTCCAATCCATCGATCGAGCAGTGATCACAGTGTCGTTGGGCCCCAAGTAGACCAAGCGTGTACACATCGAAAACTATCCCTTCGTTACGGCGTGACGATATTGAAACTGGGATCGAAGGTATCGAGCAACCCTCCCAGCGTCTCGAGCGCTGATTCGTCTCCGTCGAGCGAAATCTTCCCGGCCTTGGCCAGTTCGGCGGCCGCGCCCGGTTGCAGAAGCGCTCCCACGAGTGCCGCTTTCGGGCCCGAGACCGTCAGTTGTGTGTTCGGTGACGCACCCTTACGTGCATTGAGGACACCGCGCTTGACCCACGCAGTCCATGCCTCGTCGCCGCGATCGGTGAACACGAAATCGATCCGCAGTTCCGCGTCGGTGGCCTTGTCGCCGATGAGATGTATTGCAACGAAGTCGAAGAGGATGTCGATGGGCATCGCGAGGACACTGTCCTGACTTGCCGTGACGTACGGGGCAGGCTGGGCGCCCTCGCGTAGTTCCAATGCGGCCGAGAGATAGATCCCACGCCACTGCGGCCCCTCGGCTTGATAACCCATCTGCTCGTAGACGTCGGCTTGCAGATTCCTCGCTTCGGTGTTCTCCGGTTGCGCGAACACCAACTTGTGCAGGATCTCTGCCGCCCATCGGTAGTCCGCGGCGTCGAATGCGCGCTTGCCCTCGTCCAGGATCTTCTGCGCGCCAAGGAGATCGACGAACCTCTTCGCCGATTCGACCGGCGGATGCGGATGAAGCGACACCGGATCGCCGTCCCACATTCCCAGTTCCTTGGTGTACACGGCGCGAACGTCGTGGTGCAAAGTGCCGTGATATCCGCGGTTGTACCACTTGCGCCCGAGTTCGTCCGGTAGTTCGATCACCTCGGCAGCTTCGAGCGGCGTGTACCCCTTGTTCGCGAGACGGAGTGCCTGGTCGTGAATGTACTTGTAAGTGTCCCTTTGCGATTCGATGAACGGCACCAGGTTCTCGTTACCCCACACCGGCCACGTGTGCGGTCCGTAGTGAACAGTCGCGTCGTCTCCCCACCGTTCGAGAGTCTCGTCCAGATACCGCGCGAAGTTCCGAGCGTCGCGAGTGCGCGCACCTCTTAAGGTCTGGATGTTGTGGAGCGAATGATTGGCGTTCTCCGCACAGGTCAGCGCGGCGAGTTCGGGGATCCAGATGTGCATTTCCTCCGGGGCCTCGGTATCCGGCGCGTAGAGGAACTCGAATTCCAGACCGGCTATCTCACGCTTCGTTCCGGTCTCCGTGATGCTGTCAGTGGGGGAAATATACGAGACAAGTGGACCTTTCGTGCTGATCGTGCCGATGCCGCAGGTAACCATCCCTTTGGCATCGAGATCGAGCAATCCACCGAAGGCGTAGAAGGACCGTCTCGCCATGGCATTTCCGGCGACGACGTTTTCCCCGATCGCGAACTTGTCGAACGACGCGATCGTGCCCGGTGCGATGATCGGAACTCGCCCGGACGTCACGTCGTCCAGATCGACGATCCCTTTGACTCCGCCGTAGTGGTCGATGTGGGTGTGCGTGTAGATGATCGCCGAAACTGGCTTGTCGCTGACGTGCTCACGAATCATCTTCATACCCTGGCGCGCCGATTCGACCCCCGCCATACAGTCGATGACGATCAGTCCCTCGCCACCTTCGACAACCGTCAAATTTGCCAGGTCGTTGTTCCGTACCTGGTAAAGGCGATCCGTCACCTGATACAGACCACCTCGGCGCATCAGTTGTCCTTGACGCCACAGGCTCGGATTGACTGTCTCCGGCGCGGCAACATCGTCACCGAGGTATGCCATCGCATCGGGATCGAAGACCGTATGCCCGTCATCGGCGACAACCTTGCCCGGCAACGGAGCGATCAATCCTCGATCCGCGTCGGCAAAATCCTGCCGGTCGTCCATGGCATACCGTGCGACTGCCTCGCGATTCGCCGTGACTGTGGCCGGTGTTGCGTCCTTAGGTGTCTGGCACATGGCACTCCCCGCTCGGATACGACGATCTGATACCCCATCATCTGTATCGGTTGGGCACGCGCTTGGAATCACCCGCGCAGGGTGAAGCTCGCACGAACACGCGAGGTGATCAGCCGGGGAGTTCCTCGGAATTCCGAGATGCGAGTGCAATCACCAGGACCGCGATCCCACATCCGGCAACCAGGATCCATCCCGACCTCGATGCCTGCGCGACATCCACCGATGCACTGCCGCCGATAATGCCACCGGCCAGCGCAACACCGAGAGCAGCACCGAATTGGCGTGCACTGGAGGTTATTCCACCAGCAAGCCCCGCCTGCGATCTCGGCAACCCGTTGACGGCGGTGTTGGTGATCGGGGCATTCGAGAACCCGAATCCGATACCGAGGAACAGGTAAGCGGCCAAGAGCATCGGAATCGCCGTATTGTTGTCGAGCGAGACCAGGCACAGCCCACCGAGTGTCGTGAAGCTACCAGCAATGAGAAGCGGCCGCCGCGGGCCGAAGCGTCCGACGAGTATTCCGGACAACGGCGCGCAGACCGTTGCCGCAACAGCCATCGGAAGGGTGATCGCGCCGGCCAGTGCCGGACTCATTCCGCGGGAGTGCTGCAAGTAGAACGTGCCGAGCAGTAGCGTCGCGTTCAACGCTACGAACACCACGACAGCGCCGACCACAGCCGACGAGAACGTTCTGCGACGAAAGAGCGCCAGATCCATCAGCGGCTCGCGCTTGCGTGATTCGACGCGGATGAATGCGGCCAACGCTGCAGCAACAACGACATACCCTGCCGTCGCCGCGGCAGAGAACCATCCGATTCGCGGACCCTCGATCAGAAGGGCAACCGCCCCGCCGACAAGAATCACCAGTAGCAACTGACCGGGAAGATCGAGTCGTCGCGACTGCTGCGCTCGGGACTCCGGAACAAACACAGCAGTCAAGACGAGCACGGCCAAGATCACCGGCACGTTGATCCAGAAAACCGATCGCCAGCCGAAACTTTCGATGAGCACGCCGCCGACGATCGGCCCTGCCGCCATACTCAGGCCGAAGACCGCGGCCCACACCCCGATTGCCTTGGCCCGCTCCTTCGGGTCGGTCATCACGTTGACGACGATCGCCAAGGCAACCGGACTGAGCATCGACCCGCCGACGCCTTGGACGATCCGCGCCGCGATCAACATCTCGACGGACGGAGCGAGCGCGCAGGCAATCGACGCCACCCCGAAAACCACCAGACCGATCTGAAAGACTCGTCTCCTGCCGAAACGATCGGCCACTGCTCCGGACGAGATCAGCAAGCTCGCCAGGACGAGTGTGTATGCGTTGACGACCCATTCCAGACCACGGGTTCCCACGCGAAATCCCTCACCGATCGTCGGCAGGGCCACGTTGACGATGGTGGTGTCCAACCCGACGACGAACAGGCTCGTGCAGCAGATCGCCAGGATGCCCCATCGCCGCCGTGCATCAAGTCCGATCACTTGCGGTTCGATCCCGCTCGAAGGTTTCATGGTCGGACTCCATCTCTCGAAGTGCTCTGCCGTACTCGACTGTCGAAAGGATCGTTGCTCTCCAGCGTCCGAAGTCGGTAAGAATTTTGCGGAAACTGCAAAGATGGACGGCATGGATGCTGAATTCGAGCAGTTGATCACCGATATCGGACCGAGACTGCGCACGCTCCGACGCGATCGCGGATTGACCCTCGAGGGCCTGTCCGAAGCCACCGGCATCTCTGTCAGCGCACTCTCACGCCTCGAATCGGGGAAGCGTCGTCCCACCCTCGATCTGCTGTTGCCGCTTGCCCGAGCGCACCGGGTCGCGCTGGACCAACTCGTCGGCGCCCCCGCTACGGGCGATCCTCGGGTCCATCTCACCCCGAGCCGACGCAAGAACGGCAGTGCCGTCGTTCCGTTGACGCGCTATCCCGGCCGCGTGCAGGTCTTCAAGCAGGTGATCGGTCCGCGTCCACCGAAGCTGGTCACCCACGCCGGCTACGAATGGCTCTACGTCCTCGCCGGGGATCTGCGTCTCATCCTGGGGGCGAACGAGGTTCTCTTACACCCCGGGGAAGTCGCGGAGTTCGACACTGCCGAGCCCCACTGGTTCGGGCCTGCCGATGAACAGGTGGTGGAAATCTTGCATCTTTTCGGCCCGCAAGGCGAGAAGGCACATGTGCGCACGAAGGCAAAAACTACTACTGCACAAGACCTGGTTCCCGAAAGTTAGTTCACTGCATGCGTTTTCAATCGGTTCGACAGTGTGTGAGCGTGCTCGAGGAGCAGCGTTCCCAACTCGGCATGACGCGCGGGCCGGAAGCGTGTTTCCACTCCGGTCAGGCTCAGCGCCCAGGCCGGGCGACCGTTGCGATCGAACACCGCGGCACCCATCCCCCAGCTTCCCTCGACGATGAGGGCTGGATTGACCGCGTACCCGGTGACACGCGTCGACTCGATTCGCTCACGGATTGATGCCTCACTGTGGATCTCACCCCATTCCGATTCCAGATTCACTCGGGCGAAATAGTCGTCGACATCCCGCGTCGGTAGATGGCTCAAGATGGCAAGCCCCGCCGACGCGACCCCCAACGGGAATCGCTTCCCCTCGTGCAGCACGTGAGATCGCAGTGGAAAACTGCCTTCCTGACTCAGGATGCAGACGGTCTCGTCACCTCGGCGTGCCGACAGGAAGGCGCTCTCCCCCGTGACCCGGGCAAGTTCGTCGACGACGTCGCGGGCCCGGTCGGTGATGTCGTACCGATTTCCGGCCGCCGCCCCCAGGAGGTACAACTCTGGGCCGAGAGACCACCGACCGGTTCGTGCGTCACGGTCGACCAGTCCTTCGGCAGCCAGGGACGTGAGCAGTCGGTGCGCAGTGGGCCGAGCGAGGCCGGTGACCTTGCCCAATTCCGTGGTGGAAGTGCCCGTTGGTTCGGACGCGCCGAGGGCTCGCAGAAGTGCAGCCACCCGCGCGACCATGGCCGGCGATTGCCCGTGAGTTGGCATGCAGCCATCCTAGCGTCCATTCAATGAACGAAATTCCTTCAGACGATCAGTAGTCGATCAGTTCTCGGTTGATGTTCGAGATTCCTTGAACCTGTGAACTGGAGATAGTTCACTGGATATCGAAGTGAGTGAGTGTCTACTCAATGAACGCTTGGCAGGGAGAGAACATGACAGCAAAGGTGTACGAGTCCGCAGCGGAGGCGGTCGCCGACATCGTCGACGGCGCAACGCTGGCTGTCGGCGGATTCGGCTTGTGCGGCATCCCCGACGTGTTGATCGACGCGATCGCAGCTACGAGTGCAACCGAGCTCGAGGTGTTCTCCAACAACTGCGGCGTCGACGATCACGGTCTCGGAATCTTGCTGAGCGCCGGCCGTATCCGACGAGTGACCGCGTCGTACGTCGGTGAGAACAAGGAGTTCGCCCGGCAGTACCTGGCCGGCGAACTCGAAGTGGAACTGACGCCGCAGGGAACGCTCGCTGAGCGTCTGCGCGCCGGCGGAACCGGAATCCCGGCATTCTTCACACCGGCCGGAGTGGGTAGCCCCATCTCCGACGGCGGAATGCCGTGGCGCTACGACGCCGACGGCTCGATCGCTATTGCATCGCCTCCGAAGGAGACTCGCGTCTTCGGAACCAAGCGTTACGTGATGGAAGAGGCGATCAACGCCGACTACGCACTCGTGCACGCCGTTCTCGGAGACACCGACGGCAACCTCGTGTTCGACAAGACCGCGATGAACTTCAACCCGCTCGCCGCGATGGCGGGACGGGTCACCATCGCGCAGGTGGAACGTCTGGTCGAGCCCGGTGAAATCGACCCGGCATCGGTGCACCTGCCCGGAGTCTTCGTGCAGAGAATTGTGCACACCGGCCCTCAGAACAAGCGAATCGAAAAGCGAACCGTCAGCGCTTCGGAAGGAACCTCACGATGACCGCACCAGTGACAGTGACGGGTTGGACGCGCCAGCAGATGGCAGCGCGGGCGGCTGCAGAGATGATCGACGGGGAGTACGTCAATCTCGGAATCGGCCTTCCCACACTGATTCCCGGATACCTGGGCTCGGACGTTCGTGTGGTCCTGCACTCGGAGAACGGAATTCTCGGCACCGGACCGTATCCCACCGAGGACAACGTCGATCCTGACCTCATCAACGCCGGCAAAGAGACCGTGACCGTCAACCCCGGTGCAGCATATTTTGATTCGGCCCTCTCGTTCGGGATGATCCGCGGCGGCCACATCGACACCGCAGTCCTCGGCGGTATGCAGGTGTCGAAGACGGGTGACCTCGCAAACTGGATGGTCCCCGGCAAGATGGTCAAGGGCATGGGCGGCGCAATGGACCTGGTCCACGGTGCCCGGCGTGTCATCGTCGTCATGGAGCACAACGACCGCGACGGCAACCCCAAGATCGTCGACGCGTGCACCCTGCCCCTGACCGGCCAGGGCGTGGTGAATCGGATCATCACCAACCTCGCCGTCATCGACGTGAGCGACGAAGGCCCACTCGTCCTGCGTGAACTCGCCCCCGATGTCAGCGTCGAAGACGTAGTCGCCGCAACCGGCACCGAACTGAAAGTTGAACTGGCATGACCGACACGACCACTGTGATTGTCGCGGGAGCTCGTACCCCGATGGGTCGACTCCTCGGATCGTTGAAAGACCTCTCCGGGTCCGACCTCGGCGGCATCGCCATCAAGGGCGCCCTCGACAAGTCCGGAGTCGCACCCGAGCAGGTCGACTACGTCATCATGGGACAGGTCCTCACCGCCGGCGCCGGCCAGATGCCCGCCCGCCAAGCCGCCGTCGCCGCCGGCATCCCCATGAA